>DASZGF010000001.1:0-49810 GCA_035939115.1 Binataceae bacterium (SeqCode)
AAGGAAGTCTCAAAGCGTAACGGGGATCGGGAAGCGAGCGTCTATTTCAACGCCGGCACTTATTACGTTTCGGGTGTTATCAATTCATTGGCTGGTCTTATTTCGCTTCTTCGAAGATTTCGACTTGCCAAAACTGTTGAGGGCGACCGCTTGCCGAACGAGCGCCTTGAAGGCGGACTCGTCAACTTCTTCTCCTTCGTGGATGTCGATCGCGCGGCGTACATTGCCGTCGAGACTCGAGTTGAAGAGACGGGCCGGATCCTTCAGAGACGCGCCCTTGGCGAAGGTGAGCTTCACGACCTTCTTGTAGGATTCGCCGGTGCAGATGATGCCGTTGTGCGACCAAACCGGAGTGCCCATCCACTTCCACTCCTCGACGACGTCCGGGTCTGCTTCCTTGATGAGCTTGCGCATTCTGCTGAGGGTTTCCCCGCGCCAGTCCCCGAGTTCGGCGATTCTTTTCGAGATGAGCTCCGATGCCGGCTGGCCTTGGCTCGCGGCAGACTTTTTCATCTTCTCATCCTAGAGAGATATTTCATTTGCAAGACAGTGGAGCATAGTCGTTCAGTTGAGGCCCTACGAAACAATGCCAGCGATGCCGCCAGCGCAAGAAGCGCGCCGCCGCACGCGCGCTCGAGCCACGCCAGACGACTTGAGTTCAGTAGAGCATAGATATTTCGAGGACGGCGGCTCTCTCCCTCTCCCCGCTGCGTCTTCTTTGTCTTGTTAGAAGAAGACAAAGGCGCGGACCACGACGTTCTTGCGGCAGGGAGCGTCGTCGGGCGCGGTTGGGTCGATGCAGGCGGTGTGGAAAGACCAGCGCGAGACGGAACCGTCGGTGACGGAGTCGTAGCACTTGAGCATCGAGACTTCGGTGGGCTTCTGCTGGGGAAACCAGTACCACTGGTGGCCGGGGCGGTAGGTGAAGCGGGTGGTCTCGCCGACGCGGTCGTCGTAGATGCGGTAGTTGGTGATGTACGGCTGATCGGCGAAAGAGGGCCAGGCGCAGAGCACGAAGGGATTCTGGCGCACGGTCTCCATCGGCTTGGCGAGGTTGATCGACATGAACCGCCGCGACATCTTCGCGTCGGCCTGCGCTTCCATGTAGTGCTGCTCGCGCCCGAAGTTGCGCAGGTTCTTCGTGAGCAGCTCGCGGCAGCGCACGCGGCCGCTGTTGTCGTTCAGGTCGTTGTGCACGACGTAGGCATAGTTGGCGTTCACACCCGGATTCTTGTTTTCCTGGTCCTCGGTGCGGTCGCCCTGGTAGTCCTTGTCAAACACGTCGTGGTTGTAGACGAGCGCATCCGTTGCGTCCGGGAAAAACTCCAGGAGGAGCTTCTCCATCTCCGGGTAGAACACGCGTTCCACCTCCGCCGCGTCGTAAAAGTTCTCGCACCTGGACTCGCAGTGCGCCAGCGCAACGCCAAGCTTGTCCATGCACTCGGGGCTGTTGGGCGAGAGACCTGGGTAGTACTCCTCCATTCGTCGCGCGTCGCGCAACACCTGCGGAAAATAGAGGCATCGGCGCCCGACGTCCCGCTCTTCCTTGCGCAACGCTTTTGCCTCGGCCTCGCGCGCCGGGTCCCGCCAGAGCGCGTTGGACGAGACGATGGAGTAGGACGGCTGCTCGTAAACGGTGTAGCGCAGCGGAAGTGCTACGCCGCCTTCAGGGGCTTTGATGTTGTTCGCCCGGATATATTCCAGGCACTCCGAGTAGCTACGAAACCCGACGCCCCACCTGGTCGCGATCGGGCCGGGGGGAGCGTTGTCGAGCAGGTCGATAACCGCCTGCCCTTCCCCCGACGCAATCAGGCGGAGCGCCGCCTCCGTCGCTGCGGCAGTTCCCGCATCCCCGTCTCGCTCAAACGACATGTAGGATAAACCGCCGTTCGCAGCGATGGGTAGTGGCTGCCCTTCTGTGAGCTGGAGGGGAGGCACATAGGCCGACGAAACTGTCTCCGTACCCCCCGCAACGTGGTTCTCGATGTCCTTGAGGCGGTCCATAGCATGCCCTCTGGTTAAAAGTACCCAATCGTGGTGGCACATCGGGCTTGTAGTTGTAAGGATTTATCACACACCAAACGACGGGACGAGTATTTTCGTCCTGCCGACCCCTCACAATCGGGTCGCGTGGCATTTTTGACGACCTCCTATGTTCGGGAGCAGTTGTTGCCAGCATTACGAAGACTTTGAGGCGATACGGTCCGCCGCCCGTGGATCATGTCCCGAGGACGAGGCCCTCCATATCGCCATTGTCGCGCCATTCCTGCAGCACTTGGTCAAAGGCCTAGCAGGGTCCGGAAAAAAGTAGCTTTTGGGAAGTTGCGGGGATGCTCGCTTCAACACACTGCATAAAAGCTGGCTTCTTTCCTTAATCTTCTCTCCCTGTGGGAGAGATCTCTGGTTTCTACATTTTTCTCCTATAATTCTCTCCCCCTTTGAGGGGGAGATGGGCGCCGCTGCGGCGCCCAGAGAGGGTCCTTTGTCAGCGCGCATTCTCCCGCGCGCGATTCAAGAATAAATGACAGTCTGCATGAAGCACGTGCCGCCGCTTTTTTAGTTCCGCTATCTCTGCTCATCAATACATTTCGGCACGGGGATGGCTCTTTTGCGCGTCTACAGCTTCCGCGGAACTTATGAATCGCGCGCAGGAGAATGCGCGCTGAAAAAGGACCCTCTCTCGGCACCCAGAAAAATGGGCGCCGTTCTCCCCCTGAAAAGGGGCAGAGAATTACAGACAAATTAGAAAGTCCAATGACAGGCTGGCGGCCTCTGATCGGCCAATCCCGAAGCGGCGTCTGAGACTCATCGTGATCTCAAATCCGCGGGCCGCGGGCAAAGATGATGCGGTTGACTTGCCGTGGTAGCTTCCGGGAGCTACCTTTAAGCCATGCGAGCTGTGGGTCTCAAAGTGCTGAAGAATAAGCTGAGCGAATACGTCCGCCTGGCCGCGGGCGGCGAGACTGTTCTCATCACCGATCGTGATCGGGTGGTAGCCGAGCTGGTGCCGCCTGCGTTGGGCCGGGCGCAAATAGTCGATGATGCGGTTTTGGCGGATTTGATGCGGCGCGGGTGTTTGACTCCGCCCCTCATGCCTTCAGGAGGTCAGGTTCCAAGACGCCCCGTCGCCCGCCTGGCTACTCTGCTCGAGGAATTGAATCGCGATAGAGAAGAACGATGACTTACGTGGAGACTTCGGTCATTCTCGCCCAACTATTGGCCGAGGACCGATGTCCGCCGGAAAGTCTGTGGGCCGACCCCCTCGTTTCCAGCCGTTTGACGGAATACGAGGTATGGAACCGGATCCATGCGCGTGGGCTTGGAAATTCCCACGGAGAATCCGTCAGGCTCCTGCTCGGCCGCCTCCGATGGCTTGAAATGACACCGCTGGTTCTCTCGCGCGCTCTGGATCGATGGCCCATCCCCCTGCGAACGCTCGATGCCCTGCATCTGGCTTCGGTCGAGTTCCTGCGGGCTCACGGGCAGTCCGTGAAGCTCGCGAGCTATGATGAGCGCGTAATCAGGGCGGGGCGTCGGCTCTCTATTCCGCTCTTCACCCTTTAGTCGCTCGCCTCGCGCCGTATGGAAGCCGGCCGCCGCCGCCCATCGATCACGTCCCGAGGACGAGGCCGTCCATATCGCCCTTGTCGCGCCAGTCTTGCAGCAGCCGGTCAAAGGCGTAGAAGCCGGGGCCGTAGGGCTCGCCCAGGTGCGACCGCAACACCTCTTCGCCCTCGTTGTTGTAATAGCCGGGCGTGCATTCCCGCCAGAAATTCCGGTCGGTAATCGATGTCTCCCGGATGATACTGACCCACTCGTCCTGGGCTTGTTGGCTGGGTTCGACGGTTGCCGCGCCGCGAGCCAACGTTTCCTTGATGACATGGGCGATGTGAGTGCCTTGCTGCGCGAACATCGCGGTCGTGTTCGCCGACACGCCGGCCTGGGTGAAGCCGGTGAAGAACTGGTTGGGGAAACCGTGGCTCATCATGCCGTGAAACGTCCGGTAGCCGTCGGCCCAGTGGTCGTAGAGCGAGCGGCCATCGCGGCCCGTGATCGGGTCAATGCCGAATCGGCGCTTCAGCTCGGTCGTGATCTCGAAGCCGCTAGCAAAGATGATGCAGTCGACTTCATATTCGACTCCATGGGCGACGATCGCCGTCTCGGTGATCCGCTCCACACCTTTGGATGCCGACACATCGATCAGCGTAACATTCGGGCGGTTGAAGGCCGGTAGATATTCGTCGGAAAAGCAGGGCCGCTTGCACAAGAATCGATAGTACGGCTTCAGGGCCGCGGCCGTTTTCCTGTCCTTGACGACGCTGTCGACGCGGCGGCGCAGCCGCTCCATCGCCTTGTAGTCTTCAATCTCCCGCAGTTCCATCAACTGGTCAGGCGTCAGCCTGGGCCATCCCGTGGCCTCCAGCTTCGCCGCCATATTGCGGCTGACCTCGGTCCAGCCGTCGCAGATGAGGTCCGGGTCACCCGGGCCAAAACCGACGAATGCCGCAGTATGGAAATTGGCCTGCCGCTCTCGCTGCCAGCCCGGCCCCAGGGCTTTTATCATTTCGGCATCAACCGCCTGGTTGCCGCGCTCGTCGATATAGGAAGGTGTGCGCTGGAAGACGTACAGGTCCCTGGCGTAGCGGGCGAGAAAGGGGATGCACTGGATACCGCTGGCGCCCGTGCCGATGATAGCAACGCGCTTGTCGCCCAGCTTGTCCAGTCCACCGGTCATGTTTCCGCCGGTATAGTCATAGTCCCAGCGCGCCGAGTGGAACGTGTGCCCTTTGAAGCTCTGGATTCCCGGGATGCCCGGCAGCTTGGGCCGGTTAAAGGGACCGGGACACATGACGACGAAGCGCGACCGGATATCGTCGCCGCGGTTGGTGCCGATCCGCCAGCGCTTGATCGATTCATCCCAGCACAATGAGCGGACCAGGGTGCCGAAGAGCGCGGTCTGATAGAGGCCGAAATGCCTTCCGATCCGCTGGCAATGTTCGTAAACCTCCGCACCGTAGGCATATCTGTCCTTCGGAATGTAGTTCACCTCTTCAAGCAGCGGCAGGTAGCAACAGGAATCGGTATCGCATTGGATGCCGGGATAGCGGTTCCAGTACCAGGCGCCACCGAAGTCCCCGGCCAACTCGATGATCCGGAGATTGGAGACGCCGGCTTGCTTGATGCGGGCGGCGGAAATCAGACCTGCGAAGCCTCCGCCGAGGACGGCGACGTCGATGTCTTCCGAGATCGCCTCGCGCACCACGGGCGGTGAATAGGGATCGGCTTCATAGAACTGCGCGAAGTCGTCCGCCGCTTCAACATATTGCTTCTGGCCTTCGGGCCGAATGCGCTTGTCGCGCTCCTGCCGGTATTTTTCCCGCAGTGCAGGCAGACCGATGTCAGGTGTCTGCGTCGGTTTACACTTCATATCCAATCCGATGACTCGCGCTTCATCGAGATTAAGCGACGGCACGGGGCGGAAGCGCGTCGGCGTTAAGCGGCGCCTCCATTTTATGGATGATCGGCAGAACCTCTTTGGCGAACAATTTCGTGCTCTTCTCCGCCTCGTCGTATGGCATGATGCCAAATTGCGGAACGATCGTGATCTCCGAGAAAGAACACGCCTTTTGAGCGGCGACAATCCGTTTGACGACTTCCTCCGGCGTTCCGATCATCAGGTTCGACGGATGATATCCGGGAGTTTTCGGTTTGCTTTGCTCATTGCGGCTTCCGGCAGCGGCGAGTACAGCCGTGGCGCCGGCAGCCTGCTTGCATAGGCTTCGTACCCTTTGACCCCGATGAAATTGGAGGCGTCCGCAAATCCATAGTGGAGAGCGGCATCTCTTATTGGCTGTCAGAAGGTATTCATCAGCCTTCCTGGCCTCTTCCATCGTTGGCGTGCAGTACATGAACAGGACGTTCTTCGGCTGGCATAGCGGCAGTCCAAGTTCCTGCCGGATCGTGTTCACGAACTGTACCTCTTTCCCGGCTTCCTCAATCGGCTTGTTGCCAACGAAGAGCGGCACCATCCCGCGGCGGGAGAGTATTTCGAGGGAATCAAGTGTCGAAGATGAGCCATAGATACGCGAAAACAGGTCGCGAGTCTTTGGCGCCGGGCGCAGCGACATCTCCGGAATCTTGAAGATTTTTCCCTCGTAGGAAAACCGCTCCTGCGAAAAAGCCAGTTTCAGGATATCGAGGGTTTCGTCGAAGCGATCCCGGCTCTCCTCACGCGGGACTCCAACCGCGGCGAACTCCGATTTCGAAACGCCGCGTCCCAGCCCGATCGTGTGGTAGCGCCCGTTGGAGACAATATCGAGATAAGCGATCTGGTGCGCCAGCCGCACGGGATGCCACCATGGGGTGACGACGACCATCGACCCCAGGCTGATGCGCCTGGTGCGTCCGGCAAAATAGGTAAGCGTCTGGATCGGATTGGGCGTCATTCCATAAGGAGTGCCCTGATGCTCCGGCGCCCAGATTCCGTCAAAACCCAGCGGCTCGGCCAAATCGGCAAGCGCAAGCGCCCGTTGGACAAACTCGTAATCGGGCGTGGTGGCAGGGCGGCTGTAATCTCCGCTCTGGACCCGCTCCCAGTCATTGGAATTGTGTGCGAAAGCCCCTATATTGACCTTCATCGATCATCTTCTCCCTAAGTAGAGACTGTCGATAAATTAAGTCGCTCAGGCTTGCAGCCTGTGGTTTGCCTGGAAACCGATTTTCGTAACCCAATTTAATCGGGCGAACGCAAGTATTTTAGAGGGACCACAAGCTGGAAGCCTGTGCCACTTAAAAAGCACTAGCTGCGCGGCGTTGTTCACCTAAGCTTGCGTGGTGCGCCGGTGCCCATGTATCTCGCCAGATTGCGGTGAAGATTGGCGACGCTGCGCTCCCGATACGGATTGGGCAGAGTGCCGCGGAAGCCCGCCGACTTCATGCCCTGCTGCACTGCCGCCATGTTGGAAAAATCCTGCGGCAGGACGCTGAGCCATGCTTCGTCGTCCATCGGCGTGTAAAGCCACTCCGTCTTCGGCTCTTTCCCTTTGGGGTAGAGCTCATAAGTAACGGCCTCGAAGATGCACTTATTGGGATCGTAGCCGAACGGCCGGGCGCTGTAGCATAGGGCATTGTTCAACGCGTGCCCAATTTGGAAGTTGGGGAAGATCTGCCAGGCGGTGCCGCTGTTGCCGACATGCTGAGGATCGATGGTCGGCCAAATCACACCGCGCGCGGCATCGTGGCGCCGCGCGGAGTCAAGCCAATGTTTGAGCACTTTGTCGGACGGAGTTCCTTCCGGCAACTCGTCGGCCAGCCGGACCGCCGCATCGACCAGCGTCTGGGTGGTGTTGGTCTTCACATGCTCCCAGGTATAAACCTGCATCTCTGCGGTCGAGAGGCGGGGGTCGCCGATGCCAAGCCGTAGCTTGGCCTGATTCTCATCGAGGTCTTTGGGCGCGTCATAGCCGATGTTGCTATGTTTTCCCTGCGCCCTGGCCCATCCGCGAAAGTCGCCAAATCTCATGAACTCCGGATGCGTCGCGGGGACGTGGTAGGTTTCGTCGAACGCCTCCATCGCGACCTTCCAGTTGCAGTCGAACACGAGCCACCGGCGCCATCGGTAACGCATGTTTTGGAGTTCAAAGGGATCGAGGATGCTGGCGGCGGGCTCGAGATAGTCGCGCAAGGATTCGCACTTGGGATCCATATTGATCCAAACCCATCCGCCCCAAGTGTCGGCCTTGACCTCGGCCAGGTGGGTGCGCTGCGGTGTCAGCGCGCCCTTCCAGTCCTCCTTCTGAAACACATGGACGCACTCGCCATCGAGGTTGTACCGGAATCCGTGGAAGTTACAGACGAACTGCCGGTTCTTGCCGCAAGCGTTGCGGGCGCCTTTGGGCGTATCGACCAGCCGGCGGCCGCGGTGGGGGCAAACATTATAGTAAGCGGAGATCTTATCGGGCGCCGTCCGCACAACCACAAACGAGTCGTCGAGGATCTCATAGGTGAGATAATTGCCGACTTCGGGGATCTCCTCGACGCGGCCGGCCTGCAGCCACACCTTGCGCCACAGCTTGTCACGCTCCTGCCGTGCATACTCCTCGGAGATGTAGACCTCGGCGCCGATCGTAACCGGCTCGGTTAGCTCCTCAGCGGTCTGAACTAAATTCGCGATGCCGCTCGGTTCGTTCATGACGTCCTCCCTACTCAGTAAATGCCGACCTATGGGTTCGAATGAGCCCGTCTAGCCTTCGAAATGACCCAGAGAGAACCCTTTCCAGTTGCCGCTCATGCGCGCCGGTCCGCCGGGATATCATACCCGAATGCCGGGAATTTCGTTAACGTCGACTGAGGTGCGGCGGACACGGTTCTCGCAGAAAAAAGAATCGATGTTGTCCAGACTAATATCAGGGCTTTTCTACAGTCAACCTGTGATTTTTCAGCATTTTATGACAACCGATTAAATTTGTCCGGATACCCGAGCACCTGTCTAAACTGGCATTTCCTCTTCGCCTATCTTCAGTGGAAGATTCGACTTAATTGCCGGTGAAGCGAGGTTCCCGTTTCTCTCTGAATGCTTTGATTGCCTCTTTGTGGTCCGAAGAATTGCGGCACATCTGCATTGCGAGCCCCTCGAATTGCGTGGCTTGCAGCATCCCGTTGGCCGCCGCGTGATGGAGCGCTTGTTTGGTCAGGAGCAGCGCGTTGGGCGGGGACTTGAGCATCATCCGCGCCATCTCCAGGGCTTGCTCCAGCACCTTGCCTTCGGGTGTAAGCTGGTTCACCAATCCGATCGCATGGGCTTCGTGCGCGTCGATCATCCTGCCCGTCAGCACCAGTTCCATCGCCTTGCCGAAGCCAACAATCCGCGGAAGGAGAAAACTGCTCCCCAGTTCCGGAACCATGCCGATGCGGGTGTAGGTCGCGCCGAAGCGGGCGTTCTCCGAAGCCAGCCTGACATCGCAGGGCAGCGTCAGGCTGAAGCCGACACCCAGCGCCACGCCGTTGATCGCCGCAATTATCGGCTTGGGATAATCCGTCATCATGCGCGACATCGCGGTATCCGACTCATGGCCGCGAATCACGTTGGGGTTCCACTGGTTAGTGCGATCCTTGGGACGCGAAATGTCGGCGCCCGAACAGAAGCCGCGCCCGGCTCCGGTCAGTATCACCACCCGGCTCTCAGCGTCGCCGGCCAGCGTCCGCAGCGCCGCCCTGATCTCCCGGCCCATCTTTGGATTGTAGGCATTGAGCACCTCGGGGCGGTTGAGAGTCACGACCGCAATGCCGTCGCGGCTTTCAACGAGCAGGGTTTCGTATGGTTTTTCTTCGGACATGGTTGAACTCACTGGAATCCTTGAGAGAGATTCGGCCAGCAAGCTTGAAGCGTATCAGTCGATACTTATGTCAGCCACTGGGCAGGCGCGCCCCAACTCTTCAACCAGCAGACCTGCGTCGCTATCAGGCTGCCGCTTCGTTCCAATGCAAATTCGATTGGAGAAAGTGCCCGGGATCGCGATGGTGTATGGCGTCCTAACCTCGAGGCATCCCGAGGCCGCGCTGCGCGATTATATTTCGCATTACCTCGTTGGTACCGCCGGCAAACTTGAACATCGGAAAACCACGATACAGTTTCTCCAGCCGTCCCCCAATCGCCGCCAGGCGATCCTCCGCGCGCAAGGTGGCATAGGGTCCCATAATGTTCTGAGCGGCGACGGCTATATGCTGGCTGAGTTCACTTATGAAGACTTTCAAGATCGACGCCTCGACATTAGGAGTCTGCTCGCACTCGATCATCCATGCGCTGCGCAGCGAGAACAGGCGGACCACTTCAACCTCCACCGCGAGCCGCGCCAGCGCCAGGCGTACCTGTGGATGCTTGCTGAGCGGCAGGCCGTCAACCATAGTTTGTTTTGCGTAATCGATAAGATTTTCCAGTTGCCGCTGCGTGCGCGCATGCGGAATCAGCCGCTCGAAGTCCAGCGCCATCGCGACGTAGTACCATCCTTGATTCTCCTCGCCGACCAGGTTGCCGGCGGGAATCCGGACGTCTTCGAAAAACACCTCGTTGGTTCGCTCGCTGCCCATCGTCCGCAGTGGGTGAATCGTCACACCGGGCGCGTCGATTGGCACGATTAAGATGGAAATTCCCCGATGCTTGGGCGCCTGTGGGTCGGTGCGCGCCAGCAGCCATATGTGGGTGGAATGATGGGCGGCGGACGTATAGATCTTCCGGCCCTTGATAACGTAGCTGTCGCCTTCGCGCGTGGCTCTTGTCTGCAGCGAGGCCAAATCCGAACCGGCGTCAGGTTCCGTGTAGCCGATTGCGAACTCGATCTCGCCGGTCAGAATTTTGGGCAGATATTCGCGTTTCTGCTCTTCGGAACCGACGCGCATCAAGGTCGGTCCCGCAGAGCTGAGGGTCAGGCCGCCGGTCGGCAGGTTCTCCAGGTGCATCTCTTGCAAGAACAACCACTGCTCGATCGCGCCGCGTCCCTGCCCGCCATATTGCCTGGGCCATCCAATACCGAGCCACCCCTGCTCTCCCATGAGCCGGACGAATTTCTTGCCGAGCGGTCCGATCGAATACTGTTCGCGTTCGACCTCGTCGCGCAGTTCCGGCGTCAGATGTTGCTGGACGAAGTCCCTGACCTGTTTTTGGAATTGTTCCTGCTCCGGGGTTAAGGAAAAATCCACGCGCGCCTCCGGCCATGTGCCAGGTCTCGATCCATTAACCGGAATTTCGGTTGTGACCGTTTAGCCTGGGCAATGTGTAGGCCCCTGGCTACTTCGTTGTCAACTCCGCCGCCTGGTCCCCATCACGGCGGGCTTGCGATTCAGAGCTGCGCCAAGATCATGAAACTCACGCTACGCACAGCTTGGAAATTTCGGTACATATTTAGGTCGAAGAGCGTCGGCGCTGCACACGCGACATCGGGCAGCGTGCCGCAGTCTGAAAAATTGCGCGGGGTAGCGGCTATGCAATATGACCTGTTGATTAAGGGCGGCACCATCTACGACGGCTCCGGAGCACCCGGCTTTGAGGGCGATGTCGCGGTGGCGGGCGATCGGATCGTCGCAGTCGGGAAAGTCAGGGGCAACTCGCGGCGCACGATCGACGCCAAAGGGATGGCGGTGGCGCCCGGCTTTATCGATCCGCATTCCCATTATGACGGCCAACTGTTCTGGGATCCGCTCATTACCTCTTCTTCCTGGCACGGCGTCACTACCGTCTTGACCGGCAACTGCGGCGTCGCGTTTGCGCCCTGCAAACCCGAGCAGCGCGAGATTTTCAAGTACCTGTTTTCCCGGGTGGAAGGCGTTCCGGCAACTCTGCTCCAGAAAGCGGTACCGTGGGATTGGGAAAACTTCGGCGAATTTCTGGATTCCGTCGAGCGCCGCCGCCCGGCCCTCAACGTTGCCTGCCTGATGGGGCAATCGGCGATCCGCGCCTATGTGATGGGCGAGGAAGCGATGACGCGGCGCGAGGCCACCCGCGATGAAATCGAACGGATGAAGGCGGCGGTGCGCCAGGGGATGCGCGCCGGCGCGGCCGGGCTCTCCGCTTCGCGCTTCGGTCTTCATGTCGGCGATCACGGCGAGCCGATGCCGGGCAAAATCACCAGCAATGCCGAGATGTACGAACTGTTCGACGCAGTCGGCGAATCGCGCCGCGGCTTGTTCGAGTTCGCCACCTCTCACATTGCCTCCGGCGATGACCCGGAAAAGGAGCGGCGCCAAGACTGGGAACTGGTCGAAGCCGCGCGCCGCACCGGCCTGGTCTCGACCTGGGGCGGAATCCTGCAGCGCTACGCCGAGCCTGGCAAATGGCGCGAATGGATCGAGATGAATGAGAAGGTCTGGCGCTCGGGGCTGCGAGTCTACCCCCAGGCTGCGTGCCAGCTCGGCACACCCTACGTGTTCTCGATGGAGCGGCCGGAGCTGGTGTTCGATGACCTGCCGCATTGGAAGCCAATCGTCTTCAGCAGCTCGCTTGAGGAACGCAAACGTATGTACCGCGACCCTGAAATCCGCAAGGGGCTGCGCTATGACGTGGTCGAGGACCCGCTGCCGCGCTACTTCCATAAGCGTTGGGATTTGATGATCGTGAAGCAGACCGCACTGGCGAAAAATCGCGGTCTGGAGGGCAAATCGATCGCGCAGATCGCCAAAGAAACCGGCAAGGACGTATTTGACACCTTTCTGGACCTCTCGTTGGAAGAGGACCTCAAGACGGTCTTCTCCTTCAAGACCATCAACGGCGAAGAAAACGAGGTGCTCGAAATCATGACCTATCCGCATATGCTGGTATCGCTGGCCGATGGCGGCGCGCACATCGAGCATGTGGCGATCACGGGCTATCCCAGCACGCTGCTCGGCTTCTGGGTGCGAGAGCGAAAGGCACTGAGTATCGAGCGCGCGATCAACATCCTGACCGGGCTGCCGGCGGAGGCACTGGGAATCTTCGACCGCGGGTCCCTCGCGGAGGGCAAGTATGCTGACCTGGTGGTGTTCGATCCGGATCGGATCGCCACCCATCCTCAGGAGCCGATAAACGATCTGCCCGGCGGCGGCACGCGGATGATCCAGCGCAACGAAGGGGTTTGCCTGACTGTCGTCAACGGTACGGTCGTGATGGACAGCGGCGAGCATACGGGCGCGTTCCCAGGCCGCGTGCTGCGCGACCTCGGCAAACTCGCGCCGTGAAGGTGAAAATATAATGTTACAAAGTCCTATAATCTCAGCCGATTCTCATTTCGTTGAACCTCCGGGCATGTGGCGCGAGCGGATCGATGCGCGCTTCCGCGACCGCGCGCCTACCAACGAGCCTGGACCCGAGGGCGGCGAGTATCTCGCCTGCGAAGACATCCCGCGGCTGATGTTCCATATCGGCGCGAACTTCGCCGCTGGCAGGACCACCGCGGAACTGCCCAAAGCGTATCATGCCGGATGGGAGGCGGCGCCCAAGAGCGTGTGGGATCCCGCCGAGCGCTTGAAGGAGCAGGACCGCGATGGGGTGGCGGCCGAAATAATGTACGGCTCGCAAGCATTTCTGATCTATGGGGTGCGCGATGCTGAATTCCTGATGGCGTGTTATCGGGCGTTTAACGACTGGGCCGCGGAGTATTGTTCGGTCAATCCCGAGCGGCTGCTCGGAATCGGCAATCTGGTGCTCGACGACGTTCCGGCGGCAATCAAGGAGCTGGAAAGGATCGCGAAGATCGGACTGCGCGGCGCGATGATTCCGATCGGCTCACGCGAAGAGCAGCCTTATACCTCGCCCGAGTTTGATCCGTTTTGGGCCGCCGCGCAGGACCTGAACATGACGCTCTCGATGCACGCCGCCACCAGCCGCACCGGCGTGACCTTCGGGGTCAATGAGATGATGCGCAAATATGTCGGCCTGCCCTACCAGATCCAGGTAACGATTTGCGATCTCATCGTCAGCGGCGTATTCGAGCGCTTTCCACGCCTGAAGCTGGTGTCTGCGGAAAACGACGTGTCCTGGCTGCCCAGCTTCGTCAATCGTCTGGATCATGGCTACGACCGCTTGTCCGCGCTGCAGAAGTTCAGCCTGGCAAAACTGCCAGGAGAATATCTGCGCAATAACTTGGCGGCGACGTTTCAATTCGAAGGCCTGGGGGTGGATTTCGCGCGCCGCGCGCTCGGCTCGCAATGCCTGATGTGGTCCTCCGATTATCCGCATAACGACTCGACCTGGCCGCGCTCGCGCGAGATTATCGAGGAAAATTTGGGCAGTCTGCCGCCGGCCGATCTGGCCCAGATAGTCTACGGCAACGCGGCCCGGTTATACGACATTAACTTGCAGTGACCGCTGGTAACCGGTGAGATTGCTTCCCGTTCGTTCGCCATCGGATTGCCAGCCAAACTGGACGAGTTGAGGACATCCTTCAACGTTTCATGGCCGCACGGAAGGATTCGTCCTTGAGAAAGAGGGGGGTGTTATCCTCCGCGAGATGAGACCATTTGAGATTGATGCCGCCGTCGACGATCAGGCACTGGCCGGTGATGTAGCTCGACAAGTCCGACAGCAGGAAGAGCACGGCGCCGGCGATCTCCTCAGGGCGGCCGCGCCGTCCCATCGGGATAGCCCGGCGATCGCGCTGCGGATCTGCATCAATATATGTGCGCGACGCCGGCGTCTCGGTCGGTCCCGGCGCCACGGCGTTGACCCGGATACCGTCCAGAGCCAGCTCCAGCGCCATGGTTCGAACCACCGCCAACATCGCTGCCTTGGCCGCGCCATAGCCAACATGGAAAGGCGCCGAGTTCACGGCGCTGATTGAGGAGATCGAGACCAGGGAGCCCGCGCGTCCCTGCGCCCTCAATTCCGCGGCGACGGCTTGGCTCATGAAGAACATGGAATCGAGATTCTGAGAGAACAGCGCCTGCCAATCAGCCCGGGAAAGCCGCGTCGAGCGGCCCCAGGTCGAGGGCGCCGCACCGCCTGCCACATTGACCAGTCCATGAAGATCGCCAAGCGCGCCGCGTACGCTCTCCATCACGGCGGCCACGCCTTCTTGCGTCTGCGCGTCGGCCGCCACCGGCGTGATCGAAAGACCCTGCGACACCAGAGGCGCGATATGCCGATCGAGATTTGCTTGAGAGCGGCTCACCGCGATCACTGTCGCCCCGGCGCCAGCAACCAGGCGCGTGACGGTCGTCCCGATGCCACCGCCCGCGGCGCCGGAGACCACGATGATACGGCCGTCAAGCTTCAGAAGGTTATCTTCCATTGGGTTTTCCTCAATTTTGTCCATCTCAGCGATGCAAGTATTGCGGGCGGGAGCGACCCACAGCAAACTTTACAAGACAAATTCCGGTCTTGTGACAAACCTGTCCGGACATATTTATGCCAGGCCCGCCAGCCGCTTGTCGCCGTCCGCGCAATTGGTAAAAAGGATCATGGCGTCGAAGATTGGAATAAAGGCACATCGGGCAAAGCCATTGAAAGGCGGACAGCGCGCCTCCTCCACCGCCGATGTCAAATCCGCCGGCCATCTCTATCTCCAGGTCGCGCGCACATTGAAGGAAGAGATTGTAGGCGTGGTGTATCCGGTGGGATCGCAACTTCCAACCGAAGATGATCTATGTGAGCGTTTTTCGATCAGCCGCTATACCGTCCGGGAAGCGCTGAGACGACTGCGTGACGATAACCTGATCTCGTCGCGACAGGGAGCAGGCACGATCGTCGTTCCTCCACGCTCCTCGGACTTATACGTACACGACGTCACCTCGATCAACGACCTGGTGGCCTTCGCGATCGGCACGCGCTTCGCAATCGAGTCCATCAAGATGATTTTGATTAACGGAAAACTCGCATCTCGTACTGGACTTGCGGGCGGTGACGAGTGGCTGTCGGTTTGCGGCTTTAGACATAAAGATGGCGTTGAATCTCCGCTCTGTTGGACTGAATATTACATCAACCGGGATTTTGCCGCGGTAGGCAGACTCCTGCAGCGCCACACCGGTCCAATCTTTCCTCTGATCGAAGACCTGTTCGGCCAGAGCATCGCAGAAGTTCATCAGGAAATCGCCGCGATGCTGATATCGCCGATAACGGCCACCGGCCTCAAGGTCAAGGCGGGAACGGCAGCGCTTGAGTTCCGGCGCACCTACAAAATGTCAAATGGGGAGATCGCTCAGGTTACCATCAATACTCATCCGGCATCCCGCTTTCGTCACTCGATGACGATGCGGCGCGTAAAAGGCTAGTAGGTGCGGAAAAACGAATTTTTGGGTTCGGGTTGGGTGCGATGGCAGAAGCACCCTGCATAATAGTTGGCTTCCTTCCTCAATCATCTCTCCCTGACCTGGGGGCGATAAGAGAAAGGTAGCATCTCCTCGGCCGGTTCATAGGGCCGCTTCGCTCCACCACCAGTAGGCCGGAGGTTAGTTTAGGTCTCTGAACCCGCGCGGCCTGTGCTAACCTTTTCTTGATGAAGTCGCGCAGGGCTCAGCAGGCTGATCTGTTTCCCACCAAGCCGTCGCGCGGGCAACCGCTGGCGGAGCGGATGCGTCCGCGCGCGCTCGATGAACTGGTCGGCCAGGAGCATCTGCTTGGTCCCGGCAAGCTGCTTACCCAGATGGCGGCTTCGCACACCCTGCACTCGATCCTCCTTTGGGGTCCGCCCGGCAGCGGCAAGACCACGCTGGCCAGGTTAGTCGCGGACCAGTCGGGGGCGGTCTTCAAATCGATCTCGGCGGTGCTTTCGGGGGTCGCCGATCTGCGCGAGGTTATCGAACTTGCGCGCCGCCAACTGGCGGCCGACGGCCAGCGTACGGTCCTGTTCGTCGACGAGATCCATCGCTGGAATCGCGCCCAGCAGGACGCGTTCTTGCCGCACGTGGAAAGCGGGCTGTTAACACTGATCGGGGCCACCACCGAAAATCCCTCCTTCGAGGTCATCGGACCGTTGCTGTCTCGCACCAAGGTGCTGGTGCTCAACCCGCTTTCCGAGGACGACCTGGCAATCCTGATCAACCGCGCCTTGACCGATTCGGAGCGCGGCCTGGGCGGCCTCAATCTCACGCTGGAAGATCGCTCGCTTGACGAACTGACCGGGCAGGCCGGCGGCGACGTGCGCAAGGCGCTCAACACGCTGGAGATCGCCGCCGAGTTGGCGCGCCAGGCGGCCTGTTCGACCGTCACGCCGGAGCACGTGCGCGAAGCCACGCAGCACAAGGCGCTGATTTACGATCGCGCGGGCGAGGAGCACTACAACATCATCTCCGCCTTCATCAAGAGTATGCGCGGCAGCGACTGCGACGCGGCTTTGTACTGGATGATACGGATGGTCGAGGCGGGCGAGGATCCGATGTTCATCGCGCGGCGGATGGTGATCTTCGCCGCGGAGGATGTGGGCAACGCCGATCCGCGGGCGCTGATGGTGGCGACGTCGGTCAAGGAGGCGGTGGAGTTCGTCGGGATGCCGGAGGGCGTCATCCCGCTGGCGCAAGGCGTCACCTACCTGGCCAGCGCGCCGAAATCCAACGCGTCATACCGCGCGATGCTGGCCGCGCGCGAGGACGTGCGCAAACTGGGCGCGCTGCCCGTTCCAATGCACATCCGCAACGCGCCCACGCCGCTGATGCGGGATTTGGGCTACGGCTCTGGCTACCGCTATCCGCACGATTACGAAGGCGCGCTGGCCGAGCAGGACTACCTGCCCGAAGATCTGCTGGAGCGCCGTTACTACCAACCCTCGGAGCGCGGCTACGAAATCCGCATCCGCGAATATCTCCAACGCGCTCGGCAAGTCCGCTCACGCACCGCCCCCAAGCCGCCGAATCCCGATAAAGGCGGCAAGTGAGCTGAGCGCTGCGGCGGAGCGGCCTTACTCTTCAACCTCTCCCGCTTGACGGGAGAGGTTGCGCGGCCGCAGTCGCAGACAAGGCCGCGCGGGTGAGGAACCTTGTGAATAAATTCTTCCCGTTTTCATGATCCAATTGATACGACGTAGGGGCGGTTCGTGAACCGCCCGTGGATGGTCGAGGGAAGAAAATAAAATCATTGGCCGGGCTGGTCACTGTGTTCTGATCCCGAAAACCCCCATGGGCCGTGGAGGGTCCACGAGGGCCGGAAGGGGGCGGTTCACGAACCGCCCCCTACGGGCAATATCCGCTGGCCAGGTGGGTCGCAGGGTCCCGCGATTGAACCGCGGCCTGGGATTAGGAACTTGTCGGCAACCCAAAACGGCGAGGCCTGTGCGGAACCCCGCCGCTTTTGCGATGCGCCACAGAGGCGCGATCAGCGCGCGCCGAGCACCGAGTCCTTAAGGCTCTTGGCCGGCGTGAAGCGAAGCCGCGTGCGCGCCGGAATCTTGATCTGCTGGCCGGTAGCCGGATTGCGGCCCATGCGCGCCTTGCTCTTGCGCTTGCGGAAAATGCCCAACCCGGCAAGCCTCAGCGAACCTTCGCGTTTGAGTTCGCGCACCACCAGCGAATTCAGTTCCTCGAGCGCGGTCTTGGCCTGCTTCTTGGTGATTCCAATTTTGTCCGATAAATGCGTTGCCACCTGCGACTGCGTCATCATCCACCTCCTTGAAATCGAGCGTTTACACTGCCTGGCTGACTTAGAGCGTAACCCTCGCGCAAAATTTTTCAAGTTCCGCGCGTCACTTTTTGCCGATGGCAAGCGGGTTTTTGAACAGGTGCGTCCGCTTGATATTCTCCCCCAAGGCTTTCCAGCAGCCGCTCAAATGATCTCGCAGCCTGCTCGCACTCTTATCTCTCTTAAGCTGCTGAGAAGTTAATTCTGAAACTGATTTTTGGCGAAGTGCTGTTGGCTTAGGGCGAATATGTTCGATGTCCGAGGCCGTGTGACCTCTCCCTCGCCCCCTCCTAAGATAAGGAGAGAGGACAGAAAGAGCCTCTGCGCCAATGTGTTGCTGAGCTCGAACAGCAAATTCGTTTTCGCTTGTGTTAGTTTTTTCAACACCCTGTCAGGGTCGGCCTTCCGACCCTTTCGGGTAGCGCACTTCCACCAGAAACAACCCGCGGGCGGGCGCGGCAGCGGGCGCCGCGGCGCGGTTGCCGCTGGCCAGCAGCGCCCCCAGCGCTGGACCGTCAAGCCGGTTGCGCCCAACCTCCACCATCGCCGCCACCATCGAACGAACCATGTGGCGCAGGAAACTGCTCCCTTCAATGCGATAGAATAGGATGTCTCCGCGTTTCTCCCACTGACTTAAATAGATTTCCCTGACCGTGCTTCTGGTCTCGGTGCCCAGGGTGCGAAAAGCCGCGAAGTCATGTTCGCCAAGAAAAAATCGGGCCGCCGACCGCATCGCGGCAAAATTCAGCGGTTGGGGAATGTGCCAGGCGTAGCGGTAATCAAAAACCGGCCTGAGCGCGCGGTTGTGGATGCGGTACTCGTAGACCCGGACCCTGGCGTCGCGGCGCGCATCGAAGCCTGGGGCAGCCTCGGCCGCCTCGCGCACCACGATATCGTGCGGAAGCAGGGCGTTGAGCGCGCGTCTTAGTTCGAGCGGGTCGAAATAGCGGGGAGCGTCGAAGGCGGCAACCTGCCCCAGCGCATGCACGCCGGCATCGGTGCGCCCGGCGGCGTGGATGCGAAGGCTTTGGCCGAAGATCTTTTCCAGCACCGCCTCGATCCGCGCCTGGACCGTATCGTCGCCGGCCTGCGATTGCCAGCCGCAATAGCCGGTGCCGTCGTATTCGATCGTCAGCCGCACACGCATCGGCGGACCGTTGCTCAGTTCAGCTTCTCCGCCGCATCCCGCACAAGGCACTCAGCAACCCACAACGCGGCCAGCGCCGTGCGGCGGGCGTTGTCGAACACGCACCATATCGAGGTTCCACTGGCGCCCTGCGTAAGACTGAGCAACAGGGCCTCCTGTTCGATCGCATCCACCACGGTGGGAGGCTCCTCGTTTTCGACCAGGAGAACGCCGGGAGACTCACGCAGCGAGGCGGCCCATGCGCCGGCGCCAGCGGCGTTGGGCAGACTCAGACACAAAGCGCTGCCATGCAAAACGGGTATCTGAACGGTTTGAAGGGCGAGTTGCGGTGCTGCGCCGGTAAGCCTCTCAATCTGGGCGAGCACGGTCTTTTCCAGTTCCCCCGCGCCTGGGAAGAGCGCCGCGTTGAAAGAGGCCTGACGCTGGTCGTCTTCGAGTTCCAGCTTGCCATTGAGCAAATCCGCCGTCTCTTCGACCAGATGGCTGATTGCGCCGTGCCCGAGCGAGGAAACGCCAAGCATCAGCGTAGCCGCGCAATTGGAAATCTCCCCGATGGCATTGATGATGGTCGCCAGCGCCAATGCGCCGGGATGGGGGATGTGGAAGAGCTTGAAGCGGCTTAAATCCTGGACCTGCTCGCGCGTAGTAAATCCGGGCGCCACGAACGGAGCGTTGGACGGCGGCAGTAAGGCGGCGCTGAGATCGATCACAATCGGCCCAGCAATCTCGCGCAGGATCGACTCGGCCTGGGCGCGCTGCACCGCCAGAAAAGCTATATCCAGGTCCGACAGCTCGGAAGGATCGGATAAAACCTCCACCCGGCGGACTTCTCCACCGGATTCGATCGACTCGGCGGCGTGATCCTCGGAGCTGTACAGCCGGAGCTCCGCACAGGCAACGGCGCGCTCGTCGATCAATTCCAGCAGCCGGCCGCCGACGACTCCGGTCGCGCCGACAATCGCCATCCGCAAGCCCGCGTTGCGACTTGTGCTCATCAGCCTTCCGCTTCGGCGCTCTCCAGCCGTTCCCGGACCAGCCGGCCCATCGCCTTGCATCCGACCATCCTGGCTCCCGGCGCCGCCAGGTCGGGCGTGCGGTAACCCTCGTGCACCACCACGTCCACCGCCTGCCTGATCGCTTCCGCCTCCGAGAGCATTCCCAGCGAATGCTCCAGCAGCATCGCGGCCGATAAAATCGCTGCCAGCGGGTTGGCCTTGTCCTGGCCGGCGATATCCGGAGCGCTGCCGTGAATCGGTTCGTAAAGGCCGACCGGGTATCCGGCGCCATTGATTTCATCGCCCAGCGAGGCCGACGGCAGCAGACCCATCGAACCGGCCAGCATCGAGGCCTCGTCGGTAAGAATATCGCCGAACATGTTTTCGGTGACGATGACGTCGAAATCGCGCGGACGCCTGATCAGATGCATCGCCATTGAATCAACCAGCACGTTCTCGAATGCCACGTCTTTGTATTGCGCGGCGAATTCACCGGCGATTTCGCGCCACAAACGCGAAGAGGCCAGGATATTGGCCTTGTCCACCGACGCCAGGCGTTTGCGCCGCTGGCGCGCCAGCTCGAAGGCGAAGCGGACCACGCGGCTTATTTCCGCCTCACTATAATATAGGGTGTCCACCGCTTCGCGCCCGCCGTCGGCCTGGCGCCGTTCACTGGGCACGCCGAAATAGATTCCGCTGGTGAGTTCGCGCACCACCACCAGGTCGACGCCGTTGATGATCTCGGCCCGCAGCGGCGAGGCTGCGATCAGCTCCTTGAACGCTTTGACGGGCCGCAGATTGGCGTACAGACTGAGGTTTTTGCGCAAAGCGAGCAGGGCCTGCTCGGGACGTTTTTGCGCGGCGGGATTGTCCCACTTGGGGCCGCCCACCGCCCCCAGCAGGATCGCGTCGCTGTCCTGCGCCGCCTTGAGCACGTCGTCTTGCAGCGGGGTACCACGGGCGTCGAGCGAAGCGCCCCCAACCAGCGCCTCCTTAAATTCAAGCTCCAGCGCCGATTGACGCGCGACCGTCTTGAGCACCTGTAACGCTTCGCCGACGACTTCGGGACCGATGCCGTCGCCCTTGAGGACCATGATCTTGTACGCCATCTGAAGTGAGAATCGACCGGTTCAGCTCACCCTTCCTACGGGTGGTAGCAAAAGTAATCGCCATTCGCGGTACAATTGCTGCTGGGGTTTACGGTTCGGGTTTAATCCCGGGTGCGGCAGACGGGGCTTCCTGGAAAAGCAGCCGGTTGCCGCTGTTCTTACAATCCTTCCGCTAGCACTTACCCTAACACGATTTCGACGGCAAGCCCGCAACGACGTCATGGGCCTTCGTCGATTGGACGGGGATTTTTGCGCAGCCCCAATCTCAGCCGATTGAGTGCATTGACCAGCGCCAGCGCGCTGGCCATCACGATGTCGCTGTGCGCACCCTGGCCGGGCACCGTAACGCCGTCCTGTCGCACCAGGCAACTGACTTCGCCCAGCGCGTCGGTGCCGCCGGTAATCGCCTTGACCGCGTAGCGCTCCAGCACCGGCTGGACGCCGGCCAACTGGTAGATCGCCTTGTAACAGGCGTCAACCATGCCGTCGCCCGTAGCCTCGCAGCGCCGCTCTTCGCCCCCGACCCGCATCACGATTTCCGCATGCGGCGCCGCGCCGTTCAACGAACTGACGCTCAGGCCGGCCAGTTCGTAATAGTCTCCGGTGCGGCGCGATTCCTCCGTGACCAGGGCCAGGATGTCGTCATCATAGACGACCTTCTTCTTGTCACACAGCGCCTTGAACTCGGCAAACGCCTTGTTGACGTCGATCGCGGCGGTATCCACGCCCAGATGGCCCAGCCGATCGACGAAGGCATGGCGCCCGGAATGCTTGCCCAAAACCAGCTTGTTGGAGGGGATTCCGACCTCCTCGGGCTTCATAATCTCGTAGGTGAGCTTATGCTTGAGCACCCCGTCCTGATGAATGCCGGCCTCGTGGGCGAACGCGTTGTCACCCACGATGGGCTTATTGGGCGGCAGCGGCCATCCGATTACCTGGCACAGCAGGCGCGAGGCGGGGTAAATCTGGCGCGTATTGACGCGGCTTTCGATCCCGAACAGGTCCTTGCGCGTGCGCAGCGCCATCACCACCTCCTCCATCGAGGTGTTGCCGGCGCGCTCGCCGATACCGTTGATCGTGCATTCGATCTGGCGCACTCCGTTCTTGATCGCGGCCAGCGAGTTGGCCACCGCCATCCCCAGGTCGTTATGGCAGTGGGCGCTCCAACGCACCCGCTCGGCGCCGGGCACGCGCTCGCGGATATAACTGAACATGCGCCCGTATTCTTCGGGAATCGCGTGCCCGGTGGTATCGGGCAGGTTGATGACGGTAGCGCCCGCGGCCACCACCTCGCGCACCAGGCTTACCATGTAGTCCCAGTCGGTTCGCGAGGCGTCTTCGCATGAGAACTCTATATGGCTCAGATGCTTACTGGCCCTTGCCACCGCCCACACGGCCGCGGTCAGGACTTCTTCGCGGTTCATCTGGAGCTTGTACTTCAGATGGATATCCGAGGTCGCGATAAAGATGTGGATTCCGGGGTGGCGCGCCTTTTCCACCGCCGCCAGCGCCCGGTCGACGTCCAGTTCGCGGGTGCGCGCCAGACTCAGCACTATCGGCGTGGTGAGCGTCTCCGCCACCTTGCGCACGGACTCGAAATCGCCCTCGGAAGACGCCGCGAATCCGGCCTCGATCACATCGACATTGAGCCGTTCGAGCTGGCGCGCGATCGCAATTTTCTCGGCCACGTTCATGGTCGCACCGGGCGACTGTTCACCGTCGCGCAAGGTGGTATCGAAGATGCGAACGTAGTCGGGGCCAATTTCCTCGGTTGCCATTTGGTCTTTACTCCCGCCGGCCTCGGGATTCAGATGAGCCGCCGGCGCACCGCGAAGCAAACAAAAACGCCCCGGGTGCCTGCAGCGGCCCATCACCCGGGGCGTTCATCTTAAGTCTAAAGCCTGTAACTTTCAGGCCTGCTCAAGCGGCGCCCGGGGCGTGGGCCTTGCTAAGGCCCAGGCTAAGGAGCAGCGCTAAGAGCAGGTTTAACATCTACTAACTCTCCCTGTCCGAGCCGGCCAAGTCAAGCGCGCCTACGGTTTTCGCACGAACAGGAACTTTTAGAATGCGACGGAAGCCACAGGGCGGGCATCGCCGCCCTCGCTCCAGCGCCGTCGAGTCTTGCGCTGCGGTTTTTGGGCTATAACGTAAACTCGCAGACGACGAAGTCGTGGTCTGAAAAGCGCCTCAGTCCATTCCTTGCCGGCGCGACGTGGGCCGAGCCTGGAACCGCCTTGAGCTTGCGCACCCAGATCCAGTCGAGTTTGGCCCGCAAAAAGCGCGGTAACAGTCCGGTCGGGGTATAGGTGGGAGCGAGCCGGACGTTGGAGTCGCGGTATTCGAAGCCCGCGTGCTCGAGAACGCCAAACAGCGGCTCATACCGCTGGGGAGAGCGCAGCCGCAGCGGCTCGATCGGCAGACGTGCAAGAGTAGCGGCGCACTGATACCGATCGTTCACATTGAGCGTGGTAGTGTTGAAGTCGCCGCCAAGCAGCGCCGGCCCATCGGGCGGCAGGGCGTCGAGAAATTGCGCCATCTGGCGCGCCCTTCCCTGCGGAGCGACGCGATTTTCCAAATGCGCCAGCGCAACCGTCACCGTCGGTCCGCCCAGGTTGATTTCGGCGGCCACGGCGGCGCGTCTGCCGAGCTTGACGGTTTGCGGCGGAAGCCTCCAGCGCCGACGTTTGGTATAGTCATAGAACATCGGCAGCGCCACCAAGCGCACTCTTTCAAGCGGCGCTGCGGCCAGGATCGCGTTTCCGAAAAACGCGGTGAAATGATTTTGCTGGCGACGGAAGGCGAATTCTGGGGCAAATGCAAAACTCATCCCGAGCAGTTCCGCCAAGTCCGCCGCGCTCTGCCGTGCCCTCGAGCGGCTCAGTCCCCAATCGGCCTCGCTCAACAGGATGAGGGCCGCGTCCGCCAGGGGCGGCTGGCGCAGCCGTTGAGCAACTACTGCGGGCCGAGAGCATCCCTGCGCGTTGAACGCCACCACTTTGAAGGGGCTGGTCAGGCGCCGCGCCGGGCGGTTGACCACAATAGGCTCAAACGGCTCGGCTGGTTCGGTTTGGCGGGCGCCGGCTAACTGTCCCTCCACCGCTTTACGCCTGGCGCTTTAATTCCGCTTCGAGACCGGCCAGCGAAGTCTGCGGCGCTGAGCAGGTGAAATCGCGGCACACGTAAGCGGTCAGCCGACCGTCAACCTGGGTCTTGTCGCGGGCGGGTTCGGGAATGAACGGCGACGCCGCGGTTTGGGTCGCCGCCGGATTGACCGCGAAGGACGCCCGGTTGGGCAGGTACAACAGGCCAATGCGTTCGCGCCACTCCTTGAACTCCGCCGAAGCCGGATCGCCCACCAGGACTACTTCCCGGGCTCCGCGATTGTCGAGATCGACCGCTTCGAGCAGGTGCGCAAAGCCCATCGGCTGCTGCATCATCAGGCTGCTGAAAAGTTTGATCGAGCGCTCCGCCTCGCGCTGATACGCCTCCTCGCCTAAGTAGGTGTGCAAGCGCAGCAGCGCGAGCACCGCTTCACTGTTGCCCGAGGGGGTGGAACCGTCGAACAGCGGCTTGGGCCGCGTGATCAGCCGCTCGTGATCCTCGGAGGTAAAGAAGAAGCCCCCGTTTTGACGATCCAAAAACCGCTCCATCACAACGTCCATCAGCGCGCGCGCCTGTAGGATGTATTTCGTGTCCAGCGACGCTTCGTACAGGTCGAGCAGCGCGTTGGCCATGGTCGCGTAGTCTTCGAGATAGCCGTTAAAGCGCGCGACCCCATCCTTGAAAGAGCGCTTGAGCGCGTGCCCGTCCCACATCGTGGTCATGACGAAATCGGCCGCCCGCGCGGCGGCTTGCAGCAGGCGCGGTTCGCCCAACGCCATGAAGCCCTCGGCCAGGGCGCCGATCATCAATCCATTCCAGGCGGCGAGCATCTTCTCGTCGCGGTCCGGCTTGACCCGCCGCTCGCGGACTTCGAACAGCCGGCGCTTGATTTCACCGATCTTCCGCTCCATCTCCTGCGGGGTGACGTGAAACAGCGTCGCCGCCTCGTGGATTTCTATGGTGCGATGCAGGATGTTTTTGCCCTCGAAATTGCCCTCCGCAGTGACGTCGAAAAAGCGCTCGGCGATGAGCGCCAGGTCGGGCCCCAAAACCGCGCGGACTTCGGGCTGCGTCCAGACGAAGAACTTGCCCTCCTCGCCCTCGCTGTCGGCGTCCTGGGTGGAATAGAATCCACCTTGCGGACTGGTCATCTCGCGCAGCACGTAATCGAAAATCTCGCGCGCGACCGTCACGAACTCGCGGCGATCCAGCGCCCGGGCCGCGTCAAGATAAAGCCGCGCCAGCAGCGCGTTGTCGTACAGCATTTTTTCGAAATGCGGCACCAGCCATTGCTGGTCGACGCTGTAGCGATGGAACCCGCCGCCGATCTGGTCGTAAATGCCGCCCTTGGCCATGTGGGTCAAGGTGCGGTCGACGATTTCGGCCAAAGCCGGGTCGGCGGAAATGTCCAGCGCGCGCAGGAACAGGGCGAGGGCGAATGAATTGGGAAATTTGGGCGCCTGGCCCAGTCCGCCGTAAGTGCGGTCGTAATGGCGCGCCAGAGCGGCGGCCGCTTCCACCACGACCGTTTTGGGCACTTCGGTCTCGGGCGCCGAATAGCCGCTCATCGCCGTGATCGCCTCCGTGATCTTCTCCACGTTGTGTGCCACGTCCTGCGCCCGTTCCTTGTAGGCCTGGGCGACCGACACCAGCACCCGCTTAAAGGCGGGCAGTCCATGGCGATCCTCGGGCGGAAAGTAGGTGCCGCCAAAAAACGGTCCGCCTTGCGGAGTAAGGAACATCGTCAGCGGCCATCCGCCGCGTCCCGTAAAAGCCTGCACCGCGTCCATGTAAATCTGGTCGAGGTCGGGCCGCTCCTCGCGATCGACCTTGATCGGCACGAACAGATCGTTCATCAGCCGCGCCGTTTCAGGGTCTTCGAACGATTCCCGTTCCATCACGTGGCACCAATGGCAGGCCGAGTAGCCGATCGAAAGCATGATCGGCTTGTTTTCCGCCTTGGCGCGGGCCAGCGCCTCCTCGCCCCACGGATACCAGTCAACCGGATTATAGGCATGCTGGCGCAGGTATGGGCTCTGCTCGTGGATAAGACGGTTGGCCTTACGCTCGGATGTGCTTGAATCTTGATGGCTCATCGGCAGCTCTTTTTGCGCAAGTATTGGGGTCGAGCCGGCGCGAGGCCGCTTCACCCGACGACGTTTAGTCCCCTTGCGAACAGGTTATCACGCTGCGATCGCGCTCGCGACCAACGCTTTTGTGGCTCCAGCTCTGGCGTATCCAGCCCGGGCGCAGTAGATAGGTCAAAAATGGCATCGGGAGAAGCGGCATGAGCGGAAAGCGGCTGACTCAAGAGGAAATCAAGGTACTGTTCGATCGCATCAGCAACTGGGGGCGATGGGGTAAGGACGATCAGCGCGGGGCCTTGAATTACATCACCGATGCCAAGCGCCTGGCCGCCGCCGGGCTGGTAAAAATCGGAGAAGCGATATCGCTGGCGCTGCCGCTGGCAACCGTTCCCGCGCCCGACAACCCAACGCCGGTGACCCACCTGATGATCCAGTCGGGGCACGACGCCCACCTGCTGCCCGCGCCCCCGCCATTTACTTCCGATTACCTCGGTATCGGTACGCACGGTTACGCCAATACCCATCTGGACGCGTTGTGCCACATGATTTGGAACGGCCAATTGTACAACGGCTTTGCCGCCTCGGAGGTTGGATCGACGGGTGCGCTCAAACTGGCGATCGACGTCGCCCGCGACGGTGTGATCAGCCGCGGCGTGCTGCTCGATATTCCCAGGTTGCGCAAGGTGCCATGGCTGGAGATCGACCAGCATATCTATCCCGACGAGCTGGACGCCGCCGCGCGCGACCACGGCGTGTCGGTACAGGAGGGCGACGTGCTGCTGGTGCGCACCGGACGCAGCCAGCGCCGCAAGGCCCAGGGTGGATGGAGCCCCGAGAAAGGACTGGCGGGCCTGGACGCCGCCTGCCTGCCCTGGCTGCACGACAACAAAATCGCGGTGCTCGGTTCCGATGGCGTAAGCGACGCAATGCCGTTCGGATATGACGAGGATTGGGTGTCGATTCACGTCTGCGCGATCGTGATGATGGGCGTGCACCTGATCGACAACATGGACCTCGATACGCTGGCCGAGCACGCCAAGGCGCTGGGGCGCTACGAGTTCCAGTTCGTAATGGCGCCGCTGGTGGCCCTACGCGCTACCGCGTCGCCGGTAAATCCGATCGCGGTGTTTTAGCGGATGGCTGCGCAAAAAATCCAGCATCAGCGGCATCCATCGCTTCGGCCATCGCGAATGTTCGATGAAGCCCACGCTGTAGCCCAGCGGATCGGCGCCCGGCGTGGCAACACCGCTTTGCGCGGCGCCGCATGACAGGGTGCATTCATTCACTTCCGTTTGGGTATAGTCGATGATCACATCACGGACTGCAACGCCCGCCGCCTTGACTTGCTTCGCCATCCGCTCCGCGTTGGGGCACAACCCTGCGACGTCGCAACTGCTGTGCACATGCATCGTGGCCAGGGCGGGATTGAAGACCTCGATTTGTGCATCGTCCACCGCCGGATCCGCATGCGGGATTTGCGGACACGGGTCGTTGAGCGCGCCGAACGGGTCGGGCGCCGAATAGACCGCCGCCGCGGCGATGTTGTCCCGATCAAGCCCGTACAGCCAGGCCATCGCCGCCCCGTTGGACCATCCCATGACGTAGATTCGCTCTGAATCGACTCTGCCGGTGGAGACCTCTTCGCGCATGAAATGATCGATCGCGCCGGCGTCCACGTTGGGACGGTAAAGCGTCTTGCTCACCGTCGCGTCCCCCGCCGGATTCAGCTGCCGGTACCAGTTGTCCCATCCCAGTCCCTTCTCGTCGGGACGCGGATAGTGGTGCAGCGTCTTGCGGCCCATCGGCGCCAACACAATGTACCCGACGGTTCCGTCGGCGCTGAGCGAGATGCTGTCCTGGTAGCGCAGCAGGTCGGTTTTCGCCACGGTCTGCGGGCCGAACAGCGACGGATGCAGATAGATCACCATCGGCAAACGGACTTTTGAACCGGAGCGATGCGGCTCCCACAGGCAGGCGTAGCGGTCGTTGCCGTTGGCGTCCTGCCACGGCCCCAGCATCCTGCCGTCCAGGCAGTCGGGTTGGGCCGTCCCGGTCACGATCGCGGGTGGATCGCCGAACGGATTGCACATCGCGGGCGGCGCGGCGCTCATCACCGGCGTGCCGAGCCGCATGAGCCCATTATCAGGACCGTCAATAAAGCGGGCGCCGCCAGGCGGTTCGCCGCATTCATGGGGCGGTTGGCAGGAAGTTGAAATCGAGGGCTGGCACAAAACCAAAAGCATGGTTTTACGACAGCCCGTTACCCCTGCTTTCCTGAGTAATCCCACAACGCCTTGCGATCGGCGAACAGCCATTTTCCGCCGACTTTGCGCAACTGGTCCTGATAGCGGCCGATGGCGCTGAGTTCAGTACGGCCGCGATAGGTCCGATAATGAAGCACGTAGCAACTCCCGGCCGCGCTGTCGCCCTCGATTTCCACGTTGATGTTGCTGACTATGTGGCGCACCTGGTACATCGCCGTCTCCGCCCGGTACTTGGCGATGAAATGCCGCAGTTGCTCGCGCCCCACAAACCTGCCGAAGTTCGAACCCTCGACCACTCCATCCTCCGTAAAGCAGGCCAGCCAGTCATCGTGACGTTTTTCGTCCAGCGTCCAGGAGTATTGTGAATAGAGCTGCTGAATTTCTGCCAAATCGCCCACGTCTTTTCTCCCCGAATAATCGCCGTCAGCTTACCACCATCGCGTTACACTGAAAGGGCTTGCAGGGTGGAAACTGAGACTGAAATATCGCACTTTATCAAAAGCTGGCTATAGCTGAGTTCGTTTCCGATAATTTTCCTGTAAATGCGACAGTGGAGGTAGCGATGGCAGGAAGAATCCCAGCTTGCGACGAAGCCGCGCTCAGGCCAATTCCCTCGTCCAGGCTGCGGCTCTTAAGCCGCGCTCCGACGCTGCTCGCGGTATTGGTATTGGCCCTGACGGCCGCGGGATGCGTGGAATGGCCGATGTTTCGCCATGATTCGAAGCACACGGCGCAAAGTTCGTTCAACACCGGCTTCGTGCGGGGAGTTCTGGAGTGGAAGTTTTCCTTTCCCAAAGGCTGCGCCATCTCATCCTCGCCGGCAGTTGATACGAATGAGAGGATTTATATTGGAGCGGTATGCGGGACCGGCGCGAACCAGACGGGCGGTTTTTGTGCGATCAATCCCGACGGGACCTCCGCGTGGTGCGCGCTGAACCTGCATGGATATCCGATGCGTTCCTCCGCCGCGGTCGGGTCGGCGGTTTACGTCGGCGGGTTTGACTCCGGCACCGCTGGACTTATGGCTATCGATCCCGGTACCGGCAACGTGATTTGGAATTTTCCCAGCGCGGCCCTGATATCGCCACCTACGCTCTCGACGGTTCTGGCGGCTGACACCGGCTCGTTTGAGACCACCATCTACGTCGGATCGTTCGATGGAAAGCTTTACGCCGTTAACGCGAACGGCACCGAGAAATGGCATTTGGCGTTGGGGACCACCTCTGTGCCGGTCGTAAGCTCCTCGCCGGCAGTTGCCGCGGACGGAACGGTTTACGTGGGTTTCACCTTTCCCACCATAGTCGGCGAAGAACCGACCGGCGGTTTGGAGGCGGCCAACCCCGACGGCACCGAGAAATGGATCTTTGGTGCCGCCGGCGTGGACTCATCGCCGGCGGTTGGCGGTGACGGCACGATCTATTTTGGCTCGTACGACCAGTTTTTCCACGCCGTCAACCCCAACGGCACCGCAAAATGGTCGCTGGCCAACGTCGGTGTGATTGTTTCCTCGCCGGGCTTTGCTCCGGGCGGCGGTACGATTTATTTCGGATCGCGCGATCACCGTCTTTACGCGGTCGATCCAAGCGCATTGTTGAAATTTGTTTTTACCACCGGCGGCAACGTCGACTCATCGCCGGCTATCAGTAACGACGGAACTATCTATGTGGGCTCAAGCGACCATTATGTTTACGCGATCGATCCCAATGGCAAGCTGAAATGGAAGTTTCTCACCGGCGGCGCGGTCAGGTCATCGCCCGCGGTCAGCTCCCGCGCCATCTACGTAGGTTCCGATGACGGCTCGCTCTATGCGATCCAATAGGGGCGCATCGTTCCCCTACTGGACAACGATGGCCCCGGCCGATAGCCTTTCCTCATAATCCCCGTCTTTGGTTTCGATTCGAGGAGGCACGCCTTTATGTTGAAAGTCGGAGATACGGCGCCTGATTTCACCCTGCTAACCCACGAGGGCCAGCCGCTTTCGCTGTCCGCCCTTCGTGGCCGCAAAGTCCTGCTATGGTTTTATCCCAAGGCCGACACACCTGGTTGAACCACCGAAGGTCGCGGGTTCCGCGACCAACATGCCGATTTCGAGAAGAACAATATTGTTGTCCTGGGGGTGAGCTTCGACGGCGTCGAAGCCAACGCCGCTTTCGCCAAAAAGTTCGATTTTCCGTATAAATTGTTATCTGACACCGAGCGCAAGATGGGCCTCGCCTACGGCGCCTGCACCGATGCGAAGGCGGGCTACGCCAGCCGGATCAGTTACCTGATTGACGAGCAGGGCAAGATCGCGGCGGCGTATCCCAAAGTAAATCCGAGCGAGCATCCCGGCCAGGTGCTGGCCGACGCGGCCCGCGCCCAGACATAGCGGCGCAGCTAAACGGCGCCGTTAGTGGACCTGGGCGGATTCCGCAAACGCCTTGCGCAGCTCCGCGATCGAAAAGCCCGGCTTCTTGCTCGCCTCGACTATTACCTTTTCGCGCCGCGCGATCAGGGCGGCCGCCTCGGGGATAGCCTTGATCACATCGGCCGGGACCACCACGGCGCCATGCCGATCGGCGTGGATCACGTCGTTGGGCGACACCACCATGCCCGCGACGTTCACGACCGTGCCGATGTCCACTACATGGACATTGGCGTGGGAAGGCATGATCATACCGGCCAGCACAAAGAACCCCTCGGCCCACACGTCGAGGTCGCGCACCGAGCCGTCGGTGATGACGCCAGCGCATCCCAAACCCTTGTGCATCGCGCTGTTGACCTCGCCCCAAAACGAGCCCAGACCGATGTCGGGACCGTCGAGGTCCTGGATGACCGCGATACTGGGCAGCGGTTTTGCCGCGATGTGTTCGTAATAGGCAAAGCTGATCTTGCCCGCCTCGCGCGGGCCGCCCGGATGTGGCTCGCGGCATCGGATCGTCGCTGTGCGCGCAAAGGCCACTACCGGCTTCATGGCTGGAAACGGCGCAACCAGCGGCCTCCGATTGAATCCCAGCGCCCGCCGATGGGGAGCCACGGCCTCCAGCGCGTTGCAAATGGTTGGGGTATCAAAGGCTTTCAGCGCTTCGAGATCTGCAAGTTCGGGCAACTCCGGCATGGCTGGTCCTCCCACGGATTGATTTCTGATCAGCTCCTGGCTTCTTCCAGGATCACTGGACGGTTATCTCGCAACTATTTCGCATGCCAAGGGCTGCTGATCAACCACAAATCGGCCGCGGTACCGGACATCAGAAGAGCGGACTGCGCGGTGACAGACCGAAAGCCACGCGGCCGGCCTCTTCCATCATGGTGTGCCGCAGCGTGATATGGCTGGCCGCCGCGTGCACGTCGCGCAGCGCCCGCTCGAACGGCGCGGACTCGAACAGCGCGCTCCCGCACGCGGTCGCGTAGCTGAGATCCACCGCTTCGACCGCGCATTGAGTGGCGTGTGCGCAGGCACGACGGACGCGGGCTTTGCTCTCGACTGGAACGGGCTCGCCCGCAACCACTTTGTCCCACAGCAGCCGGTACGACTCCCTGACGTTAAGCCCGCTCGATTCGATCAGCGATTCAGCCTTCGCGACTGCGTACTGCGCCCGGACGTCGTCGCGCAGGCTAATCCCGGCCATCGCCGAGGTCTTGGTTGCGGCCAGTGACTTGAGCCCGGCCACGGCGCGGCGGGCGATCCCAGTCAGTACACAGCAGTGATTGAATCCGAAGAAGGTCCCGGGCATGCGGAAAATGGGCTGGGGATGGCGCGATTCGCCGCTCAGTGCGCGCAGCACCATTTCCTGCGGAACGAATACGTCGTCGAGTTCGAATTCAGTGCTGCCGGTGCCGCGCATGCCGCCGACGTGCCACGCATCAAGAATCTTGCACGCCTCCCTGGGCGCGATAAACCCGAGCACGACCGGCGCGCCGCCGTGGCGGTTCTCGGCCGGTCGCCGTCAAATACGGGGCAGAAGGCGACCGCCCATTTCGCATGATGGATCCCGCTGGCCCAGCCCCAGCGGCCCGGTCAGACGAAAGCCGCCCTCCACAGCCACGGCCCGGCCGACCGGAGCGCCGCCGCCTGCCACACCGCAGTCGGGACTGGCGACAATCGCGCGCATCTGTTTAGCCGCAAGCCCGCCAACCACGACCCCACCGGTAGCCCCGATCGCATAGTTCCATCCGACCGAGCCGTCATAGAAGGAGACCTCCTCGGCGAGGTCATAATAAGTGATCGGGTCAATCCCATCGCCGCCGAACTCTTCCGGCACCAGGAGGCGATAGACATTGGCCTTTACAAAGGCCTGCGCGATAGCGTCCGGCAAGCGGCGCAGGAGATCCGCTTCGCCGCGATGAGCCTCGATAAGCGGCCGCATTTCGCGCACACGCGCCCAGACTCGTTCAAACTTGTCGTCCATCCTGGCCTGCCTTCCCGCAAGGATTAGGAGTCACTTGTGGCTTGCTCAGAACAAATGGTCAACTGCCCTGAACAGTGCGGCGCTCGCGGCGGTATCTGCCCTCGTTCTCTTCACCCTCTGGATGTCGGACCTGCCTGTCCGTACGGATTGCCTGAGGCTTCAGAAAGCGCTCCATCAGTAACTTCAACGTGGCTGACGCGGCCTTCACGTCGAAGGTGGACTCTCTAATAGCACCCAGACGGTTCAGGCCGAATATAACGCTGTGGATGACCGCGGCGGAGCTGTCTGGATCGAGTCCAGGATCTACCTGTCCGCGTTCCTGGCCTTCACGAATCAAGTGGCTCAGCAGTTCCCGTACTCCACGGTCCGCACGGGCAGCAATCTTCGCGATAGCCGGGTTGCGGGCGCTCTCAGCTCTCATCTCGAGACCAATCGAAGTGCCGTGGGCCCGGACATCCTTCACTCGCTGGTCCAACCATCCGCATAGGCCGGTAATCAGGTCTGCATTTGGTCTCAGTGTCAGTTCGCCGACAATCTCTGCCTCCCGCTCCATGCGCAATTCGAACAGGGCTTCGATGATCGCCTCCTTGCTGTCGAAATAGTGGTAAAGATGTCCCGGACTCATTCCGGCCGCCGCGCAGATGTCGCCGATACTGGCGCCGCGGAAGCCATCCTTGCGGAAGCATCGCTCCGCGGCTTCCAGGACGTGCCCGCGCTTTTCGTCATATTTCGCCTGATCGACCTTCCGCACTGCTTTCCTCCACGACCGTTAGAGCATTCACTCTAGCATACGCTTGACTCGGGCGTCCAATCCGGGCTAATAAAATAGTTCGAGCGTTCACTCTATTAATTCTGTGACAGCGATCGAAAAAGGAGGATTTGTCGTGGACTTTCTGCATTCAGGCGCTTTCGTTCGTGGCCTTTCGACTGGAGCTGTAGTGCTGTACCGGCATCTGGGACCCGCGCACAACCTGCTTCAGCCGGTCTTTGGTCTATGCTGCAACGCACTGGGTCTTGGCGGCGGATTACTGGCGCGCCGCTATGCTCGGCGGCGGTATCCGCCCTGGCGTCTTGCCCGGTTGGGACAGGAAGTTGCCGCGAATCGAACTGGAACTGCCCGTTCCCGACGGCGAAACGTGGATCACAATCTTCGGCGCGGCGCTCGCCGCCGAAATGATCGTGTGCCGTATATGCACGGCGACCCGGTCAGGTAATACGAACCGATCGGACTATCCGATGATAACCCCGCGCATCGGCGGATGCGCATGCGTGAGGGTCGCCGTGCTTCGCGACCCTGGCGGACCGGCCGGCCGTGAGGGTCACGCTCGATCACGGCTGGCTTCGGCGCAAAGCACACCACTCTCAGGAGGGAGAGAATACGATGACTAGGAAACTTCAACTGGCGGGTTTTCTGCTGATCGCTGCGAGCGGGCTGAGCGCCTGCGCCTCAAGTCAAAATCCGGTAGGAGAGCAGCGCGGGGCTCTTATCGCACCTGGCGGTTCAACGGCACCGTCGCCGGGCGAGAAAGTCTACTCAGTAGAGCGTTCCGATCGCCTGGAACCATTCAACCAGGCCATGCTCACATTCAACCGCAAGGCTGATGATTGGATATTGCATCCTGTTGCCGCCAAATGGGCCCGCATTATGCCGCAGCCGGCTCGCGCCAGCGTTGGCCGCTTTTTCAACAATGTCAGTGTAATCCCGCGTTTTGCGAATGACTTGTTTCAACTCCAATTCAAGCAGGGAGGCACGGAAGTCGCGCGCTTCGGAATCAATAGCACCCTGGGTGTAGCCGGATTATTCGATCCCGCTGACAACTGGTTTGGTCTAAAGCAGGAAGACAATGATTTCGGGCTGACGCTGGCAAAATACGGCGTGGGTGAAGGCCCATATCTTGTGTTGCCACTTTTAGGACCTTCCACCGTGCGTGATGCTCTCGGCGGTGTTGCCGACGGCGCGATGAATCCCATGAATTACGTTGTCAGCGGAACTTTACCGTTTGAAGCTGTTGGAAAGGCCATCTCTGCCATCAATACTCGTTCAGAGAACCTGGACAGGTTTGATAATGTGGAACGATACTCGCTTGATCTTTATGGCGCCGTTCAGGACGCATACTTGCAGCGTCGTGTGCAGGAGGAAAATCGCGTTCGATCAGGCGAGTAAAAAACGATACCAACAATAAGCCGGTGCCACAAAAGGCGTCCAAGGCATAGCCCGCGCACCGCTTCGATTACCGCGGGGACTTTCGGCGGCAATCAGTAGTGACAATTCTCAATTATGCGGTCGATCGGCTGCGCTCAGCTCCGAAAACATATTTTTAGGAAGTTACTTCCAAGCCATGAAGGAACGAGTGAAGAGAGCGCGGCCGTCGCCGCGCTCTCTTTCCAATTCCAAGCTCTTTCCAACGCTTCGGACTTGAGAAGTTTAGAAAGGGAAATCCAGAATCAAACCGCCTGGCCGGCGCACCAGCCGCTGGACCAGGCCCATTGGAAGTTGTAGCCGCCCAGCCATCCCGTAACGTCAACCGCTTCGCCGATTATGTAAAGACCGGGAACGTTTCGCGCCTCCATGGTCCGGGAGGACAGCCCGGCGGTATCGACGCCGCCCGCTGTCACTTCTGCTTTGGCCCATCCTTCAGAAGCGGCCGGCGTTAACTGCCATCGGTTCAACCGCGCCGCGATTGCGGCCAGGATGCGGTCGGGCAGGTTTGCTATGGGGCCGTCTGAGCCAGCCGTCGCGACCAGCGCGTGGGCGAGACGGGCCGGCAGGATTTCCGCCAGCACCGTCTTGAGTTCGGCTTTGGGCCGGATGCGTTTGCGCTCGCGCAGGAAGCTTTCTGCGTGCAGCGCCGGAGCCAGATCGATCGAAATCGAATCGCCTTCATGCCAGTAAGAGGAAATCTGCAGGATCGCCGGACCAGACAGGCCGCGATGGGTAAACAGGATATTCTCCCGAAAACTCTGCCGGCCGCATGACGCCACGGCGTCCACGGAGACGCCGCTAAGTTCCTGGCAGAGGCTTAGCGTCTCGCCGACGAATTTCAACGGCACCAGCCCCGGCCGCGGCTCGATTACCGCCAGGCCGAAGCGCCGCGCCATATCGTAGCCGAACGCGCTCGCTCCCATCTTTGGGATCGACAGGCCACCGGTCGCAATCACCAGGGCCGGCGCGACAAAACTGCCGCGGCTGGTCTCGACGCGGAAGCGATCGGTGCGGGTGATCTCGGTAACACTATGGCTCACCCGCAGATCAACGTTCACCGCCGTGCATTCCGCCAGCAGCATCGCGAGGATCTGACGCGCCGAACCGTCGCAGAACAACTGGCCCAAAGTCTTTTCGTGGTAGGGGATACGATGGCCCCGCACCATCGCGATAAAGTCGTGCTGAGTGTAGCGGCTTAACGCGGACTTGCAGAAATGCGGATTGGCGGACAGGAAGCGCTCGGCCGCAATCTCCAGGTTGGTGAAGTTGCAGCGCCCGCCGCCGGAGATCAGGATCTTGGCGCCCGGTTGATCGTTGTGTTCGAGCAGCAGCACGCGCCGGCCGCGCTGCCCGGCGGTCATCGCGCACATCAACCCGGCCGCTCCGGCGCCAAGGATCACCGCGTCGAACGCTTCCATCACGTAGATAAAGAAATCACAGGCTGGAAGCCTGTGCCACGGTTACCAATCCGAGCGCGTGAGCGGCATATTAGCTAACCTATCGGCATCAGCTGGTTGCGAGACCCTGTATATCTGGACAACCAAAAGCCGCAAAGACACCGCAGGACCTGCTCAACCATCGGCTGGTCGCGTTCTCGCACTATTGTGCTGCTTCCTGGCGCATACAAAACGAAGGCGAATCTCCTTCCTACTAACGCTTGGTGCTCTCGACTTGTCCTAGAAGATAGACCAACCCCTCGGACATTGTCGGGTGAGCGAAGATCGCATCGCGCAACACGGTGTATGGTAGTCGCCCAACCATCGCGGTCTGAACTGCCGCCATCAGCTCGCTTGCCTCGATACCAAACGCAGTGAAGCCCACAATTTCGTCGCTGTCTTTGCCGATCAGCATCTTCATAAAGCCGCGCGGCTCGGCAATCGTGTGGGTGCGGAGCACATTCTCCATCGGCAGTTTCGCGACGCGATATTCGATTTTGTCGCGCTTCGCCTCGGTCTCGTTGCGGCCCACGCGCGCCAGTTCCGGATCGGTGAACATGCAGAACGGCACGATGCGACCCTTCGTGGTTTGATTGCCGCCCTTTAAGTTGTCACGCACGATGCGGAAGTCGTGGTACGCGACGTGTGTGAATTGCGGACTGCCCGCGCAATCACCCATCGCCCACACGTTGGATGCGGTCGTCTCCAGCCGGTCGTTGACTTTGATATAGCCACGCTTGTCAATCTCGACACCGACTTGCTCCAGTCCGATTCCTTTCGTATTCGGCGTCCGGCCGACGGAGACTAGAAGATCGGTACCTTCGATGATCCGTTCACCGGAACCGTCTTTTGCGTAGACCCGAACCGCCTTGCCTGAATGTCCCTCAACCTGAGAGACATGAGTGCCGAGCAACACCTCGATTGCTTCGTCGTGAAACAAATCAAGGAGAGCGGCGCCGACGTCAGGATCTTCCCGCTCGGCGAGCTGCGCGCTTTGTTCGATCACGGTCACATCAGATCCGAACCGCCGTACCGCCTGCGCGAGTTCGAGGCCTATATAGCCGCCGCCAATCACTATGAGATGACGTGGCAGACGATCGAGATCGAGCGCTTCTATATGGGTCATCGGATTCGCCGCGGCGAGCCCGGGAAGATTGGGCATCGTCGAGTGCGAACCCAGGTCGAGGAACACACGTTCGCCGACAATCCGTCGAGTGCCGCCATCGTTGAGCGCGACCTCAATCGTCCTCGGAGCAACGAAGCGGCCTTCACCCATGATCAATTCTATTCCGGCGTCCGCGGTACGCTTGGCGTGGAACTGATGTTCCGCTTCGACCATCTTGCGTTTGCGCTGCTGAACGCCGGCCATGTTGATTCGGAGTTGCTCCATTTCCAGTCCGAATTCAGCGCCGCGCCACGCCAGCGATGCTACTCGCGCGGAGTAGATCACGTTCTTGCTCGGCAAGCAGGCGATATTCGGGCACGAACCGCCGAGCCATTTCCGCTCGACCATCGCAGTGCGATGACCCTCATCGGCCATCGTCCAGGCTGTCCACTTACCGGCCTCTCCGCTTCCTAGAACCAGAATTTCGTATTTTTCTGCGTCAGGCATTGGCCCATCTCCTTATAACGACCATGGGTTTGTCCGAGCTTTATGAACCGTTTTCCATCGCCTTGACGGCTTCGTGCGGTTGTCCAAAAAGCATGCGCGAGAAACGCAAAGTTGATCAGCACGGCAGTGTATCCGTAGCACCATTTGGGATGCTTCGGTGCGGCGGTCACATCTTTCGCGACGGCTACCTCGAAACCGCGCCAGGTGTGGGCGCACCGAGTTCCGAAATCAGCCACCAAGAAAATCGCGGATCGCCGCCGCGATCTCGGCGGCGTGCGTCTCCAGCGCGAAGTGCCCGGTATCGAAGAAGCGCACGAGTGCGCCGGGGATATCCCGCTTGAAGGCTTCCGCACCGGCCGGCAGAAAGAACGGGTCGTTCTTCCCCCATACGGCCAGCAATGGTGGCTTGTGGTCTCGGAAATACTTCTGGAAAGCCGGGTAAAGCGCGACGTTGCTCTTGTAGTCACCGAACAGGTCGAGCTGCAGCTCATCAGCACCGGGCCGAGCCAGGTAGAAATTATCGAGCGAATAGCCGTCGGGCGAAACCCTTGTCGCGTCAGACACGCCGTGAGTGTATTGCCAGACGGTGGTTTCGGGCTTGAGGAAGGCGCGGAGTGCGTCGCGGTTCGCCTGCGATGGGTCTTCCCAATATGCCCGGATCGGGTTCCAGCCCTCGCTCAATCCTTCCTCGTAGGCGTTGCCGTTCTGGGAGACGATGGCAGATACGCGTTCCGGATGCTTTAGGGCAATCCTCAAGCCCACGGGAGCGCCGTAATCAAAGATGTAGATTGCGAAGCGTTTCAGCCCGATATTGTCGGTGAAATGGTCGATCGTCTCGGCGAGGTTCTCGAACGAGTGGCGTGGGGGCACGTCCGACTGACCAAAGCCCGGCAGGTCAGGCGCTACAAGGTGAAAGCTATCGGCGAGAAGTGGAATCAAATCGCGGAACATGTGCCCCGCGCTCGGAAAGCCGTGCAACAAGAGGAACGTCGGAGCGTCGGTCCGACCCGTTTCGCGATACGAAATCCTCAGGCCGTTAACCTTGGCGGCACGGTAGCGGATCGTTTGCATCGGGATGTCCCTTTTCAGATGAGGTCGAAACCTGACCGAGACTGTCTGTAAGGTGACCACTGTCACGATAACCTGTCAAGCGATAGAAGAATGGTTTACATTGCACGGAGCCAAGGACCCGAGTAGTTCGCGATACTTTTAGCTGCGCACGGCGGCCGCCGGCCGCTGGGCGAACGAGGCTCGAACCAAAATGGATCGAATGCGTTTTGATGGCCGAGCGGCATTGGTGACCGGCGCCGGCAACGGCTTGGGCCGCGCATATGCGCATTTGCTGGCCGCGCGCGGAGCACGCGTCGTGGTCAACGATGTCGGTGCGGGTTTGGACGGCACTGGAACTTCCGATCTTGCGGCCAAAAAGGTGGTCGAGGAAATCAAGGCCGCAGGCGGCGACGCCGTCGCCGATTGGCATGACGTGGGCGAAAAGGAAGGCGCGGGCGCCGCAGTACAAACCGTGATCGATGCCTTCGGGCGCATCGATATCGCGGTCAACAATGCCGGCTACGGCTTTTCCTGTCCGTTCGCCCAATATCCGACCGACAAGTTCCGGCGGCTGGTCGATGTGAGCTTCATGGGTACGGTTTGGGTGAGCCAGGCGGCCTGGCCGCACATGCAGCGGGCGCGCTATGGAAGAATCGTCAACACCAGTTCGGCGTCGGTCTATGGGCTGCCCGGCAACAGCGCCTATGGCGCCGCCAAGGCCGCGATTCTTGGCTTGACTCGCGCCATAGCGCTGGAGGGCGCCGAGTTCGGCATCAAATGCAACGCCATCTCGCCGTCGGCGGCCACGCGCGGTGTCACGGCTTTTCCCGAATCGGAGCTGCGCACCTTCCTCATGAACTACCTGCCGCCCGAGCGCGCCGCGGTCGCGGTCGGCTACCTGGCCCACGAGGAATGTGCGATCACCGGCGAGTGCATCGTGTCCGGCGGCGGGCGCCTCGCGCGGATGTTCATCGGCCAGACCCACGGCGTCGTCGATCCCAACATCACGGTTGAGGGGCTGCGCGACAATCTGGCGAAAATCATGGACGCGGCCCGGTTCGAGATTCTCAAGTCGAACACCGAGGCAATCCAGCTCTGCGCGAAGCAACTGGGTTTTGAGCATGCGGACCGATTGTTTTTTGCTTTTGAAAAAAGCTGACTCGGCGGCTGACGGACGATCATGGCGATCTATGACGGAATACGAGTAGTCGACCTCTCCCAAGGGATTGCCGGAGCGCTGACCTCGCTGCTCCTGGCCGAACAGGGCGCGGATGTGATCAAGGTCGAGCCGCCGGGAGGCGACCCTTACCGGCAGATCGAGCCGGGGTTCTTCATCTGGAGCCGCAGCAAGCGCAGTCTGACGCTTGATGTTAGCGATCCCGGCGAGCACGCAATCCTGAATCGGCTGCTGAGCAGTGCCGACGTACTGCTTGATTCGTACTCGCCGTCGGCAGCCGCGGCCTTGGAACTGGGCCATGAATCAATCGCGGCGCGCTTTCCGCACCTGGTCCACTGCCGTTTAACCGCTTACGGATGCGACCATCCATGGAGCGAGCGGCCGGCGATCGACGCGCTGGTGGCCGTGCGACTGGGGCTCTATTTCCAACAGCCAGGCATCCGCCCCGACGGGCCGACCTTTCTGTATTGCCCGTTTCCCAGCCATGGCGCCGCCTTCTCCGCGACGATCGGGATTTGCGCGGCGCTGCGGGTGCGGCTGTTCAGCGGGCGCGGCCAATTCGTCGACACCTCGCTGCTGGACGGAACGGCGATCATCACCTGCATGCTTTGGCAATGGTCCGACAATCCCACGCCGCCGTTTGCCGAGGCGATGAACAGTATCGAGCCGTTTCCGCAATTCCTGTACGAATGCGGCGACGGCCGCTGGCTGCATCACATGATGACCGACAAGGGTAACCTTTATGTCATCGCCGGCCTCCTTGGTGTTCCTCTGGCGCAGCCGCCGCCGGGCAGCAGAATCCTGCCGGTTGAAGAGCGCCGTCGCTTCATCGGAGAAGCTGCCAAAGTCTTCAAGACACGGCCGCGCGACGAATGGATCAAGCTGCTGCGAGAGCACGACGTTCCGGTCGAAGGCGTGGTCGCAACCGAAGAGACGCTGCGGCACGGGCAGACGCGCGCCAATGAGATGATGGCCGAAATCGACGATCCGCAGCGCGGCCGCACGACCCAGATCGGCATCCCGATTCGCTTTTCCAAATCGCCCGGACGCATCAAGGGGCCGGCGCCCGCGCCCGGCCAGCACTCTTCGGATATTCTGGCAGAGCTCTCCCACGCGCCTTCCATGCCGCTGGATCGCGCGGCGACGGCGCAAAGCAGAGAGCTGCCGCATCCGCTGGCCGGCATTACCGTGGTCGATTTTGGCGAGTACCTTGCCGGTCCGTTCGGCCCGATGCTGCTGGCCGACCTCGGGGCGAGGGTCATCAAAGTGGAGCGGCTTGAAGGCGATCGGATGCGCTATCCGGCCCAGCCCTTCTTCGCCTGTCAGCGCGGCAAACTGGACCTCGCGGTGGATCTCAAGCAGCCGGCGGGACTGGAGATCATCTACCGCCTGATAAAGGAGGCCGACGTCGTACACCATAACCAGCGGCCCGGCGTGGCCGAGCGCCTCAAGATCGATTACGCAACGCTCAGCGCGATCAAACCCGATCTGATTTACTGCCACAGCGCCGCCTACGGAACGCACGGTCCGAGCGCCATGATGGGCGGATACGATCAGCTCTTCGAGGCGATGTGCGGGACGGAGTACATGGGCGGCGGCGACGGCAATCCTCCGCTGTGGGTGCAGGCGGGCCCGGTCGATATCGGCGGCGCCACGCTTTCCGCAATCGCAACCCTGATGGCGATCTATCATCGCGACCGCACCGGCGAGGGGCAATTCGTCGACGGCTCGCTGCTCAACGCCGGCCTGTGGTACAACTCCGACGCATTTATCAGCGACAATTCGGAGGTGCGCCGGCGCCCGACGCTTAATCGCGGCCAGACCGGGACCAGCGCGACCTATCGAATCTATGAAACCGCACAAGGATGGATCTGCGTGGCGGCATTTTCAGATCAGGAATGGCGGCATTTTTGTGAAGTGTTGGAGCAACCGCAACTGGTCTCCGATCGGCGTTTTGCAAGCCATCACGGACGCGTTGACCATCGCGACGAGCTGGCAGCGATCTTCGAGCCGATCTTCAAACGGCGGACGGCGGCACAATGGTTCGCGACACTGGACAAGGCGGGAGTGCCGTGCGAAGTGTGCAGTCAGGGTTATTGGCGAGACTACCTGGCCGATCCCTGGGCCGTCCAAAGTGGGCGCGTGGTCGAGTACGTCCAGGGCGACCTACGCGCCAGGCTGCGGCAGTTCGGGCAAACGATCAGGTTCTCGCACACGCCGCAGACAATCCAGGGCCCTCCGCCCGTACTCGGCGAACATACGCGGCAGATCATGCGTGAGCTGGGATACACTGCTCGCGAGCAGGAAGAGTTAAAGGAAAGAGGCGTAGTAAGCTGGCCCGAACAGTGATTTTCCGGATCCCTCTTTTGACCAAGGAGATTTCCAAATCGAGATTTCCGAACCCCCTCTCCCTGGCTTCCTAATGCCCTCTCCCTGACCAGGGAGAGGGTTAGGGTGAGGGTATTTTGTAGACAGAGATACCCACGGGGCCAAGCAACAATCATAGGTTCAGGAGCGTTGATCATGGAAAAGCAAAAATACAACCTGGTTTCCGCCGATGACCATGTGCAGGAGCCCGAAGACACCTGGCAGAGCCGAGTCCCGTCAAAACTCAAAGCGCGCGCTCCTAAAATCGTGCACACTCCCAACGGCGACGCCTGGGAAATCGACGGGCGAGTGGGAGCAACCTTCGGCCTGGGCGCCCAGGCAGGCCGGAAGTTCGAGGAGTACAAACCGGCGGGCGAGAGCTACTCCACCATCAGAACGGGCTCTTACGAGCCACACGAACGCCTGAAGGACATGGACATCGACGGCGTCGACGCGCAGGTGCTGTTTCCCAACCTGGCGATTGCTGAGTTCTACAACATGAAGGACCTCGAGCTTCAGCTCGCCTGCCTGCGCGCCTACAATGACTTTCTGGCGGATTTCTGCGCGGTCGATGCGTCGCGCCTTTTGGGCGTGGCGCTGCTGCCCACCGACGATGTCGACGCGGCGGTGGCGGAGGTAGAGCGGGTAGCCGGCATGCCCGAGTTGCGCGGCGTGATGGTGCCGACGTACCCGCGCCTTAAGCCGCTGGACAATCCGGTCTACGATCAGATCTGGGCAGCAGCCCAAGGCGCGGGCTTACCAGTCCACATCCATCTCATCACGGGCAGCAAGGCCGAGCGCTTCAACGAGCTGAACTCGGCCGGGCTGCTGTGCGCCGAGATGGCAAACCATTCGCTGGCCTGCTACGAGACGCTGGCCAAGATCATCTTCACCGGCGTGCTCCAGCGCTTCCCGCGCCTGAAATTCGTCTCGGTCGAGGGCAATATCGGCTGGATCGGCTATTTCCTGGAAAAGATGGACCGCACGTATAAACGCCATCGCCACTGGACCAAACTCGATCTTCCGCTGGCGCCCAGCGAATATTTCCACCGCCAGGTGTACGCCACGTTCATCGAGGATCCGGTCGGAGTAAAAATCGCCGAGGTGATCGGCCCCGACAACCTGATGTGGTCCTCAGATTATCCGCATACCGACACCACGTGGCCCAATTCCCGGCAATACGTGGAGGAGACATTCAAGGGCGTAGGCGAGGAGACCAGGCGCAAGATCGTCGCCGGCAACGCAATCAGGCTGTATGGACTCAACTAGCTAAAGGCGACAACAACTTCATGATTCAGGAATTAGAAACCCTCACCCTAACCCTCTCCCTGGTCAAGGAGAGGGCAGAAATGTGGCATGTTTTTTGGTGTGACATACCGCTCAAGACCACTTGGTAAACGTATGCGGCCCGGTGACCAGGCAGACCTGGCCGGGATCGGGCCAAGTGTCATGACAGACTTCGTCACAAATCGCCGCAAAAAATTGTACGCCCTCTCCCTGACCAGGGAGAGGGTTAGGGTGAGGGTAGCCTGCTTTGTATAGTTATTTGGCACACTGACTATTGTTACTCGGGAGACCGCAATGACTGGATTTCTTTCCCACGTAAAGGTCCTGGAACTGGGCGACGAGAAGGGCGAGTTCTGCGGCAAGCTGTTCGCGGGCGCGGGCGCCGACGTAATCAAGGTGGAGCCGCCCGCAGGCGCTCCGACCCGTTCGATCGGCCCGTTCTACCACGACGAGCCCGATCCGGAGCGCAGCCTCTACTTCTGGCATTACAATTTCGGCAAGCGCGGCGTCACGCTCGATATTAACGCCGCCGAAGGTAAGGAACTCCTGCGCGAACTGCTCCCCCAGACCATGGTCGTGATCGACAGCCTGCCGCTTGACACCCTGGAGAACCTGGGCCTCACCTGGGACGCGCTGCAAAAGCTCAATTCCGGCTTGATCTACGTGCGCATCACACCCTTTGGCCGCAGCGGTCCATGGCGCGACTACAAGGCCAACGACCTGGTGCATATGGCGCTGGGCGGCGAGATGATGCATTGCGGGTACGACCCCAAGCCCGACCTGACCTACGACACGCCGCCGATCTCCCCGCAGATGTGGCACTCAAATCATATAGCGGGCAACCAGGCGTTTATCGCGGCGCTCGCGGCGTTGTTCGCGCGCGGCCAGACGGGTCGCGGCGACTTTATCGACATCCCGATTCACCAGGCGATTAGCTGCTGCACCGAGCATGATGTCGAATGCTTCGAGTTCACCGGGCGGCCCTATCTGCGGCTGACCGGGCGGCATGCGCGGCCCGAACCCGACGCGCCGACCCAGTACCAGACCAAAGATGGCCGCTACCATTGCGTAATCGTCAATCCGTTCGCGGGCGGCTTCGAGGCGGCGGTCGAGTTGTTGCAGCGCAAGGGTTTCGCCGACGATTTGGGCAGCGACCAATACAAGGACCCTGAAAGCCGCAAGAACCGCGAATTCCACCATCACTTCTATGGCCAGATCGGCAAGTTAATCGCCGCCTCCAACGTGGAGGATACCTGGCATGAGGCGCAGGACCTCGCGATTCCGTGGGTCCCCGTGCGCAAGCCCGAAGAGAATCTGAGCGATCCGCAATGGCAGACGCGCGAAACCTTCGGCGAGGTGCATCATCCGGAACTGGGCCGCAGCTTTACCTATCCGCGCTCGCCGATGCTGTCGGAGGAATGCCCATGGCGCACCGGTCCGCGTGCGCCAATTCTGGGAGAACACAACGAGGCGGTGTTTGGCGGGATGCTCAAAAAGAGCGCGGACGAACTCAAGCGATTGCGCGAGCGCAAGGTCATCTGACTCAAACCAGCACCGGCAACGATTGGAAAGAAAGGGAGAGAAAAATTATGCGGCCGCTGGAAGGTGTGAGAATCGCGGATTTGACCTGGCTGATGGCCGGGGCGGGCGGGCTCAAGCTGATGTCGGCGCTGGGCGCGGAAGTGATTCGGGTCGAATGGCACGGGCGGATGGACTGGCTGCGTTTTCACGCGCAGACGCCGATTCCGTATCGCCAGCCGGATCGCGCGCCGCTGGACCCGCAAAGCCCGAACAAGTCCGGCTATTTCAACTCCATCAATGCCGGCAAGTACGGCGTCAGCCTCAACGTCAAGCATCCCGAGGGACGCGAACTGTTCAAGCGGCTGGTCGCGGTCAGCGACATCGTGGTCGAATCGTTCACCGCGGAAACCATGGATAAGCTGGGACTGGGCTACGAGGTGCTGAAATCGGTCAAGCCCGACATCATCTATTATCAGCAGCCGGGATGGGGCAAGAAGGGGCCGTACGTCAAATACGCGTCATACGGTCCGATCGCGCAGGGCGTGTCGGGGCTTACCGAGCAGTCGGGGCTGCCCGAGCCCAATCCGCCCGCCGGATGGGGTTTTTCCTACATGGACTGGAGCGGCGCGTATTATTGCGCAATCGGGATGCTGCTGGCGCTCAACTACAAGCAGGCCACCGGCAAGGGACAGTATATCGATGGATCACAGATCGAGCCGGCGATTTACATGACCGGCACGGCGATCCTCGATTACGTGGCGAACGGACGCCATTGGCAGCGCACCGGCAACCGGTCGCCGTACCGCCCGGCGGCCCCGCACGGCGCCTATCGATGCGCGGGGCCGGGCTCCGATAGATGGATCGCAATCGCGGTGACGAATGAAGAAGAGTGGCGCGCGCTGGTCAAGGAGATGGGTCAGCCTGGATGGGCCACCGATCCAAGGTTCGCCACCATGAACGCCCGAATCGCCAATCAGGACGAATTGGACCAACTGATGGGAGCATGGACCAAAGAGCAAGACGCCTATTTGGTGCAGGAGCGGCTGCAAAAATCAGGCGTGCCGGCGGGGGTATGTCAAAGAGCCCAGGACCGGATGGAGCTGGATCCGCAGTTAAAGCATCTGAACTGGATGATCCCCCTGCCGCACACCGAAGTCGGTCCATGGCCGCATCGCGACATAGCCTGGCACTTCGCCAACCTCAAATCCGACCAGGGCGGCCCCACCGGCCGCTCCGCCCCCTGCTACGGCGAAGACAACGACTACGTCTACAGCGAACTGTTAAAGCTGACCAAGGCGGAACAAGACCGGCTGCGTCGCGAAGGAGTAATCTAGCAGGGTGTTGAGAAACCAAGGTTGGTGACGTTCCCGATGGTAATCGCTCTCAACACCCTGCATAAAAGCTGGCTGCTTTCCTTAATCTTCTCTCCCCTTGGGAGAGATAAGAGAGAGGGAGCAGGCTGTGAAAATCCTTTTTCAACAGCCTGCCAGCCGGCGCGGACCTTCCGGACCGAACTGCCTGGCCCAGGCTTCCAGCGGTGATTCCAAACCGGCTTGGATGGCGACGAAAACCGGTCTAAAGTAGGCTCCTCGGCCGCGGAGGTTTGCCGCTGTGTGCCATCCAGGATGGACCTCCTCGGGCCGTATCGTCAGTCGATACACATCGAGCCACCCTAGCTCAGTCGGTAGAGCAGCTGATTCGTAATCAGCAGGTCGTCGGTTCGAATCCGACGGGTGGCTCCAAAGAAATCAATGGTTTTTAGATTCTGATCGACCGGATTCGCAGGAATTGGGGTCCAAATGGGGTCCAAACCGGAGATTTTGCCCGAGTGTTTCCCGCCCAGCAGGGCAGCGGGTAGGGTCCCCGCATCATAGCGAAAGCGTAGGCTGGTCCCATCAGCATCAACCGCCGCGCCGTAATTTCCGCAATTCGCCGCCGTAAGAGTCCACCAATTGTATACCAGAGGAATGTCACGAAGATTAAGTTAAGTGCGATGGGCCTCAGCGGTACGTTGCCAAAAGCGACAGTCTCATTTGATTCTTCCGTTCCTGGCCCTGATTTGTCGGAGCCGCTGCTCAACTCGAGCGCGATCCAGTTTCGTGATCCTGGCTATTTTCTCGACCGGATTGCCCTGCTGCGCCAAGCTCCAGATTTTCCGGTCCCTGTCCATCTGGTCGGCCTTGGCGTTGCGGAGAGCCACGCTCCCGCGGCATGTCTCGCAATAGTTTCGGCGCGCCCGGTACAGGCCCACCTGCTTGCCCGCTACTGGTCGCCGCTTAGGCAGGAAAACTAGGCCGCAACCCGAGCAGGTTACGAAGTCGCTTTGACGCTGACAGGCGAAAATCAACTGAACTGCGATAACCGACAGAACGCTGGGAATATGTCTTGAGACCCTTGGTATGCCGATCGATGTGCGGAGCGAGTTGTTGTGCGCCGTCACGAAGGGTTGCGCCTGAGCGATCACCAACCACCAATTTAGGGTTTCGGCCAGCCGCGACCAGGGATCGGCTAGGTAGGCCCATGCGCCCCACTTTTCCCAATCCCAATCGAATCCGTCAACCGCCCTCCATTCTTCTTTGCTGATGTCTTTGCCGGCCTTGAGCCGGGCGGCTATCGCCAGAACGCTTTTTGCTCTGAGGGAAAATCGGCGCCAGGTGCCCAGAGACTCGGCCCAGCGACCGTCTTTGAGTTTCTCTGGTAGACAGTTGTAATCGAATACGGGCTTCAGGCCCATGTCGTCATTGCCGGTCGGTCCTGGCCCTAATGCTCCTGGCATGAAGAGCGTCGGCGGATGGTATGCGGCAACATCGTGGCGTCTGCAAATCCAGAGTGGTCCAAATTTCCGGGCAAATTCCAGAATCGCCTCGTCGCTATCGGTTAAGCGCAAGAACCGGTACACCAGGTCCCCTAGGTCCCTCGTGTCGATGGGAACGACCTTGCCGCGGGGCAACCAGATAAGCCGGCTGTTGTCCTTGTCGACGCGCTCAGGCAGGGCGACGACCGCGCGTGTGGCACGCCCAAGGGAGCCAGCATCATCGGCGAAGCTTGCCATGATGTTCGCGATGTCATCGCTCTCAATCTGGTGCCTCATACGAAACTCATATCAGAATGCGTGGACGATTTGCGAGTCTGCTAAACCTTTTTGTGCGCGCGCGAACAACCAGCGACGCAGCGAGGTTAAAACAAGTGAATCAAGCACTGCTTCGTATCGATCAGGTGATGGCGCTCGTCGGCCGGAGCCGCACGAGCCTCTGGAGAATGTGCAAACTCGGGCGCTTCCCGAAACCGGTGCAACTATCGGTCCGGTCTGTCGCGTGGCGCGCAAGCGAGGTCGAAGAGTGGCTACAAAATTTGCCGCGGGCCCATGCCTACGGAGGCGCCAGCCAGGCGGGCGTGGCGATGACGGCGAAGGGCCAGCACGAAGAATGACGAAGCTGGCCGACGGTGATCCGGCGGCGGCCGCATGGCCGTTCTCTGCGCGACCGCCTAAGCCGATTTTGGCCAAGCGGTGGGGTAGACCTGCAGCCTGCCCACACTGCGGCGGCCGATTCTTGGTTGAGGTGACCTGGAATTGGTTGACCTGCTCGGACTGCGGTCAGTCCACGCCAAGTCAAGACGCACAACACGAACCCCAATAGGAGTGATTGAAATGGCAATCAATGGAAACGGGAAAAACCGCGAGGTCCTATTCGACCCCGCAGAATTTGAAACCCAACCCAACGGTGTAGTAGCCGGCCAGCATGACGGTCATAACCAGGTTGACGACGACCCCTTTAACCCCGAAAACCTACGGCTGAGCCAGGACTTTGGTGCGGAGTTGGGAGTTAAGAAGCTGCTGACCACCGTAAAAGCGCGCAAGCCCGATAAATCTTGGTTCGTTCGAGTCCATCGTGACGAGGCGTACCGCGTACTCACGACAACGCTGGAGATAAAGGGCGACAATGAGACATACGTCATCGTGCCGAGCCTGGCCCAGCAGCTGCTGACCGAAT
>DASZGF010000002.1:0-2614 GCA_035939115.1 Binataceae bacterium (SeqCode)
TGAGGCGGAGCGGTTACTCGGCCGGGCGATCATCACGCGCGGTCAATTCTTCGAAGCGGTCGAGCGCATCCACAAGATGGGACCAGAATCGGTGATTCTATCGCTCGGCAGCCGTGGCGCGCTTGCAGCCGGCCCGGACGGGGTCCATGAGGCCCTGGCGCCGCGGATTGACGCGCTGTGCCCGATCGGAGCGGGCGATGCGATGGCGGCCGCGTTCGTGTGGAGCATGGAGAAGAAGAAATCGTTCGCGGAGTCGCTCCGCTGGGGCGTCGCAGCCGGCACTGCAAAGGCCGCATTGCCCGGCATGACGTTTCCCACTCTGGAGCAGACACGGGCGATATATAAGCAGGTGGAGATTCGGTAGCACACGCCCCAAAACCGCTCCCTGGCGGGACTGAGAAAAAATCAATGGCAGGCGGAAGCGCCTGCCCCTGGAGTTTGGACATTTTCGTAGTTAAATTTTCATTGACGGGCGGGTCAAGATGTGTTTCACTATTATAGGTGAAACATAGGGAAGTGCTTCGACGGCGCGAGAAGTTGGCGGCGCAACTGCCGACCGCCGAGATTTTGCGCGGATCCTTGCTGCAGCGAACCATTCGGCATAAGCGCGGATGTCCCAAGTGCGCCCGCGGCGAGGGACATCCGGTGCTGGTATTGGCGGTCACCTCTCCCGAGCACAAGATTCGACACATCAGTCTGCGGTCGGAGCAGAAGGAACTGGTCGAGAAATGGCTGAACAACTATCACCAGCTAAAAGATCGGATGGAACAGGTCTGTGAGCTGAATCAATTGCTGTTACGGCCCGAGCCCTGAGGGCTCTTTTTTTGGGCCCAGTTGTGTTTCATTCCTAGTGGTGAAACACAGGAGCGTTCCTATGCTTCTCCCTGCCCTGCTGTCGATCCTGCAGGCTTGGGTCCCCGCGTTCAGCCAACCCCGCTCCGGCCGCCGTGCCGTAACGCAAGCTCTCGGTGCTCTGCTCGCTTTGGGCCGCCGCACCCTGTCGCGTTCCCTCTGGGCACTCGGCCAACAGCAGCAAGACTGGAGCGCGGACTACAAGCTGCATTCCCGCGCCCGATGGGACCCGGCGGCACTGTTTCAGCCCATCCTGGAGCAAGCGGCGAGGCTGTGCTCCGGGCCTTTTCTGGTGGTGGCGCTGGATGACACCCGGATCCATAAGACCGGTCGGAAGATTCTCTCGGCCTTTTTCCAACGCGATCCGCTCTCGCCCAAGTTCCGCTTCAATCTCATGTGGGGATTGCGGTTCCTCCATCTGACTTTGCTGGTGCCTTTGTACCGGTCTTTTCCCGACGCTGCGCCGCGCTCGTTGCCGCTTCGCTTTCACGAAGTCCCGGCGGTGAAGAAACCGGGCAAGCGAGCCACCGCTGAACAACGCCAAGCCTACGCCCAAGCGGTGAAACAGAATAATCTCTCTCAACATAGTCGGTGGCAACTGGAAGGAATTCGCCGCTCGGCTGATGCGGCGGATCTCACCGATCGCCTCATCTTGGCCGTGGGCGACAATAGCTTCTGCAATGGCACTCTGCTTCGCAAGAATCTGGACCGCATCGAGCTTCTGGCGCGGGCGCGCAAGGACATCCGGTTATGCTGTCAGGCTTCCCCAGGCGGACGTCGTTTCTATGACTCCCAGAAATTTACGCCCGAGCAGATCCGGCTACAGGATTCGCTCCTCTGGCAGCAGGCCAAGATCTTCCACGGCGGAACGTGGAGGCCCGTGCGCTACAAAGACGTACCTGGGATCTATTGGCAGGGGGGCGCCGGACGACGCCCGGTACGTCTCCTGGTGGTCGCCCCGATTCCTTACGACAGCGGCAAGGGAACTCGAAAATACTATCGGGATCCGGCCTTCCTGCTTACCACCGCTCTGCTGGCTCCCGCCGATACCCTGCTGCAAGCCTACTTCGACCGTTGGCAGATCGAGGTCAATCACCGCGAGTTGAAGGACACACTGGGGGTGGGGCAAGCCCAACTGCGCAACCCGCGCTCGGTTCCTCGCCAACCCGCCCTGGTCGTGGCCGCCTACAGCGCCCTGTTGCTGGCGGGGATTCAGGTTTTCGGAGCTCATCGCTCCGAGGCCTTTCCCTCCTTACCCAAATGGCGCCGCCATGCGCGGCGCCCTTCCTGCCTCGATCTCCTCACCGTTCTCCGCAGCGAGATCGACGCTTGTAAGAAGACTCCCAGCCTCCTTCCCAATGCCATCAACTGGAAAAGTCTAGGTCTCTCGGCTGCGGCCTAAGGTCCAGAATGTCCAAACTCCAGCGGCGGGTTACCAACCCGCCGCAGGTTGCCAACCGGCTCGAAACAGGGGCGTCAAAAGCACTACCGATCATGTACCTGACCGTGCACAATCAGACCGAGATTTACCCGTGCTCGATCCACCTGGCCGTTAGTCCTGAATGACAGCGTACTCGGGGAGCGTCGGGATAAACCGGCCTGTTGTAGGGGATGCAAGAGCCCACTTGACCCCCTAGCACCCAACCCTATACCATCCGACGGTTACAACGTCGGACTTAGTTCGTGTACGGGAACAGCACACCAGGTTGCGACGATTGCCCATCGATATGAATCGTGATCGGGAAGTTGCCGCTGTTCGGTA
>DASZGF010000003.1:0-2364 GCA_035939115.1 Binataceae bacterium (SeqCode)
GACGGCCGCAGAAAAGGTGAACCAGGCGACCAGCCCGGTCAGCGCCACGCCTGCAGTCATATAGTTGTAGACGCGGATCATGTAGGCGCGCAGACCCGCGTCGATCGCTACCTCGGGCCGGTAGCCGGTCCGGGCGGTGGCGATATCCCGGTCGAAGTCCGACATGGAGATCCCCTCGGTTGTCCCGGCGCTCGCCGGGTTTGCGTCCGCAAGGCGGACGCGAATGTCACGCGGAATATAACGCAAAAGCTGCGCCTGCGCCAGGTGCTTCAACTATTTGCACTAGCCAGCTCCGCCTCGCAGGGGTGTCGCTTCGGCGGTCTCTGACGCAACAACACAGTACACGCGCTCGCAGGCGGGCGTTCTAACGCTCGTCTCCTCGACCAGCACTGCACTGTAGGCTGGAGACTGCGCGTCCGAGCAGTTCTTGGCTGATTTGGATGCCTGACTTGGGCACAGAGAGCGGGAGGCGGATACGCTTAACCGCGTCTCATCCAAACCGGTGCAGACCGAAACCGTGCGCGCCGATCGTTGGAATCCCGTGAGATGCGGGATTATCTGTTCGCCTTCGCTTGATCAGAGGCTGATGCCATCAAATCGGTCGACGGCGAACGAGAGTAGATTCTTTTCGCATAATCCTTCAAATCTCCAACAGTTAGTTGCCGCTGAACGAATAAATCCCCAGCATCCACGGAACTAGAAATCTTGTCGATGGACTCTGTTGAGGCTATTAGCTGTTGGGTCCGGCGCTCATCGGCGACGTGTTCAACTTTTGTCGGCTCCAGCGACTTCGGTGCTTCGGCGCGCGCAATTTTGCTTCGGTCCTTGGAGGTCGAGCCGCCCTGCCGATGTGTCGCCTTTTCAACTGACGCAACTTTGGACGATCGCAGCACCTGCGCAACCCCGACCCGCCGCGGTGTTTCGGCTCGCGCCGTTTCCCGGCGATCCCTTGCGACGAATTTAGCGATTTCACTCTTCACCAACTCATGAAACTGCGAATTGAACTGCGCCCCCGGATGACTGTCATTGTTTGCAATGTACTCGATGTTTTCTCCTACCAATCTCTTCGATCCCATTCCGCCAAAGGTCATCCAGGGATTCGGATTATAGACTTCAATCATTCGCCCCACTTTTCCGCCGCTGAGTGGCGGATCATCCGAGCTCAGCATCGAGGGTTGCAGCGCAACGATCAGATCGATGTATTTTGCGTTATTTGCAACTAAAACAGAATTGTTTGCTCCCAGGCTATACCCAACAACCACTATGTGAGTCCCGGGGGGCTGATCGTCGATGTCTTGAACTAATGTTGGCCATGACTGATGCAGATATGTGCCGACTTCTACTTCTGGCATCTTTTTAAGTTCGGCAACCAATTCAACGAGTCCGATCGCCGGCAAAGGTCCGAACAGAGGCCACAATACGCCAACAAACGTCTTGGCGTGGACCGGAGAGCAAACTAGACAGCCAAACAAGGCGATAGCGATCGCTCGTTTCTTCACTTCCAAACTCCCCCTCGCCGGCTTATGCCAGGTGGCATCGTCAACCACCTCGGCAGCGAATTCGTCGGCCTGGTTCGAAGTGCGTGATTGCCCCAACACCTGTCACCCGTACAGGCAGCCGTAATTGCGGCATTTGTGGGAAAATTCGCGCTGGAGACACCCGGGCACAGGGTCATCTGACAAGTCCGCGCCGTGCCGGACCCCACGGTGAATGACGACGGCCGACGAGCCGGCCAGCCCCGCGCCCCTGCGTCCGCTGCCGCCAGCTGCACCCCATCGGCACTATGATCCCAGCGGCTCGTATTGAGCGGCCTGCAGGCCCGATCGGCTCCTGAATCGCCCACATGGGCCCAGCGAAGCGAACGCGTCGGAACGTGTACTCCCTACGCGATCCCTCCCATAGTTTCGGCTGCCCCGGTCATGAGGTCATCCTCCATTCGGAGGGACGCTCGGCGCTGCGGTCCCGGGCGCTTGTCCGCTACCTTGTTCCCGCGGAACGCGCCCTGAGAATTTGGGTTGCGTTGGCCGCGTTTCACGGCTGGTCGTTTGTGGCTTCCATTCACTACGGCGGAGGAAATAATAGAACTCCGTAATCGCGGACCATTGCCAGGATATCACCGCCACCATCCCCGCGAGGACAATCAGCGCCATGAGGAGCCTCGCCAGGCCGCCGTAGGAGAGCGTGCCGGCGCGTCGTCCGTACTCCCCTTCCGGTGCCGCGTGGCGCTGGGTATGACGCACCGGTGCCGCGCGCCGCGAATACGGTCCGTGCGGGAGGGCTAGCGGCTGCTCGTGTTCCGGCTCATACGCAGGTTCAAGGTCCTGTTCATGCCGCATATCGTACTCGACCCAATTCAAATCTTGC
>DASZGF010000004.1:0-1581 GCA_035939115.1 Binataceae bacterium (SeqCode)
ACAAACCTTGGTCAACGCTGAGCGCTTTACAACGCCGGAATTGAAGGAATATGAGTCGAAGATTCTCGACGCACAGGAGAAAATCGTCGAGATTGAACGCCGATTGTTCAGTGAATTGCGATCTGCGATTGCTGGGGAGGCCCGGCGCATCCGGCAGACCGCGCTGGCCTTAGCCGAGGTGGATGTGCTGGCGGCGCTGGCGAACATTGCGGCGCTGCGCAACTATTGCCGGCCCAAGTTTGATCAGTCGTCAGACATCGAGATTATTGAGGGACGCCATCCGGTTATCGAACAGCAGGAAATCTCGGGCGGTGGCGAGCGCTTCGTGCCCAACGATTTGTATTTGAATTCCACTACGCATGCGGTTTTGGTCTTGACGGGCCCGAACATGGGAGGGAAGTCGACCTATCTCAGGCAGGCTGCGCTGACTGTGATTCTGGCTCAGATGGGATCGTTCGTTCCAGCGCGTTCGGCGCGGCTGGGCGTTGTAGACCGCGTGTTCACCCGCATCGGCGCCAGCGACAACCTGGCGCGTGGTCGTTCGACCTTCATGGTTGAGATGACGGAGACCGCTGCGATTCTGCACACCGCGACGCCACGCTCCCTGATTCTGCTGGACGAAGTGGGCCGCGGCACATCGACCTACGATGGCTTGGCGATCGCTTGGGCAGCGATCGAATTTATTCACGCGCGCACTCGGGCGAAGACGCTCTTCGCAACCCATTATTTCGAATTGACCGAACTGGCAGAACAGCTCTCTGGCGTGAAGAACTACCACGTTTCAGTGAAAGAGACTGGAGGCGGCATTGCTTTCCTGCGAAAAGTTGAACCCGGCGCAGCCGACCGCAGCTACGGCATTGAAGTGGCAAAACTTGCAGGATTGCCCCATGAGGTCATCGAGCGGGCACGGGAAGTGCTCGCGGAACATGAGAATGCCGAGCGGCAGGTAACCGGACACCTCTCTCCTGGCGCCGACCCTCCGACGGCACAGTTGATCATCTTCACGCCGCTTTCGCAGCCGGTGCTGGAGCGGCTGCGTGAGTTGGATTTGAATCGTCTTACACCGCTCGAGGCGCTGAATCTGCTGGCGGAACTAAAGAAGCAAATTGATTGATTAACAGCTTTGCGGAGCGAAGCTGCGGACGCGCGCCGCATGACAAACAGACAATTAGCCACCAAGGTGAATGCACAAGAAACTTGATACTGGTCAGCTCCTCATCATCGGTTTTGACGGCACCGAGATGTCGGGCCAGCTTCGGTCGCTTCTCACCCGGCTCCAACCTGCCGGCGTCATTCTCTTCGCTCGCAACATCACGTCCGCCGACCAAACCTACAAGTTGCTGAAAGACTGCCAGACGTGCGTGTCCGAGCCTCTGTTCAGTTGCGTAGACATGGAAGGCGGTCGCGTCGACCGGTTCCGCAACGTGACCGGTCCCACACCGTCAGCGGCCGACGTATTCGCCACTGGGGACCGCAAGCTTTTCCGCAAGCACGGCCAGATGATCGGAGAAACTTGCCGGACGCTGGGCTTCAACACGGATTTCGCACCCGTGGTCGACTTGGCTCTGGAAGCATCTCGCA
>DASZGF010000005.1:0-23945 GCA_035939115.1 Binataceae bacterium (SeqCode)
ATCGCGACTACGAATAGTCAACGTCGATTCGGCCGGCTTGGGTTGGTATTTGCTGCAGCACGTGCGTGATGCTGGATTCCGGTGTCAAGGCATCAACGTCGGATCGAGCGCGAAGGACAAGGAGCGGTTCACCAACCTCAAAGCCGAGCGCTACTGGTATCTTCGCGAGCGATTCCAGAAGGGCGAGATATCTGGGCTTAACGACGATATGCTGGGCGAGCTCGCCGCAATCAACTTTCTGGTGGATCCACACGGCAAGACGGCGATCGAGGACAAGGTATCGGTCAAAAGTATTCTAGGCCGATCGCCAGATCTGGCCGAAAGCCTCATGCTGGCGCTGGGCGAGCCTACGTATGAGCCGTTCGTATACCAGCCAATTGGCAACAGCTTCACGTTCCACCGCACCACCACGCCGGGTAGCGGGCGCGAGCTTACCGGCCGCGAGCAGGACGCGCGGGATGATGCTGAATCGGCTGCGCAACGCCAGCACCGGCGGTTTGCGGCTTTCTCGCCGCGGATCGGCCGCAAGGGCGTCGGGTTCTGATCATGGAAGAGCCCGCGCCAAAGCACGAGCAGAGCGACGTCCGGGCCTGTCGCCGGCTGTGGAGTAAATATCTGGCCAGACAGATCGATGATTTCATTTACTGCCGGCGCGGCGGCGAGATCCCAAACGATGGATGCCGGATGCCGCCGGCCGAGCGCGCCAGGCTCTGGTGCGAACTCTACAGTTGGTTTTTCGACACCGACGATGCAGACGAGATTGGGACGTTGAGCTGGACCTGCGCCGTGATCGGGATCAGCGTCGAGAGGGTGCGGGCACGGCTGGGGCAACAACTAGGGGATAACGTCCAGATCAGACGCAGGCGGCTGGATCGGCAGGAGCGCGCTGCCATTCTGCAGCTGCTACGGAAAGGCCGGACAACTACCGAGATCTGTCGGCGCTTCCGGGTTGATGTATCGGTTATTCGCAAACACCGACACGACTGGAGGCTGACGGGGTGTTGAAGTATCGGCCGCGCTGCACGGGCGGCCCGAGGAGGGTGGCATGACAGTTAAGAGGGGCGTGAAAACGCTCGCGGTCTGTATAATCATCGGTGCGATAGCGCGCGCTCTTTACCTGGCGGCTGCCGCACCAGAGCCCGAGCCGTTTTTTAAACTCAAAGGAGGGCCGGCTTTCGAACAGCAAAAAGCGCTCGCGCATGGTGACATTACTTGCCATCAAGTGGTCGAGAAATATCTTGATAACATCCTCATTTACGACGCCATGCACCATTCGGTCTTTGGCGCGGAGCTCAACGCAGATGCGTTTAAGATCGCGGACAGGCTCGATGCACGCCTTGACCAAGGCGGTTTTCATATCGGGCCTATATTTTGCCTGCCGATAATCATAAATCGCGACTCCCGAAAGCACCGGCCCACCCCCGCTGGTGTAAGCTGGCCGGTGACTTCATTTGGCTTTGTTGTGCCGAACAACCCCAGCCTGATAGCCGGGCTGCGCGATCGGGACGCGGTAATACTCGGCCAAACTTCGACGGCTTCGACTGGCGATCTGAGTGACTATGCGGCGCGACTGGCGGCGAAGGGGGCGTGAGGGGACTATCGTGGCGTATGCGGGCAGAAATCTAAAGACATAAGCGTCGCGCTGCACGGGCGGCCCGCGGAGGGTGGCGTGAGGATAGATCGCAATTATCAGTTTGGTCACGCCGCCCCGCCTGGCGGTTCAGTACGATTCGCAAGTGTCGGATCAGGGCGCGGCGGGAGCAATAAAGGCGACCCTATAACCCGCGCAATACTGCCTCGGCGTGGCAATCGGGACATGGCAGACGGCTAGAGGATCGGATGCGCGCAATCTCGCCGTATTCCCGCATAAAACTGCTTCGGCTTCTCGGGCTGGACCCGCTTCTTCAAATGGCGGCAACAGACCCCCCGTTTCAATCCATCCGTGATCTTGGTTTTGTATTTCATTGGAGTTTTTGCGCCGCCGGTATGGCGTAGATTCATGTGTCAAGTTGTAGCGGGAAACTTCGAAAAGTAAAAGGCCGGGACGCCACCCACGACGCACCCGGCCCTTCAGGGACATTTGGCTCGCCCAGGTATTTTTCTTCCGATGCGAATGATGATATCCGAAGCTCCAGGAAAAACAGGAATATTAGTTAGGAGGGGGGATAGGAGTCACCCTGGTATCCGTCACAGGGCCTACCTGGCACAGCAATTCGGCGAAGGCTTTGACTAGCACCCGTTGATCGCATTCAATCTCGATGCCATCGACAGGAGACCAGGTGCGCGTCACTTCCGGGTCCGGCAGCCCTGCCATCTTGAACGTCTTCTTCAGACTGTCAACAAACGCTCCACTTCGAGAGTCCAACTCAGAGATTACTATATGATGAGGTCTAGAAGAAAACTGTCCTAGAACGTCGGCCCACTGCTTCTGTTGGTCGGATGTAAGGGCTGGCCATTCCTCAGCTTCGAGTTGATTTTCGCGGTACCGCAAGGCTTCAACCTGTCCCTGAAGGTCCTTAATGGTAGCCGCAGCCTCTGAGGGAGAGGCATTGTGGAGCTTGTCCTTGTAAGCGCTAACCTCCTCTTGCAGCAATGCGATCCGCGCTGCAAGCGACGGCAAGGTGAAGTAGTTGAAGAGCCAGAGAATTGCGCCACCGCCAAAAATAGCGCCCAGCAAGAGGGCTGCTATAAAGGCGCCGGGTGCAACCTTCACGGTCTTCGCTTGTGTGCGGATGTAGTCGACGACCAACGATTGGAGCATACTTGCAGCAGACTAAGCCGAAGTGGGCGATTGTCAATAACAATGTGCACCGACCAAACTCAAAAACCACCCGTGTCTGAATGACCGGACCGTCGGCCAAAATGCGAAGGGCCGGGACGCCACCCACGGACGCCCCGGCCCTGATCGAGACCGCAGTCCCGTCATGCTGCCGCTACGCTGTTCTCCATTGCGGCCTTGGTCCCATCAATCTCCCGCCCGATCTCGGTCGCAACCACCTCTACCCTCTCCAGTAAGCGTTTCCACGTTCGGGCTCTTGCCCATCAGGGGCTCAGCATACGTCCTGGTCCAGTGCTGCGCGCACCGGACGAGGTGGGTGACGTGCTCAAGCGGACCACCATACCCGCTGCGCTGGAGCTGATCCCGAAGGATATCTTTGATCCAAAGAGGGTTTAGCTTCAGGTACTCTCCAACCTGCTGGCTCACCTTCCACCTGAGATCCTCGGGCTTTATCCGCTGTTCAAGCCAGCAAAAGGTCTCGGGCGCGGTGGCGAAACTCAAGTTAGAGTCGTAACTGAAGTCAACGCCTGAATTAAAAGACCCATAAAGCCAACCGCACACCTTCACGCGAACCGTGTCCTTCGTCCACCTGCCCTGCTGGTCCTGTGTGATGAAGATTCCCGCCTGATAATAGGCGTGGCATAGCCAAACCCGCCCCCCCGCGGTCCGGACCCGCGCATGCCCGTACGTATCTATTTCGTTCCGTGTCCTTGCCATCTGTGCTATCTTCAAAATGTTCGCTCTTCCTTTTTCGCTCCGGGCGGCGGCTGGCCGTCACCTAGCCGCCGCCCACTCTTGTCAACGCTTTTGCCTTCCTCGAATATCTGCCCTCCCTACGCGTGCAGTGCGACCACCTTGTCGGCCGCCCGGTCCTCGACGATCTCATGCACCCGGCGATCCCAGCGCACCAGAGCGGTACGTTTTTCAGTATCGTACCGATGTCGATCGTAGATCGCCGTTACGTCCTTCCCCTCAGAGTGGTTCAAGATCTTCTTGAGCACCGTGCGATCAACGCCCAGGTCGCCCAAACCGGTGCCCAATGTCCGGCGTAAATCGTGCACCCTAAAGGCAACGCCGGCCCGGTCGATTATCCTTTTCTGCGCGCCCTCCATTCCGCCAAAGCGCACGTCACCGGATCGGGCGGGAAATACGAAACCCGTTGCGCCCGGACTGGCCGCCTGAAGCGCAGTTAAGATAGCCAACGCCCCGCCCACCAGTGGTACGACGTGAGTCTGATGGTTCTTGGTCCGCTCGCCCGGAATTGTCCAACGGGCCGCGTCGAGGTCGATCTCGCTCCACAACATCTCCAGCACTTCGGTGCGCCGCTGGCCCAACAACAGCAGCAGCTTGAAAATGTCCCTAGCGGGGGGCGACTCCTGCTCAACCGCACCCCACCATGCCCGGAGCTCTTTGGGCGACAAGGCGCGATCGCGCGAGTTCTCCTTCCCCGGTTTGGATAGCTTACGGGCCGGATTGGCCGTCACGCCGGGTATGCGTTTGTCGATGCCGAAGTTGAATATCTTGCTGATCAACGCCAAGGTCCGGTTCGCCTGAATCGGTGCCGGCCGCGCCGCAATAGCATCCAGCAGCGCGATCACATCCTCCGGCGCGATGCTGCCCGCAGGCCGCTCACCCCACACGGGTAATAGGTCTTTAGATATGTTCCGCCTATCCTCCGCCACCGAGCGCGCCCGTTTGTGCTGCTCGGCGTATTCCCGTAAGTAGCGGCCCGCCAGAACGCCGAACGTGCCGCCGCTTACCACCTGGCGCCCTACCGCGGGATCGTTCCCCTTCTGCACGTCCGCCTGCTTGTCCTTCGCTATGTCCCGCGCGTCCTTCCAGGACAGCGGCGGGCAGGTGCCGAGCTTGAGCCACCGGCTGTTGCCCTGGCGGTGCATCCGATACAGCAGCACCCACGTCCTGGTGCCACCCTGCGAGATCCGTAACGCTAGCCCGTGGATCTGGTTGTCCCAGTACAGGACCTGCCCCTTGGCCGGGATGTACTTGCGCGTGCTTTCGATCACGCCCGAAGTGATGCGCCGTGGTTCTGCCATTCTCCCGTCTCCCGTGCCGTTCTAGCTTGCTGACTTTAATATCTTAGCAAGCGAGTAGCAAGCAGGCAAACCGAAACGGCATGCCAATGTCCGGGCACCGTTGAAACGCTGTGCAACCGTGCTAAATGGCCAAACTCCTTGGGCTACACTGACTTTATGTGCGTAGTGCAACTTTGCGAAACGAGACGGTGCTACATGGAATGAGTGCGGCAATAGCTGACGTAACAGACTGTTGTTCAGATCATGGGCGATACCTGATGCCAATTCGCAAACTGCGCTGAGCCGATCCTGACTGACCATCGTCTCGCGGCTGCGGCGCAACTCCTCCTCGGCCCGTACCCGCTCGGTGATGTCTTGGGCGACCACCAGCACGCAAAGCCGCTCGTTGAGTTCAACCGTGCTCCACGAATAGACGCAATAGATTGAATCCTGGCGCCGGCCGCGAACCAGCACCGGGTCGGTTAAGGCTCCCGCATCCCCAAGTTTCAGCGAACGCATCCATGGCACGTAGCGCGCCCCGTCGGCGATCAGGCCCAGTTGATCCGGGGTATGTCCGAGAGCCTCCGCGCGGCTCAGGCCGAAGGTCCTTTCCCAAGCCGGATTAACGTCGAGGAGCCGGCCCTCGGGCATGGAAAAAATCAACAGCATCGAAAAGCTGGTTTCAAAATCTTGCGGAACTTTTCCTCGCTGCGGGTCAGCGCCTTGAGGTACGTATCGATACGCGCGCGCTGGCGGGTGAGCGCCTCGTTCACCAGGTGCGAGCCCAGGATCGAAGCGACCATCGCCGAGAGGCCCGAAATTACCAGGCCGCTGCGCCATTCCAACTGGCTGGCAAAGGCCGACCCGAAGACGATGCATATCGCGCTCATCGCCGCCTGCCAGCGCCTATCCCACGGCAGGCAGGTTCCACCCACCGGAAGCAGAACCAGCACGAACAGAAAAGGCGCAACCAAGGCGCCCTTGATCGATAAAATTCCCGAACTGAAGATTAGCGCGGTGCAAAACACCAGGAGCACTGGTTTCCAGATCCGTTCAAAACGAGGAAGCCAGGTGGCCGCCAGCAGGATCAGCGTCAAAACAAACCAGATGAGTTGGATCAGAATCGTCAGCCAGTCGGGCCGGGCGAGGAAACTGGTTTCGTAAAGTGGAAGTATCAGCTCCGCAATCAGGCTGACGCCCGCCGCCAGACGCATGCGGACTACCGCCTCCCGATCCGGCGAGGTCGGCTCCAGCAGCGACGGAGGTGGCGCCGCTCCATTAGTTGACGGATGGTCTTCTTTCGCCATCGGCAGCCTGCGAACACGAAACTCGAGGACCACATTACAATACTGCGTGATATATTGAAATTGGGCGCGTGCTGAGACTTTTCCGGCCCGCGCTGAGCAGGCTCGCCCCAGGTTCCGTTAGGCCGACTCGCCAGTCAACTTACACTCCGTTCGCGATCAGGCGTAAGCTGGTGTGAACGAAACCGCGAACGTGGACGGCCGGTGGTTAATCAGTCGGCTGAGTTGCCGGCGGGGCAATCCTCGAAGGCGCCCAAAACGCCGTAGTTCCCCGCGCTGGCGGGTACGAACATCCGGCAGAAGTGGGTGTGGGACGGGCTTAAATGCAACCACTGCATGATGCTGTCGTCATATTGGGCGCAACCCGTCAGGTACACGGTCTTGTCGTTGCGCAGCACCGCCGCGACGGTGCCATCGTCGATCTGCTGCTCGGTCGCCACCGTTTTGGAATAAATCGCGTCGGGAAACAGCACGCTTTGAGGCAAAGCGACGCCGGCCTGCCCGCATTCGCCCAGTACCGGGGACGGGGCCGGCGGCGGATTGCCAATCAGCAGACGAACCGCGACGCGCAGATTCAATGCCGGGCTGCGGCCGCTGTTTCTCAGCGTCACGCGCACCTTCATCGCATGCCCGGCAATCAACCCCTGAAGGACCTCTTCGTGGCCGTTCGATGGCCCGACCCAGGGACGCAGCGCCGCAATCGGCGCCATGACGTTGGCCAAGGCGACAATCCCGAGCAGTACGATGATGAGCGTGGCGGTCAAAAAACCCGGCCCTGCGCTGCGCGCGGCGGCGCTTTCATGAGCGTGGGTTCCTGCGCGAACAGGCGGTTCCTCGCCCTCCTGGATTATCCATTCGCCGTGGTCAACGCGGCTGCCTTGCTCTTTGTTTCCTGGAACCATTGTCCCCGAATTCGGTTAAGTATAATCCAATATTGTCACCGGCTCATTGTAGATTGAGGCGGGTTGTGAAGCATAGCGGGCAACGCGGCCAGAGGCATCAAGCCCGGCGGTTCACGCAGGTTTGCTGGTGCAAAGAATGGGTATGAGCGAGCTAGTGAAGGTCAAATCCTGCCGGAAGGATCGTCAGTGAGAGGCTGGTTACATCGAATTTTCCTGCTCGCCGCGCTGGCGGGTATCGCGCGCTGCGGCGCCACATCGCCGCCTCCCCCGCCCCCGGCGCCGGCGGTTCCCACCGCGGACATTGGCGGGTTGTGGGCCGGAACCGCACAAGTCACGCCGTGTGCACTGGCCGCCGACAGGTGCAACGGCGTCAACAACGTCACCTTTACGCTCACTCAGTACGGCTCGCAGGTAATCGGCAGGTACACCTGCGCGGCGGAAAACATGAGTTGCCGCCAGGGCGGCGCCGACAACTCAGGGAACATCACGGCCGGATCCGTGTCCGGCAACCGGATCAACCTGGCGGTAAAACTGCCTGCCGACATGTCCGACTGCTACTACAGCGGCGCCGCCACCGCGCCGGCTCAGGCCAACGGCGTCTACATGTGCTACCAGGGCGGCAGAATAATCGAAGAGGGAGTATGGAGCGTGGCTCGTCAGGGTCCCGAAGAGTGAAGGCGCGTGCGCGGTGGGCGCTTGATCGGCTGCCGCACTCGGAGCGGCAGCTTTCTCGACCCGCTCTCCGGATTTTCCTATAGCTGCTTGTCGCTTGGGCGTATGAAAGCTCGAACTGGCAACTCCGTCAGACTCAGAAGCCGATTATTGTTCGTCCAAGCCAGCGGTCCCGTTAACTCAAAACGTTCAAATCGGTCAAGTATCTCCTCGAACATCACGCGGATTTCGAGCCGAGCCAGGTTAGCTCCCAGACAGAAATGAGTCCCAAGGCCAAAGCCGACGTGGGGATTGGGATCGCGTCCGACCTCGAAGCGAAACGGATTTTCGAACGTGTCCTCGTCGCGGTTGGCTGACATTTCCCAGACCGTTACCTTTTGCCCCCTGCGGATAAACTGGCCTCTCAGCTCGGTGTCTCTGGCCGTGGTGCGCCGTTTGTAGACCGATGGCGAAGTCCATCGAACGATTTCTTCGATCGCGGTCTTCATGAGCGGTCGATTGTTGCGCAGCCGCTCGAGCTCGTCAGGGTTCTCAATCAGAGCCAGCAACCCTCCCACGATCGATCCGCGAGTGGTCTCTACCCCTGCTGGAAAGAGCAGGTTAAAGAAGGCGCGCAACTCCTGGTTGTTAAGCTGGGGCGAGCCATCGTCCAACTGGGCGTGAACGATGACCGACAATATGTCGTCCGCTGGGTCCGAACGCTTCCGTTCAACCAGCGCGTCAGCATAGGCGCTGAGGCGTTTGAGGTGCTGCGGCGACATGACGGTCCCATCGCCCGCACCGACAGCGAGGTCGACAATTTCGATTATCTCCGCTCGGTCTTCCTGGGGCACACCGAGAACACTGCAAATTGCCTGGAGCGGAAGCTCCCGAGCCACCGAGGGGACGAAATTAAAAGTTTCGGTCCGAGGCACCTTATCCAGAATGCGCGCGGTACGTTTGCGTAACTGGTCTTCCAACCGCCCGATCATCCGAGGGGTGAAGCCTTTGTTCACCAATGCCCGCAGCCGGCGATGCCTGGGATCGTCAGTCTGATTCAACTGATAACCCATGCCTTTGCCATCGTAGATCTGTGTCCCGCCCAGCTCCGAAGAGAAGGTTTCCGGATCCTTGAAAACCGCGACCACGTCGTCGTAACGGCTCACGACCCAGAACCCGACGTCGTTAGGAGTGTGTCGAGTCGGCTCGTGCCACCACACCGGCTCGTACCGGCGCAACCAGCTGAAGAAATCGTGCGGAAAACCGTTTGCGAACGAACGGGAATTGGAAAGATCGACCGGTTCCATTAGCACTTCATTCGAAGGGAGCGGGCAGGGTGAGGATTTCCTATCGGCTCAAGTTACACAAAAGCATTGGCACAGAAGGACAATACCCTTATCCTACCCGCTCCCCTAAGCATAACATAGCGGGAGTGCAGACGCTCCTTGCCTCGTTTCTGTCGAGGCTAAGGATCGAACGGCTCAGGCGTTATCAGCCGCGCCGTGACGCAACAGGCGGCCCGAACTGGCACCCGTCGGTTTGCCGTCCTCGAACGTCACTTCGCCATTGATCAGAATGTATCGATAGCCTTCGGCGCGCCGCACCCGGCGCCATTCGCCAGCCGGCATGTCGTGTACGATTTCCTGCGGCAGCAGCTTTAGCCCCTCGTAGTCGTAAACCACGACGTCGGCGGCATAGCCGGGGCGCAGCACTCCGCGGTCGGCAAAGCCGGCGGCGTAAGCCGGCAGCGCGCTCAGCTTCCAATGCGCCTCTTCCAGGGTCATCGCGCCGCCTTCGCGCACAAAGTTAATCAGATACTCGGTGGGATAGACTCCCGCGGTCAGAAACTTGGTATGCGCGCCGCCGTCGGAAACGCCGGGAATGGCGTACGGATATTTGGCGACTTCGGTCTGAAGATCGAGCCGCGTGTTATGGGCCGGAGCGAAGAACTCGGTGCGTAGCCGTTCGGAAACCGCCAGATCCAGCATCGCGTCGACGCAATGCTTGCCCAGCTTTTCCCCCGCCGCGCCCAGCGTCAGACCCTCCAGATGCTTATGCTCGGGCTGCTTGACCTCGCTGATGATGATGTCCCAAAAATCGCTGGCGGTCTGCGGAAGACGATCGCGCAGCGCCGGACGCCGCCGCGGGTCGCCCAGCTTGTGCAGCTTGTCCTCGACGTTGCCCAGCATCGCTTCGCACCATGCCTCGGAATCGTCAAAAAGATTGAGGTCCTCGGCCAGGTCGAAGGTCAGACCCGAGTCGGTGATGATCGCCTGCGGATAAATTCGCAGCCCGCGCGCGAAGCACTTGTCCAGCCACTTCATCGTGAGGTGATGCGCATCCGGACGGCTGTCGGTCGAGCGCAGGGCCTGGAAAATAATCGGCCGGCCGCTGACTTCCGCCAGTTCCTCCATATGGTGCGAATCGGCCCGCGGATCGCCCGTAGACAGCACCATCTGGATGAAGCCTTCGTTGCGCTTGCGCAGCACGCGCGCCAGCGCCAGCGCGGTGTCGTTGTGCATCAGGTCGGTCACCATCGGCGTGCCGTCGAAGTCGCGCTGCACGCAGTTGCCGCCGCTCGGATGCAGCCGCTGCGCCGACCATCCGCAGGCGCCGGCGTCCATCGCCTCGTCGAGCAGGCGGCACATCTCCTGCGTCTCGGCGTCGGTGGGCTTGCGTGTCTTGGCCGCTTCCAACCCCATCACATAGGTGATGAGCGGCGTCAGCGGGACGTAGGGAAGCACGTTGATACCTTTGGCGCGGCGCTCCAGGCTGTCGAGGAACTGGGGGAAACTTTCCCAATCCCACGGGATGCCGGCCTTCATGCATTCGTAGGGGATAGCTTCGGTGCGCGTCATCGTGAGCATCGAGCGTTCGCGATCCTTCGGATGACAGGGGGCGAATCCAAAACCGCAATTTCCGATTACCACTGACGTCACGCCATGCCAGCTTGAGATGGAGCAGTAAGGATCCCAGAAGAGCTGCGCGTCGTAATGAGTGTGGAGGTCGATAAAGCCCGGCGCCACGTACATCCCCGACGCGTCGAGGACCTGCTTGGCTTGCGACTTGTCGAGGTGGCCGATCGCGGTGATGTTGCCATTTTGGATGCCGATGTCAGCCTTGAAGCGGGGCATCCGGCTGCCGTCGATTACAGTTCCTCCACGAATGATAGTGTCGAATTGCGACATTGAAGCTCCCCTGCGGATGGAATAATCAAACTAATAGTCGCAATGTGCGAATTTATCAACCGAAAGCCCTAGCGCGAGCCGCTCATTCTTACCCCCTCTCCCATTTATCTATGGGAGAGGGCGGGGAGAGGGTGTCTGGAAAAGGAGGGCGACACAGTTACAAACCCATGGCAACCGCGTCCCGGTGTGGCGCTCGCTAAGAAGATCGAGAATGTTTTTGCATCATGCAAGCGCTAAAGGCACCCTCTCCCCAGCCCTCTCCCATAGATAAATGGGAGAGGGGATACGCCCGCCCTACTGGCGTGCGAAAAGATCAGGCATGTAGGTGCGCACCGCGCTGGTCATCTCTTCGTCGGAAATCGATGTGGTCCTGCCGTCGCTGTATTGCCGGTCCACCCATCGGGCGATCTGCTGGACTTCCGGCGCGCGCTTGTCCACCTGCTCGGCGGGCGGCAATCCGAAATAGGCGTTGATCCACCAGGCCACGCCGGCGCTGCCCGACGTCTTGTCGACGGCAACCCGCGGCGGCCTGCGCAGCAGCGCGGTGGTGTCGAAAATGTTGTAGATCTCTTCGTCCTTGAGCAGGCCGTCGGCATGGATTCCGGCGCGGGTTACGTTGAAATCGCGCCCGACGAACGGATAGTTGGACGGAATCCGGTAGCCGATCTCGCGTTCGAAGTAAGCGGCGATCTCAGTGATCACCGCGAGGTCGACGCCGTTGGTTTCGCCCCGCAGCGATACGTAGTCGATAACCAACCCCTCAAGGGGCGGATTGCCGGTGCGCTCGCCGTATCCCAGCAGGGTGCCGTTGGCGTAGGTGCAGCCATACAGCCACGCCGCGGTGGCGTTGGCCAGCACCTTGTGAAAGTCGTTGTGCCCGTGCCATTCCAGGCATTGCGACGGTACGCCACATTCCTTGCGCAAGGTGCCGACCAGTTTGGGCACGCTGCGCGGCAGCGCCACTCCGGGAAAGGGCACGCCGAAGCCCAGCGTGTCGCACAATCGAATCTTGACCGGGATTCCGCTCGCCTTGCCCAGGTCCATCAGGCGGGCGACGAAGGGGATTACGAAGCCGTAAATGTCCGCCCGCGTGATGTCTTCGAGATGGCATCGGATGCGGACACCGGCGTCCAGGGCCGCTTGCACAATTGCGAGGTATTCTTCCATCGCCTGGCGGCGGGTTTTCTTGAGCTTGTGAAAGATATGATAGTCGGAGCATGAGGTGAGGATGCCGGTCTCCTTAAGTCCCATTTCACGCACCAGCTTGAGGTCGCCGGCCACGGCGCGGATCCATCCCGTGATCTCGGGAAATTCGTAGCCCAACTCCAGGCACTTGCGCACCGCCTCGCGGTCCACCGGCGAGTAGAGGAAGAATTCGCTTTGGCGGATCACTCCGCGCGGTCCACCCAGGCGGTGCAGCATCCTGAACAGATCGACGATCTGAGCGGCGGTGTACGGGGGGCGCGCCTGCTGGCCGTCGCGGAAGGTGGTGTCCGTGATCAAAAACTCCGGCGCCGGATCCAGCGGCTCGACGGCGCCGTCGAAAACAATCCGGGGCACGGCATGATAGGGAAACATATCGCGCAGCAGGTTTGCTTCGGCGACATCCTGAACTTCGCGCGAGCCTGCGATTTGATGGGACGGGCGATCGATGACGATATCTTGCGCTTCCGACATGGCACACTCCTTCCGTTTGAGACGGCCGAAAACCCTCGCCCTCGCCCCCTCCCTGGTCAGGGAGAGGGTGGAAACAACTGCCGTTCATTATGAACTTAGGTTGGCAATACTATTCAGTCAATATTGATTTAATTATCAATATATTGGAACATCGAAAGGGAGGAATCCGCAGCCGATGGCATTGAAGGAACATCTGACGGCCGGGGAGGCCGCTCGCGAACTCGGGGTGAGCGCGGCCACGCTCTACGCTTACGTGAGCCGGGGACATATCCGCTCAGAGCCTTCGGCCGACGCCCGGCGCTCGCGCCTTTACCGCCGGGAGGACATCGAGTTGCTCAAGAGCCGCAAGGAGGCGCGCCGCAATCCCCTGGCGGCGGCCGAGCGCAACCTGTCCTGGGGTCTGCCGGTTCTGGAGTCGGCCCTGACGCTGATCAGCAACGGCCGGCTTTACTATCGCGGCCTTGACGCGATCGAACTGGCCGCGACGCGCACGGTGGAGGAGGTGGCGTCGCTGATGTGGGAGGGAGAATTCAGACCCGATTACCCGCGGATGCTCGCACAAGCCGCGGCACGGCTGACCGGCTCCTCGGCGTCGCGCCACAAGCTCCCCGACCTCCCCCCGCTCGAACGGTTCCGGGCGGTCCTGGCGCTTGCCGAGAGCGGAGATCTGAATGCGTACAACTTCGATCATGCCGCACTAATAGAGACCGGCGCGCGCATTGTCGCGATGCTGGTCCTGGCGGCGGCGCCGCGCATCAAGTGGCAAAACAGAATTGCTCACACTTTGCAGTCGGCGTGGGCGCCTAGCGACCCCGCCGCGGAGCCGGTGTTGCGTGCGGCGCTAATCCTGCTGGTGGACCACGAACTGGCGGTATCGTCGTTTAGCGCCCGCTGCGTGGCATCGGCCGCGTCGCCGCTGTATGCAGTGGTCGAGGCGGGGCTGTGCGCGTTGCGCGGGATGAAGCATGGCGGCGCTACTGAGCGCGCCGAAGAATTACTGCGCGAAGCGGCAACCCCGCGCAATGTGCGCAACGTTATCGCGGGCCGGCTCAGACGGGGTGAGCAAATTCCCGGCTTCGGCCATCAACTTTATCCGCAGGGCGATCCACGAGCGCGCTTCCTGCTCGAAATGCTGGCCCGTAATTACGCAGGTTCTCCCGCAATTGCCCTGGCCCGTTCGATCATGAAGGAGGCAAGCCGCATATCTGATCGGATGCTGCCAAACATCGATTTCGCCGGCGCGGTCCTGGCCCAGGCACTGCACTTGCCGCCGGGCAGCGCCATTTCAATCTTCGCGCTGGGCCGTACTATCGGATGGATCGGCCACGCGATTGAGCAGTACCGAATCGATCGGCTGATCCGTCCTCGCGCGCGCTACATTGGCCCGCCGCCCTCGATTAGCTCGGCGGCGGCGGCGCGACAAAAGACGCCGTGACTCTGGTCAAACGCGCCGTGCTATTGGTAGGCTGCGGTCAAGAATGGCGCGGCCGCGGCATGAGCTGAAAGTTTAACAGTGCCGCGCTGGCCCGGGAGCACGCTCGCTCACACCACTGAAAAGAGAGCGTTGGCGCCAAGGCCGATCTGGTAAGGAGAAAGAAATGGGCAAGCTTGATGGAAAGGTTGCTGCGATTACCGGCGGCGGCCGCGGAATCGGCCGGGGAGTGGCCAGGGCGATGGCGGCACAGGGCGCCGCGGTGGTGGTCAACGATTTGGGCGTGAGTGTGGCCGGCGAAAAGGAGACCGTGTCGCCCGCCGACGCCGTGGCCGAAGAGATCCGCAAGGGCGGCGGCCAGGCGGTATCCAACCATCAGGACATCGCGACCATGGCGGGCGGCAAGGGGCTGGTCGATCAGGCGATCAAGGAGTTCGGCAAACTCGACATCCTGGTCAACATCGCCGGCATCCTGCGCGACCGCATGATCTTCAGCATGAACGAAGAGGAATGGGACGCGGTGATAAAGGTCCATCTGAAGGGCCACTTCTGCACCATCCACTACGCCTCGATCCATATGCGCGAGCGCAAGGCGGGCCGCATCATCAATTTCTCTTCCAATGCCGCGCAGGGCAGTCCGGGGCAGCCCAACTACGGCGCTGCCAAGGCCGGCATCCTGGGGCTGACCTATAGCTGCGCCAACGCGTTGGCGAAATACAACATCACGGTCAACGCGATCATGCCGGGCGCCGCCACCCGGATGACCGACACGATTCCGCAAGGGCGCATACCGGGCGCGGCGATCATCACCAGCGAGACGGCCGAGGGCACGCCGATGGATCCGGCACACGTGGCGCCCACGGTGATCTTTCTGGCCAGCGACGAGGCCGCTAGCATCAACGGTCAATGCTTCGGCGCCTCGGGCTATCGGGTGATCCATTATGCGCCGCTGCGCGCCGACAAGGTGCTGGTCAACGACGGTCCGTGGGAGATGGACAAGCTGATCAAGGCGTTCAAGTCGACCTTCGGCACTCAAATGAAAACGCCCTCGATGTTCGGCGGATGAATCCGGCGGCGCGCGGAGTTAAATCGTGACGGCCCAATCCGAACAGGACGACATCTTTTCAGGCGTGCGGGTGCTCGAGATCGGCCAGTACATCGCGGCGCCCCTGGCGGCGCGGATGATGTCGGACATGGGCGCCGAGGTGTTCAAGGTCGAGTTGCCTCCGCGTGGTGACATGATGCGGGTTTACGGGGCGCCAGGCGTTGCGCCGGGCACTCCGTTCATCGGCGAGAACCGCGGCAAGAAAAGCGTCTGCATCGATCTTAAACGCCCCGAGGGGGCAGAAGTACTGCGCGACATGGTCAAGCACAGCGACGTGCTGGTGGAGAACTACACCCCCGGCGTGCTGGCCAAGTATGGGGTCACGTACGAGAAATTAAACGCGCTTAACCAACGGCTCATCATGTGCTCGATCTCGGGCTTCGGCCAAACCGGCCCGCTGGCTAATAAGCCGGGAAACGACTTGATTGGGCAGGCGGCGAGCGGTTTTTTGAACCTGGTCGGCTACCCGGATCGACCGCCCGCCTATCCCGGGGCGAATCTGGCCGACAACGGTGCTGGAGTCCACGCCCTGGCCGCGATTGCCAGCGCGCTTTATTTTCGCGAGAAGACCGGGCGCGGGCAGTATATCGACCTGTCGCTGGTCGAATGCCTGGGCCATTACAACTCGCTCGGCATCGTGGCGCATGGGGTCAGCGGCGGGCGGGCAAAACAGACCCGCTCAGGTTCGCACTCTCCCGGCACCGCACCCTTCGGCGTGTTCAAAGCACGCGACGGTTACGTGGTCATATCGGTGCTGATCAACCAATGGGGAACCTTTACCGAACTGATGGGCAGGCCGGAACTGGGATCGGATCCGCGCTACGACACGGTCGAGCATCGGCTGGAGCATCAGAGCGAAGTAAATGCGATGGTCGAGGAGTGGCTGCAATCCTTCGAAAGCCGCGACGAGCCGCTGGCGATGCTCGACCAAGTTCACATTATGTGCGCCCCGGTGCTTGATACCCCCGGCTTTCTCAACGATCCGCAGATTGCGGCCCGCGGGCTCATCCAGCAGGTCGAGCAGCCGGGGATTGGCACGATCGGAATCCCGAAAGCGCCGTTTCATTACTCCGACGCGCGGGTTGAGATTCGCATGCGCGCGCCGATGCTGGGGGAACATAACGAAGCGATGGCCTCCGACGTGTTGGGATATACAAAGGAAAAGATCGCCGCGCTCAAGCGCTCGGGCGTGCTCCATCAGGATCCGCAGATCGACAAGCTGCGGGCAAGCGGCGAGCTGGTTTGACTATTCAGCTTTTTGAACGTGGAGAAAATAACATGGGTATTCTGGATGGCAAAGTCGCTGCAGTAACCGGAGCCGGGCGGGGAATCGGCCAGGGGGTGGCCAAGGCGATGGCGGCACATGGCGCCGCCGTGGTGGTCAACGATTTGGGCGTCAGTGTGGCCGGCGAACCGGAAACCAAATCGCCGGCCGACGACGTCGTTGCGGAGATCCGCAAGGCCGGCGGCAAGGCGGCGTCGAACCATCTGGATATCGCCACGATGGCGGGCGGCAAGGGGCTGGTCGATCAGGCGATCAAGGAGTTCGGCAAGCTGGACATCGTGGTGAACACTGCCGGCATCCTGCGCGACCGCATGATCTTCAGCATGAGCGAGGAGGAATGGGACGCGGTGATCCGGGTCCATCTCAAGGGCCACTTCTGCACCATCCATTACGCATCGATCCATATGCGCGAGCGCAAGGCGGGCCGCATCATCAACTTCTCCTCCAACGCCGCCCTGGGAGCGCCGGGACAGCCCAACTACGCGGCGGCCAAGGCCGCCATACTGGGGTTGACCTACAGTTGCGCCAATGCACTACAGAAATACAACATCACCACCAATGCCATTTTACCGGGCGCGGCCACGCGCATGACCGATACCGTTCCCGCGGCACGGATGCCCGGTGCGCAGATGATTAGCAGTGAGGAAGCCGAGGGCACGCCGATGGACCCCGCCCATGTTGCTCCCCTGCTGGTGTTTCTGGCCAGCGACGAGGCGGCGGGAATAAATGGCCAGGCGTTCGGAGCGTCGGGGTATCGAATCACGCACTACGCTCCGATACAGGCAACCAAGCAGCTAGTGAACAGCGGCCCCTGGGATATAGATCGGCTGTTCAAGCTCTTCAGGCCAACTTTCGGCCGGGAGCTGAAAGCGCCGACCATGTTCTGAGTTTTATAAAATGATTCAACTTCAACGATAATTGGCGTGTCTGCGAGGGATTTAAAAAATCGTGGGACAGGCGTCCCCGCCTGTCGATGACGCGCGAGGATTTTTTGCTCGCGCCACCTTACAATTTTTCATAGCGCAGGTGGTTATATCCACACCCTCGAGTTTTGTTGAGACTTTCAGACAGTATTGGGTAGCCCGAGCAAAAAATCTGCGCGTCATCGACAGGCAGGGACGCCTGTCCCACTATTAAATTCCGTCCTGCAAGTGTGTCCGGCCGCGGTGCGGTCCCCAGGATTAGTAAACTACTCGTGCGCTACTTTGGCAGTTCGCTCATGGCCTTGAAGAAGTCTTCCATCTGGCAGGCCGGGAGCGTTTGAACCTGAACGTCACCCAAGGCCGTCGCGTATCCCGCCCCCTTCAGAGCCGCGGCTTCGCTGGGATACTCCCCCACAACCACAAAGTCGTACTTCCCGAAGCAGGCCAGCGCGCAAATCGGTTTGAACCCCAACGAAGCGGCGTACGCTGTCCATTTGGCGTACACAGGCGCCAGGTCTCTGATTTTGCTCGCCCCTTGCCCGGTCATCTTTACGAGCCCAACGTAAATCGGCATAGAGCACCTCCATTGATTAGGGGGACCGCACCGCGCCCCGGCGCTCCAAATCAAGTGAGGGGATTGCAAGGGCGTGAATCGTGTCGCGACCAAGACCGGCTGTCAAGCGCCGGCTGTGGCGCGCTCTGCGGCCCGGCGAAGGCGATTAAATGCCGAAATAGTTTAGACCCGGGTGGAGTCCGCGGGGCGCTCTCAAGACCCGGGCCGGGGCACCGGTGCTTGTGCGGGGGCGCGGGAGAAGCTTCTGCGTATTCGGGAGCGCTGGATTGCGAACCACTCGCTCAGGCTGTCCATGTAGAGATAGATCACCGGCGTGGTGTACAGCGTCAGGGCCTGGCTGACGATTAGGCCGCCCACGATCGCGATTCCCAGCGGACGGCGCAGTTCGGAGCCCACTCCCATTCCGATCGCGAGCGGCAATCCGCCCAGCAGCGCCGCCATCGTGGTCATCATGATCGGCCGAAAGCGCAGCAGACACGCTTCATAGATCGCCTCGGTCGGTGACTTGCCTTCGTTGCGCTCGGCGTCCAGCGCGAAGTCGATCATCAGGATGGCGTTCTTCTTGACGATGCCGATCAGCAGGATGATCCCGATCAGCGCGATGATGCTCAGATCGGTCCGGCACAGCATCAGGGCCAGCAGCGCGCCGACTCCCGCCGAGGGCAGGGTCGAGAGGATCGTTATCGGATGGATGTAGCTCTCGTACAGGATGCCCAGCACTATATAGACCGCCACCAGCGCCGCCAGGATCAGCATCGGCTCATTGGCCAGCGAGCTCTGGAACGCCTGCGCGGTGCCCGAAAAGCTGCCGTGGATGCTCGAGGGCAGGCCAAGCTGGCGCGACACATCAGCGATCGCCACCACCGCCTGGCCCAGCGACACGCCTGGCGCCAGGTTGAACGCGATGGTCACCGAAGGGAACTGGCCCTGGTGATTGACCGCCAGCGGCGCATTGGAAGCGTTGAAATGGGTAAAAGAGCTGAGCGGAACCTCGGCGCCCGTGCTGGTCCGCATGTAAATTTCCCGCAGCGTGTCGGGGTTCTGCCAGAATTGCGGCGCGGCCTCCATCACGACATGGTACTGGTTGAGCTCGGTGTACATCGTCGACACCTGGCGCTGGCCAAAGGCGTCGTACAGGGTGTCGTCGATTAATTGCTGGCTGAGGCCAAGCCGCGAGGCGGTGTTGCGATCCACCACCAACGACTCATCCAGACCGTTGTTTTGCTGGTCGGTGTTGACGTCGGTAAGGATCTTCAATTTGCGCATCGCCGCCATCAACAGCGGACCCCAATGGTTGAGCGCGTCGAGGTCCTGGCCCTGCAGCGTGTACTGGTAGAGCGCGTTGCTCATCCGCCCGCCGATGCGCAAATCCTGGACCGGCTGAAGATACAGCGTGCCGCCCGGGATGCCGGAAAGTTTCTTGCGCAGGCGGCCCATCAGTTGGATGACGTTCAGCTTTCTTTGACCGGGCGGCTTGAGCCCGATGAACATCCGCGCCGAGTTGACCGACCCCGCCTGTCCGCCGCCGAAGGCCGTTACGCTGTCCACCGCGTGATCGCTGTTCAGCGTCTTGACCACCTCGGTGAGCAGTTTTTGCAACGACTGGAAAGAGGTGTCCTGGTCGGCGATCAGCGCACCCATCAGCCGCCCCGTGTCCTGCTGGGGGAAGAAGCCCTTGGGGATGATGACGAAGAGATAGATATTGAGCGCCAAGGTGCCCAGCGCCACCGCCAACGTCAACCGAGAATGTCTGAGCACCCAGGCCAGGCTCCGGTCGTAGCGGCGATGCAGCAGGATAAAGGCGCGCTCGCTGGCGCGATGGAACAGATCGCGGGGCCCTTCACGGCGCGGGCGCAGGATTTTTGCGCACATCATCGGTGTCGTGGTCAGCGACACCAGCATCGAAACCAGCACCGCCGCCGACAGGGTGACCGCGAACTCGCGGAACAGGCGGCCCACGATCCCGCCCATCAACAGCAGCGGAATGAAAACGGCGATCAGCGAAATGCTGATTGAAATGACGGTGAATCCGATTTCACCGGCGCCCTTGATCGCCGCTTCGAATGGGGACAGCCCGTGTTCCACGTAGCGGGTGATGTTTTCCAGCACCACGATCGCGTCGTCCACCACGAAGCCGGTCGAGATGGTCAGCGCCATCAGGGAGAGGTTGTCCAAACTGTAGCCCAGCAAGTACATCACGCCGAAAGTGCCGATCAGTGAAATGGGCACGGCGATACCAGGGATCAGGGTGACCCGCGCGTCGCGGAGGAAGAGGTACACCACCAGGATGACCAGCGCGATGGAGATCAGCAGGGTGATTTCAACGTCACGCACGGAGGCGCGGATAGTCACGGTGCGGTCCAGCGTGACGGTCAGCTTGATAGCGGGCGGAATTGCGGCTTGGAGCTGGGGCAGCGACCCCAACACACGGTCCACGGCGTCGATAATGTTGGCGCCGGGCTGGCGGAACACGATGATCAGCACGGCCGGGTCCGCATTGACCATCCCGGCGTTGCGCAGATCCTCGACCGAATCCGTCACGTCCGCGATGTCGGACAGCCGCACCGCGGCGCCGTTGTGGTAGGCGACGATCAGCGGCCGGTAGCGGTCCGCCTTGAGCAACTGGTCGGTGGTGCCCAGAGCCCACAACCTCGTGGAGCCGCCCACTTCACCCTTGGGAGTATTGGCGTTGGCGTGGCTGAGCACAGTGCGAACATCTTCCAGGCCCAGTCCATAGTTCGTAAGCTGGGTCGGATTGAGCTCCACGCGCACGCCGGGCAGCGCGCTGCCGCCCACTACCACCTGGCCCACCCCCTGCAACTGCGAGAGCTTTTGCGCAAGGATCGACGACGCGGCGTCGTACATCTGGCCGGGGTCCTTGGTCTTGGAGGTAAGTCCGATGATCACAATCGGCGCGTCCGCGGGATTGACTTTACGGTAAGTCGGATTTTGCGGCAGGCTGGCGGGAAGCTGGCTGCGCGCCGCGTTGATCGCCGACTGGACGTCGCGCGCGGCGGCGTCGATATTGCGGGTTAGGTCGAACTGCAACACGATGCCGGTGGCGCCCAGCGAACTGGTCGAAGTAAGCTCGGTCAGTCCCGCGATCCGTCCGAACTGCCGCTCCAGCGGCGTGGCCACCGACGACGCCATCGTCTGCGGACTGGCGCCCGGCAACTGGGCCTGCACCTGGATGGTGGGAAATTCCACCTCGGGCAGTGGTGCGACCGGCAGCAGCCGGAACGCGATGATCCCGGCCAGCGCCACCGCGATGGTCAGCAGCGTGGTGCCGACCGAATTGCGGATGAAAGTCTCAGAGATGCTCATGGGCTGCCCCTATCGGAACAGTCTGAGCCGCAACCGGTTCGGAAGCGGTGCTCGGAGCGCCCCGCCTCGCCCACGCGGTGGACAGCCGTTCGAAATAAAGAAACACCACCGGCGTTGTGTACAGGGTCAGGAGCTGGCTGACCAGCAACCCGCCCACGATTGAGACTCCCAGCGGACGGCGCAGCTCGGAGCCGGTGCCGCTGCTCAAGGCCAGCGGCAATCCGCCTAGCAAGGCCGCCATCGTGGTCATCATGATCGGCCGGAACCGCAGCAGGCAGGCCTCGTAGATCGCCTGATGCGCCGGCATCCCCTCTTCGCGCTGCGCTTCGAGCGCGAAGTCGATCATCATGATGGCGTTTTTCTTGACGATACCAATCAGCAGGATGATGCCGATCAGCGCGATGACGTTGAGGTCCATGTGGCAAATCTGCAGCGCGAGGATCGCGCCTACGCCTGCCGAGGGCAGCGTGGACAGGATCGTCAGGGGATGGACATAACTTTCGTAGAGCACTCCCAGCACGATGTAAACCGTGATCACCGCCGCCAGGATCAGCAGCGGTTCGTTGGTCAGCGAGGCTCGAAAGGCCTGGGCGGTGCCCTGAAAGGATGCCTGGATCGCGGCCGGCATCGCCAGTTCCTTTTCCGCTGCATCGATCGCGGCGACCGCGTCACCCAGCGAGTATCCCGGTGCGACGTCGAACGAGATAGTGGTCGCGGGGAACTGGCCTTCGTGGTTTACCGCCAGCGGCACCGTGGTCATTTTGACCGTAGTGAAGGTGCTCAGCGGCACCTGGCCGCCGTTGGCCGCGCGAATATAGATGTCGTGCAGGTCCCCGGGGTTTTTTTGGAAGGACGGATCGACCTCCAACACCGCGTGATACTGATTGAGCTGGGTGAAAATCGTCGAGACCTGGCGCTGCCCGAAAGCGTCGTAAAGCGTGTCGTCGATCATCTGCGGCGTGATGCCCAGGCGTGAAGCCGTGTCGCGGTCGATTACCAGTTCCGCTTGCAGCCCGTTGTCCTCCTGGTCGCTGGCCACGTCGCGCAGCGGCGCCAGAGTTCGAAGCTTGGCCACCAGGCGTCCCGACCATTTAGTGAGCTGGGTGGCGCTCGGATCCTCCAGGCTCAATTGGTATTGCGTGCGGCTGACGCGGTCCTCCACCGTGAGGTCCTGCACCGGCTGCAGATAAAGGTTGATCCCGGTTACGTCGGCGGTGGCGGCCTGCAGGCGGTTAATCACCGTGCCGACGTCAACGCCGCGCTGCTCCAGCGGCTTTAGATTGATCAGCACCCGGCCGCTGTTCAGGGTGACGTTGGTTCCGTCGACCCCGACGAACGACGACAGGCTTTCCACCGCGGGATCCTTCAGGATGATCGCGGCCAGCTCCTGCTGCCGGTCCACCATCGCCTGGAACGACACGGTGTCGGGTGCCTGCGTTATACCCTCGACCACGCCGGTGTCCTGCACCGGAAAGAAACCCTTGGGCACCACGATATACAGAATGATCGTCAGCACCAGGGTGCCGATCGCGACCATCAGGGTGGGGAATTGATAGCGCAGCACCCATCGCAGCGTCTTGCCGTAATATTCGATGGTGACCTCGAACATCCGCTCGGTGATGCGGTAAAGACTCGGCTGCTGCGCGGCGGGCTTATGGCGCAGCAGCTTGGCGCACATCATCGGCGTCAGCGTAAGCGAAACCACTGCGGAAAACAGGATCGTGACGGCCAGCGTGATGGCGAACTCGCGGAACAGGCGCCCCACAATGTCGCCCATGAACAGCAGCGGGATCAGCACCGCGATCAGGGAGATGGTCAGTGATAGGATCGTAAACCCGATCTGTTCGGAACCCTTGAGCGCCGCCGCCAGCGGCTTCTCCCCCTGCTCGATGAAGCGCGCGATGTTTTCGATCATCACGATGGCGTCGTCAACCACGAAACCGGTCGAGATGACCAGCGCCATCAGGGTCAGGTTGTTGAGGCTGTAGCCGAGCAGATACATCGCGCCGAACGTGCCCACCAGCGACAGCGGGACGGCGACGCTGGGGATTACGGTCGCCGCCAGGCTGCGCAGGAACAGGAAGATGACCATGACCACCAGCGCCACGGTCAGCATCAGCTCGAACTGCACGTCGGCCACGGAGGCCCGGATGGTGGTGGTGCGGTCGGTCAACACCGCGACATGCACGGAGTCGGGCAGCGCCGCCTGCAGGCGCGGCAGCAGCGCCTTGATGCGATCGACGACGCTGATGATGTTGGCGCCAGGCTGGCGCTGAATGTTCACGATCACCGCCGGTGTAGTGTTCATCCAGGCCAGTTGCTTGACGTTCTCCGCGCTGTCGGTAACTTTCGCGACCTCGGAGAGCACCACCGGAGCGCCGTTTTTGTAGGCGACGATCAACGGCGCGTACTCCTTGGCGGTCAGGAGCTGATCGTTGGCATCGATAGTGTAGCCCTGGCGCGAGCCGTCGAAATTGCCCTTGGCCTCGTTGACGTTGGCCAGACCCACCACCGAGCGGACATCCTCCAGCGTCAGCCCATAGGACGCCAGCACGGTCGGATTGGCCGCAATCCGCACGGCGGGTTTTTGCCCGCCGCCGATGCTCACCAGTCCGACGCCGGACAGTTGCGAGATGCGCTGCGCCAGCCGGGTGTCGGCCAGGTCTTCGACTTGCGCCAGGGGAATGCGCGTCGAAGTCAGCCCGAGGGTCAGAATCGGAGCGTCGGCGGGATTGGTCTTGCTGTAGATCGGCGGACTGGGCAGGTTG
>DASZGF010000006.1:0-1656 GCA_035939115.1 Binataceae bacterium (SeqCode)
GCTGCGATCCACAACCTTCAATGCAAGATGATGCAAGCCCACATTGCGGCGGCCCTCGCAGGCTGGTTGGATTACAAGAAATCAAGCACGGTCACGCTGGAAATCGGCATACTTGCCCGGCGAGCGGTCCTTCTAAGCCGGAAGTTTATCGACCGGAAATATCGTGGGTCGCGAATTTCGAATTCTGTGCTGACCCGGTTGCCAGGTCAATGCCCCACCCTTTCAGATTGATAGGGTTGGCAGGTCACAAGATCCGGCTGCAGCTGTCATGGGTTCGGCGCGCGCTTTAGCCGAGGGGACTCGGCGGACCGGGGCCGCCAGCCGTTTGGATAGTAGGGTGTCGCCGCATCGACGTAGTATTTCATTCCATGATGTCAGTCCTGTTCGTAGTGGAGCACGATCGCCTCCAGTTGCGAGCACATGGTGTGATGACCGACGAAATTGCCGACCTGCCAACACCACCAATAAGGGGTAAAGATGAGATAAGGGCATCGATCGTTGCCCTCGATGCCGGCGAAGTAACCGGCCTCATAGATCTCGTGGAAGCGGAACCACGTATGGATGTGAGCGTTCACTGGGTAGGCCTCACCATGAATACAAAGCCATCCGCGACAACGTAGAACTTGAAGCCGAACGCGCGGTAGTGAGCGGGCAGACAATTACCCAGCGTCCGAAGTGTTACGGACACCGAGGTTGCTCGCGAGCACACTTCGCGCAAGGCGACTGCATCGCCACCTTGGTTTTCTCATCACCGAAGCCTGGTTCGGAATCGGCGGATTTATGGCCGGCCTCCACCAACCGTACCCGCTGTGTGGATGTGCGGCGGGCCGGTCGCTGCGATCACGTCATGGTGGGCATAACGAATTCGGCACCAGCTCGAATGCCGGTCGGCCAGCGGCTCGTTATCGTTTTCAACCGGGTATAGAAGCGAACGCCTTCCGGGCCGTGCATGTAGTGGTCGCCAAAGATCGACGCTTTCCATCCACCGAAAGAATGGAATGCCATCGGCACGGGGATCGGAATATTGATTCCGACCATACCGATCTTGATTTGGTGGGCAAATTCCCGAGCCGCATCGCCATCGCGCGTGAAGATCGATGTGCCGTTGCCGAATTCGTGCTCGTTGACCATCCGTGCAGCGGTGGCGTAGTCGGGAGCGCGGGCGACAGACAGGACGGGCCCAAAAATCTCTTCCTTGTAGATCTTCATGTTCGGGGTGACATGATCAAACAGCGATCCGCCGATGAAGTAGCCGTTCTGGTAGCCCTGCATTTTGAAGCCACGGCCGTCGACGAGCAATTTTGCGCCCTCCGCGACGCCTGCGTCGATGTAGCCGCGGACCTTGTCCAAATGCTGCTTGGTGACCAGCGGGCCCATTTCCGCTTCCGGATCCGTGCCGGGTCCGATCTTGAGGCTGCGTATCTTCGGCGCCAACGCGGAGATCAACCTATTCGCGGTCGTTTCGCCCACCGGGACCGCGACCGAAATCGCCATGCAACGTTCGCCGGCGGACCCAAAAGCGGCGCCCATCAGGGCGTCGACCGCCCGGTCCATGTCGGCATCGGGCATGATGATCATATGGTTCTTGGCACCGCCCAGTGCCTGGCAACGCTTTCCCGTCATCGCAGCCGTCTCATAGATGTACCGCGCGATCGG
>DASZGF010000007.1:0-1681 GCA_035939115.1 Binataceae bacterium (SeqCode)
GGTCAAACTACCTTCCGCTGACGCGCTTTTGGAGGATTGCCAGGCGATCCTGACCGAGAGCCGGTGCGCGGAATTTTGCACCGATCTCTGCGCGGAAGCCTGCCGGCGCGGCATTCCGGTGATCGTCGATGTCGACCGCGCAATGTCATTGCGCGAGGGGCTACTCACCGCATCCACGCATCTGGTGTTCTCCAGCGAGCCCTTGCAGGAGACCGCCGATGTCACCGACGACGGCGAGGCGCTGAAAAAGATCGCGAGGCTGACGCCGTCGTTCCTTGCCGGCACCCGCGGCCCGCGCGGCACGATCTGGCTCGACGAGCATGGCAAGCTGCAGGAGACCCCGGCCTTCCCGGTCCACACCGTCGATACGCTGGGTGCCGGAGACGTCTTCCATGGCGCGTTTGCGCTGGCGATTACCGAAAAGCAGGAGCTGAGGGAGGCGCTGCGCTTCGCCTCCGCCACTGCAGCCCTGAAATGCACCCGCTTCGGTGGCGCCTTTGCTGCCCCGCAACGTGCTGAAGTTGAAGCGCTTTTGACCCGGGGGCAGGCTTCCAACCCGGCTCAGACCAATGGATGACGGACTTGTCATAGAAGAATTTTCTATATATGAGGTAGACAAACCTCACTGATGGAACTTTATTCTCATGACCGACCTAGCCGTTCAGCTTCATGAACCCAACCGCCGCCTCGATGCCATCGACCGCAAGATCCTGATGGTGCTCCAGGAGGACGCTTCCCTCTCCGTTGCCGAGATCGGCGACCGCGTCGGGCTGTCATCAACCCCATGCTGGAAACGCATCCAGCGGCTGGAGGCCGATGGCGTGATCCTGCGCCGGGTCGCGCTAGTCGACCAGAACAAGATTGGGCTTGGCATTTCCGTGTTCGTGTCGGTGGAAAGCGCCGATCATTCGGAAGCCTGGCTGAAGAAATTCGCCGAAGCTGTCAGCGCGATGCCCGAAGTGATGGAATTTTACCGGATGGCGGGCGATGTCGACTACATGCTCCGCGTCGTGGTCGCGGACATGCAGAGCTACGACGTGTTCTACAAGAAGCTGATCGGCGCGGTGCCGCTCAAGAACGTCACCTCGCGCTTTGCGATGGAGAAGATCAAGTCGGTCACGGCATTGCCGGTACCGGTGGCATAACCCGCCACCCCCGATTGAGTGCTGGCTGCTTCCTATCGGAACGCGCGACATAGTTTGCGTTGTCACTCGCAAAGCTAACGGAACATTTACCAGTAATTAGCGTCGGCTTCGTATTCTCGCGGGATGGCGCCCGAAAAAACCATCCCAGTGTCGCGATGGCCCGCGTGGCTGAACGCTGCCGCGTTGCTGGTCGCAAGCTTTGTCGCGATTGCAGCCGTTTCCTTGCAGGTCCGTCCCGGCGCCGAAGTGGTGGCGGTCGCCTTTCCGCCGTGGTGGAGCGCCCGGCAGGTGTTCCTGGCTGCGGCCTCCGCCAACGCCGCCATTGTGCGGGTGACGGCCGTTCCGGCACTTCTGGTGGTGCGGCCGGACGGCCGCGATGGGCTGGCGCGGCTGCGCCAAGCCGGCGTCTGGTTTGCAGCCGATCCACAGGCGATTGCCGCCTGCTTTTCGAATTGAATTTTTGGGGGACTGGGAATGACGATCGAGAGCGATGAGCTGACAAACTTGCGCGAAACCACCAGCAGGGCGTTGCTCGT
>DASZGF010000008.1:0-9476 GCA_035939115.1 Binataceae bacterium (SeqCode)
CCCGCCAGCAAACTCGAAGCCGCCTACCACCGCGCCGATCACGCCATCCAACAAATCGTAGATCTACTAGCTGCCGCTTAATTCTTGTGCTTCAAATCTTGAAGTCGTCTTCTTTAAGATCTTCGAGGTAAGAATCTAACCTCACAGGACCCCTATCCGCCCGAAAACGGATGCGGCCAAGGCATCCCCAGCGCTCGAAACGCGCACCGCAAAGAGCCGTTTATACCTGTTGAAGACCGTTTGGGCAGTCAAGGCGACTGCTGCTAGGTTCGACTGATAGGCCGGCTTGGAGCTGTCTTCGTGGTTATGAGCGGTGGCCCTGAAGGAAGCGCGCCGGCTGGGGCAGAAAGGGTGACCCCTGACAAACCCAAAAGAGGCCGCGGCCGCCCTCGCTTGCCGGAACCGGAGGTAGGAGCGGACGATCCTGACCCCGCGGTGATGACGCTCGACCAGGTAGCCGAGCATTTGGATTGCAGTTACGCCACGGTGCTGCTGCGGGTCATGAGGGACGGCCTCTTGCCATTTCGGTTAGACACCGCTGGCGATCGCTGGCGGGTCCGGCGCTCCGACCTGGAGCAGTGGATCGCGGAGAGAAAGGTGCAGCCGGCCGGAAGGCCCAAGACTCGAAAACAAAAGCTGGCCGCGAAGGAGCCGGTGCGGCGCAAGGGGCGCTCCCGGAAATGAACGACGCCGACGAACAACCTGGCCGGCCGGGACGGGTTGATTTGGGCTATCCTTGCGCGATCGCCCTGACCCTGTTTGCGCTCGCGGATTTGGCTGCGCGTTGGCTGCTGATGCGCTAGAGTCCAGTCACGGTGAGTGCCATCAAAACCAAGAAAAGGCCCGGCCGCGCCCGCTCGCCGAGGCCAGGATCAGAAACGGCGGCGAGCCTGGACGAATCCGAGATGATGACGCTGCGGGACGTCGCCGAGTACCTGAACTGCAACTACACTACCGTATTCCGGCTAGCCCATAGCGGCGAAATCCCGGCCTTTCGGCTGGGCGGCAGTTGGCGGCTCTCGCGCTCCGAAATCGAGAAGTGGATTGCGGACCAACACGTGATTAAGCCTGAAGCTCGACGAGACCGGCTCCGGCCCAAACGAGGCCCACGGTCCAGGCCCGGGCAATGAGACCATGTCACGCGGGCGATTCTGTTTGGCGGTCGCCCGGATCGTGTTCGGGCTCGCGCGTTCGGTTATACGGTGAGTTGCTGGCGCTGACGCTGGCGCCGATGATCGCCGCCAGGACTACAATCTTAATTCGGCTTCCCGCGCGGGAAAATATAAGCAACATTTTGACGATATCATTCCGCGGTCGTCTTCTGCCCCTCGTATCAGTGCCTCCCTTTTATTGAACCCGTCGATGCCTGGAACTCTTAATTAGCGGGTCCGGAGTTCGAGTCTCCGGTTCAGGCCGGCACAGGAGGCGATTAGCCTCAGTCAAAGATCCAAACCAAGGTGGGGCCAATTGAAAATAATCGAAAACTCAGCGGAAAGCAGCGCCCAATTAGAAGAACCGTTTGGGCCGCGACGCGACCGCTGCAAGTTTGATTTATGGATACGGCTGAGCGTCGCTATGGTTACGAGCGTTACGTTCAAGACGGCGTTGCGGGCTCCGAGACCCGATAAACCAAATGGTAGTTCGTAGCCATTTCCACTGACGATCACTGACGATCTTTTCCGAAGTTCTACACAACCCCCGGTCCCACCGCACTGCCGGAGTCAAGATCCAGTTCAGCCGCGCCGATAGATGCGGCAGGTGGGTAGGATCTCTGGTCGCGCCTCCGAACCGGAAAAGATCGTCAGTGATCGTCAGTGAACCATCAACAGCTTTTCAGCGCGTCTTTACCCTCTGGAAACTTAATGGAAAGGGCGCGGTATCGGGGTTGAGACTGCTCAGCCGGCCATAACCGCCTGGTCCTTAGTGACATACATCACCGTAAGAATGTTTGGGATGAACCGAATGGACGACAGCTTTGGTCCAATGACAGGGAATGGCGTCTTGGTTGTAGCTCTCTATGAAGTGGTCGATGGCTTGGCGCAGCTGCGCGGGTGAGGTGAAAGAGGCCCCCTGCAAGGATTGACGGACCAAGATGCTGAACCAGCACTCTATTTGATTAAGCCAACTGGCATGGGTCGGGATGAAGTGAAGATGAACGTTGGGGTGTCGCGCCAGCCACCGGTCATGCTTGGGCTTATGGGTGTTGAGATTGTCGAGGATGACGTGAAGTTCGCGTTGTGGATAGAGCGCCACAATCTCGTTCATGAAGTCCAAGAACTCGCGCCGGCGCCGGCGCTGAGTGTGGAGGGCAACGTCCACCTTGCCGGTCATGACGTTGAGCGCAGCAAACAGCGTAGTGGTACCATGGCGCTTGTATTCATGGCCAACTCCCGCCAAGACGCGGCCGTTGGGCAGTCGCAAATAACCTTGTACTCTTTCCAGCGCCTGGATGTGCGGCTTCTCATCTACCGACAGCACCACTGCGTTTCAGGCGGGTTCAGATAAAGCCCGACCACGTGCGCTGCTTTGGGGGCAAACTCCGGGTCGGTGCTGATGCACCAACTCTTGCGCCGCTGCAGGTGAATGCCGTGACGGCGCAGGATACGCCATATGTGATGTCGCGGCACATCGCCCAAGGTCCGCGCCAACAGCCGGGCGGTCCACTTCGCATATCCCGCCGGCGGCTTTTGGTCGAGTCCCTCCAGGACTCTGCGCTCCACCCCGCTATCGTAGCGGCGCACCGCACCCGGACGGGGGCTGTCCTGCAAGCCTCTCAGACCCTGCGCGGCGTAGCGTTTGCGCCACTTGCTAACCGTTGCAGGCCGCACTCCTTCAGTCACCGCGATGCGCGTCGCGGTTCCCGCCGCGGCCGCCAACACAATCCGCGCACGCCGCGCCAAGCGCTGCTCGGTGGTCGTAGCACGCACCCAACCCTCCAACGCTCCGCGATCCTCCGGCCTGAGCTTAATCGACGTCGCGGCTCTTCCCATGCCGCAGCAAAATACACAATTTACTAACGCCATTCAATGTTCCTAAGTACCTAGAGTCAGTTGTCTCATGCTTTATATACACAGAGAAACTCCCTCGTCCACGGAACGGTCAACGGCATGCACTGGCTAGAACAAAGTGTAGATCACCGGCGCAACCGCTGAATACTCGGCTGCGACTAGCAGCGCGCCGAAGACCAGCAGCGCCACGATCAGCGGCGCGAGCCACAGTTTTTTGCGCTCGCCGGCAAAACCGACCAAATCCTTGAGCAGATCGAACATTAGAAAGGCCTCTCGAGACTCCGTATCGGTATGCGGCGGCTCAGCGTGCGGTAGCTTTGCGCTCCCGGCTCGAACTTGCGCGCCATCGGATCGCGGCCCATCAGTCTCATCACCAAACCCATCGGCGTGACCACCACATAAAACAGTACCGCTAATATCAACCGCGTGTTGAACCAGCCGAGCAACTTGCCCGCAGCGCTCCAAATTGCGAACGGATACCTTAGCGCCGCCGGATAAATCGCGCCACAGCCGATTAGCGCGCCGCCCACGACCCACGGCCACGCCGGATAGGAATGCCCCCTGAGCCAGGGAACCAGTCCACCCAACAGCGCGGTAATCAGCGACCCGGTCAGCAGTCCGAACTGGCGCAACTCGGTGCGCATCGCCGCGTCAATATTTGATTGTGACTGCAATTCCTGCTTCACAAAAAAACCACTAGTCGGGTTCGAAGTCGCTGGTCCAGGAATCCTCACGCACCCGGCGCGGTTGCTCGGCCTTGGACAACAGGTAATCGCCCACGGCCAGATAGTCCATGCCGGTGCGCATGAAACATTGGTAAGCCTGCACCGGCGTGCAGACGATCGGCTCGCCGCGCACATTGAACGAGGTGTTCACCAGCACGCCGCATCCCGTCAAAGCCCGGAAGCGTTGCAGCAGTGCGTGGAAGCGCGGATTGGTTTGGCGATGAACGGTCTGGATCCGCGCCGAATAGTCCACATGCGTCACGGCCGGGATTGTCGAATGCGGCGCGTTGAGCTTTTCCAGGCCGGTCAGTTGCTGCTCTTTTGCAGTGAGCGTGACGCGCAGCTCCTCCCGCACCGGCGCTACGATCAGCATGTAGGGGCTGGGCCGGTCCAGTTCGAAGAAATCGCGAACGCATTCCGCCATTACTGAAGGTGCAAACGGGCGGAATGACTCGCGATACTTGATTTTCAGGTTCATCACCGATTGCATTTTCGGGCTGCGCGGATCGCCCAGGATCGAGCGCGCTCCAAGTGCTCTCGGCCCGAATTCCATCCGGCCCTGGAACCATCCGATCACCGCCTCCTGAGCCAACAAGCCGGTGACCTGATCGATCAGTTCGCTTTCATCCAGCCGCCGATACACCGCTCCCACGCCGTCCAATTGCCGTTGGATCTCGGCGTCGCTGAAGCTCGGGCCTAAAAACGCGCCGCGCATCGCGTCGCCCTCGCGCGCCGCACGCGGCTTGCCGTGGTACTGATGCCATACGAGCAGCGCCGCCCCCAGCGCTCCACCCGCGTCGCCCGCCGCCGGTTGAATCCAGATATCGCGGAACGGGCCTTCATGCAGAACCCTGCCGTTGGCCACGCAGTTGAGCGCCACACCGCCTGCCAGGCACAGGTAATCGACCCCAAGTTCGCGATGAACCGAGCACGCCAGCCGCAACACTATTTCGTCGGTAACAGTCTGAATCGACGCCGCTATGTCCATCTCGCGTTGGGTCAATCGCGCCTCGGGCTTGCGCGGCGGGCCGCCGAACAAAGCATCGAAGCGCCCGTTGGTCATGGTCAGGCCGGTGGTGTAGTTGAAATAATCCAGGTTGAGGCGGAAGGTGCCGTCGGGCTTGACATCGATGAGGCGCTCCAGAATCAACTGCGCGTAGCGCGGCTCGCCATACGGCGCCAAGCCCATCAGCTTGTATTCGCCCGAATTGACCTTGAATCCCGTAAAGTAAGTGAACGCCGAATACAGCAGACCCAGGGAGTGCGGAAAGTCGATCTCCCACTGCGCGGTGAGCTGATTGTCCTCGCCCAACCACACCGAGGTGGTGGCCCATTCGCCGACCCCGTCCAGGCACAGAACTCCCGCGCGCCTGAACGGACTGGGGTAAAACGCCGAAGCGGCGTGAGCCTGATGATGTTCGGAGAAAAACAGCGGCGGCAGAGCGCCGGCTTTGCACCTGCCGGCGGCGGCGAACTCGCGGCGCAGCAGCGACTTGAGGTTGAGTTTTTCCCGCAGCCAGACCGGGATCGAGGCGGCAAACGATCGGAATCCACGCGGGGCAAAGGCCACCTGGGTTTCCAGCAGGCGGTCGAACTTGAGCAGCGGCTTGTCGTAAAAGACCAGCGCGTCAAGGTCGCGGATGCCGACTCCGCCCTCGCGCAGACAGTAGGCCAGGGCATGGCGCGGAAAGGCGGCGTCGTGCTTTTTGCGCGTAAAGCGCTCCTCCTGCGCCGCCGCGACTATTTCGCCGTCGACGATCAGGGCCGCCGCGCTGTCGTGGTAGTACGCTGATAGCCCCAGAATCCGCATCTGCCCGCGCTGCTTTGCACCACCTCTTTGAGATCGCTACGGTTGCGATTGACTCATGAGTCTACAAGGTTTGTCCGATGGAAAAAATAACCGAAAATCCAGGCGCCGCGCCGGATGCGGCGGCGGATTCGATGCCGGTTGCGCTGGCGGAAAACGCCGACCTGCTGTGCTGCCCCGGATGCGGCGGCGAGCTTAAATTCGAAAGTGGCGGATTTTCATGCTTGAACTGCGGCCACATCTTTAAGTGCGCGGATCGGATCGCCTTGCTCTTCTGGCCCAACCAGTGGGATTCCGCCAAGCGCGATGTCACCGAGATGGAGCAGTCCTTTTACGAAGAGTATCCGTTTCCCAATTACGACGACGCCGACAGCGTCGCCACCCTGGCCGACAAGGCGCGCTCCGGCATCTTTGCCCACTTGCTCGACGAGCAGGTCCCTGTGCGGGCCGCGATCCTGGAGGTTGGATGCGGCACCGGACAGCTCAGCAACTTTCTCGCCAGTTCGTCGCGTTCACGCACCGTTTTCGGCGCCGACCTCTCGCTCAGCTCGCTGAACCTTGGCGAGGCCTTTCGCAGCGCTCATCAGATCAACAATCTGGCCTTCTGTCAAATGAATCTGTTTCGTCCGGCATTCAAAGCCGGCGCCTTCGATCTGGTAGTCAGCAACGGTGTCCTGCACCATACCAGCGATCCATACGGCGCCTTCACTTCGATCGCCAGGCTGGTGCGCCCCAAGGGCTTCATCGCGGTGGGGCTGTATAATTCCTTCGCGCGGATTCCAACCGACGCGCGGCGCCTGCTGTTCAACCTGATGGGCGACAGATTTGCCTTTCTTGACCGCCGCCTGCGGACGCCGGGACTTAACGCCGCGCGCTGGCGCGCATGGTTTCTGGATCAGTACAAAAACCCGCACGAATCAAAACACACCTTCGGCGAGGTTTTGCGATGGTTCGATCGCGATGGCTTTGAGTTTGTCAGCAGCATCCCGAGGACCGACGGGGCGGAGGTCGATTCGGCGCATCGGCTGTTCGAGCCGCATCCGCGCGGGAGCGCGCTCGATCGGACGGCCGTTCAGATACGGATGCTGCTGGGGGGCGGGCAGGATGGCGGGCTGTTCGTGATGATCGGGCGCCGGACCGGGGGCCGCGACGAGCAGTAAAACGCCCGGCCCGATTTGAATCAACCGGATAGGCGGCGCGCCTGATTCAGTTGCGGGACAGGGTGGCGCGAGCGTTGGCTTTGGCCCGCGTTTTTTTTCAGGCCTGGAAGTCTTTCTGGCTCCTCGGCAACGACGCTGCGGGCTGCAGGCGCAACTCCGGCCGCTTGCGCAGGAATGTCCTTCAATGTCTGCAGCACGTCGGGAAGCATCGCCTGGGCGACGAGGTGATTGCCGGCCTCTGTAAGGTGAGCATCGTCGATAAAGTACGGCTCAGCGGAAGTCCCGAAGACTGATGTGCTCGGGGCCCGACAGCGCGCCGATCCGCTCGTAAACGCCCATCATGAACTCCCTCTCACCCACCAGTGTAACGGACGGTATTGTCACGATTCCTTCCACAACCTGTAGGTTACTCCGGAGCCTTCGACCCCCCAGGCCTCGTTTCCCGCCCGGAGTTTCGTCACGTTTCGTAACGCTCTTTTCTAGGTATACGTACTGAAAAAACTCAATTAACCTCAAGAAATGGGACCGCCAAAGGAAGCTTACTCCAGACCGCATGCAACGGTTTATCGAGATTATCCGCGCCGGTCAGACGCAGGAGACCGCATGCGGGCTCGTGGGCATTTCTCGTCAGACCCTTTGGGCATGGCTACAGAAGGGCGAAAATCAGAGCCGCGGCTTCTATCGCGAGTTCTTCGACGAACACCAAAAGGCCCTAGCTGGCGCCGGTATTCCTGGTTAGGGCGGTGCAGCGCAGCATCCACGGAGGCGTCTGGATCCTTCTGGTTCACGACGAGGACGGCAACCAGATGGTCGACAAGCAGGGCAAGCCAAAGGCGCCGCTTGATCGCTTGGGGTATCGCGACGCTGGTGCCCGAACATGCGCTCTTGGTGTACATGTACGTGCGCAAAGAAGCTGATCGAAGGCACGCACGCGGCGCTCGCCAACCTGGGCTTCGAGAGCGAGGCGGCAGCTGCCCCGCCAATCGACGTCATTTCCTCGCGCGGCGGCGATCAGTCCTCGGTCAGGTACTTGTCGATTTGCTCTTGGATCAGGGTGACATGAGCCGCGATTCGATCTTTTGGCATTCCTTCGGCCGCCAGCCGCCGCATCAGCGCGCCATGCGTTTCGGAGATGTCGATGATGTAGCCGTCGGGATCATAAATCCGAAGCCCCGTTGCCCCAAGGAAGCTGGCGCAGCTGGTGCGCAAAGCGGGCGCCGCCGGACTTTTTCAGGCGGCAGACGATCGCGTCGAAGTCAGGCGTCTCGAAAGTATTCTCCAAGTTGCCCTGTTCCGGCGCTGCGGGCGACGCGCTGCTGCCGAAGATCGACCAGTAGGCATCGCTCGCCAGCCAGATCGATAATCCGAGCTTGCACGCAACGGCGATGTCCTGATGGCCCCGTTTCATTACCCAGCCGACTTCGAGTCCTAGTTGCCCGTAACGTTGATTTCAGTAGTAACGTCATGTATAGTTCGAGGAATGGGAAGTGGAGTGGATTTGAGTGTCGCGGAGCGGACCGAATTGGAAACCTGGGCGCGGTCGCGGCGACTGCCGGCGGCGCACGTTAAGCGGGCGCGTATGCTGCTGTTGCTCGATGAAGGGCAGGCGGTGCGTGATTTCCTGACCAACTCCTGCTACTGATTCAAGCGTTACGGACAACTAAACGGACTGCCGGCGGACTCCGCAGAGCTTGGCGAGCAACATCCGCCATCAGCGCCTCGTGGACATCTGGAAGAAGTCCCCCCCAACTGTCGGAGGTCCGCTCCATCCGCCCCCGCGACTGCCAGTGTGCTCCAGCTGCGTCCACCCGGGTTGTACCCGAGAGGCCCGAGCGCGGCGTATACGAAGGCACAGCATGTGCGGCCAGTTAATGGCGGAGAAATCTTCTGCGCCGACGAGTATCGTCACCGCCAACATGCGCAGAATCTCGACGGCGCAAATCATGACCGCGAATTGGCAATCTTACGCCGAACGCTGTGTTACGGCTGGCCGACATGGGCTTGCGGTGAACCTATTTACGCCAACCAGCTCTTGGGCTTACCTTCGTGGCAAAACGTCTTTCGGAAATTGGGTTCGTTTGGTCAAATCACCTCCTTGGAGGACTCGGAGTTGCTGAGGCTAATATCCACCGCCACGGGCGGGGCTACTTTTTGCACGCGGCGAGTCGCTTGAAGACGGAGCAGCAGAAGAAGTGCGCGGTAGTACCTGTGGCCGTACATCGTCGCGTAGCGCTGAATGGGTCCGAGTAAATCTCTCCCCATGTAGGCGGCGGTGAAAGCAGGCCAAATCTGAGTCTCGCCTTCTTCCGCCTGCTGCTGGGCTAACGGCTTCACACCTTCCCCGTTGGTCGTTTGCTGTTCCCCACCCTCGACCGCCTTGGCAGCAACTTTTTTCACCAGATCCAAGAGCAACTCTTTCTTAGATACTGGCCGCGCATGCGTGTCCTGCGCTCTCTTCATGGCGCGCACAATCAGTTGAGTTTCTCCTCGTACAAAGCGTTCGCGGCGCCACCATTCGCACCAAATCAATTCATCCACCAGGGAAATTTCCGCTGGGCCTACCGGGTCGAAATCGCTGTAATAGCAGTCGCCTAATGCTTCATATGCAGCCCGGTCTTCACCGGGAAGCAGTGCGAGGTGATTTCGCTACATAGAAATGGCCCCGTTTGATACTCCGAAGTGGCCCCACCCTGGCTAGCCGAGCATCCTGCTGAAAGGGCAGGAGGCCGGGATGAAGAGGAGAGCAAAGGTGGAGCTATTCGAGGAGATACGCCGG
>DASZGF010000009.1:0-11086 GCA_035939115.1 Binataceae bacterium (SeqCode)
TTTATCCGGCATCAAAAGATTCTTGGCATCATCGGCGGCTATAAGCCGATGGCCGGCAGCTTTCCGCGAAACTATTATATGCCTCTGGGATGGCCGGCTCCGGCGTGGGCCGAATGGCAACTGCGGGACGTCGACGTAATAGCCGTGCGGCCTGTGGCTTCCGAACGATCCGGCTATTGCTATCCGGTGAGGATGATCTACGAGGACTCCCGTACACACTACGCGCTGTGGGAAGATATGTACGATGCCCGGATGGACCTGATGAAGAGCGCTTTTGTAGCTCAGCGATTTATCGACGCGAGTGTAATCGGAAACGTACCGGGTGGCGTTACCTCCAGCGTCTGGGATTTTCGCAAACGCCACATGACCAACGTCTCAACCGAGGACGAACAGGGGCACGATCTACTGGCCGATTTCGACGTTCCGACCAGATACAGGGATTTGGCCAGTTTCGTCACGCCAGCCGGGCTTCACGAATCGTTGAAGTAAGCCAGCGGGCAAGCGCGCTTTTTCCTTTAGTGCGGGAGAGCCGTTCGCTGCACGTAGCTGAACCCGCTCCGATGGGTCGCGCTTCGAGATTTCCGCGTGCGCGGCCGAAGCGGCGACCACAACACCATGCCGCGATTAATTACAATAACTGAATCATTGGCACCCGCGGCACCCAAATTCATTGGGCGTGAGGATTGGCTGCGAAGATGTACTACGAATATTTTGGATTGCACGATGCTCCCTTCCAATTCCTGCCATCGAACACGTTGTTTTTGAGCGCCGCTCACCTCGAAGGTCTTGCGGCACTGGAATGGGCCTTTCACGAACCCAGCGGGCTGACGCTTCTGGTTGGAGAAGTGGGGACCGGCAAAACGAGGCTGATTCATGCGCTGGTTGAGCGGCTCAACGACGACCGGGTTCGCATGGCACAGCTAAGCCACCCCACGATGAGCTTTGAAGAAATGCTGGACGTCATCGTCCAGCAACTCCGAATCCATCCCGTTGGGAAGGGCAAGCTCGCCACGCTCCAGGCGCTCAAAACATTCGTGACCGATCCTGAGAGCACCGATCGAGTGATCTTGATCTTCGACGAGGCTCAAGGATTGAGTGACGAAACCCTGGAAGAACTGCGCCTGCTGTCCAACTCCAGGCCGCCGCAACGTCACGCGCTCCAGATCATCCTGGTCGGTCAACCTGAACTCGCCCAGCGCCTCACCGATCCGAAACTCCGCGCGCTTAATCAGCGAATCGGAGCCCGCGCGTTGCTGCGCCCGCTGCGGGGCGGGGAGGTACGCGACTATGTCAATTGTCTTCTCCGCGCACAGGGCGCGCGCCGGGAGCTGTTTTCGTTCAAAGCGATGGATCAGGTCGCGCTCCTGAGTGGAGGTCTTCCGCGCAAGATCAACAACCTGTGCCACAACTCTCTCTTCGCGGCTTACGCGGAGCGAAGCCCGGTGGTCCAGGCGCGCCACGTCCGGACAGCCAGCGCGGAACTTGAGAATCTGCTGGATGCCGCGAGCGCGCAGGATAACCAGTGGAGGCAAGGATGGCGCAGTGCCATGCGTTGGATGCCGCGCAAAGGCAAACCGCTAATGGCGGGAGGTCTTTTGGCTCTGGCCGTTGTTGCCGGTGCGTTGGTCCTTGAATCTGGAAAGTATCGCCCGAATGCCAGGCTCGCCCGTGCCAGCCTGGACGCAGACTCCGCGCAGGGGGTGGGGGATTCTTCAAAGCCTCCGCTCGCAAGCTCGGATGAAGGTCAGGAAGAGGCGCGAAGCCAGCCAGGTACTGCCGCACACACGTTGTCCGGCCAAAATTCTGACCATGCCACTGCTCCGCCAGAGCCTGTCGCGCCCGCATTGCAGCCTATTGCGCAAGCACCGCAGCCCGTTGCACCAAAGATGCAGCCTGAAGCCGCAGCAGGCATGTTTGTTGTTCGAGGGACAATTCCCCAGCCTGCGATGCCCAAAGCGCCAACCTCCACAAATCCCATTCCGGCTCGGCCTGCCGCTGAGCCTCCGGCCTCCCATAGGTTAAGCTACGCTCAGGCGCGGCGGCTCCAATATGAGACCAGGCGCGCGAGGTCATCCTTCGAAGACGGGCGATACCGTAACGTTATCTACCATGCCAAACGCGCGCTGCTTGTGTATCCCGGCAGTAGCGAGATGCGCGATCTTCTCCAACGTGCGCAGGCGGCTCAGGCGAATCCCAGGAAAACCGCGTCCATACATTATGAACCTGCGCCTTCCGCAGACGAGGGTACCAGGACGACAGAGGTGCCCGAGCGAGTATCAACCGGGCCCAAGTTTCCCGGCGTGGCACGTTATGAGATAAGTGAGGGCGATGCGTATATGCGGGCCGGAAAATACGATCTTGCCCTGCGTAAATTCCTGATGGCGGCCGTGCTCGATCCGGGCAACGCGAATCTGACCCAGCGAATCGCGCGAGCGCGAGGAGCCAAGGCGGTAATGGAAAACACCAATGACGATTCGGCCGCCGGCACGTCGGTCGATCCAAGCGGCGTCCCATAAACGTCACTTGCGCTAACCTCGAGCACTCAGAGCTGTGGTCCGACGTCCTTGCGCAAGAGTTCCGCATGCACGATGTGGCAAAGGCGCCGCTTCGCGTCTATCTTTGAGAGGCCGGCAAAATGGGGCGTCAGATGAAAATCGCAATCTCATGCGTGATCACGGAGCAAACCGCGGGCCCTGCCGTGGTCGCAAGGATCGCGGAAGCGATGGGCTTCGAAGGGCTGTTCCTCCCCGAACACCCGGTCATCCCGGTGGTTCACCGGACGCGCTATCCGGATCCCACCAGCGACGGCGAGATTCCCGAGTTCTATTCGCACATGCCCGACCCGTTCGTCCTGCTCGCGATGGCGGCGCAGGCGACCACGCATTTCAAGATCGCGACCGCCATCTGCCTGGTACCCGAGCGCAATCCGATCCTGCTCGCCAAGGAGGTCGCTACGCTCGATCATTTTTCCAATGGCCGGCTGGTGTTCGGAATCGGGGCCGGATGGCTGGCCGATGAGACCGAGATCATGGGTGGGAACTTCGCCAGGCGATGGGCCATGACGCGGGAGTACGTCAGAGCGATGAAAGAGCTCTGGACCAGGCCGCAAGCCACGTTCCAAGGCGAATTCGTCCGCTTTCCCGCCGTAAAGAGTTATCCCAAGCCGATGCAAAAGCCCCATCCCCCGATCCATATTGGCTCCAACGTTTCATCCGCCGGCTGCGAACGGGCGCTTAAAAACGTCATCGCAATCGGCGATGGATGGATGCCCTACGGAATCAGCCCCGAGCGTCTCGCACGTGAGCTTGCAACACTCAAACGCCTGTGCGCCGATGCCGCCCGCGATTTCGGTGCGATAGAAATAACCGCCTATCCGCCGCCCAACCAACTGGCCAAATGCGGCGGGGATTATCGCCGCATGGTCGACGAGTATGCCGTCGCCGGCGCCCATCGGCTAGTCCTCGGCCCCGCCACGCTGGAGCCGGCCAAGGTGGAGCAGGCGCTGGAAAACCTGGCCCGCAAAGTCCTGGTCTAGGAATTTATCGCAGCGGAGGCCTGGAGCGGAGGGCTCGCGCGGGTGGAGACGTCGCTGGGCGGAAGGCAATGGCCCAGGCGGCGACTCATCTAATCGGGACCGCTGGCTGGCGATGGTCGCCTATTCGCGCCGTTAGGGCTGACCCAGGGCCGCGAGCTTGGCTTCCATGCTGGCCAAGCGCTCGCGTAAATCGGTGACCTGGTCGAGGCGGCGAATCTCACTGTGGACCGTGGCGAACTCCGAACGCATCTCGTTGCGAAAGGAGGTCAACTCGGAGCGCACTTCGGTGCGAAAGGACGTGAATTTCTCCTCGACGCCTTTCTCAAGAGCTTCGAAGTGCTTGTCCTGAGCCTCAATGCGCTTGTCCAGAGCGTCGATGCGCTTGTTCAGAGCGCCCTCCAGACCATCGATGCGCTTATCCAGACCGTCGAAGCGTCGGTCCATCGAATCCAGGCGTGCCTCGATGTGAGTCAGCCGCTCGGCGATGTTTGTCAACTGCGGGGCGAGCCAAGTCTGGATCGCGCTGCGGATCGCACCGACAGCGACCTTCTCGGTGTCTTTGACCCCTTTGACCGCCATCGGGCCCTCAGCTTACCGGAAGTTCGTATGCGCCGCCACCTGAAGAGAAAAGTGAGGGGAAAGAAGTGAGGAGCGAGAGCAGAGGAGAGAGTAGTGAGGGGCAGCATGGCAGGACCGCTGAAACGCCCACATTTGTTATCCGCAGTTCAACCCGCCACAGAGGCCCGGTGCAGAAGCGAATGTCGACTTATGCCCGGACGCGACGGAACTCCCGAGCCTGACCGGGCAAAAGGAACCGGCACCGAGGCCGGCGCTACGGAAAAGGCCAGCGCTAAGGAAAATGCGGAACCGGCGGTTACTTGAGCCTGGGTAGTCTTTTCCGTAAGGGCCTGTGCCTAGCGCGGCATCCGTGCCGGCTCTTTTCTCCCTACTAAAGACCCGTACGCACACCTAGGAACAGTTCTGCACATCCGGCTAGTGGTAAACATACCGTCGGGACCCCGCCTTGAGGCGGGTACGGATAAGTGTTATGTTTACTTTCGTGGAGTGGGCTTGTGGCCCATTTTTTTTTGCTCCCGGCTGATCCGGGGTCCCTAGGGTATTGAGCCAGGCGGGGCGGGCAAGGGGCGCTGTGACATGGTCCTACAGCTTCATCCGATAGCCAGTAAGGTGATGGACTTGCTGGAGCCGCATATCGACCGGCAGGGCTTCGAACTGGTTTCGGTGGAGTACATGGGCGGGGCGCGGGGCGGGTTGTTGCGGCTGTTCATTGACCGGCCCGAGGGTGGCATCGCGCTGAGTGACCTGGAGGGGCTAAGCCGCGTGGTTGGCGACCTGCTGGATGTTTACGATCCGGTGGAAGGACGCTACACGCTGGAGGTCTCTTCGCCAGGGATCAACCGGCCGCTGACCAAGCTGAGTCACTTCGAGCAGCATCAGGGGCGTCGGGTGCGGGTCCGGACCCATCACGCGCACGAGGGGCAGAAGTCGTTCATCGGGGTTTTGGCCGAAGTCAGTCCGTCCGGAATTGAACTGGACGATGAGATTAGTAAACGGCGATTAGCATTGGGCTTTGACGAAATAAAGGAGGCCAATTACGAGCATCAGTTTTGATAGACGCGGCGCCAGCGTGGTTGGCGGCCCAAGCCTCGGCTAAGTAAATCAGTTTAATGCAAGGCGTCAGCGCCCTGTTATAGCGCACGCACGCGCGAGGAGGCCAAATGCAGCTCGATCTTAACCGGGTCATTGAGCAGGTATCCAAGGAAAAAGGGATCGACAAGACCATCGTGATCAAAGCGGTGGAGGAGATGATGCTCTCTGCCGCCAAACGCACGTTCGGGCCCGAGCGCAGAATCGAATCGCGCTTTAACCAGGAATTAGGCGAGATCGAACTGTTTGAGATCAAGACGATCGTCGACCAGCCGGCCAACCTGTCGGAGATTTCGCTCGATGACTCCCATTCGAAGTACGATCCCGATGCTGAGTTGGGCGATGAGATTCTGATTAAACTCGACACCGCCACGATGGGCCGGATCGCCGCTCAGGCTGCCAAGCAAAACCTCATCCAGCATATCCGCGACGCCGAACGCAAGCAGATTTACAGCGAATTCAAGGACCGCAAGAACGAGATCGTCTCCGGCATAGTGCAGCGCTTCGAGCGCAAAAATATGATTGTCAATCTCGGGCGCACCGAGGCGATTCTGCCTGAAAAGGAGCAGATTCCGCACGAGCGCTATCGCCAGAGCGATCGCATCCGGGCCCTGATTGCGGAGGTTGACCTGTCCGAAAAGGGGCTGGCTATCATCCTGTCACGCACCTCCAATGATTTCCTGCGCAAGCTGTTCGAGCAGGAAGTGCCGGAGATTTACGAAGGTATCGTCGAGATTCGCCAATGCGCGCGAGAACCCGGCGGCCGCGCCAAGGTCGCGGTTTACTCCAACGACTCCGACGTCGATCCGGTGGGCGCCTGCGTCGGGATGAAGGGTACGCGCGTGCAGTCGGTAGTGCAGGAACTGCGCGGCGAAAAGATTGATATCGTGCCGTGGACCGAGGATCAGGCCGAACTGGTCTGCCGCGCTCTAGCGCCGGCCAAAGTCTCCAAGGTCATTATTGACGAGGACGAGCACGCGATGGAGGTGATCGTTCCCGACGACCAGCTCTCGCTGGCCATCGGCAAGCGGGGCCAGAACGTGCGCCTGGCCCATCGCCTGACCGGATGGAAGCTTGACGTGCGCAGCGAGGCCGAGGCCGAGGAAGAGGCGCGTGCGGCGCGGGCTTCGCTCAACGCTATCCCGGGAGTGGGCGATATCAACGCGGAACTGCTCTACCAATGGGGGTTCCGATCCGCCGAACAGCTGGCCGAGACCGAGGAGGAGGCGCTGGAGATCGATGGCATCAGCCCGGAGCGGGCCCATCAATTGATTCAGGCCGCGCTGGCGCACGTGGCGAATAAGAAGCGGCTGGCGCAGGAGGCCTCCGCGGCAGCACAGGCAGCGGCAGCACAGGCCGCTGCCGCCGCGCAGGCCGCCGCAGCGGCAGCAAGCCCCGAGCAGGACGCGGACGAAGCCGCGGCGAGCCAGGGTGCAGAGGAAAAAAGCGGCGAAGCCGAATCATAAACCGCAGCGCACCTGCATGGCCTGTCGCCAGGTGGACTTCAAATCGGCGATGGTCAGGCTGGCGGCGTTGCCCGAGGGCGTTCTGATTGATTCAAGCGGCAAGCTCGGAGGTCGAGGCGGCTACTTGCATATGCGCCGCGAATGCCTGGAGCTTTTCGTAAAAGCCAAGGTGGCCAGGTTCAATTCATTGGGACGCGGTCTGGATCGCTCTGAGCGCGTCAATCTGGTAAACATGCTAGCAGGACAGCTAGCTCCAAACGCAGGCCTTTAATAGAATAGGGCGGAATGGCTCGTAAACGAATAAAAACACTGGCTCATGAATGGAACGTCCCGTTGGCGGACGTGCTCCATAGCTGCGAGCGCCTCAAATTGGCGCACGGGCGCTCGGATTCGAGTCTGCTGACGGGTGAGGAAGCCGACCGCGTCAAAGCAGACCTCGGAGAACAAGCCAATCGCGCGGCGATCCTGCGCCACGAGGTGGTATTGGAAACCACCTCGGGCAAGGTAGTCGAGAAGCGCCTTAACGAAACCATCATGCGCCGCCGCCATACCGAGCCCGAGCCAGTTCCGGCTGAGCAGGACCTGGCGCCGGCTGGCGAGCCCTTTCTGTTCGAAGTTGAGCCGGAGCGCCAGGACGATTTTGCCGCTCCATTTCTGGAGGCGCCGCCGGCTCCTGAGCCAGAGCTTCCGATTGTCCTTGAAACCACACCAAGTGAGCCAGAGCCCCATCTTGAACCTGAGACGCAAACCTCGTCCGAACAGCCTTTTCAACCCGAGCCAAATCTGGCCAACGGCGGTCACGCGGTGCCCGATATGAGCGCCCAGGCCCCAGCGAGCGCCGCGCGCGAACAGATACAGCAGCCGTCGGCTGAAAGTCCCTCAGGCCCGGCTGCATCAATTGAGCCGGTCGTGACACAAACGCCGCCGGTTCAGCATGTGGCGGGTGGGCCATCTTCAGCGGCTCCGCACGCGGAGGCGCGGACGATCAGGGAACGGCAGGTGGAATCGCCGCCCCGTCCGGGTATGTCCTCAGCCCCGGAAAGGAAAACGCTCGTCGTCGAGCGTCCGCGATCGATCCAGCCATCAGCCGGGCCGTCGGCTGGCAAAGAGGCGCCCAAGGTGATCAGGCCGCCAGGCGGTCTCACAGTGATAAGCCTGGCGCGTGGACACGCGGCCGCGCCTTCGCTGGATGACCAGCAGCAGGGGCCGAAGGTCCTGGGCAAGATAGATTTGCGCAAGCCGGCGGCGCGTCCCGGTTCCGCAACGCCTGCTCGTGCCACCGGGGCGTTGGCCCGTCCGTCCGGCGTTGTCACCCGTCCGGGTCAACCGGCGCGGCCGGGACGCCCGGGGTCGGGGCCAATGGAAGCGCCCCCGATGCCCCCTCCAGGGGGTCCGGCTCCGGCCAAGCCCGGCGCTCGTCCGATCAAGAAAAAGCGCGTCGTCAAGAAGGAAGGCGGGGATCTGCTGACCGAGCGCGAGATGCGCGGAGCACGCTTCCCCAAGAAGCGGCGCGCCCTGCCCGGCAAAGAGCAGAAGAAGACCGAAATCACCACGCCCAAGGCTTCCAAGCGCATAGTGCGGATAGCCGAAGGTGTGACGGTGGCGGATTTGGCCCGCAACATAGGCGTCAAGGCCGCCGAAGTGATCAAAAAATTGATGCAACTGGGCGTGATGTCCACCGTCAATCAGGTGCTGGACGTGGACACCGCCACTCTGGTTGCTGGCGAATTCGGATACAACGTTGAGAATGTTGCATTTGACGTCGAAGCGGCGATCGAAGCCAGCGGCGAGGAAGTACCCACCGGTGAGCTCAGCCCGCGTCCTCCGGTGGTCACCGTGATGGGTCACGTCGACCACGGCAAGACCTCGCTGCTCGACGCGATCCGTCATACCGATGTTACGGCGGAAGAATTCGGCGGTATCACGCAGCATATCGGCGCCTACACGGTCGACGCGGACGGGCGGCGTCTCACCTTTGTCGACACGCCCGGCCATGAGGCGTTCACCGCGATGCGCGCGCGCGGCGCCAAGGTCACCGACATCGTAATCCTGGTGGTTGCCGCCGATGAAGGCGTAATGCCGCAGACGGTCGAGGCGCTCAATCATGCGCGCGCCGCCAAGGTTCCGATTATTGTCGCGATCAACAAGATTGACCGTCCCGAGGCCAACCTCGATCGGGTCAAGCAGCAGCTCTCCGAACAGGGGTTGATTCCCGAGGACTACGGCGGCGATACCATCACGGTCGGGGTGTCGGCGCGTACCCGCGAGGGTCTGGACCGGCTGCTGGAGATGATTCTGCTGCAAGCCGAGATTCTCGACCTCAAGGCCAACCCCAATCGCCTGGCCCGCGGCACTGTGATCGAGTCGCAACTGGATCGCGGCCGTGGTCCGGTGGCGACAGTTTTGGTCCAGGACGGTACGCTGCATCAGGGAGACGCATTTGTGGCCGGTACCTCTTACGGCAGAGTGCGCGCGATGCTCAACCATCTGGGCCAGCGGGTCACCGAAGCGGGTCCCGCGACACCGGTTGAAATCTTCGGCCTTTCCGGAGTTCCCGATCCCGGCACGATGCTGGTATCGGTTACCGACGAGTCCAAGGGGCGCCAGGTGGCCGAATTCCGCCAAGCCAAGGAGCGCGAAGGCGAATTGCAAAAGACCAGCCGGGTCTCGCTGGAGGAACTCAGCCAGCGGATGCGGGCCGGCGAGGTCAAGGAACTCAAGGTCATCGTCAAGGGCGATGTGCAGGGATCGGTTGAGGCGCTCTCCGCCTACCTGCGCCGCCTGTCCACCGCGGAGGTCAAGGTTGACGTGATTCACGGCTCGGCCGGCGGTATCTCGGAGACCGACGTATCGCTGGCGGCGGCCTCGGGCGCGATCATCATCGGCTTCAACGTGCGGCCCGAACAGAAAGCCGCCGCGTTGGCCGAGTCCGAGAGCGTCGATATCCGCCTGTACACCGTGATCTATGACGCCATCAACGAGATGCGCGAGGCGATGGAAGGGATGCTGGCGCCGACTTATCGCGAGAAGAGCATGGGCCGCGCCGAAGTCCGCCAGGTATTCAACGTCACGGGCGGAACTATCGCCGGCTCGATGGTCCAGGACGGCAAGCTCACGCGCGGCGCGCGGGTGCGCCTGATACGCGATAGCCGGGTGGTGTGGGAAGGCAAGATCGGCTCGCTGCGGCGCTTCAAGGATGATGTTCGCGAAGTCCTGTCGGGTTACGAGTGCGGTATCGGATTGGAGAATTATGGCGATGTGAAGCCCGGCGACATCATCGAAGCCTTTGAGCTCGAAGCGGTGTCGCGCAAGCTCGGAATGCCGACGCCGGAGCCGGTGCAGAGTCAGATGGCCGCCGAGAAGCAGCTCTAGCCCTGAAGCGAAGTTAGATTTGTGGCCTAAGTGCGCAAATGCATTGAAGCAGACGCTTTTTCTGTCCCCTCTCCTTATCTTAGGAGAGGGCGAGGGAGAGGTTATACGCTCCGGTTCCCGATATAAGTGGGGCGAACGTTCCCGCCCGCCGTTGCGCGTCCTTGGCGGGCAGAGACGTCAGTCCCACTGAAGAGATCGTTATGGTCGTCGGAGTCCTGCGTCTAACGCTGTTCCTGCCCGAGAATCATTCGCTTAAAGGCAAGCGGCAGGTCCTGCGCTCGATCAAGGATCGGGTGCGTAATAAGTTCAACGTCTCGATCGCCGAGTCCGATGCTCACGATCTGTGGCAGAGGGCCGAGTTGGGCATCTGCCAGGTGGGCAGCGACCGCGCCTTCGTCGATCGCGCCCTGCGCGAGGTGGTGAATTTTATAGAATCCCTGGGACTGGCTCCGCTGGGCGAAGAGAACCTGGAGATCTTGCATTACTGACTCGTGGCGTGGTGCGGAAAAGGAACTTTCGGGCAGTTGCGGAGATGTTCGCTTTCAGCCCCCCGCCTAGACGCGTTTTCTTCAACATCTGGTCACACAAAGATAACATGAAAGACATGCCAGGCGACGGCCGGCGGCCCGAGCGGGTGGCCGAGGCGCTTTTACGTGAGCTCTCAGCGCTGCTCTATCGCGACCTGAAAGACCCCAGGCTGCGGGGGGTGACGCTCACCGAGGTCAAGCTGACGCCGGATCTGCGCCATGCCCGCGTTTACTTTTCCCATCTGGAAGGCGCCGCGCGCGGCCAGGGAGCGGTGGAAGGGTTTCGCAGCGCGGCCGGATTTATCCGCCAGAAAATCGGCCGCGGCTTGGGATTGCGCTACTCACCGGACCTGGAGTTCGAGTACGACCCGAGCATCGAACGCGCCGCCCGCATCGACGCCCTGCTGCGCAAAGAGCAGTCTAAGTGATTTGAAAGCCGCTTGAATAATTTCCAGTTAATTCCCGCTTTGACGCTCTTTTTCCGTCATCCTGAGCGGAGGCTGCCGGAGTCGAAGGAT
>DASZGF010000010.1:0-36097 GCA_035939115.1 Binataceae bacterium (SeqCode)
CGACAGGTCGCGCACCCAGCGCAGCTTGCGATCGTAGATTCGGCGCGAGGCTCGACCGCAGACTCCGCACACAGTTTTTTTCCCCGCCGCTCACGTCCCACGACGCGGGCCTTGGGATCGCCGAACACCCCACGTACTGCCGCCCGCGGACGAAATGCGGGGAAGCGGTATACATCCACCAACCGCCGCTTTCTTGCCATCGCCAATTCATGCCGACCCCAGAAAACTCCGCAAAGCTCTGTGCGAGAGGGATTTCAACAGCTACACGTTGAAAATTCATCCACACGATTTGCAGATGAGCCCAATTTGGAGGAGTCCGATGCGCAGGATAAATTTTGCGTTAGCAGGAATTTTCGCACTCGTGGTGTTGGCCTTGCTCGCGGGTCAGAGGGCAGACGCCGAATCGAAGACCACCACTTTCAAAGGGACTTCATCTGGAACCGGAACACAGATCCCGATCGATCTCGACAGCGATAGTTGTACTACGTCTGGCGGGGTCACCTCATGCACCGACTTCTCCGGTTTATTTGCCGGCGGCGGCAAGACTTCAGGCGGTTTGGGATCGGGGCGCTTCACGTCTTCGGCTTTGCTCGAAGACGACGCGGTCCCAGGCTCGGGCTGTATGTTTGGCCCCTTTCCGCTGCCGGTTCACTCGTGCACGATCGGCGCGGTCACGAGCGGCTGCGAATACCAGGAGGTCGCCGCCAACTTTGTCGACCGTGACAACGCTACCGGCGACCTGGAGATATTCCAGCTCGCCGCTTCCCCCGTGGGCACGCTCTGCATCGATTTCTCCAGCGGGGTGCCACCTTTCAATTTCGCCGGGACGCAATATTTCAAAATCGTGGGAGGCACGGGCAAATTCGCCGGAGTTACCGGCACATGGACCGGTACCGGCTTCGGGCAGATCCTGAGTGTCGATGCAGCGGGGCACGGGTTGGCCTGGTTCAGTCAAACTTTTACGGGGACCGAAACCAAGCCGTAGCAGTCGGATTGGACAGAGTGCAAGCCCGGTTGAGGGAGAAGACTGAGATAAGAGAGAAGCAAAAATAAAAGTCGTTCCTTTCACTTGCCTGTCTCTCACTTCTCCCCTCATTCCATCTCACTCCAACCGTATTTCATCGCCGACCTGGCTGGAGGTTCGCTGGGCCGCGCCGGCTTCGAGTTCCAGCACGCAGCGGGCGCCGAACACCGGCGCGGTTATTCGCCACGGCTTGACGTTGGCCATGATGCGGACGATGCGGCCGGCGCGGTCCAAAAAGACCAGGTCGAGCGCAAAGCGCATGAAAAAGGTGTGAATCCACATCATTGCGATGAGCGGGCCGGCGCCGATCAACATTCCCGCTCCCGGGTCGAGCGCCTCCCTGCCCATCAAACCTTTGCCTCGCGCCACCGAGCTGACGGCCTCCTCCACACTGACACACAAGACACTGCGCCGCGTAACGTTAATAGCCCTCTGCACGTCATAGAAGTTGCACGAGATCGCGGATGAATTGCAAACGTCGAACGGCTTGATTGCCCGCTGAACGCGAGATTAAGCTAACAGACGCTTGCAATTATTTTCATTCGCACCGCGGATGGTGGGAAACTCAACAACCTGCTGCCGGCTAGGAGGTAAAGCGGTGAAGCGTGGACTGAGGTTTGGTTTTATCGGTGCGGTGGCCTTCTGCTTGGTTGGGGTCGCCGGAGTTGCCCGCGCGCAGATAAGCGTAGCGGTCACATCGTCTGTGGCTATCACCGTGGCGGCGGGATCGAGCATATCAAACGCCGGGGCTTTCTCGGTGACCAACAGCAGCGGCGCCACCATTACGATCAATTCGATCAATCTTTCGGCCTCCACTCCTGGAATTTTTACCTCGATGACACTGACCGGACAGTCGCTCGAGACAGCATCGATCGCCGCGCCGAGTTCGCCAGATCCGCCAGGGACGTCGAATACTTTTACCTTCTCCGGCGGGGTGACGCTGGTCAACGGTGAAACCGGGACGTTTTCGCTGTCCGCGGTGGCTTCCAATGCCACACCGACCCCGAGCTCCACTGACTCCGGCCAGAGGAAGACGGTCTATGCGGGAGTCATGTTGCCATCGGCATTTGGGCAGTCGAAAACGCCGAGCCTGTTGCTGACCGCTCTGGCGTTGGGGATGTTGCTCATAACCGGCAAACTGCGCCGTCGCCATCTGGTGGTGCTCGCGATGGCGCTCATCCTGGCGGCCACGGAAGTGGGATGCGGTAATACAACAACGGGGGGACCTACGGGAACATCGACTCAGGTCGTGCAGACCATCACCGCAAGCTCCGGCGGTGCAGCGACCGGTCTGCCGGCCTCGCTAGGGTCGATCACCGTGCAATAGATTGATTTTGACGCGCTGCTCCAGCCGGCACCCCGCGCATCGGCGGCTCGCAACGCTTATTCGCTGAGCAGGTCGGCGAGCACCTCGGCGGCGTGGACTCTCGGATCTACTTGCGGATACACGCGCAGGATGCTGCCGTGCTCATCGATCAGATAGCTGATGCGCTCGGCGTATGCCGCTTTGGGATTGTCGCAGGCGCCATAGACGAGGGCCACTTTGCGGTCCGTATCGCAAAGCAGGGCGAAGGGAAAGTCGAACTTCTTCGCGAAAGCGGCGTTATCCTCGGGCGGGTCGAAGCTCACTCCGAGCACAACGATGTTGTTCTCCTGATAGTAACTGTAATTATCGCGCAGGCTGCAGCCCTCGGTCGTGCAACCCGGCGTGCCGGCCTGGGGATAAAACCAGAGCAGGATTTTGTTGCCGCGCAGGCTCGACAGGCTCAGCGGCTTGCCCTCGTGAGTCATGACGGTAAAGTCAGGGGCGTTATCGCCGGGCTTTAGCATCAGCATTCCTCCGGATTCAACGATACCCTTGCTGGGGAGAGGCGCGATAGACGCGATGGAATTGCGCGAGGGCTCTCTGGTAAGTTGCTGAAACGATGAACCGTCAGGGCGAACTCGAGTTCGGCGGGCGCGCACGCGCACCGAAAGCGTTAAGCGTCACCGCGCTCGTGCGGCTGGTGCGCGACACACTTGATCTCAATCTGGACGAATGCTGGGTGGTGGGCGAGGTCTCCAATGTGCGGCTTGCCCCCTCGGGTCATCTCTACCTGACGCTGAAGGACGCGCGCAGCTCGATTCCGGTCGTGATGTTCCGCAGCGCGCTGGAGCGCCAGCGCATGCGCGTTGATGACGGCCAGCAGGTGCTGATGCGCGGGCGGGTGAGCCTGTATGAAGCCCGCGGCACACTGCAATTTTATGCCGAAGAGATCCAGCCGCGCGGCCTGGGCGCGCTGCAACTGGCCTTCGAGCAGCTCAAGCAGCGGCTGGCCGCCGAGGGTCTGTTCGAGGCCGCCCGCAAACGCCCGATTCCGTTCCTGCCGCGCACCGTCGGTATCGTGACCGCGCTGGGCGGCGCCGCGCTGCGCGACATGCTCAAAACCATGCTGGGCCGCAACTCCAACGTCCATGTGCTGATTCGCCCGGCCAAGGTGCAGGGCACCGGAGCGGCCGCTGACCTGGCGCAGGCGCTGGCTGATCTCAACCGCGACGCGCGCTGCGAAGTGATTATCATCGGCCGCGGCGGCGGCTCATTGGAGGACCTGTGGGCGTTCAACGAGGAGGCCGTGGCGCGCGCCATCCGGCGTTCCGCAATCCCGGTGATTTCCGCCGTGGGACACGAAATCGACTACACTATCGCCGATTTCACCGCCGATCTGCGCGCGCCCACGCCGACTGCGGCGGGGCATTTGGCGATGCCGAGCAAGGTGGAACTCAGGCAGCGGGTGGACGAAACCGCCGCCACCCTCGTGGGGGCGATGCGCGGGGTCGCGGCGGCGCATCGTAAGGAGCTGGGCCAGCTTGCCCGCGGCGTCAGAAACCCGATGGCGCAGTTGCGTCAAAATCGCCAGCGCGTGGATGAATGCGCGGCGGCGCTGCATGCGGCGATGGGTCGCGCGACAGATGATCGGCGCCGTCAATTGGCGCATCTGGCGCAGCGACTGCGCGCCCCGCTTCACCTGGCGCGCGAAATCCGCGACCGTGCCGCGCGCGCGGCCCTGCATCTGGCACGTAGCCTGACCGCGATGCTCCAGAACCGCCGCGTCCAAACCGCGCGGCTGGCGACGCACCTGAGCCGCTCGCCTCTGCGCCAACGCGCAGGCGCCTACCGGCGCGAGTTGGAGACCAATCACGAGCATCTGATCGGCGACATGCGCCACGCGGTGGAGACGCGCCGCCACCAGTTGGCGCAGCTCGCCGGCCGGCTCGACTCGCTCTCGCCGCTGAAGGTGCTGGAGCGGGGCTACGCGGTGGCGATCAATACCCGCGACGGGCGCGTGGTTACCGACGCCGCGGCGGTGGAAATCGGCGATGAGCTGGAGGTGCGCGTCCAGCGCGGACGCATTCAGGCGGTGACGCGAGCGCGGGAAACATGAATTGACCAATGGCCCAGGAAAAGAAATTTGAAGACGAGCTCAAGGAGCTCGAAGACACCGTGGCGCGGATCGACAGCGGGGAGCTATCGCTGGAGGATTCGATCAAGGCTTTCGAGCAGGGCGTGGCGCTGGTGCGGTCGCTCAATCAGAAACTGGACGAAGTGGAAAAGAAGATCGAAGTCCTGGTGCGCGACAGCCAGGGCGAGTTGCGCACGACCCCGTACCGCGTCGAGATAAAAAACGGCGACGAGGACGACGAGCTGTAGTGATCGCGATTTGGAGAGGCGCCACTGGGCAACGAGTTTTTACCTGCGGGACAATGTCTTCCGTGGCACAGGCTTCCAGCCTGTGATTTTTGCTGAATAGCATTAGCATCAGTGAGACAGCGGGACAGCCTCTGTGCCGGTTGATGATGCGCGAGGTATTTTTGCGCGCCACCGGATATCTGGCTGAAGTTTAAAAGACCTCGGGGCACGGCCTGTAGCGCGGTGAGAATTAATAAGGTAGCGCAAGAAAAGAGTCCCGCGCGTCATCATCGACAGGCGGGGACGCCTGTCCCACTATTTTAAAACTTAAAACCTTTATGATTACATCTTTACCGGGATAGGACTTACACCGATAACTTTGGCGAAGCCGCCTCAAGACGCCCATTGCGCACGGCCTCCACCATCGCCTTGTAGTCATTCTCGGTTTGGTCGGCGTAGTCCAGCGCGAACTGCGTGATCGCGTTGTCGAAAACGTCCTTCGTCCCGAGATATCCGGAAATCATCGCGGCATCGCCTGAACGGGCGTGGGCACGGGCCAGCACCTGGCCGCAGCGTGCTCCATAACCCGCGAGAATCTTTGCGTTCATCAATTCGATGGTCGGGGCGATTTTCATGTCCTTCAACTGGCGCAGGTAATAATCGCGTCCCCGCATATCCCCGTGGGTCCATCCCAGCAACATGTCACTGGCGGATTGCATCAGCCGCTGGCCGGCCACTACACGTTGCCCGTGGTTGCGGTAAGTGCTCGCGCCGGCGTACGGCTCGAGCACCGAAGCTCTTGCTTCCTTGAACTGGAGAAACAGCGGGTCGTCATCAGCGGCCATAAAAAGGCCGATGGCGCAGGTCGTGCCAACGCTGCCGACTCCCACCACCTTCACGGCGATATCGCACAGCTTGAATCTGTCGATCAGCATGCGGCAATGATCCGGGAGGGATGCCCGGTACAGTTGCAGCGCGGCGGCGATCGTGTCTTGAAATTCCCCGGTTTGCTGCCGGGGAGAATGGAAAATCAGCGGCGGATTGTCCTTGTTGCGGGGCGGCGATCTGTTTTCCACCAGTTTGGGGAAGTCATGGTCGACGATCCCCTGCTTGCGAGCCTTTTCAATCCGCGAGCGCACCAGTTGCTGGTACGACTTGGATCGGACATTGGCGGCCATCTGCTCGATATCGGCCCGCTCGTACCAGACGTCCATTTGGCGCATCCGCGCATACTGCGCCATCTGTTCGCGATACGAGCGCACCATGCTGGTGGCAGCCTCAGTGCACTCGTCCTGGCTTAACCCGATATGGCGCCCGGCGACGACGAAACTTGCGGCCAGCCGTTTGACGTCCCATTCCCACGGCGCCGGGAGCGTTTCGTCAAAATCGTTGATGTCGAAGATGAGCCGGCGTTCGGGCGTCGCGAAGGCGCCAAAATTAACCAGATGGCAATCGCCGCAGGCCTGGACGCGGATGCCGCTGACCGGCGTGCGTGCGAGGTCAGCCGCCATTATCGCTGCCCCGCCGCGGAAAAACGCAAAGGCCGACTGCAACATCCTCCGATGGCGGATTGGTATCAATTCCGGCAGCCGCCCCTGGTTCGACGCGATGAGCAGATCAATCGGGTCGGCCCGGTCCCCAGGCGCCTTCCACCCCGAATGGCTGCGGCGAGGTACTCCTTCGCGCAGTGTCTTACCTGCCGCGCGGCGCTCCTGCGGCGTTTGGTATGCTGGCGCAGGTTTGAGGTTGTCAGGGGACGCTTGAGCGTCGCGTATTCGAGTCGTCGCGCCTTGGTGTATCGTCCACGTAACCATAGTTGATCGGCGTTGGCCGATTCCGTGTCAGATAGCCTATATTGAAGCTCGCGGTAAAGTCGTGGTAAGCCCCGGCAAGTACTTAACGGCGTCAACCGAACTGCGCAGGCGCGGTATCGCAAGGAGCCTGCTTAACAACTGAGGAAAGCGACATGGCCGGATCCGAAACTCAAACCCAAGATTTCAAAGTGATCGGTACCAGGCCTATCCGTCATGACGGGATCGACAAGGTGGTGGGCCGCGCCAAGTACGGCGCCGATTACAGCGCGCCCGGGATGCTTCATGGCAAGGTGCTGCGCAGCCCCTATGCCCACGCGCGAATAAAATCGATCAACGTGGAGCGGGCCCTGCGCATGCCGGGGGTCAAAGCGGTGATCACGCATCGGGACTTCGCTCCGCTGACCGGCGAAGTGGAATTGCAGTACGGCGGCGAGACGCCTTTCGATGCTTACTTTTACACGCTCAACCTGCTGGCGAAAGAAAAGGTTCTTTATCACGGCCATCCGGTTGCCGCGCTGGCCGCTACCAGCCCCCACATCGCCGAAGAAGCGCTCGGTCTTATCGACGTCGAATACGAAGAACTCCCGCCGGTGCTCGATCTCATGGCGGCGATGAAGCCTGACGCGCCGTTTCTGCTTGCAGAGGTCAGGGCTCAGGATAATCCCGATCAGCCGACCAACGTGGCGGGGCATTTCCAGTTCCAGCGAGGTGATTTGGATCGGGGCTTCAAGGCCGCCACGCACATCGTCGAGCGCGAGTTCACCACCACGATGGTCCATCAGGGATACATCGAGCCGCACAACGCGCTGGCGATATATCAGCCCGACGGTCACGCCGTCGTGTACTGCTCCACTCAGGGCCCGTTTGAAATCCGCATGATGTGCTCGAAGATCCTCGGCATGGATGCGGGCTCCATCAAGGTGGTGCCGGCCGAGATCGGCGGTGGATTCGGGGCGAAGAACTACGCATTTTTGGAGCCGCTGGCGCTGCTGCTCTCGAAGCAGACTGGCCACCCGGTCAAAATGGTGATGACGCGCAACGAAGTCCTGCGCGCCACCGGTCCGACCTCGGGCTCCCGCATCAAGGTGAAGATGGGGGCCACTCGGGACGGCACCCTCACCGCGGCCGAGGTCTGGATGGCGTTCGAGGCGGGGGCCTTTCCGGGTTCGCCGGTCGCGGTCGCGTGCATAACCGCGATCGCGCCCTACAAAATCGCCAATTTCCAAGTCGATGGCTACGACGTGCTGGTCAACAAGCCCAAAGTGCAGCCCTACCGCGCGCCGGGCGCCGGCAACGCCGCACATGGAGTGGAGTCGGTTATCGATGAACTGGCGGAGCGATGCGGAATCGACCCGCTGGACTTTCGAATCAGGAACGCGGTCAAGGAGGGTTCGGCATCGGTGCCGGGTCCGGCCTTCAAACGTATCGGCTATATCGAGGTCTGCGAAGCGATCAAGAACAGCGACCATTACAGGTCCCAGCTTAGTGGCAGGAACCGGGGCAGGGGCGTGGCCACCGGGTTTTGGATCAACACCGGGATGGAATCCACAGCGACCGTCAACATCCACTCCGACGGCACGGCCAGCCTGGTGACCGGTTCGGTCGATATCGGCGGCACGCGCGCGTCCACGGCGATGTGCGCGGCCGAGGTCCTGGGACTGCGCGCCGAGGATGTGCGGCCCTCGGTCGCGGATACCGATTCCAACGGATTTACCGACATCACGGGAGGCAGCCGTGTCGCGTTTGCAACCGGTCTTGCGGCCTATGAAGCGGCGCGCGACGCGGTGCGTCAGCTCAAGGAGCGTGCGGCCAAACTGTGGGAGATCGATCCACAGGACGTGGAGTGGATCGACGGCAAGGCGGTGTCGAAGAAAAACGGCGTTCCGCCGATGACCCTGCGGGACCTGGCGAAAAAACTCAGCCGCACCGGCGGTCCGGTCACTGGACGCGCGAATGTTCATCCGACCGGCGTCGGCCCCACCTTTGCCGCCTGCCTGGTCGATGTCGAGGTGGATCCCGAGACCGGCAAGGTCGAGATCTTGCGCTGCACGATGGCGCTGGATGCGGGCAAGGCGATCCATCCAAGCTACGTGGAAGGACAGATGCAGGGCGGCGCGTCGCAGGGAATCGGATGGGCGCTGAATGAGGAGTACGTGTTCGACGAACGGGGCGTGATGCGCAACGCCACCTTCCTGGACTACCGGATGCCCACCTGCCTGGACCTGCCGATGATCGAGGCCATCATCGTCGAAGTGCCGAACCCCGGCCATCCTTATGGAGTGCGCGGATTGGCAGAGGTGCCGATCGTGCCGCCGCCCGCCGCCGTCGCCAACGCGATATCGCACGCGATCGGCGTCAGGATGACCCATCTGCCGATGTCGCCCCCAAATCTGTTCAAGGCGATGCATAGGTAGTCGGGGTAGTCATCGGCTTGGTCTGCGAAAGAACGCCGGCACGGAGGCCGGCGCTACGTGGAGAATCTTGCCTGCTTTTCCGTTCTCCCGTAGCGCCGGCCTCCGTGCCGGCGTCTTCTACTCATGATTTCAAGAAGAAAGGTGGCGCGAGCAAAGGCGCTCGCGCGTCGACGACAGGCCAGTCCGCTTTGTCCTAATTAAAAAAGGCACCGCCCGGGGGCGGTGCCTTTTCGCGCTATGATTCGACGCGGTTTACTTCGCGGCCAGGTTCTCGCTCTTGGCCAGTTGTTCCTGGAAGCTCTTCCAATGTTTGAGCAACTGGATCGCCTTGTCGAGCTGGACGTCCTTGGCCGGTTTGGCCTGCGGCAGCGCCAGCGCATGGCTCTTGCCGGGCTTGGACCCGGGGCCCAAAGCTCCGTTTCCTTTACCCGGCCCACTCTTGCCGTTGGTGAAGTGACGGGGCAGATCGCTTTCACGGATCGTTTCTTCGTCGACGTCTCCGGGTACCTCCGCCGCCGCCTGAGTTAATTTGGGTTCTTCCACGACCATGTCGGGGGTGATGCCGACCGCCTGGATCGAACGCCCGTTAGGGGTGAAATAACGAGCCGTGGTCAGCCGCAGGGCCGATTTATCGTCCAATGGCAGGATCGTCTGGACCGAACCCTTGCCGAAGGTCTGGGTCCCGAGGATCGCCGCCCGGCGATGGTCCTGGAGCGCTCCGGCCACGATCTCGCTGGCGCTGGCGCTGCCGCCATTGACCAGCACCACCATCGGGTATTCGAAGTAATCGCCCTTCTTGTGCGACAGGTACTTCTGCTTCTGGCTCTCCAGACGCCCCTCGGTGTAAACGATCATACCGCCGTCGAGGAAGTCGTCGGCGATATGCACCGCCTGGTTGAGCAGACCGCCGGGATCATCGCGCAAGTCGAGCACCAGGCCTTTGATTTTGCCGCCGTGATCCTTTTGAAACTTCTGCAGGTCGGCTTCAACGTCTTCGTCGGTATGCTCCTGGAAGGTGGACACGCGGATGTAGTCGTAACCGCCGGGCAGTTGCTTGGCCTTGACCGACTTAATCTTGATCACATCGCGCAGCATCGGAACGGTGAACAGCTCGGGCAGACCCTCGCGATGCAGCGTAAGAATGATCTGGCTGCCCTTGGGCCCGCGCATCGCCTTGACTGCGTCAGTCAAGGTCATGTCCTTGGTGAAGTTGTTGTCGATCTTGATAATCTGGTCGTTGGGCTTGATGCCGGCCTTGTAGGCGGGAGTATCTTCGATAGGCGAGACCACGGTGAGCACGCCATTTTTGATCGTGATTTCGATCCCCAAGCCGCCGAAGCTGCCGCGCGTTTCGATCTGCAGGTCCTTGTAAAGGTCGGGCGTCAGATAGGCGCTGTGGGGGTCAAGCGAAGCCAGCATCCCGGTGATCGCGCCGTTGATGAGCTGCTTGGTGGAAACCGGTTCGACGTAATTTTTCTGCACGATCGTCAAAACGTTGGCGAAGGTCTCCAGTTCCTCGTAGGAACTTTCGGATACAGCCTGAGCGCGCCGTTCCGTCAACTGCTGCACCACGACTAAGCAGAACAGTGCACCGATCGCCACACTGATAAACCATTTGTGTTTCTTCAAAATCGCCATTGTCTGACCTGTAAGAATGCCGCGCGGCGTCTCGGGCCGTCTCCGGCTAACCCTCCTTGCTATCGAGCAGTTCGTTTAGCGCTTGCCGCACGTCGGTCTGCGACCAGTCAAACGCCCCCATGTGGTGGGCGACGATGCGGCCCTTGCGGTCAATGATGAACGTTTCGGGCACTCCACTGACGTTGTAGGCGTCACCGACCACGTTATCAGGGTCGAGCAGGATGTCGAAATGGAGGTGGTTCCTTTCCACAAATGGCTGTACGGCGATGCGGCCCCGGCGATCCTGGCTGACGGCGAGGATCACGAAGTCCTGACGGTCTTTGAAAGCTTCGTACAGCGTCTCCATGGACGGCATCTCTTCCCGGCACGGACCGCACCAGGTCGCCCAAACGTTCAAGAATACCACCTTTCCGCGCAATGACGAGAGCGTGACCGGCTTGCCCGAAAGGCTTTGCAGCTTGAAGTCGGCGGCCATCTCGCCGGCCGCCACCGGAGCCTCACCGTTGATATCCTGATTCGCGGTCAGTACCGGCAAAACCGCGCGGACGATGAAAAAAAACAGCACCCCCGCCACCACCAGCGACAGACCCAGGATTAACAGGCTCTTGCTCTTCATCTCGCCAGCAATCTCAAGCCGCCGCCTGTCTGGTGGTTGCCCGCGCGGGCGCGGTAGCCGACGACCAGGCGTAACCGGCGATTCCCACCGCAACCATGATCAACGCGATGACCTGGGCTTCGGACAGTCCCCACAGCACCCGCGGATTGACCCGGATGAACTCAACCAGGAAGCGGCAGCCGCCCGCCATCATCAGGTATAAATAGACAATCTGACCATCGACACGAACCTTTTTTCGGATTGACCACAGTACGAGGAAAACCCCGGTGTAAAGGATGGTTTCGTAAACCGGGGCTGGATGCACGCGCACCCACGGCGCGCATCCGGCGTCGTTACATCCCGGCGCCGCCACCAATTGGTTGCCGCTCAATGCCAGCACGCTGCGGCCGTTCCATCCCACGATCGCGTTGGGAAAACGCATCGCCCACGGCAGGTTGGAGACCATGCCCCAGTCGCCGTCGCCCGACAACTGGCATCCGATGCGCCCGATGGCGTGACCGATGGCGAGTGCCGGCGCGGCCATGTCGGCCAGCACCAGCCATCGAATCCGATAAAAGCGGGCGATGAAGTAGCTGGCGAGGACCCCTCCGAAAAACCCCCCATACCACACGAAACCGGCCCCCGAAAAAATCATGTCCGACGGATGGGCGGCATAACGGGGCCAGTTGTCGATGATGTCGTAAATCCGCGAGCCGACGACCCCCGAGATGGCCGTCCACAGGATTAGCGTCGAAGCCCACTCGCCCTTGTAGCCATGGCGTTTAAATTCGCTGGTGCAGACTATGTCGGCGGCGATAAACCCCAACGCCATCATCAACCCGTAGCTGTAGATGGTTAGCGGGCCCAGGCGCAAAAGGATCGGTATCATGGTGGTTTCTGTATAATATGCCGATGGCAGGGTTGGTCGCTAGCCGTCCCCCCGCCATACTCCGGGCCTTTCGCCGGATTTATCCCGCCAGTATAAAGACGTTTGCGTGCGTGCCGTTGTTCAAAGGGTCAAACGCGCCCAGGTTAAAGTCGGAGGCGTGGTCGAAGGCCGCATCGTCGGCCGGATCGGGCGGGGCCTGATGGTACTGCTGGGCGTGGCGGCCTACGACACGCAGGCCGACGCCCGGGAGATTGCCGGCCGCATCGCGCGGATGCGGATTTTTGCCGACGAGGCCGGGAAGATGAACCTGGACCTGGCCGCGGTGGGCGGCGAGTTGTTGGTCGTATCGCAATTCACCCTGCTGGCCGACACCAGCGCAGGCCGCCGCCCGTCTTTTACCGGGGCGGCGCCGGCGGAGCAGGCGCGCGAGCTTTATCAGTACTTCCTTTCCCTATGCCGTGAGACGGGCATAAAAACAGAAGAGGGAGAGTTCGGCGCGATGATGGAGGTCGAACTGGTCAATGATGGCCCGGTGACCTTCGTCCTGGACAGCCGAAGCAAGTAAAACCATGCCACGCGCGGGCTTTTACGCCGTCGAGTCGGGCAAAATATCGTTCCGGCGCGACGGCAACTGGTACACCGACGAGGAGCGGATCGACAACCCTCGTATCGCGCTGCTCTTCAGCCGCAGCATCCGGCGCAACCCCGATGGCAGCTACCTGCTTCAAATCGGCGACGAGCGCGCCTCCATCACGGTCGAAGACACCCCTTACGTGGTGAAATCAGTGGACGGAGACGCGGCCACCGGGTTCACCCTGGTGCTCAACGACGAAGAGCGCGAACCGTTGGACGGGTCTTCGTTGGAAGTCGGTCCGGACAACGTGCTGTATTGCAAGGTCAAGAATGGGGAGTTTGCGGCCCGCTTCCTGCGCCCTGCCTATTACCATTTGAGCGACTGCCTAGGGATGGATGACCGCGGCGAATTTTTTTTCAACGTCGCGGGCAAGCGCTACCCGGTGCGCCACGCCCGGCAGAAGTGAGCGATCCGCTGCTCAACGTGGTGCTGATCCGGCCGGAAATACCGCAGAACACCGGCTCGATCGCGCGGCTGACTGCTGCCACCCGCCTGCGCCTTCACCTGGTCGGGCCGCTGGGATTTTCCCTGGAAGACCGCTATTTGCGGCGCGCCGGCTTGGATTACTGGCCGCTGGTTGACCTGCGCACGTACGAGCACGTCGAGGCGTTTTTCAGCGCGAATCCGGCCGGCCCCTTCAAGCTGTTCTCCGCCCGCGCTACTCAGAGCTACATCCAGGCGCGATTTGACGCGGGGGATTTCCTGCTCTTCGGCAGCGAGACCAAAGGCCTGGGACGCACGATTTTAGGCAGCGGCGTCGGCCCGGCCTTTCGCATCCCGATCTTCGAGGCGGGCGTGCGCAGCCTGAACCTGTCCAACGCGGTTTCGATAGTCGTTTACGAAGCGCTGAGGCAATTCGGCCGGCTGGAGGCGTGAAGCCGGATGATGGCAAAAAGTCTCGATCGGTACGTGAGATAACCGATCGCTCACGCTCGCGGCTCTGATAGATGCTGGTTATACGCAGGGTTCGACAAAACGGGAGGCGGCCCGTTGGGCTGCCTCCCGTTGGTTTTGACAGGGAAAGCCTGGTGCTTCAGGCGGCCTTGGATTTGCGGCCGTTGCCGTGCGCCTCTTTTTCCTTTCGCACTATGAAGCGCTCGTCCAACTGGCCCATCTTCTCGACCACGCCGCCGTACTCCAGCTCGCTGTAGGGGAGCATCGCCGGCCCTGAGAAGCCCTGGTTGCGGATCTCCGCCGCCTTCACGGAGACGTTGCTGCGGACCCAGTCCCAGAACGGATGGTCAAACGCGTCGACCGGCTCGGTGAACTTGCCCTCATGGACGCAGAAAGCGGCGGCGCTTACGATCGCCGGCCCGTCGAAGAACGAAATGGTCGAGTTGAGCTTGACCGGCATCAGGGGGCCATGATGGCTGCCGCGCATCGTGCCGGCGACGTAATGGCCGATTCGATAGGGCGATAGAATCTCGCCGGTGGCCGGGAAATTGCCCTGCGTGCGGACCAGCGCGACGGGGTCATCCTTGCCGGTGTAAGTGCCCGCGATATTGTGCAGGCGGGAGGTCGAAACCACGGCGGCGATATCGTTGTTGGCGCGGCTGCGGATTGACTCCACCACGAAACGCTCGTTGTCACGCAGCAGGCAGGCGATGTCGTACAGCTCCTCGGGCGCGTTCAACTCGATCACACGGTCGCCTTCGGTGTGGTTGACGTCCATGATGGTGAAGGTGAAGCCTTTGGCCATCTTGGGCGACAGCAACAGCCCGGCGCAGTGCATCGGATCGCAAAACCCCAGGTACATGGGCAGGTTATAGGCGCCCGGATCGGTCTTGTCGGCGGCGAAGAACACGAATGGTTCGTTAGGCCGCTCCTCGAATTCCATCTCGCATGAAGCCGGTCCCAGGCCGCGGATGTTGCCCGAAAAAGCGTCCTTCAGCAGGTCCTGGCCGGCGCCGTACAGTCCCTGCTCCTTGGCCACCTTGGTGCCTGCCATGAAAGCGTCCCAGGCCAGCTCGTGAATTTTGGGGTCGTCAACGCCCCGGTCATGCGACATCAGCAGCGCCACATCGTCGCCGGTGGAGCTGACATAGACGTCGATCAGGAGTTTTTTACCCTTCTCGCGAACGAAGCGCTCGACGGTTTCCTTGAGCCGCGCGCTGGGCTTGATGTGGCCGCCAATCGAGCCGACATCAGCCTTGATTACGGAAATTGTGGTTTTCATCGCCGTTCCTCCAACAAATTTCAGCGGGCACAGTTGTATCTGTACTTAAGTATCGTTTTTTGCTGGTTTTGGCCATCGGTTACTTCGGGCAGGAGCCGCATCCGCCACCACCACCGCTGCCGCATCCCCCGGAGCGTTTTTCCGCCGGGGCGCCAAAACGGTAGCCCAGTTCTTCGAGTTCATCGACGCCGATCCAATCGAGGCCCTGACTTAGCGCGGCGTCGCAATCCACGCAACGGCGCAACTCCCCCCCGCCGTCGTCGATGCCGATATAGGTAAGCACGACCTTCTCGCACGCTGAACAGTGAGCGGTTGGGAACGAGGCAGACTGGACTTCAGGTCCACGCATAGGCTAAATCCGGAGCGTCCGGGATCTGACGCTCTATAGTAAACCATTTCATTTGGCAATCCCATCTTTTTTTATGTCAGAACAATTGGGCGCGGCCGGGTTGATTGTCCGCGAAATTGACGGGCAACGGATGGGCCGTTTTTGTCTGAAAGTAACCGGTATTCGCCCCGTGCGACCCCGCGCTGGATGGCTGTATGTGGACATCGATCTCGCCGACCCGCAGGGCGAGGCTTCCATCAGCCATTTCGTAACCGCGATCGTCAGCGGCGGGGGGCGTGGCGTCAAGCAATGGGTAGAGTGCCGCATTTTTCCGCAGGTCGAGTTGCCGGTTGACGCCGATGACGGGCAGATCGTTGACGCCCGCAAACTGGGACTCGAGGCCGGTTTCATCAGCCTGCTGGGCAGGTTGATACCCGACGGCGGGCATCTGATGATCGACTACGACAGCGGAGGTCAGGATTTGACCCTGGCGGAATTGGTGGCCCGGGTGCCGCCGGTCGCCTCCTATCTGGGCGAACTGATGTTCCGGGCGGGATTTCGCGGCCAGTTCAAGGATTGGTACTTCTCCGAGGGGGGTCACGAGGGGCCGCGCAAGCTGCAGGCCAACAAGTCGCCCCATCCGGCGGCGGCGCGGACCGCGCTGGCGGAGCATCTGCAAATGCTCAAGCAATTCGTCCGCCGCCCGCTTGCGCAGGAGGAACCCGCGCGCAGTCTGATCGGCAACGCGATCGCGCGCGCCCGCAGACTGATCAAGGATTTCGGTGTAGCAGGCGCCTGACGCTCTCGGCGCTACTTAACGAAAGTCCAGGTTGGGTTGAGCAGTGGAAAGGCGACCATCCCAACGATCGCGGCCGCAGCGATCAGCAAGGGGTTGCTCACCTTCCAGCGGAACAACACCACCAGGCTTACGATTGCGATCAGCGCGGTAAGCCAGTCACCGATCGCTATTTTGCCGAGCAGGACCGACGCACCGAGAATCGTTCCGATCGCGGCCGCATAGGCGCCCTTGACGAAGCCCTGTACGTCGGGCTGTTGCCGATGGCGCACCAGCATCGGTGCGACCAGCAGCACGAACAGAAACGAGGGCAGAAATATTCCCACGGTCGAGACCGCGGCGCCCCAAAAGCCGGCAACCAGGTAGCCCACGAAAGTCGCGGTGATTACCACCGGTCCGGGACTGATCATTCCCACCGCGACCGCAACCAGAAACTGCCGCTCGTTGAGCCAGCCGGTATGTTGTACCAGTCCTTTTTCCAGAAAGGGTACGATTACGAGTCCGCTGCCGAAGGTCAGGGAGCCGGCCTTGACGAAGAACAGGAAAAGCTTGCCGATGATGGGCAGCCCCGAGAGCTTGGCGGCCCCAGTGCCGGCCGCCGCAATCGCCGTTGGAGCGGGAGAAGAAAAAAGACGGCGGAACACTGAGCCGTAATAAAGTATCCCCGCGACTCCGGCCGCGATGAACAAGGGCGCGACCTCCGCGCGCAGCGCGACCGTCACCAGAAAACAGATCGCCGCAAGCGCCCATTGCACCGGGTCTTCCATTCCCAGTTTGGCCAGCCGGTAGCAGGAATGCAGGATCAGCGCGATAACCGCCGGGCTCACTCCGTAAAAGACCGCGGTCAGGATCGGCAGACCGCTGAAGTGCACATAGGTCGCGCCCAGCACGGTGACGATGATGAAATTTGGCAGGATGAAGGCCCATCCACCGGCCCACGCGCCCCAAAAGCCGCCGTGCAAATAGGAGATCAAAATTCCCACCTGAATCGCGAGCGGGCCCGGCAGTGATTGGCACACCGCGATGCCGTCGCGCATCTCTTCCCGGCTAAGCCATCCCCGCTCGCCGACCAGTTCCCTTTCCATCTGCCCGCACAGCGCGACGGGTCCTCCAAAGCCAATCGTTCCCAGGCGCAGGAAGTACCAAACCAGATCGACGATCGATGCTTTCGCTTTACTTGAGCCCGCAAATTCAGTCATGGTCCAAGGTTCTGACACTGTTTTGATGACAGTTGCAATATTCTTTGTGTCAACCCAAGCCTGGCCGGTGCGGTGCGTTTGCGTATGAGAACACGGATCGTTGTGTCGCTGATTGCCTTACTCGCGGTACTCGCCACACATTTAGCTGCCTCAGCGGTCGAAAACGGCCCATTGCGCGCGCTCGGAGCGATCGCGCTCAACGGCGTCGAAGGCAGAATCGACCACATGGCGGCCACGCCCGACGGTCGCTGGTTGTTGGTTGCGGCGCTGGGCGGCAACCGCGTGCTCAAGATCGACACGCAGGCCGGCAAGGTCATCGCGGCGGTCAAAGTAATGGGACCGCAGGGAGTTTATTACCTGTCCAAAACCGGGAATGTGGCGGTCGCCAGCGGGCACGATGGCAATCTGCAGTTTTACACCGATAAGTTTCAGCCGCTTGGCATAGTGCGCGGGCTCGATGATGCCGACAATGTTCGCTACGACGCCGACGCCAATCTGGTCTACGCCGGTTACGGCCAGGGAGCGTTGGCGGTAATCGACCCGGACACGTTCGTGCAAACGGCCAAAATCCCGCTTGACGGCCATCCCGAGTCCTTCCGACTGGAGACGCTCGGGACCCGGATCTTCATCAACGTCCCCAGCGCCGGCGAAATCGAGGTGTTCGATCGCGCCAACCGGGTGCTGCTCGCCGAATGGAAGTTGAAGGACTCCGCCGAGAACTTCCCGATGGCGCTGGATGAGGCCGGCAAGCGGCTGTTCATCGGCACGCGCAAACCCCCGCGGATGCTGGTGATCGAGACCGAAGCGGGCAAGGAGATCGCGACGCTCAGCGCCTGCGGCGACACCGACGATCTGTTCTATGACGCCCTCAGCAAGCTGATCTATCTGTCCGGCGGCCAGGGATGCGTCAGCATGTTCCGCCAGACCGATTCGCTGACCTATGATCGGCTTGACGATATCAGTACGTTTCCCGGCGCGCGCACGTCGCTGCTGGTGCCGGCTGCGCATCGGCTCTATGTCGCCGTGCCGCACAGTGGCGCGCAGCCGGCCGAAATCATGGTCTTCACAACGCCGTAGCGCTCCGCTTTTGCTTGAGCCCGAAAACAGTTGATTCGGAAGCGAACGAGGGTGCTTGGGCTGCCTGCACCCTCACATTTTAAATTCCCTCTCCAAGACCAGGGAGAGGGTTAGGGTGAGAGTAATTAGTCGGCTCGAACAAGGTTGGTTGGATTGACGAATGGCTGTACAACGATACATACTTAAGCCAGGGTTGCTGAATTGCAGGGGATCGGAATCCAGGTTGCTGGTTTTGAATGGGACGAAGGCAATATGCTCAAGTGCCGCAAACACGGCGTGTCGTTGGCCACAGTCGAGGAGATGTTCCAAAGGCCGATTTCCGTCTTCCCGACCCTTCTCACTCTCGGCACGAGGAACGATTCAAGGCAATCGGCAAAGGCAATGATGGGCGCAGCATCTTCGTCGTCTTCACGCTGTGAACGCGCGACGGCCAGACGCTCATTCGTCCGATCAGCGCTCGGTATATGCACAAGAAGGAGATTGAGCACTATGAAAAAGAAACTGCCGGCGCTCAAAAGCGATAAAGAGGCCGAAGAGTTTGTCGCCAAAGCCGACCTCACCGATTACGATCTGTCCGGCATGCGAATGGTACGCTTTGAGTTTCAGCCCAAGAGTGAGCGGGTCAACATGCGCCTGCCCCGAGCACTTCTTGACGCGGTCAAAGCGTCCGCCGCCAAGGCCGGTGTTCCATATCAACGATTCATTCGCCAAACCCTCGAAGTCGCAGTCCAGCAACACAAGTAGCGTCTGAACGGACGGCTGTCGTGCGACGCGGCAAGGGTATAGAATCATCGTGGCAACGTTTCTGTCCCCTCTCCCACTTTTCCGTGGGAGAGGGTGACTGGCGCGCTTCGGGGCCACTGCCCGGCGTTATCGCAACAGGCCGGCGGCGCGTGCCCACTGATACTTGGCGCCCAGCACCGACACCGGCAGTTCCGTGGTATAGGCATAAGCCGGGATGTCGTGGTCGAACAAATAGCGCGACGCTTCCTCGACCTCGACGTCGCCTACCAACGATGCGACCACCGGCTTGTTCACACCCTTGGCGCGGTATTCCTCAACCACCTCGCTTACCAGTCTGGCGAATACCATCGGCGGCGTGATGATGGTGTGCCAATAACCCAGGATCAGCGCGTGAATGCGCGCGTCTTCCAAACCCAGCGCGATGGTATTGCGATAAGTCGTGGGCGGCTCGCCGCCGGTGATATCCACCGGATTGCCCGAGGCGCCAAAGGGCGGAATGAATTTCTTGAAGGCCTCGTCCAGGTCGGGCGGCATCGCCATTAGCTGCAAGCGCCAATCGGTGCAGGCATCCGCCAACAGCACGCCGGAGCCGCCGGCGCCGGTGATGATCACCACGTTCTCTCCCTTGGGCGTGGGCAGAATCGGCAGGCATCGCGCGAACTGCAGCAGGTCGTTGAGGCTGCGCGCCCGCACTACGCCGCTTTGCCTGAGCACGTCTTCGTAAACCCGGTCGTCGCCGGCCAGCGCAGCCGTATGGGACCGCGCGGCCCGCGCGCCCATCGCGGTGCGGCCCGCCTTGAGCGCGATGACGGGCTTTTTTTTCGACACCCGGGCCGCGGCTTGAGCGAAGGCGCGCCCATCCTTGAGGTCTTCGAAGTGCATCGCGATCGCCTGCGTGGCGTCGTCCTGCTCGAAGAAGTCCAGCAGGTCGTCCTCATCGATGTCCGATTTGTTTCCCAGACCGACGATGGCCGACACCCCCATCTTGGCCGAGCGGCTGAAGCCGACGATCGCCATCCCGACGCCGCCGCTTTGCGATGACAGTGCGACCTTGCCCTTGACGTTGTAGGGGGTGCAGAAGGTCGCGCACAGGTTTTTGGGCGTGTAGTAAAAGCCGTAGATGTTCGGGCCCATCAGCCGCAGGTTGTACTTGCGCGCCACCGCGACGACTTCGTCCTGCAGGTCCTGGTTGCCGGTTTCGGCAAAGCCAGACGGAATCAGGATCGCGCCGGCGACTTGTTTCTCGCCGCATTCGGCCAGCGCCCCGGCCACCGCGCGCGCGGGAATTGCGAACACCGCGACATCCACCGGACCCGCGATATCCTTGACGCTGGGGTAGGCCTTTTTTCCCAGCACCTCCTCCAGGCGCGGATGGATCGGATAGATTTCGCCCTGGTAGCCGCCGTCGATCAGGTTGCGCATAACAGAGTTGCCGATTTTGCCATCTTCCGCCGAGGCTCCAATCACGGCGACGGAGTCGGGCCGCATGATTCGGTTCATCGCGGACACGATCTCCGCCTGGCTGGGCCTGAAACGGGGAGCGGCGGGATTGAAGTCCACGATGATGCGGACGTCGGCCGCGATCGCGCCGTCCTTGCCCGCGAACACCGGGTTGAGATCGACTTCGGAGATTTCAGGAAACTCGTCCACCAGTTGCGAAACCGAGCAAATCAGCGACGCCAGCGCTTCCTGATCGACGCCTGCAGCGCCGCGAACGCCGCGCAGAATTTCGGCCGCGCCGATGCCACTGATCATCGTCAGCGCCTCCTCGTGCGGCGTCGGCGCCAGGCGGAAGGTGACATCTTTCAATACCTCAACCAGCACGCCGCCCATCCCGAAGGCGACCAGCTTGCCGAAACTCGGGTCGGTGACCGCGCCGACGATTACCTCGTGCGCTCCTTTCACCATCTGTTGGACCTGCACCCCAAGAAGCCGGGCGCTGGGGGCGTACGCTTTGGCGTTGCTGATGATGGTCTTGTGAGCGCTGCGCACCTCGGCGGCTTTTGTGAGATTGGCAATCACGCCGCCGGCCTCGGTCTTGTGGAGGATTTCCGGCGAAACAATCTTCATCACCACCGGATAGCCGATCGCGTCGGCAATCTCGACGGCTTGTTTGGCGGAGGTGGCCAGACCTTCCCTCGGAATCCTGATCGCGCAGGCGTCGCACACGGCCTTCGCCTGCGGCGCGGTGAGCGAGGTGCGGCCTTCGGCCTTTACTGCGGCCAGCACCTCTGCGATCGCGGTTCTGTCCATACAGACGCTCCTCGATGGACCATGCGGGGCGGCGGGGAGCCCCGGTTTCAGGCTGGTTTGCCACGCGACAAGTCAGGAATCCGTGGCTTCACAGCGAATGGCGAATCGTCAAGGCAACATAACGGGAAAGGCCGGATTTTCGCAAATCGGCGGACGGTCTCATAAGAGTCGGGGTAAAATACCTGCCACTGCGATCTTCCGTAGCGCCGGCCTCCGTGCCGGTTCTTTTTCTTTCGTACTAAACTGAATGCAGCCTTGAAAAGAACCGGCACGGAGACCGGCGCTACGGAAAAGGGGTCCTCGCTCCAACGCTACCGAGTCTCAGCCTTCGCGTCGAAATGAGCATTCGGCTCAGATCTCTGCCCCGCCAGCGCCGCGATGCGGTGCAAGGTCAGATATTGTCGGAGGACGTGTCGGGTTTGACGGCGCCGGGGCCCGCGCCGCTCCATCGCCAGTTCTTGATCTCCGGCATATCGTCGCCGTGTTTCATGATGTACTGCTTGTGGTCGATCAATTTGTAGCGAATTTCCTGCTTGATGTAGGCGGCCCGCGCCGCCAGCTTCGGCACCCGGTCGATTACGTCGCTCACCAGCGAGAAGCGGTCCAGCTCGTTGAGCACCACCATATCGAAGGGGGTGGTGGTGGTTCCTTCCTCCTTGTAGCCGCGCACGTGCAGATTGTCGTGGCCCTTGCGCCGGTATGTGAGGCGGTGGATCAGCCACGGATAGCCATGGAACGCGAAGATGATCGGCTTGTCGGTGGTGAATAACGGGTCGAATTCGCTGTCGGGCAGCCCATGGGGATGTTCCCTGGCGGGCTGCAGCTTCATCAGGTCGACCACGTTGATCACGCGCACCTTGAGCTCGGGCATGTGCTCGCGCAGCAGGTCCACGGCGGCCAGCGTCTCCAGCGTTGGTACGTCGCCGCAGCATGCCATCACCACGTCGGGCTCGCTGCCCCGATCGTTGCTGGCCCACTCCCAGATGCCGATCCCGGCCGTGCAATGCTTGATCGCCTCGTCCATCGTCAGCCACACCGGCGCCGGCTGCTTGCCGGCCACGACTACGTTGACGTAGTTGCGGCTGCGCAGGCAGTGGTCGGTAACCGACAGCAGGCAGTTGGCATCGGGCGGCAGATAGACGCGGATGATTTCCGCCTTCTTGTTTACGACGTGATCGATGAAGCCCGGATCCTGGTGGGAGAAGCCGTTGTGGTCCTGGCGCCAGACGTGCGAGCTGAGCAGATAGTTGAGCGACGCAATCGGGCGGCGCCATGGGATTCGATTGCACACCTTCAGCCACTTGGCGTGCTGGTTGAACATCGAGTCGATGATGTGGATGAAGGCTTCGTAGCAACTGAAAAAGCCGTGCCGCCCGGTGAGCAGATAGCCCTCCAGCCAGCCTTGGCATTGATGCTCGCTGAGCACCTCCATCACGCGGCCGTCAGGTGCGAGATGGTCGTCGTATGACAGGATGTCGGCTGCGTAGCAGCGATTGGTCACTTCGAGGATATCCTGCCATCGGTTGGAGTTGTTTTCGTCGGGGCTGAAAACGCGGAAGTTTTTCGCCTCCAGGTTGAGCTTCATCACGTCGCGCAGGAATTTGCCCTGCACCAAAGTCGCCTCGGCGGTCGCGGCGCCGGGGCTGCTGAGCTCGATCGCGTAATCGCGAAAGTCAGGCATGCGCAAGTCCTTGAGCAGCAGGCCGCCGTTGGCGTGCGGGTTGTCGCTCATGCGCGAATGCCCGCGGGGAGGCAGTTGCGCCAATTCCTCTTTGAGCCTGCCATTGGCATCGAACACTTCCTGCGGCCGGTAACTTTTCATCCATCCTTCCAGGATTCGGACGTGCTCGGGCTTGTCCATGTCGCTCATCGGGACCTGGTGGCTGCGCCAGTAGTCCTCGCATTTCTTGCCGTCGATTTCCGCCGGACAGGTCCATCCCTTGCGGCTGCGCAGGATGATCATCGGCCACGCCGGCCGGCCCTGGAACCCCTTGGTGCGGGCTTCGGATTGGATTTTTCTGATCTCGGCGATGACTTCATCGAGCACCACGGCCATCTCGCGATGCATCTTTTCGGGCTCGTGCCCCTCCACGATATAGGGCTTGTAGCCATAACCTTCGAACAGCTTGCGCAGCTCGTCGGGCGGAATGCGGGCCAGGTAACAGGGGTTGGCGATCTTGTAACCATTGAGGTGCAGAATCGGCAGCACGGCGCCGTCGCGCACCGGATTGAGAAACTTGTTGCCGTGCCATCCGGTCGCCGCCGGGCCGGTTTCCGCCTCGCCGTCGCCGACCACAGAGGCCACGATCAGGTCGGGATTGTCGAAGGCGGCGCCATAGGCGTGCGCCAGCGAGTAACCCAACTCGCCGCCTTCATGAATGGATCCCGGCGTCTCCGGCGCCACATGGCTCGGTATGCCGCCGGGGAAGCTGAACTGCTTGAACAGGTGGCGCATCCCCGCTTCGTCCTGCGGGATGTTCGGATAGACCTCGCTGTAGGTGCCTTCCAGATACGCGTTGGCCACTATCCCCGGACCTCCGTGGCCCGGACCGATCACATAGATCATGTCGAGGTCGTATTTCTTGATGGCCCGATTGAGGTGAACGTAGATGAAATTCAGGCCCGGAGTTGTTCCCCAATGGCCCAAAAGGCGCGGCTTGATGTGCTCGCGCGCCAGAGGCTTTTTGAGCAGCGGATTGTCGAGCAGATAGATCTGGCCGACCGACAGATAGTTGGCGGCGCGCCAATACGCGTCCATCAGTTCGAGTTCGCGCGCGGAAATTGACTCGGGCATCGGCTTCCTCCTCGGTCCTGGTCAAAACAGGAACGCTAATAAAGATGCGGCTCCATCTATCCTGCGCCCGCTTTCAAGCCGTGGACAAGACAAAATCTGTGCGCCTTTGTCGCGCCGCGGCGCCGACGCATCCGAAAAAGGAACAGTTCAACACCCATTGCGGTTTTTACACGTGGAACAGACGCGAGCGGGCCGCGCCGGGGCGTCATAGTGAGCGGCAAATTCTTTTGCTAGTCTAAAACGGGTACGCGAATTCCGGCGCCTGCGGCGTGCCGGGGCCGATCAGGAGGATGGCGGCAATGGCCACGGAAGCTCAAAGCGAGAATTATCTGGAGTTGGTCGACGTTGCCAAAAAGGAGCAGGTTGGCAAAGTACCGCTGCCCAACATCAGATTTATCCCACGCACCGGCGAGCGCATCTTCTTCCCCTCCTCCTCAACGCCGGGACATTGGGTTTCCTACACCGTGGTCGCGGTCGAATACTTTATCGGTTACGACCTCATCACTGGTCAGCCGGGCACCTCCGCAACAGGTGGCGCGGGGCGGATCACGCTCTACGTGGAGGAGTCGAAATAAAAAGAGCGGGGACGGCGTCCATCGATCCCGGACGCTCAGATCCATCCCTCGATCTTCAGCCCGCTGGCGCGTTCCGCTTCCTCGCGCGAAACCTGGCGGACGGTCTGCGCGAAGCTCCAGACATGTCCTTCCGGATCTTTGGCCATGTAACTGCGGTCGCCGTAAAACTGGTCCGCCGGTTCCCGCACGATCACGGCGCCCGCCGCCCGCGCGAGCTGGCAGTGGGCGTCGATACCGTCCTTCAGTTGGACGTGCGTGGTCTGCGTGTTCCTGCCTCCAGCCGCAACCGGGCTGGCGACGAAGTCATTCGCCGCCGACCATGATGTAGCCGTCGCCGAACTTCATCTCCGAATGTACCAGTTTGCCCTCCGCGTCCGTGATAACGAAGGCCTTCTCCAACCATTGGAGCGCCGCCAAGGGATCCTTGTAGAACAACGCCGTCGTGAAAGTGGGACGGCGAAATGGATCATCCATTACCTTTATCTCCCAATGGTTTTCGTTGCTTTCTCCCTGACTTGTCTACCCTCTCCCTGACCAGTCCCTGACCGGGGAGAGGGTAGGGTGAGGGTGACTGTTTGTCTCTCAAGCACAGCCGCCCGCCGAATAGCAATCGCAGCCGCTAAACCGGAATCGAATAAACCCGCGACGCGTTGGCGCTGAGCAGTTTGCGCTTGTCCTCGAAGGTGAGCCCCTCCATGGTGTGCGCAACATATTCCAGGGCGTTGGGATACAGGCACGTTGGATGGGGGAAGTCGGTTTCGAACATGATGTTGTCCACGCCCATCGCTTCGAGCGCCGCGCGGAAGCCCCTCTGCTCAAACCAGAAGCAGGCGTAAATCTGCCGCCGGAAATATTCGGAGGGCTTCATGCTGAGCAACGCCTTGGACTTGGGTGCGGCTTCATCAAGCTCGTAGTCCAGCGCTTCGAGCAAAAACGGCATCCAGCCTACTCCGCTTTCCACCGACACGAAGTTAAGCTTGGGAAATCGCTCGAGGATTCCCGAGTAGATGATGTTGGCAAAGACCTGGGCGTTGTGCAGAAAGAGCATGGTCGAGCCCAGCGCCAGCTTGCGGTCGTCGCTCTGCGAGGACCAGCATGACTTGCCGAAAAAGTCCATCGACTCGCTGCTGTTTCCGATATGGAAGTTGATCGGCATCCGCAGGTCTGAACATACCTCCCACAGCGGGGTCCAGTAGTCTTGCCCGAGATCGGGAATCCCGTGGTCCTGGGGGCTGGAGTTGGTATTGATGCCCTTGATCCCCATCTTATGGCAGCGCGCTGTTTCCTTGACCGCCAGCTCGACGTCCCACCACGGCATCAGAGCCATCCCATAAAGGCGCCCGCCGGACTGCTGCTGAAACTCGGCCATTGCGTCGTTGTAGATCTGAGTGCAGACCAGACGCAGCTCGGGATCGAAAGTAGCCGCGCGCTGGCCGCCAAAGCCCAGCAGATTCGGGTACAGGATCTGGGCCCAGATGCCTTCCCCGTCCATGAACTCAAGACGGGGTTTGACATCGTAGGAACCCGCATGGACGTCTTCCAGCGCCCATTTGAAGAATTCGATGCCGCGGGACTTTTCGCCATCGGCACTCACACAGCTGACCGCCGAGACCGGGCCCATCACGGCCTTACCGTCGATCACCCATTGGCGCTTGTCGTCAACCGTCTTGACCTGGGGAACCCGATCCTTCCATTTGCCCGAGGCCCGCGCGGTCCACAGGGTATAGGGCTCGCTCAGGTGAGTATCGACATCGATCACCTTGATGCCGGCAAGCGAGTCGCGAGCGGACCCGGTTGACGATGACGCCTGATGTGCGGTGGCCATATGGTGTCCTCCGAAAACGAAAAATTAATTAATTATTTTCTAACCGGTTGGCCGCTTATCCCCAAGCGCAAACCGCGGGATGTAAAGACGCCACCCGCTCCGCGAGGGTACTATCTTCCCGTCTCGCGTACCTACAATAGACCTTCCGCCAACTTCGCGGTCAAGCGCCGCGCCTCATGCTCCTAGCCGCGCCATCGGCAGCGGCAGTCCGGGGATATCGCAGCGCGCTTGATAGATCGAGCCGCGCATGCGGCGGCTTAATGCGGTCACCACGTAAAGGTCTTGGCGGTCGGGTCCGCCGAAAACCACGCTGAGCACTTTTTTCTGCGGGATCGGAATAGCGCGATCCAGGGTGCCGTCGCTGCGAAAGCGCTGCACCTCGCCCGCCAGCAGCGCCGCGACCCATACTCCGCCCTCCGCGTCCACCGTCATCCCGTCGGTCATGGCGCCGGCGACTTTGGCAAAAAGCCGGCGATCACGCAGTTGCCGATCCGCAGTCACGTCGTAAACCATCACGTGACCGGGCTGCGTGTCGCAGTGATAAAGCAGTTTTCCGTCGGGACTGAAACCCAGCCCGTTGCTCGTTCCCACACCTTCCCAAACCAGGGTCGCGGAGCCGTCCGGGTCGATTCGATACAAATCACCGGGCGGGCGCGGCGCGTCAAGCGGACCTACCGAATGGCCGTTGACCGTGCCGATCCAGACACTGCCGCTCTCATCCACAGTCAGATCGTTGAAATTGTCGCTGCGTCTGCCGGGCACGCCGTTGAACACATCGCGCAACAGACTCGTGTCCTGGTTCCAAAGCGCCATGCTGGGGCCGGTTACGAGCAGGTTGTTGCCGATATTGAAGGCGATGCCGCCGACCAGCTGGCGCCCGGGGATCAACGTTTCGATCGATCCGTCGGGATTGCGCCGGAAGACTCCGCCGTCGATGACGTCGCTGAAGTAGAGCCGATTTTGTTCATCGACCCGTGGGCCTTCCACTCCCCCAAAGCCGGTGGCGACCAACTCGAATTGCATCATCGGAAAAGTCCTCGGCCCGCGATTTTATCGGCGGCGTTGATTCGCACTGTGGAGCCTACACTCAGGGCTGCTCCGCGGCTGGTTCGGACGCGGGCGGCTCGGGCGGGGGCGCCGGAGCGGCGGTCTGTGGATGCGCGATTTGAGGCAGGTCGAGCAAGGTTGCGCCTGCGCCCGGCGGTTTGATGGTGATCGGTCCCTGCGCATCATCGGGTGACATCTCGGTCAGCGTCTTCATCACCTGTTCGGGAGGAACCGCGGGCGTAAATCCCTGGCCGCGGTTGAATTTCATGCGGTCCTTCTGGCTCATCTGCTGCCAGATGTTGCTCGCCTGGGCGGCGTTGCCGTGATTGAGCGCGTCCAACATCTGCTGCTGGGGAGTCGGGTGATGGAACCACGAGCAGGCGCCAATGCCGGCGGCGATCAACAGCAGGAGCGCGCGACGCCTTAGCATCAGTCGATAATGGCGCGCTGCCGCTGCCGCGGCAAGGGGAGGGAAGAGAGGAGTGAGGGGAAAGCAGTGAGAAGTGAGAGAAAAGGGGAACAGAATAACGCAAGCCGGCTGTACAACCTGTAGAGACCGGGGCGTCTCAGACGAATCGCAGGACCCTCTTCGAGCACAGAAAGGGCGTGTGGCCGCGCGCAACGCGCGGCCACACGCGACCTGTGCAGTAGCAGGTGCCCGTCAGGACATCATTTCCCTGATTCTGGCCGTGCTGGCGAAAAGCTCCAGCATCAGGCCGTAGCCGGTCTCCGCTTCGAGCAGCTTGCGGTAGTTGCGGGTCAGGACCAGCCGCGAATAGCGCGTGACCAGGTTGGGACGCTCGGTGACCATCCGCGCCAGTTCCCACGCGCGGTCCATCAGCTTGGCTCGCGGAACGACTTCGTTGACGATGCCGACATCCTTAGCCTCATGGGCCGGGATCTTCTGCCCGGTCAACAGGAAATAGCGGCCCCGCGTCGGGCCGAGAATATGCTGCCAGATGACGTGGACGCCGTCGCCCGGGACAACGCCGCCGGGAAAGTGCGGCATGTCCGCGAAGACCGTATCCTCGGTGCAGATCACCATGTCATGCATCGCGCCCATCTCGGCATGGATGGTCGCCGGACCGTTGACCGCGCCGATGACCGGCACCTCGATATCCATCAGGTTGAGCAGCATCTTGCGGCCTTCCCATTGGATCCGCGCCACCACGTCCGGATCGGTCATATCGGCGTTGAAATCGAGCCCGTCGCAAAAGCTCTCGCCGGTGCCGGTGATGATGACACAGCGATTCTCAAAGTCGGCGGCAATGTTGGCGAACGCGTCGCAGGAGTCAGTATGGAACTCGGCGCTGAACTTGAACGGTCCGCCTTTGGAATGCAGGGTCATCAGGAGGATGCCGTCTTTTCTCTCCAGGCGTATGTTTCGATAGCGGTCCTTGTAATGCTCAAACTTAACGTGCGGGTTGCTGAGTCCTCCGGGCATGGCTTTCCTCCTCTATAGCTTCAGTGCTCGCGTCAGTTTTAGGTTCGCGTGCGGGCTGCCAAACGCTGCCTGGCGGCCCGCGAAACGCGATTGTCGAACTAACGCGGACTGAAATCAAACCCCGCCTCCTAACGCTCGACGGCCTGCAACTCAAGTGATAACTGCAAGCCCCGGAGGATGTCACCAATGGGCAGGCTCGACAAAAAGATCGCCATCATAACTGGCGCCGCCAGTGGGATCGGCCACGGGATTGCCAAAGCATTCACCAGCGAAGGCGCCGCCGTTGTTATCGCGGATATAAACGAAGCGGCGGGCGCTGAGGCCGCGCGCGAATGCAGCAGCGGTGCGGGGCGCGCCGTCTTCCATCGCGTGGACGTCACCTCGGAGCAGGACTTTAAGGACGTCATCGCGACGACGGTGAAGGAGTTCGGCCGGCTCAACATACTGGTCAACAATGCCGGCGGCGGGCCGTGGTCCACCTTTGAGCGGACCACGCTGGAGAATTGGGATAAGACCTTTGCTCTGACGTTGCGTAGCGCGTTCCTGGGAATGAAACTGGCGATCCCGGAAATGCGCAAGGCAGGCGGCGGCTCGATCATTTCGATCGCCTCCAACGCGGGCATCCGCGCGATGCCGCCGTTGCACGCCTATAGCGCCGCCAAGGCCGGAGTCATCAACCTGACTGCGTCGGTCGCGCGTCTGGTGGGCAAGGATTTCATCCGAGTCAACTGTATTTCGCCCGGCTTGATCGCGACGCCGGCGTCGCGCGGCGCTGTGCCCGACGCGGAAGCGGCGTTTGCCAAGGCCCAGCCCATCCCCAAAGCCGGCGCGCCGGAGGATATCGCGGCGATGGCGCTGTTTTTGGCCAGCGACGAGTCGAAGTGGGTTTCGGGGGCCACGATGGTCGTCGACGGAGGCCAGAACACCGCCGAAGCGGTGCCCATGATCCTTGAGGAATGATTCTCGAAAAACCTGAAGAGAAAGAGGGAAGAGGAGTGAGAAGTGAGGTGGTAAAGATGCTCTCCCCGCCCCCCTCACCGTCCTTTTCCCCTGACAGGGGAGAGAATTGCGGCAGAAAATCGAACCTCCAGAGGCTGATCCGGGTCAATGTACCGTGACGGTCACAGTAGTGGTCGTGCGCCCGTACGCATTGGTTGAGTACAGCGTGTAGGTGGTCGTCGCCGAAGGAACTACGGTGACGCTGGCGCCGCGCACCGGGCCGACTTTGGGCGAAATGATGTTGTAATCCGCGCTGCTCACGTTCCATCCAAGCGTCACAGACTGGCCCTTCGACACCGATATCGGTTTGGCGGTAAAGCTCAGGATGGTGGGTGCGGGGCCGGTTGGGACGTTGGCGGGGGTGTAAATCGTGCCCATCTGCACGACATCGAAACTGGCGGCGGTTATCGTTTTTAGATTACCAAGATCGGAATTGTTCCAGCGGGAATCGGGAGCGCCGCTGATGAAAATCGCGCTGCCATTATCAGCCAGGATCATGCCGTATTTTTTCAACGCGGTGAGGATCACCTGGTTGGCCGCGGAAAAGCCCGAAATGTTGAAGCTCGCCTTAAGCCGCAGCCGCGTGCCCATCGGGGGCGCGCTGCTGCTGGTGTTACTCGACGCCCAGTGCGAGGCGGGCGCCACGAAGGCTTCCTGGCTGGCGGGAACAGTGAATCTCAGGGCGTGATTGATTGCTCCCGCGGCCACTTCGTCGTAGCGCGCGAGGCCCGGGAATATCGGCAGGCCGGCGGCGTCCGCCGAGGTCCATGTATACGGGCGCTGCTGGTTGATCGTCATGTCCCAGACCGCGGTTGAATCCGCCTTTCAGCTACCGTTTTTCTGCAGATGGGCATTGTACAACTCATAAAGCCAGCAGCCGTCCTTCTCCAGCACCAGCACGTGCCGGTCGCCATTGCCGGGGTTCGGATAGCCCTCGATCAGGGCGTTCTTGGGAATCGGCATCGGCCCCGGGTCGCTCTCGTCCGCATACAAACCGAAGATGATCGGTACCTTGGCCTGGCTGCCCGCCACCACCTGGTAGGGAATGCCGATGGTCTGGTTGCTGTAGGTGCCTGAGCCGAAGTCGGGATGGAGCGTAACCGAGGAGCCAATGAAGTTGATAATACTGGCCGAGTTCGGATCGACCGGCGCGGCTGAAATGTCGGTGGTCCACAGGCTGCTGGTTGCTTGAAAAGGAACAAAGCCGTTGAGGCTGGTGAGCTGTCCGACACTCATCCCGGCGCACGTTCCCGCCGCTTGCGCAAAGGCGGCGCCGCACAGCAGCATCCCGATCGCCGCGGCAAAAATAAGGTTCTTCACAGCTCGCATGGACTCTCCTCCGGGTAGCTGAATTGAACAGCCTGTTATTAAAAGCTGCATGAGTTTCTCTTATCATGCAAGGGAGTGGAATTTTACAGTCCTGACCATTTTGAGTGGCATTTTTTGAGCCGCCTTAACTTCCGGCTCTTTGCGCCGGGCGGCGTTCCGTTCTAAGCTGCGCGCGGCGCCTTCGCGGATGAAGCGGACCACCGCGATGTAGTGAAAGCGATCGCGCCGGGGAAGGGGTCACGCATGGCTTTGAAAATAGTCGGCGCCGGATTCGGACGTACCGGCACGGTGTCGCTCAAGGACGCTTTGGAGAAGCTGGGTTTCGGCCCCTGTTACCACATGTTGGAGGTGCTGGAGCGGCCCGACCATATCGAGATGTGGCACCGCCTGGCCTATGGCGGATCAATTGATTGGGATCTGCTCTTCAAGGATTTCCACTCCGCAGTCGACTGGCCCGCGGCCCGCTACTGGCGCGAGTTGGCCGGCCATTACCCGGACGCCAAGGTGCTGCTGTCATTGCGCGACCCGGAATCCTGGTACAAGAGCATGAACGACACCATCTTCCAGGGGTTGAAAACGCGGACGCCCGACAATGTCCCCCAACCGCGCGGTCATCAGTCTGAGATGGCGCGCAAGATCATTGTGGAAGACACTTTCGGGGGCAGCCTGGACAAGGCGCATGCGATCGAGGTCTATAACCGGCATAACGAACAAGTGCGACGGACCATCCAGCCTGATCGCCTGCTGGTGTTTGAGGTCAGGCAAGGATGGGAGCCGCTGTGTCGTTTCCTTGGCGTCGCGGTTCCTGACGAGCCGTTCCCGCACCTTAATGATACCGCCTCGATGCAGGCGAGGATGAAGCAGATGCGCGAATCCGGGCGCCTCTAACCCGGAGCGAGGTTATTCCGATGAAGGCAGCCGTATTTCGCAAAGTGGGCGACCCTCTGGCGATCGAGGACATCGAGGTTGACGCCCCGGGACCCAATGAGGTGCGGATTCACACCGCCGCCTGCGGCGTTTGTCACAGCGACCTGCATATCGTCCAGGGTGTCTTGCCGTGGCCGCCGGGCGCGGTGATGGGCCACGAGGCTGCCGGCACGGTGACGGCGGTGGGCAGCGCCGTTACCTACGTCAAGCCGGGCGACCGCGTAGTGGCCTGCCCCTCACCGTTTTGCGGCAAGTGCGCGAAATGTCTGACTGGCAATCCTCATCTATGCGCCGGGCGCGGCACGCTGCGCCGCCGCCGCAATGAGCGGCCGCGTCTGTCGGGCAAGGGCGGAGCGATGACTCAGTTCGCCGATATTGGCGGGTATGCTGAAGAACTGCTGTTGCACGAAAACGCGGTGGTGAAGATTCCCGACGCGATGCCGCTGGATCGGGCCGCGCTTATCGGATGCGGCGTCACCACCGGGATGGGCGCCGTGCTCAACACCGCGAAAGTCCATACCGGCGCCAGCGTCGCTGTCTTCGGCGCCGGCGGCGTCGGGTTGGCCGCGATTCAGGCCGCTCGCCTGGCGGGCGCTGCGAAGATCATCGCCGTGGATCTGCTGGAAAACAAACTTGCCGCTGCGCGCAAAATGGGCGCCACCCATACCGTCGATGCCAGCTCCTCCGATCCGGTGGCCGAGATCCGAACCATCACCGGCGGCGGCGCGGATTACGCCTTCGAGGTCATTGGAATTGCCAAAGTTGTGGAACAGGCACTGGCCTGCGTGGGCCCCGGCGGCACCGCGGTCAGCGTCGGGGTGGTGCCGCCCACCGATCCGATCAAGGTTCAGTGGAACGACCTGTTCCAGGAAAAGAAGCTGACCGGCAGCCAGATGGGCTCCAACCGCTTCCGTATCGATATTCCCGCCTACGTCGATTTCTATCTGCAGGGGCGGCTCAACCTCGACGACATGGTGACGCGGCGCGTCAAGCTGGATGAGATCAACGAGGCTTTCCGCGCCATGACGGCCGGCGAGGTGCTGCGTTCGGTAGTGATGTTCGAGTAGGGCCCCGCGTTTTTTCCGGTCGCGCCGTTTCCCGGTCGAATGCCCGGCGGGACTGTTCATCGTTGCGCCAAATGCGCTAATAGATTGGTTTGAATCCCCGCTGAAGACGCGAGTCCTACGACTTTATCCGGCGGGTCGGAATATAACGCTTCGGTTATTGGGGAAGATGTAAATGGCGGACAAAGAGCAGCAGTGGCGTCAGGAAACAGTCAAGGTTGACGGTACCGACCTGGCCGTTATCAAGGGAGGCTCGGGCCGTCCCTTGCTGGTCCTGCACGAAGAAATGGGCCATCCGGGATGGCTCAAGTGGCACGCCGAGTTGGCGCGCGATCATTCATTGATAATCCCGCTGCATCCCGGCTTCAGCGTGACACCGCGCGCCGACTGGATCTGGAACATCCGCGACCTGGCGGGCTTTTATGCGCGCTTCATCCGGCTGGAGAAACTGGCGCCGGTGGACGTGATTGGCTTTTCGCTGGGCGGCTGGGTGGCGGCCGAGATGGCGGCCAACAATCAGACTCAGTTCAAGCGCATGGTGCTGGCCGGAGCGGCCGGAGTCCGTCCGCCCCAGGGCGAAATCCTCGACATCTTCCAACTCATGGCGCCGGCCCAGTTGGCGGCCGGCGTGCTGGACCCGGATAAAACGCCCGAGTTCGACCAGCTCTACGGCGGAATCGGGCCTGCCGCCTTTGAGCTATGGGAAGAAGCGCGCGCCGAAACCGCACGCCTGGCCTGGGTGCCATACATGCACAATCCCAGCCTGCCCCATCTGCTGAGCGTAATCGACAGCTTGCCGACGCTCCTCATCTGGGGGCGCCAGGATGCGGTGGTGCCGCTCAGCGCGAGCGAAGCGTACCATCGGGCGATTGCCGGCTCCAAGCTGGTCGTGCTCGACCAATGCGGCCATCGCCCCGAGATCGAGCAGAACGCGGCCTTCGTCCGCGAAGTCAAAGGGTTTTTGAGCTAAGTCTCCACAGGGAGGAGTTGCCGTGCATTTAGCTTACTTTACCGAGCGCCCGTATCGTTACGCTCCCAACGATCGCATAATCGAAAAGGGCTTCTTTGGAACTCCGAACAACCTTTTCGATCCGGCCAAGGGTTACGAGCTTTACCACGAGTACCTTGACGAAAAGGTCTTGTGCGAAGAGCTGGGCTTCGACGGGGTGGCGCTCAATGAGCATCATGACACGCCGTTTACGATGGGCGCCGTGATGGACGTCGAGGCGTCGATCCTGGCCCGCATCACCAAGAAGGTGAAAATCATTCTTATCGGCAATCCGCTGCCGCTGGGCAATCCGCTGCGGCTGGCCGAAGAGTTGGCGATGATCGACGTCATATCCGGCGGGCGGTTGGTCCCCGGATGGGTCCGCGGGGCGGGCAGCGAGCAATTCGCGCTCAATGCCAACCCGGCCTACAATCGCGAATATTTCAACGAAGCGCACGACTTCATCGTCAAAGCATGGACGGAGCCGGGCCCCTGGCGCTACGAGGGCAAGCATTTCCATTATCGCTTCGTCGATCCATGGCCGGTGCCGATGCAAAAGCCGCATCCGCCGATGTGGATACCAGGCCTGCTCAGCCCCGAAACGGCCATCTGGTGCGCCGAAAAGCGCTATCCGTATGTCGCGCTGGCCACTTTCCTGGAGCCCACTCTGGAGTTGTGGAACATCTATCGCGATCGGGCGGCCGAGTTGGGCTACCAGATCGGATCGGAAAACTTCGGCTACATGCAGAAGGTTTACGTGGCCGAGACCGATGAGAAGGCGCGCGAGATTGCCAAGTTCGACATGTTCGGCGGCGCCGGCAGCGGCTACAGCCTGTTTGCACAGCCCGCGTACAACTTCCCGCCGGGGTACAATTCCAAGCTCGCCACCCGGCGTATCGCGACTCAGTTCTCCGATCCCAACAAGAAGCGCAGCAGTTCCCCCTTCCAGGGCGGACAGACCGAAGCGGCCAGGGCAGAAGTCTCCAGCGCCCAGGTCGATCAGCGCTCGCGCCTGTGGCAGGAAACCAGGGTCGACGTCGAGACCACGCGCAAGGCGATCTTCGACCAGTTGCCGGACGTGTTGAATACGTTCGGCATCATCTGCGGAACGCCCAAGACCGTTATTCCCAAGATCCGGGTGGTGCTGGAAACGCTGCGGCCCGGCATCTTCATCCTGTGGCAGAACGACGGGCCGATCACGCGCAAAGACCGCGAGAACAACCTGAAGCTGATTTCGTCCGATGTGATGCCCGCGATCCGCGAAATGGGCAAGGAACTCGACCTCAAGTCCTCATTCGAGGTCAAGCCAGGATCGCGCCCGCTGGCCCACGCCGGCAAACCGGAGACAGTAGGTTCGCTGGAGCCGTGGAAAGCCTGGCGCGAAGCGCATCCGTACTAAGAGCGCTGCGGAGGAGGTCCGCCGTCGGCGGCCCTCTTCCGCTTGCGCCTCGATAGTCCGGATATTGCTTACGTAGGGGCGGTTCGCGAACCGCCCGTTCCGCGCCTCGTGGTCCCTCCGGGCCCACGGGGGTTTTCCGGATCAGATGGCCAAGCCTGCGGGTTGAAATAAATGTAATTGCGTATATGTTCTAGCTCGTTTTCGCCACGGATGACGTGCTCGTAAAAATTGCGTTGCCAAACTATCTCGCCCAGCGTAGCCCGCACCTGATTTATTTTCTTGCTGAAAACCGTCTTGAATGCACCGACCAACCCACCCAATGGTTTATTTCCTTCTCTCGACCGTCAGCGGGCGGTTCACCAACCCCCTTTGCGGAACGATCGCCGGATATTGCTCACGTAGGGGCGGTTCGCGAACCGCCCGTTCCGCGCCTCGTCGTCCCTCCGGGCCCATGGGGG
>DASZGF010000011.1:0-1602 GCA_035939115.1 Binataceae bacterium (SeqCode)
CCGGTCGAGGAGATCAAGCGCGCTTCCGACGCTTTCGGTCTGGATTTCAATTTCATGAAGGCGGTTGCCAAAATCGAGTCCGGTTTCAACCCCAAGCAACGCACCGGGTCGTATATCGGCCTGTTCCAACTTAGCGAATACGAGTTCAACAAATTCGGCTCCGGGCAGATTCGTGATCCCCGCGACAATGCCGTTGCGGCGGCCTACAAGTTCATTACCGAAGGCATTCTGTTCGAGTGGGTGACGCACAAGAAGCCGACCTTGAGCGATCTTTACTTAATCCATCAACAAGGTTGGGAAGGCGCCGCCGAGCACATCAGCCAACCTGATCGCATCGCTTGGAAATCCATGTGTGCCACCAGCGAAGGCATGGAGAAAGGCGAAAAATGGTGCAAACGCGCGATCTGGCGGAATACTCTTCCGGCCGTCAAACACGCGTGGAAATCGGTCGATAAGCTGACATCGGGGGCATTCGTCGGAATGTGGCGCGACCGGGTTGCTGATTTCTATTCGAAATACATGGCCACCGCCGCCGCCGAACGGGCGAACCAATAAATTTCCGTTGAGTGGGTGGAGGCCGATTTAAATGAAGCCTTCGCGAACGAAGCGACAGATTGCACCGCCGCGCGATCTCGGTCGCTAATAGGGCATAGCGGAAGTCGAGGGGTGGGTAGGACCGGCGGCACCAGTCGCGTTTGACCCTGAGCGACCGGCCCACGCGCGGCGTGCCGCGGCTTAGGACTTCGAAGGCCGTGTAGGAAGCCGTTCTGCTGCTCCTACTTGTCCCGCAGCTCATCTGGCAGGAATGATTAGTTGATCCTTCGCGAGCCCCGAACGACGGCGGCCCCAATACCGGATCCGTTATGCCGACCACCAGCACGCCCGGCGTCTGGCTCTGGAATATCTAAAAAATCTTCCCGCCTGTGAACAAACTCACACGACGCGTCCCGAAGTGATGCCTAACTAAGGACCGCAATGGGAGCCTCTATGTTGCGCAGCAAGAAGCCATAGGCATCACGGATGCGCTTGGAGAAGGAGGAACGACCATGGGCTGGAAAGCCACCGATCTGTTCGTCGAAGGTTTGAATGTCCCGGCGTTCGGTATGCCGGCCGGTTATGCTGCTGGCGGGACGCGGAATATCTTTTATCGGGGCTTCACGGAGGGCGTGGGCGGCAACGGCACGCTATGGTCTGTCCAGTGGGATCCCAACAGGGGCTGGCATGGCAACGGCGAATTAACCGCCGACGCCGGCGCGGCACCCGTCTATCAGTTCACCAGGCTGGCCGGGTACTACTTTCCCGAGCAGTCCACCATGCACATCGACTACATCGCGGGCGATCTCAGCGGCAACGTCATCGAGATCTATGGCGATGGTAGCGGCTGGAACACAACCAATCTCTCGACCAACGCGCACGAAATGGATCCGGCGGTCGATGGACCCTCGGGATTCTCGATGGCAGGGCTGCAGCAGGTCTTCTTCCGCGGCAATGACCAGCACGTCCAGGAGCTGTGGTGGGACATCGAGGGGTGGCACCCCCGAGACCTGACGATCAAAACCGGCGGTCCTATAAGTCTCGGTCCTCCATCCAGTTACGGTTTTG
>DASZGF010000012.1:0-22430 GCA_035939115.1 Binataceae bacterium (SeqCode)
AGGGGATCGGGTGAGGGTGACTGATACACTTCAAGCATCCACCGATCGGCATTTGTCACGGACCGCCGACGGCTTTCGAAAGGAGCATTCACGTGTCAAATGCTCAATAGGTACCAGGTACGAGCTTGCCGTGATCCCAACTGGCCCATTTCCGGGGCTCAAAGGAGATCGCGATGCGCTTTTTCGCCCGTTGTTTCACGAATTCGAGCAGGTCGTGTTGCGGCTTCGCGCCCAGCCGCAGATTTCGATCGGCGCCGTTTTGCCACATCGCGGTTAGGATCTCTATTATCCGGTCGGGATTTTCATCCAGTTCGCAAACCCCGCGGATCATCAGACCCCGCAGGCGGCGATGCTCGAAGCCGCCGGATTCCCCATACGGCGACGCCTCCAAAATCACCGCCGCCTTGGGGTCGCGGCGCAGGTTCAGCACCTTCTGGGATTTGCTGTAAGTCTGAAAGCAAATCCTGCCGTCCATGTATATCCAACCCATCGATACGATGTGCGGATACCCACCCGGACCGTTGGTGGCCAGGAACATGGGCCACATCTCCTTCATCCCCTCGTGGAGAAAGGCCACCGCCTCTTCGTCGGTCATTTTGATTGCGTCGCGCTGTTTCACTGTCTGTCCTCCTCGAGCAAACGGGCTATGGACATCGAAATCCAAAGCACAAAAGCGAAATGTACGCTAAAGATTTCATCCACAGCTTGTTTAAAAACAAATAAAGCTTTATCTTAGCCAGATTACTCAAGATTTCAGCAAAACTGTGCCGATATTTATCGCGCTGGCCACCAGAGAGCAGGTTGATGACATACCTCGGTAAAGATCGAATCGGTGCGGGATACAGAAAACGAGGCTTGCCAAGCAGGCGCGCCGCACTCGCCGCGACTATTGTGGCGATCGGACTGCTAAGCGCGTCGGCAGCGCGCGCTGCCACCATCACGGTCGGTACCCTGAATGACAGCACCGGCGTGGGCGATTGCAGCCTGCGTGATGCGATCTCTACGACCAACGGCGCCGATGTCGCTGGTAGCGGATGCCCCAGTCCGACCGCTGACCCCTCCAACACCATCAGCTTCAGTCTGGCCGGCAGCATCGCCCTCACCAGCACATTGCCCCCGCTTACCGGGAACCTGTCCATCACCCGGCCGATCGGCTCTGAGAGGATCAAGCTCGATGGCGGTGACAAATATCCGGTGATGATGGTGCGCGCCGGTGCGGTCGTAAATCTGCTCAACCTGGAAATTGAGCACGGGATGAGAATCGCAGTTGGCTTCGGTTTTGATGCCGGCGGTATCGATAACGCCGGTACGTTAACGATCCGCGACAGCGCGTTCTTCGGCAACCAAGCGCGAGGGGCGGGCCTTAGCGCAGGCGGCATCAGCAATCTTGCAGGCGCCACTCTCACCGTCATCAACAGCGCGTTCGTCAGCAACATTGCGGGCGTCGCCAGCGGCGGTGGCATCTTCAACCGCGGCACGCTAACGGTCACCAACAGCGGGTTCTCCCGCAACAGCGGGACCGTTGCAGGCGGCGGCGGCATCGAAAACTACACCGGCGGCAGAGCAACGGTCACTAACACCACGTTCTCCCTCAATGTCGGGAACGTTGGTGGCGCCGGCATTTTCAACGACGGCGCGATAGCGGTCGCCAACAGCACCTTCTACAACAATCGCGCGCGCGCCGGCTCCGGCGGCATTCTCAACCGCGGGACGCTAACAGTCACCAACAGCACGTTCTCCGCCAACAACGGGACCGGAGGGGATAGCGCCGGCGCCATCGACAACTTAGGCGCGCTGACGGTTACCAACAGCACGTTCTCCGACAACCGCGCGACGCTCTCCGGTAACCGCACGACGCTCTCCGGCGGGGTCGGCGGCGCCATCTTCAACCGGCGCGACTCCACGCTCCAGCTCCACGGCACGATTATGGCGGGCTCGTCGTCGGGTGGAAACTGCGCGGGTCAATCAATCATCGACCGCGGCTACAACATCTCCGACGATAAGTCGTGTGCTTTCAGTGCCGTCGGCAGCAAGAACAACACCGATCCGAAGCTGTCCGCCGCCGGACTGACCCGCAACGGGGGTCCGACCTCAACCATCGCATTGCAGCCGGACAGCCCGGCCATCGATGCGATTCCCTTCGCCTCATGCACCGACCAGGCGACGCCCCCTAATCAGCTCACGACCGACCAGCGCGGAGAGCCGCGCCCCGACCCCGAAGATGGCCCGACCGGTCCTTGTGACATCGGTGCGTACGAGTCCGGCGAACTGCCGCCGCTCGGTTGCAGTCAGGCCGCGGCCAGCGCGCCTATCCTGTGGCCGGCCAACCACAAGTTCGTCTTCGAGAGCGTGTTAGGCGCCGCCGACGTCAAGATTACCGCCATCCATCAGGATGAACCCGTCGCCAACACGTCCCATTGCGCCGACGCAAGCGGTGTGGGAAGCAGCCTAGCGCAGGTGCGCGCCGAGCGAGACGGTGCGGAGGACGGCCGCGTCTATCACCTTGACTTCACCGCCACCGACCCGCTTACGAACACCTCTTGCAGCGGCGAGGTCAAGATCTGCGTTCCGCACGACCGCGCCCACCGCACCTGCGGGGATCAGGGGGCGCTCTATGACTCAACCGTGTGCCGAGCCTGCGCACATACTCAGGCGCGCTGCTCGCAGTGAACCGCAGACTCGCCCGGTCCGCTCCCGGTATTGCCTATCTTCTGTCTCCTCAGCCACATTCAGTTGTGGGCGAGAGTCGGCGTGCGGGCACGCTTCAGGCACACACCAACTGATGTTTGGGCTAAAAGGTCCAGCCCAGGATCGACTTCAGAAACACGCCGTGGCTGGCGCGCGTCAGGCCGAAACCGACGCCGAGGTTAATCTCCAATCTTGGATCGAGGTCCAGGTTGATTGCCGGGACGAGAAAATGCTGCTGTTCCTGGACGCCGGGGAGGTACGCAATCGCCCCCATGTCGCCATAGTACTCCAACGCCGGCGAGAACCAGCGATAAAGTTTGTCGTAGACGATTTCTCCCGAGGGGGCGAATTGTATGCCTTGATGGGTTCCGGGACCGCGGAAGGGCTTTTCCAAGGCCGGATTCGCCACGATGTCGAAATGTCCCAGGTGACTTTCGAGGATCGGCCGCAGTTCCAGCGTTAACGGGTTGTCCTCGGCGGCGAAGCGCATGTAGTCCAGCTCGATGTTGCCGCCCAGGGCAATCGGCCATCGGTCCGTCTGGGCTATTCCGAAATGCATCTTCGACCGGCTTCCGGCGTACTCGTAGTTACCGTTATTCAACTTGGCGGTGCAAAAGTACTGGCCGACTTCGAGATGTTCGAAGACGCCGTAGGTTGCTTCGAGCGTTTCATGAATCTGGTACGGATTGATGGTCTCATGGGCCAACTGGCCGGTCGCGGTGGTGACGCTGTTGGAATGCAGCTCCAGGGTGAGCTGTCCCTTGGGCGTAGTATCCGTCGTGTAGATCTGGATCTCGTAAAAATCGATGGCCGAGGCGCTCGCAGGATGCAGCGTCCACCAGAAGGTCAACCCGGCGACGAGGGCCCACGCTTTCATCGCGAGCGGACGACGCCGATCTTCGGGCATCGAGTGGCCAATGAGCATCGCGAGCAAAATGGCGAGACCGGCTGGCAGATGGTCTGGCCGAAGGCGACCAGCAGCCCGTTGTACTCGATCCAATAGCGTCGCGGCAGGACCTTGCGCAGCGCGGCTTCGGTATGTTCGGGAGTTTTGGTGCGCACCAGGCCCCATCGGTTGGAAATGCGATGGACGTGCGTGTCCACGCAGATACCGGGTTTGCGGAACGCCTGTGTGACCACCAGGTTTGCGGTCTTGCGCCCCACGCCCTTAAGCGTCAGCAGCGCGTCGATCCGATCCGGTACGCGCCCCTCGAACCTGGCAATCAGGTCCTGGCAGATGTCGCGGATGACGCGGGCCTTGGTGCGATAAAAGCCGACCGGATAGATCGCCCGCTCCAACTCCGCCGGCTCCAGCGCCAGCATCGAATGCGGGCTGTCCGCCAGCGCGAACAGCCGGGCTGCCGCCACCGCAGTGGTTTGGTCCTTGGTGCGCAGGCTGAGGATACATCCGATCAGCGTTTTGAAGGGGTCTTCTTCCTCGGCCGAGATCAGATTGAGGATTGGCGCGTTCCACGCCGCTGCTTCGCGCCGCAAAATCTTGAGCGCCGCGCCGGTGGCGCGGGCGGTAAACGCGGGCGGCTTCGCCTTGCTGCGCGGGCTGGCGTATTTGCCGCGCGCGAGGGCGCCATCAGCGGAGGCGGCCATGTCAGTGTTCGGCGGCATCTGAACTCCGGCATTGGAGCTTAGCACGCGGGCGCGTGCCAAAAAGAACCGGGCGGCAGAAAGCGCGAATGTCCGGCGTTTATCTTTAAAAAAGCCGCTCCTAGCAGGGTGCGGAAAGAGTAGCTTTTCGGGCAGTCGTTAATGATGTTCGCTCTTAGCACCCTGCATAAGGTGATTAGCGGCGTTATCGCAGCCACCGCCCTTTGACGTAGAATTGCGCCCGATGGGATCGAGATTGGGCGTGGGAAAAAATCGGAGCAGAGGGCGGCGGAGGTTGTGGCCAATGGCGGCCGTTGCGCTTGCTGCTCTCCTGCTGAAAGCGGGGATCGGGCGCGCGGAGAACGCCAAGGAATTGGACTGGGACGCGCTGACTCGCGAAGCAACCGAGCTGCTTTCCAACTACATCAAGATCAACACCAGCGATCCGCCGGGAAACGAACTGGCCGCAGCCAAGATGCTCAAGGAGAAATTCCTTCACGACGGTATTCCGGCGGCGGTCTTCGAACCGGCCCCCGGCCGCGGCGTGATCGCCGCCCGTTTGCGCGGCGTCGGCAAAAATCACAAGGCCCTGATCCTGCTCAGTCACATGGACGTGGTCCCGGCAATTGCCAAGGAGTGGTCGGTTCCGCCGTTTTCGGGCCTGGTCAAGAGCGGTGAGGTCTGGGGCCGCGGCGCCCTGGACGACAAGGGACCGGGAGTGGTTGCCTTGATGGCGATGCTGGCGATCAAACGGGCGCGCGTTCTGCTCGACCGCGACATCCTGTTCATCGCCACCGGCGACGAGGAGATGGGCGGCAAGGACGGAGCGGGGTGGGTCGCCGAGCATCAGACCAACCTTTATAAGGACGCGGGCTACGTGCTGAATGAAGGCGGTGCTATCCGTACCGACCAGGCGGGCCATCTGTTTTACAGCGTGACCATCACGGAAAAGAGCCCGCTGTGGCTGCGCCTGACCGCCAGCGGACCTACCGGTCATGCGGCGGCGCCCCCCGCGCAGACCGCGGTGACACGGCTGGTCGGGGCGCTGGGCAAGGTGGCCGATTATAGGTCGCCGATCAAGGTGATGCCGCTCGTGCAGGACTATTTCAATAAGCTGGCGACGCTCGATCAGAACCAGTCCAAGCTGCTGGACCTGCGCCAGGCATTGACCGACGCTGACTTTGAAAAGCAGTTTGTGTCCGTGCCCAATCACAACGCGATGGTGCGCGACACGCTTACGCCCACGGTGGTCGACGCGGGCTACAAGACCAACATCATTCCGTCCACCGCGTCGGCGGAAATCGACTGCCGGCTGCTGCCCGACGAGGATCCCAAGGCATTCATCAAGATCATTCGGGAATTGATCGATGATGATAATATAAAGATCGAGCAACTGCTCAGTTTTCCGACCATGATGTCGCCCGATCGGAGCGAACTGATGAACACAATCGTCACCTTGTCGCGGCGCAAGGACAAGGACGCACCGGTGATCCCCGCCTTGCTGGCAGGCTTCAACGACAGCCATTATTTCCGCCAGCACGGGCTGATTGCCTACGGCTTCGTGCCCCTCCAGCTCACCGAGCAGGAGGGGCCGATGGTGCATGGCGACAACGAGCGCATCCCAATCAAGTCGCTGCGGGACGGCCTGGAGCGGATGGTTGAGTTGCTGCGAATCATGGGCGGCCAATGAGGTAATTTTTATGCTGCGCGCAGGAGTTGGATATTCGACCGCCGCGGATCCGATCCCCGCTGCTGATGAGGCGGCGGCGCAAGCGCTTGCGCAAGCCGGTTTGGGCTCCGCCGATGGCGCCATTTGCTTTGCCAACAGCCAGCATTCCGCCGCCTTCCGCCCCTTGATGCGGACCGTGGCCGAGCGGCTGCAAACCCATCAGGTGGCAGGATGCAGCGCCAGCGGGGTGATTGCGGGCGGCCGCGAAATCGAGGGCAGCGCGGCAGTGGCGGTGCTGGCCGTCGGCGGCGGAATTACCGCACAGCGCATTTTCGTGCCGAGCCTCAAGGGGCGAGCCACGAAGGCGGCCGGCGAAGTCGCCGCGGCGGCGCGGCCTGCCTTGGGCCGCAGCAACCTGCTTTGCCTGTTTCCCGATTCCTACAATATCGAGCCCGAGCCGTTTCTGGCCGCGCTAGCGCGCGAACTGCCCCACGTGGTCGTGGTGGGCGGCGGCGCCACCGAGGACGGCAGGAGCGGCGAGACTTTCGCCCTGTGCGGCGATGCCGTCAGCACGAACGCCGTATCCGGGATGCTCTTTGCGGGCGACTTTGAAATCACCACTGGTGCTTCGTTGGGATGCCGCCTGATCGGTCCGCCCCGGCGCATTACCTCAGTTAACAACAATATTCTGGTGGAACTGGACGGGCGGCCCGCGCTCGAGGTGCTCAAGCAGAGCATCGGACCGCTGGGCGACGATTTGCGCCGCGCGGCGGCGATGGTGTACCTCGCGGTAACGCTTGATCCCGACGCCGAGCGGCTCGAACACGGCCGCTATCTGATCCGCAACATCATCGGTTTCGATGAGGGCAGAGGGCTGATTGCCACCGTGTACCAACCCCAGGCGGGCGACCTGATCGGTTTCGCGCTGCGCGACGAGCAGGGCGCGCGCGACGACCTCAAGCTGACGCTCGAGGAGATGGAGCGCAGCGTGCGCAATCCACCGGCATTCGGGTTGTACTTCGATTGCGTCTCGCGCGGCAGCAATCTCTACACGATGGGCGACCACGACAGCGCCTACCTGTCGAGATGTTTTCCCAGCGTGCCGATCGCGGGATTCTTCACCGGATTCGAAATCGGGCCGCTGGCCGCCGCCACGCGCCTGCTGCAGTATTCCGGCGTGCTGGCGCTGGTATCCGAACGCCCTGGTCCGGATGCCTGAATCCGTAGGGCGGGCGTCCCTGCCCGCCGATGACGCGCGAGTTTTTTTGCTCGCGCTACCGAATATTGAAGGTGGCGCGAGGGAAGATCTCACGCGTCGACGGCGGGCAGGGCCGCCCGCCCTACTGATTTAGCGCGTCACTGTTGCCCCGCGATGGCGCGGCGCGGCTTGAGGCAGCCGTACCAGTAGCCGAAAAAATTGACGCATTCGAGCTCATGGTAGAACGCCAGCGGCTGATTGCCGCGCGCGGCCGCCGCCGCCATTCGCACCAGGTTCTTGACCAGCTTGTCAGGCCGGTTGTGGGTGCGGCCACCGCCGAATGCGCTGCCCACGCCGAACGCAAAACTCTTGCGCCGGAAGTAGGCCCGCGTCATCCGTTCGGGCCCAATCATATGATGCACCACGGCGCGCGGCGCGAGGCCGATTTTGCCGCCGCCCCTGATGATGCGGCCGAATAGTTCCGTATCCTCCCCCGACATGGGATTACCGCCCACCACACCCAGGTCTTCGCGGAACAGGCCGAAGCGCTCCAAACATTCCCGCTTCAATCCTACGTTGGCGCTGAAGAACTGGGAAAGCTTCTCCGGCGGCGGCGCGGATTCCGAATGCACCGCCAGCTTGCCGTAAACCTCAACGCCCAGCCATGGCGGCGGCGCCGCTTGCCATTGCGCCAGCACCAGGCCGCAGGCGGCGTCGAGGTCGCGCCGGCGGATCTCGGCCAGCAACTCCGACGCCCAGTCCGCCTCCACGATCACGTCGTCGTCGATGAAGAAAATCAGCTCGCCATGCGCTTCATGTACCGCCCGGTTGCGCGCAAAGCTGGAGCCCTGACGCGGCTCAAACACCCGCCTGGTGGGAAAGGGCGCTGTGCGGGCGAAGGTTTCCACCACGGCAGGCGTTGCGTCGGTGGAGTTGTTGTCGACCACCAGGCATTCGATCTCCAACTCGGGCTCAAGTTTGAGCGCGCCCAGCGAACCAAGCGTGAGCGTCAGCGTCTGCGACCGGTTGTGAGTGGGAATAGCGACCGTGAGCTTCATCTTGGCGCTTGATTCATTTTTGCTTCGCGCCCGCGCTTGCGGCGGCTGAAATCGCCCGGTCGCGGTCGCGCGCCCGGGCGTCGATTCTTGCCCCCATCCCTGCAAGCTTGGGCGGTGTCGCGAGCGGCTCGCTGAAAATGACGCCGCTTACAGTCATCCGAGGCTTGTTCTGTTGTTGAATCTCCAGCGGGGCGGTGAGCGTGATCCCGATATCGCGCGTTTCGCCCGGGCGCATTGGCACAATCGGTACGTCAAAGTCGGTAAATTCCAGCGGCAGAGCCACCGGCGTGTGCCGCTCCGCGTAAACCAGCTTGCCGGTGTCAGAATAGTAGGAGACCGTCAACTCCACCTGGTCCAGATCGCGGTCGCCCGAATTGACGAGCTGGCCGAACATCCCCGGACCTCCGGACAGCGCCGGCTTTGCGTCGGTATTCTTGAGCGTCAGCTTGGTCAGGTAGGATTGCGCCGCCGCCGCGCCGGCGCTGGCGGCCTCGACCCTCTTCATCTCCTGGCTGAGCAGGTAGGCGACTTCGCCGCTGGCCGTGAACGGCGCTTTGTCGAGCCGTTCCAGCATCTGGCGATACAGAACCAGAGCTTTGTCGTAATCGAGCTGGTGATAGGCGGCGAGCGCTTGTTCGTGAAGCCTGTCAATGCGCGCCCGCTGCGCGAAACCCGCCAGGATGCGCCATTCGCCGTCCTCCAACACCATCACGATCTGATCTGGGTAGCTAAGGCTCGGGTAGTCGCCGTCGGCGAGCTGTTTTTCAAAACCCTTCTGCACTGCCTGCTTGGTTGCGTTGCGCGCGCCGAGCATGCGCTCCCACAACACCAGGTTGGGCGTAGTGACGTTGACTGGCACGGCCGCCTCTCCGCCCCGCTCCATAGCCGTACCGAAGCGATATGCAGTGGCGGCTTCGATCTGACCAAACCATCGGCGCTCGACATTCGGCGACATCGGGATTTGGCCCAGGAACCCGCCGAGCGATCCATGCACCAGGTCGTTCTCCGCAATCATCCGGTAGCAGGCCTGATAATCGCCCGCCTTGAGCGCCGCCAGATAGACCTGCGCGACCGCTTCGGGCCCTGGTCCAGGCGGCGGCGCTTTGGCGCATCCCGCGATTAGGAAAAACCACAACGTCGCGATCGCGTAGAGGACGCGCAAAGGATCATTGCGAACAGGCCACGCGGCCCATCCGCGGAGCTTTGCGTTATCGGGAAGCTTCAAAACGTCGGCTTCTCACCCGGCACGTCAGCGCGTCGGGGGCATTTGCTTGAGTTCGACCACGTTGCCTTCGGGGTCGCGGACGTAGACTGAGATCCCCATACCGCGGGCGCCGTAGCGCGTTCCCGGCTCACCGACCATTTCCACGCCGCGCTGGCGCAGATAGCTGAGCAGGTTGTCGAAGTCAGCGCTTTCAACTCCCAGGCAGAAATGATCCACGTTGCGCCCGCTCTGCGCCAGGCTTTCGGCCGGGACCAGGTCGAGCATCGACTGACCGGCGCGCAACTGGATGAGCCCGATCTTTTCGATGCGCCGCTCTTCGGTGAGACCGAGGATACCAGTGTAGAACTCCAGCGCGCGTTGCTGGTTTACGCAGCGCAGCACGACGTGATCGAGTTCGGCCACTCGAAATGGCCTGGCTTTGGGGTCCGGCATGAGTGCCAAGTGTACCATTGCGGCCGGCTGTTTTCAGCCATGGACGTCGCCCAATGTTTGGAGTAATCAATGACAACTATTTGTCACTGAAAATTGGCATAACCGTCTTTCGTGCAAGGGAGGGGCGTTGATGAAGACTATGCTGCTCGCGCTGCTGGGCACGCTGCTGTTGGTTTCGCCGGCGTTGGCCGAGACCTGGTACCTGATGGCGCCCGATCCGAAGGTCTTCAAGGATCCGATGGTATTGCATCAGATGGAGCAGGGCATGGTTACATCGACTCTCCAGCTCAAGTCAGTCGCATCATTTTCCTCCCGCGCCGACTGCGAGGTGGCGCGGCGCAAGTTCGCGATGGACTGGCGCGACGGCCGTCTGACCAACATGGAGTGGCATCAGATGGGCACGACTTCGCCCGACTGGTTCGTCACTTGCACGTCCCCCTCCGATCCGCATATGACGACAACGACATCGCCGCCAAAGTGATTGGTTGATTGGGCGGCGGCGGGTCCCGACAATCTGGGACTTGATGTACGCTGCGACCGCGCCGGCGTCGAAGTCGGCTTCGCGAGCATCTGTGGGTCGGCATCCCGATAACCGTGCTGACTATCGCGGTGGCGGTGGCAATATTGCGCTGATGGTTTGGCGAGATGCGAAGGCGGGCACTGGTGACCACAGCCTTGGGCGTGTGGTCACAAAAATATAAAACGTATCCATGAAGGTGTCGGTACGCGATTTCAAGGCGAACCTCTCCCGGTATCTGAAGGCCACCCGCGCGGGCCGCGACGTGGTAGTCACGTTGCGGGGGCGACCAGTTATTCGTCTGGCTGGCTCTTGCGGAAGAGACCGCAGAAGAGCCCGATCGGGGGGAGTTATTGCGGCGGCTGAAACTTATTCCGGGTATATGCCTGGGTAGCGGCGCTAAACCCCTGGGTGCAAAGAAACCGCTGCGACTCCGGCCCGGGGAAAAGACCCTCGCCCAAATTGTTCTGGGTCGTCGTAGATCCGGAACGTGACGAAACCCGCGCGCAGCTAACGCGAGAGAGCTACCGTGTGGCAGATAAGCGGCAGTCCCGTATCCGTACCGAATTCGGCCGCGGCCTGTATGCCGATACGGGCTATGTCTTCGGCCGACAGACCCGATTGCGTGTACACCGCGTACATTGCTCCAAGAGCGTGTTGCGAGCCGTTGCCGTACGCGTAGTACCTGGAAAATTGTTGTACCGCTCGATGAGTGTCCACTCCAAATATTCCCTCGGAGTTGGCAATCAGGACGTCGACTCGTGTGGATTCAAAAGCGTCTTCTCTGCCTTCTCGCGGGTTAAGAAAATACTGCTCTTTTAGAGCCGAGTGCAGCTTCGTCCACGCATCGAAAATGGTATCAACGCTTTTTAGGGAAATATCAGACACGTTCGCGAAGTACGCTTTAATTGCCAGTTGGGCGGCGGCTGGACCAGAAATGGCAAGGTAGGAATTGCCCAATTGGATAATCTTCTGGTGGTTAACAACGTACTCGGCGGAATCCTTCGAGGAGTAGCCCCAAGTCGTTAAGGTATCGGCCGCAATCGCTGCCACGCCTCCCTTTGCGACTACCACAATCGTCGACATCCGAAATCACCTTGCGTCGCAGGCGGCAGGCGGCGCTTTGCGCGGTGGGAAAATCAGGTCGACTCGTTCCGCGCCGCTGACTGCCTCCGTTACCATCCGCTGCACGTCCAGCGCCGCTTCGGCTGCTTCGACCTCGTCGGGGCGGGCGTGGGTTTCGGGATGGCGCGGTATGAACAGGGTGCAACAGTCCTGGTCGGGGATGATCGAGGTTTCGAAGGTGTCCAGCCGGCGCGCCTGCTCGACGATTTCATTCTTGTCCATCCCGACCAGCGGACGCATGATCGGGAGGCTCGCGGTGCGCTCGATCACCGTCATGTTGTCCAGCGTCTGGGAAGCGACCTGGCCCAGGCTTTCGCCCGTGACCATCGCCTGCGCGCCGATTTGGGCACCGATCGCGCCGGCGATCCGCAGCATGAAACGGCGGTAGAGCACGACCCGCAGCGGACGCCGCACGCGCGCCACGATCTCGCGCTGCAACATTCCAAAGGGCACCAGAAACAGTTTCGCGCGGCCCTGGTAGCGGGTCAGATGCGCGGCCAGTTCGCGCACCTTGTCCTGGCTGGTGCGCGAGAGCAGCGGGTAGCTGTGGAAATGGACGAAATCCAGGTGCAGTCCCCGGCGCATCATGCGGTAGGCCGCCACTGGAGAATCGATCCCGCCTGAGAGCAGCGCCACGGCGCGTCCGCTGATACCCAGCGGCAGGCCCCCGCCCCCAGCGTGCTTGCCAATTGAAAAGAACGCCCGGTCGGTGAAGATTTCGATATTGATCGTCAGTTCAGGATGCTCCAGGTCAACGGCGATTCCCAGCGCCTCTTTGACCGCCGCGCCAATTTCGCGGTCGATCTGCATCGAGTTCAGCGCAAAGCGCTTGTTTTCCCGGCGCGTGCGGACGGCAAAGCTTTTTGCCGCTGTGCCCGCAACCGCGGCCAGAATCTCGCGCTCGATAGCCTTCAGGTCCGGCGCCACGCTGCGGCTCAGCGTGAAGTTTTGCAGGCCGAACAGCAAGGCGCCGCGCTCGATCGCGACGGCGTCGTCGAGTTCGTCGGGAAGTTCGACAAACAGGCGCGGCCCTTCGCTGCGAACCGCGCCGAGCCGATAGTCGCCCATGATTTCGAGCAGGTTGCGTTTGAGCTGCGCGGTGAAGCGCCAGCGGTTTTGGCCCTTCAGCGCGATCTCGTGGTAACGTCCAATCAGGTAACGCATGAAGGTCTCAGCATAGCCCGACGCGCGTGGAACGAGAAGTGAGGGGAGAGGAGTGAGGAGTGAGAGGGGAGAAGTGATTCTTGCCTCTCACTGCTCACTTCTCTCCCCTCACTCCTTCTTCCCCAGGGCGGGCCTTCTGAGCGGGGCGATTCGCTGCTAGCATCGTGGCCGGAAAGCCGATGGCATACGACCAGATTGAAACTCTGCGCAAAGGGCTGGCGCCGCTGCATGCTCCCGACAGCGCTGAAGGGACCCCGGGTAAGGTCCGCGCCGCCGTCCTGGTGCCGATTTTCGACCGCGACGGCGATCTGTACATGCTGTTCATCAAGCGCTCCGACACCGTGGCCACCCATCAGGGTCAGGTTGCCTTTCCCGGCGGCAGGTCCGAACCGGAGGACCCCGACATCCTGACCACCGCCCTGCGCGAGGCCCACGAAGAGGTAGGGCTGCGGCCGGAAACGGTCGAGGTCCTGGGACGCCTGACCACTAGCGCCACCATGACCAGCAATTACCTGGTGACGCCGTTTGTCGGCGTGATCGGCGTGCCGACCGATTTGCGCGCGGACGAGCATGAAGTGGCGGAAATCTTCAGCGTCCCTCTGGCGGCGCTGAAAGATCCGCGCTTCCGCGGCCGCTACAAATGGAACCGGGGCGGCTCAATCCAGGATTATCCCGCGATTTTATACGGCGAGCAGCCGATCTGGGGCCTGACCTTGCGCATCACCGAAGAGTTGCTTGCCTTGCTTTAGAGCATCGAGAACATCTGATGCCATCGCCGCTGCTCGAACTGAACCGCATCATCCGGGAGAATCGGGTCCATGACTTCGCCACGCCCAACCTCGCGTTGGGGATGCGGCCAATTGAGTTCACGCCGGGAAGCTCGTGCTGGACCTGGGAAACCCAGCCTGACGGTGCGATTAACCCGTTCGGTACCCTACAGGGCGGCTATCTGGCGGTGTTTGTCGACCAGGTCCTGTCCACCGCGATCGGTTCAGTGCTCGAAGAGGATGAGTGGGCGGTTACGGCGGAGCTTAAGCTGAGCTACCTGCGTGCGTTGACTCCGCAGCGGCTGGAAGGGCGTGGCCGGGTGATTCGGCGTACCAGTAGCGTCGCGTTTATGGACGCCGAGGTGCGCAATGCGGCGGGTGAAGTGGCGGTTATTGCCAGCTCGACCTGGGCGATTTCGCGGTCAAAGGCCCGGTAGCAGGTCCCCACGTGCCCCCGTTGACAAGTGTCAGTGCCATACCTTAGGCTTAAATTTCCACTTATAAATACTTAAGGATAGCCTGTTTTCTCCTCATTATTCGGCCATGTTTGAAACCCTCAGCGACCGCCTGGAAGGAGTCTTCAAGAAGCTTAGAGGGCAGGGCCGCATCACCGAGAGCAATATCGAAGAGGCGGTGCGCGAAGTCCGCCTCGCGCTGCTCGAAGCCGACGTCAACATCAAGGTCGTCAAGGACTTCGTCGAGCACGTCAAGCGCAAGGCTCTGGGACAGGAAGTACTACGTTCGCTCAGCCCCGAGCAGCACCTGATCAGGTTCGTCGCCACCGAGTTGCGCGAGGTGATGGGCGGCAACGCCCGGGAACTCGACCTGAAGGTCAAGCCTCCCGTCAAGATCATGCTGGTAGGCCTGCAAGGCTCGGGCAAGACGACGTCGCTGGCCAAACTGGCGCGATGGCTCAAAGCCGATCGCAAGCGCCATCCGCTAATGGTTTCGGTCGATATCTATCGGCCCGCCGCGATGGAGCAGTTGCGCGTGCTGGGCCGGCAGATCGATGTCCCCGTGGTGGAAAGCCACGAGAGCCAGGACCCGGTGGAGATCGCCACCAACGCTCTGGGGCGCGCCGACGTGGGCGGCTACGACGTGGTGCTGCTCGACACCGCCGGGCGCCTGCAGATCGACGAAGAGATGATGGATGAACTGGTGCGGTTGCAGACCGTGCTGCGGCCCCATCATGTGCTGTTGGTGGCTGACGCGATGACCGGTCAGGACGCGGTCAACGTCGCCCAGGGATTCCACGACCGCCTCAAGCTCTCCGGCGTAATTCTTACCAAGTTGGATTCCGACGCCCGCGGCGGCGCGGCCCTGTCGGTCCGGGCGGTCACGGGCGCCCCGATTTTGTTTGCCGCCACCGGGGAGAAGCTCGACGCCTTCGACGTGTTCCATCCCGATCGCCTTGCCACGCGTATTTTGGGCATGGGCGACGTCTTGACGCTGATCGAAAAGGCCCAGCAGACCTACGATCAGAAGCAGGCCAAGGAGCTAGAGCGCAAGTTCAAGAAAAACGAATTTACCCTGGAAGATTTCGCCCAGCAGATGATCGCGCTGCAGAAGATGGGCTCGTTGGGCGATCTCCTGGGGATGATTCCCGGTTTCAAAAAGATCGCCAGCCAGGTAGATTCCGACCAGGCGCAGCAGGAGCTTTCCCGGATCAAGGCGATTATCGATTCGATGACCCGCCAGGAGCGGCGCAACCATCTGATCCTCAACGGATCGCGCCGGATGCGGATTGCGACCGGCAGCGGCACCTCGGTCCAGGAAGTCAACCGGTTCGTGAAACAGTTCGAACAAACGCGTAAGATGATGAAAAAGATCGCCAAGGGCGGAGGCGGCCGCGGGATGCTGGGCGGCTTCGGGCTTGGCGGTTAGAACAGCAAGGGAGTAAAACTGTAGATGGCGTTAGTGATGAGGTTGCGCCGCCAGGGGGCGCGCAAGAAACCGTTTTTCCGCATCGTGGTTGCGGAGTCCTCTTCGCCGCGCGACGGACGTTGCGTGGCGCAAATCGGAACCTATGACCCCGCTACCGATCCCCCCAAGGTCAACCTGCGCACCGACCAGGTGGAGCGATGGCTTAAGGCGGGCGCGCGGCCCAGTTCCACAGTGGCCAACCTGATCGAGAGGGCGCGCCAGACCGCCACGGCCTAGCCGGGCGTTCATAAGTTAAATATTTGCGGGTGATGCCGGCCCTCCACCCCCTGCAATAAACCCTTGCGCTGGAGCCGACCCATGAAGGATCTAGTCCTGTTCCTGGCTAAGCACTTGGTAAACAGTCCTGATGCGGTCGAGGTGAAGGAGACCCAAGGCGACACCGCCTCGGTTCTCGAGCTGCGGGTGGCGAAGGAAGATCTTGGACGAATCATCGGCAAACAAGGCCGGACGGCCAAGTCGATCAGGACGATTCTCAATGCGGTTGCGTCGCGCACCAACCGCAAGGTGGTGCTCGAAATCATCGAAGATAAATAATCCAGCGCGCCGGCGGCGTGTCGGGTCCGCCGCCCCCGAGCCAACAGCGGCGGCGCGTCAGCCCGGCGCGTCCGCACCAATGAAAATCGTCCAAGCACTGTGACGGCCCCGGATCAATTCAAGAGCCGGGGTCTGATCGCATTTGGCCGGATCGTTGGCGTCCACGGCCTGCGCGGCGCCTTGCGGGTGCGGCCTGACAATCCGGAGTCCAATCCGCAACTCCTGGAGCGGTTGTTTGTCGATCGCGAGGGAACCCCGGTCGAGCACCGGGTGCGGTCCTCCGCGCGGGCAGGGCGCGGGTCACTCAAGCTCGAACTGGAAGGAATCGAAACCATCGAACAGGCGCAGGCGTTGCGCGGGGTCGATCTATACCTCGCAATCGATGACCTGCCGCCCGCGGCGGACAAGGAGTTCTACTATTACCAGGTGGTGGGCCTGCGGGTGGAAACCACCGAGGGCCGCCCGCTTGGCACGATCGACGAGATCTTTTTCAATGGCGCCAATGACGTGTGGGTGGTCAAGGGTGGATCCGGCGAGGTCCTGATCCCGGTGATCGAAGATGTCGTGCGCAAGATCGATTTGGAGGGCGGCCGCGTGATCATCGAAGCAATCCCGGGGCTGCTGGGTTAGTGCTTTGAAAGGGCAAATAAATCAAACACACTCACCCTAGCCCTCTTCATAGAGGAATGGGAGAGAGGGGAATGAAGTGTTCCCTCTCCCACTTCTCTGTGGGAAAGGGTCAGGGAGAGGGTGTCTGCTGCTTCAAAGGCATCCAGCCGCATCCTTCCAATGAGATAGGCTGATAACCTTCGAGGAAAATTTCCACCGCCACTTGGTGCCAACCCGCTGAACAATGGAATTTCACCTCATCACACTTTTCCCCGAGATGTTCGAATCGCCGTTCGCCAGCGGGATCATGGCCCGTGCCGTGCGCGGCGGCCTGGTGAAAATACAAACCCATAACCTGCGCGAATACGGGCTGGGCCGCTATCGCCAGGTTGACGACGAACCCTACGGCGGCGGCAGCGGGATGGTGATGCGTCCGGAACCGATCGCGGCCGCGATCGACGCCGTCATGGGCCAGCATCCGGGGCTATGGCGGGTGCTGCTCACGCCACAGGGCGAGCTTTTCCAGCAGTCGGTCGCCGCCGACTTGGCCCGTCGCGAGCCGGGTTTGTTGATGATTGCGGGGCGCTACGAAGGTGTTGACGAACGAGTGCGGGAACTGGTCGACCAGGAATTGTCGATCGGCGATTACGTGCTCAGCGGCGGCGAGCTTCCCGCGATGGTCGTAATCGAGGCGATAACGCGCCTGCTTCCGGGTGTGCTGGGCAATAGCGCCTCCCTGGACGAGGAATCCTTCGGCTCCGGAACGCTTGAATATCCGCAGTACACCCGGCCTGAAGTTTTTCGCGGCGCCGCCGTGCCCGCGGTGCTGCTCAGCGGCGACCATGAGAAGGTTCGCCGATGGCGCCGGGAGCAGGCGTTGGAAAGGACCCGCAAGCGGCGTCCGGACCTGCTGGTAAGATCCCCGCGTGGCTGACCTCTTTATCGCCCTGATCCACCATCCGGTGCTCGACCGCCGGGGCAAAATCGTGGCCTCGGCGATCACCAGCCTCGACATCCACGACCTGGCGCGTTCGGCCCGAACTTATGCAGTGCGCGCGATGTACGTAGTGCATCCAGTCCGCGAACTGCGCGATTTTGCGACCAGCCTGCGCGATCGATGGCTTGAAGGTCAGGGGCGCCAATTCGACTCGCTGCGCCGCGAGGCGCTGGAACGCGTTGCCGTGGTCGGCGAACTGGAAGAGGCAATCGCGTCGATTAAGGGCATTTGCGGCGTGCCTCCGCTGCTGGTGCATACCTCCGCACGCACCCAGGGCGGCGCCAGCTATGAGGATTTGCGCAAGGAGTTGGAAGCCGAAGGGCCCCCATTTCTGATTCTGTTCGGCACCGGCTTCGGCCTGGCGCCGTCGATCGCGGAGCGCGCCGACCGCATCCTGGCGCCGATCCTCGGTCCCGGCGACTACAACCATCTGTCGGTGCGCGCCGCCGCATCGATCATACTCGACCGCCTGCGCGGCCGCTGATGTAATCGCAGAAAATCCATGATCACAGGCTGGAAGCCTGTGCCACGCAACCAATACCGTTATGGCGTCTGCCGTCCGAGCCGCGACCGTGAGCGAGCGATTATCTTCGGCCCTCTCTCAGGTTGAGCGCTGTCACTTTCAGCCGTGGGGCAAGCGCGTGGAGCACCATCTACACCAGATTGTGCTCCTGCACGAACTCCGCGGCGATCACGTTCTTGCCCGCGAAATACATGGGGTTGGGGCATTCGCACAGATAGCGGATCGTCCTGGCCGGAATGTCCACCCCGTGGGCGAGGCTTGGATCGTAGCCGCCCAGCCGCGCGCTGTCCTTTAACACGCGCTCGGTTGCGGTGTAGCCCGGATCGACCAGAATCAGCGGGATGCCCATCGCTCTAGCCTCCTTGGACAGGGCCAGCGACATCCGATGCAGCGCACCCTTGGTGGCGTCGTAGACGGCCGCGGCGCCGCCCTTGCCCGGCAACCCGCCCAGCGGCGTCGGCGACCATGCGTGGAGCGTGGTGAGGTTGATGATGATCCCCTGCTTGCGCTCGGCCATTCGCGGCAACAGGGTCTGGCAGAGCACGACCGGCGCCATGAAGTTGGCGTTGATGGCGTTTTGCCAGGTTTCCATCCGCAATTGCAGGAACGGGCTGTAATGCTGGTCGTTTTTGTAAAAGGCGTTGTTGATCAGGATGTCGACGTGGCCCAGGCGCTCCAACGCGGTCTTGGCCATTTTTTTGGTGTCGCGCAGGTCGCTCAGATCGCATTGGATCGCAAACGCGTTGACGCCTTGGGCCCTCACCAGTGCGGCGGTTTCCTCGATGGTGCCGGAATATTCTCCCTGCCCGGAGACGGTGCGGGCGGCCAGGATGAGGTCCGCGCCGGCTTTGGCCAGTTCAATCGCCACGGCCTTGCCGATACCGCGGCTGGCGCCGGTTACGAGGGCAACTTTATTCTTCAGGCTCATCTGCGACCTCCGCGTTAGGCGGCGATTTTTTCCACAACCTACCATTATCCAGCAGGCGGTTGAAAGAATTCTCACCGCAACGGCGGAACCGCGGGCGCGCCGGAAAGGCTGCTGTGTTGAGTCACCCATGTTATTCGGGTAGATTTGCTGTCTCCCACGGCCGGCATAGGTGGCTCCCATGAACAGCGTCATCCAGAAACTGGAAGATCTAAATCTTAAGTCAGATGTTCCCGCCTTTCGCGTCGGCGATACGGTGCGGGTTCAGGTTAAAGTGGTCGAGGGCGAGAAGGAGCGCATCCAGGCTTTCGAGGGCGTGGTGATCAAGCTCGTCCGCGCTGGAGCGCGCAGCACCTTCACCGTCCGCAAAGTCTCCTATGGCGTGGGCGTAGAACGAATTTTTCCCCTGCACTCCAGCCGGATCGAGAAGATCCAGGTGCTGACCCGCGGCGCCGTACGCCGCGCACGCCTCTACTATCTGCGCGGGCTTTCAGGTAAAGCCGCGCGAATCGGCACCAAGGGTCAGAAGACCACCCGCCCCACTCCATCATAAGGCACCGTTTGCATACTCCCGCGCACAGCGGAATTCTTCCATTTGCCCGCGGATTCACAGGGCTCATGGCGCTTTGAGTCTCGCCGTTTTTTGAGTACTACCGCGCACCGGGTTACGACACGATCCGTTAAGCCGGCGGCACGGTCCCGGTCCGATTCGCGACTTTCCGGCTCGATCGATTCTCCACCTGGTGCCGGCGGGTACGCGGGCGGGCTGAACGCAGAGTGGTCTGCTGTTCGAACTCCAGCAACACTTTTCGCAACAGGCGGTTGAGCGAATCCAGTTCGCGTTCGCTCAGCTGTCTAAGTGCCTTGAACTCGGGTTGGTCCATTGTATGATGGCGCGCTGCGTCGTCGACCAGTTTGTGACCGCTGGGAGTGAGCCGCACCAGGATGGCCCTGTGGTCGTCGGGGTCGACCGTGCGCTGCACCAGGCCCTTGGCAGTGAGGCGGTCCAGTTGCCTGGTCAGCGTTGCCGCGGGAATAAACGATTCCTCGAGCAGATGCATCGGATGAAGCGCAAACGGCGGACCGCTACGCCATAGCGCACTCAAAACCATGAATTCGCGTGGATTCAGCCCATTTGAGGCTGCCAGACGGCCGATTCCCGCCTGAAAATAGAAGGCGCCGCGCTGCATGCGGGCGCTGATCGCGAGCGGTACAGTGGAAAAATTGAAGCGTTTCTTACGCAATTGCTGCTCGAGCCGCTCGACAAAATCGGTCCGCAGGCTTTTTTCCCTCACCATAAGTCCCCCGCCCCGGTCTTCAAGTTATCTATGCCTCAGAATTAATCACAAATATGCGTTTGATTGAATTGGTTCAACTCTCCTTGCAATCTGCAAAGCCTAGGAAACCACCTGCTGCCATGATTGCCTCCTGTGCGTTCGCCGGCGGCGCGATGGCGCCACGCTCGTCAGCAGGCAAATTTTCGGAGGCGGCGATTGTTTGAAAGCCGGTTCCAAGTGAAGCTTGTCTTCGGGGCTAGAGACGGAATTCGATCGGATGAGGGCAATTCATCATGGCGTACGATCTATTGATAAAGAACGGCACGGTGGTGGACGGTGGCGGCGGCCCGCGCTATCGGGCGGATGTCGCCATTGACGGCGGCAAAGTGGTTGAGATCGGCCGCGTCAAGGAGCAGGCCAGACGCCAAATCCACGCTTCCGATCTGATCGTGGCGCCCGGCTTTATCGATCCGCACACTCACTACGACGCGCAGATCTGCTGGGATTCGATGCTGACGTGCTCATCCTGGCACGGCGTGACCACCGTTATCACGGGCAACTGCGGGGTTGGAATCGCGCCCTGCCGACCGGATAGCCACGAGGTGGTCGCATGGGATCTGGTCAATGTCGAAGGCATTCCATTCGATGTCATCAACCGGGGCGTCACCTGGGATTGGGTGAGCTTTCCGGATTTCCTGGATGCTGCCGCGCGGCGCGGCTCCGCAATCAATGTGGGATGCTTCGCGCCGCTCACACCGTTTCGCCATTTCGTGCTGGGCGAGGAATCGATGGAGCGGGCCGCGCACCCGGAGGAAACCGCGCAGATTCGCGCCCTGCTGCGCGACGCGCTGGGCGCCGGAGCCTTCGGCTTTTCCACCACCAATACGCTTCAGCATGCCGGCTATAAAGGACGCCCGCTGGCATGCCGCCTGGCCAGTAACGAAGAACTGCGATCTACGCAAGCGTTCTCAAGGAACTCGGCCGCGGCGTTATCGAGATCGCGCTGACCCGCACCCGCGGCCAGATTTCCGAAGAGGAATGGGCATTGCTCGACCTGCTGCTGACTGAAAGTGGTCAGCGGGTGACGTGGATCGCTATCGACGGCGAGGAGATGCTGCGCAAAGTCGAGCCGTTGGTGGCGCGCGGCGCGATCCCGCAGATTCGCTGCACCCCCACGCTGTTTGAATTCACGCTGCGCAGCCCCGGATTGGTCTTCGCCAGCATCGCGCCGTCATGGACCAAGGTCTTCAATCAGCCGCCCGAGGTTCAGAAGCAAATCTATGGCGACCCCGCTCTTCGCAACGAGTTCCGTGAAAAACTCGCGGGGCCGCGCGGCTCGCTTATCAATTGGGGGCGATTTGAATTCGGCCATGCAAAGAAGCCCGACTTCAAATCGTTTGAGGGAAAAGCGATCGCGCAAATCGCCGCCGAGCGCGGCACCGATTGCGTCGACGCATTCCTCGACATCGGAATACAGGACGATCTTGAGAGCTGGTTCACGATGGTCCAGGATTCGCAGCGGATGGCGCCGTTTATTGCCGATCCGCGAGTGATGATTGCTCTAAGCGACGGCGGCGCCCATGTCGATTCGCACTGCGACGCGGGCTATCCCACCTACCTGCTGGGTACATGGTCGCGCAAACGGCAGGTCATCAGCCTGGAAGCGGCGGTCAAACGGCTGACGTCGGAACCGGCCGCCTTTTTGGGAATTAGGGATCGCGGGAGGCTGGCTGCGGGACTTGCCGCCGACATTACGATTTTCGATTACAACACGATTGATTCCGCCGAGCGCCAGGAGATGCGCCGGGACCTTCCCGGTGGGGCGATCCGGTTCGTAATGGGGGCAAGCGGCGTCGAGTACACGCTGGTCAACGGCGAGGTTGTCTATGAACATGGACAACCGACCGGCAAGTTGCCGGGCCGTCTGCTGCGCTCAGGGGTGAATTAGCCAGCGAAAAAATGTCATGCACGAAGAGCACAAATCCACTGGGGCAGAGGTACTTTCTGTCCCCTCTCCTTATCTTGAGAGAGGGCTAGGGAGAGCGACTGTGTTGTTTGTCAAGCCGGGGGGCGAGTTGCCCACAAGGTCCACAGCCTCTGGGATGGTGGTAAGAATCCCGGCTGTGGACTTGTGGACAACTCGCCTCTGCTTCATGCGGGGGTTTGGCATGGGGAC
>DASZGF010000013.1:0-4346 GCA_035939115.1 Binataceae bacterium (SeqCode)
ATCTATCGCTACCCGGTAAAGGGCCTGAGCGCCGAGAGAATGGACCGCGTGACGCTCATGCCCGGCGAATGCCTGCCGCATGATCGGCGTTTTGCGATTGCGCTCGGCTCGACACACTTCGATCCGGAGAGCCCAGAATGGTTGTCAAAGACGCATTTCATCATGCTGATGCGAGATGAAAAGCTGGCGCAGTTGCAGACCCGCTTCGACACTGAAAGCGGCGCCCTAGGGATCGCTGAAGACGGCCGGGTATTGCTGCGCGCGCGATTGACCGAAGCTGAGGGGTGCAAGCGGATTGCAGAATTCGTCGAGAATTTCCTCGGCGGGACGGTAAATGGACCACTGCGTGTGGTCGAGGCACCAAGGCACGCCTTTGCCGATACGCGGCCCAAACCGAATGCGACGACCGACAAATACGTCTCGCTGATCAACCGCGCGAGCATCAGGGCGCTTGAAGAGGCGATGGGAGTGCCGGTCGATCCCATTCGATTTCGTGCAAATCTATATTTCGACGGGGCGGCGGCCTGGAGCGAGCACGACTGGATAGACTCTGAAATCACTCTCGGAGCCGCGCGGCTGCGGGTGATCTCACCGATCACTAGATGCGCGGCAACCCAGGTCAACCGAAACGGGACCTCGACATCGTCGCAGCTCTGGGGCGCGCTTTCGGCCACATCAACATGGGTGTCTACGCCGAGGTAGTCACAGGCGGCGAGATCTCGCAGGGCGATGCGCTGCTGAGGTCTAGTCCGTGACCAATGCAATCGGGTGCGCCGCCATCGCCTCGGCTCGGGTGCAGGATCCAGCGAGAACTCGCGTTGCGTTGCGTTCTACGGGCCGGCGATATTTGCCTCTGCATGGGTCGCCGAAGTGAAAGGGTGAACGGCCCGAGCTAAGACCGGTTTGGCGTGTTGGCATGGTAGCAATGCTCGCTCTACACCCACGATGATCTGGTAGGTCTCATCATTCGCGAGACGATCAGCCCGTTCGTCGTGCAACGCATGGAAGTCTTTCGGGCAGCGAATGAGGAGCAGGCAGCTCGAAACCTGAAGATCAACGTCTCGGGATATTGAAGCGCGCTGATCCAGCCGAGAAACTCCTTGACCTCAAAATCTGCGACCCGGCCATGGGTTCAGGGCACTTTCTTGCTTACGCCGTTATTCACGCACTTGATCGATTAGCAGCACGCGACTGCTTAAAGGGTTTCTCCGATCGACCGGCACGCGACCCTCCTTCCGCATGCCACAGGGTTCGCGTCAACAGGACAGGGGTAAGGGCGCGAGCCGATCGCGCTCGGATCCCTAAAATTGGCCGGATTTTACTTGACTTAGTTCTGGATTCGTTCTAGTGTACAAAACGTAAACACGCACTCCACATTCCCCTGTGATAAAGTTTTTTTTAATTACTTCGGTCGAGGCCGCTTAGATAAGCGCGCCAAGCCTATCGTCAGATGCTGAGCCATTCTTATAAATCATTTTCATCTGGAGGACTATGGAATGTCACATATTACTAATATCGACTTGACCGAGTGTGAGCAGATCGCGCCGCTCTCCGACGCAGTCGACGGATTTCCGGTGGCGATAAGTGCACTTGCCGAGCAACATCGCCCGTCACGGATGCCCTTTTTCCGCAATCTCGCGGCCCTCGACCATGCGGCCGCCAGCGATCCCTCATTTCTCGGTCAGATACACCTTGTCTATCAGGCGGCGATGCACGCCACACGTGCCGCGGTCTATTATCTGCCGCACCTCGACAGCCCGGCTCTGCGCAAGCGCAAGCTTCAGATATTTGTCGACGACGATGGCCTGCTGGGCGGCGATACTCATCATTACCAACTGACGCGAGCGTTTCGCAATATCGGCGCCAAATGTCTGCTCGATGACGAGGCGTTCGGAGAGCCAGAGGAATTGTGCCGTCACCTCGATGACGAAGCGGCCCAGTTCGTCCGTCTCGCCGAGACGCTCTATGCCCGCTCGCTTGGCCCGTGGTGCGCAATCGAGGTGATGTCGGTCGATTGGATGCGCGCCCTTGCCGAAGCCTTGTCGGTCCATTTCCCGCAATTTGCCGATGAGCCGTATTTTGCGGAGTGCTTCTCGGAGATGGTCGAGGAGCGCCACGCCGAGGAGGCGCTGTCGGTCACCCAGATGGTCCTCAGCGGGCGGCCGGCGCTGCTCTCCGCAACGATTGAGGACGCCAAGATCATGGCCGGAGCGCTCGATGGGGTATGGACCCATCTCGACCGAATTGTCGAGATCGCCCGACAAAAGGCAGCGCAGGCGTCCTCGGACTTGGCCTGACTCGCCGGCGCGGTCGCAGTGCAGACTAGCGCGGGGTCACTACCCCTGCCGTTTTAGGCATCAGCAAAGCGGGTAGCTGAAGGCGCGACGCGGCTGGCGGCATTCCGGTCGGCAACAGCAGACCGGCTGCTCGGGTATGGCCCAGGCCGACCTCACATCGTTAAGGACACGATTTCAATGCGAATTAACGCACCGGCCAGATTGGCCGTGGCTTGGCTGACCGTGTTCCTGGTCGGGACCGAGCTGTTCGTCTTTTCTCCTTTGCTGCCGGTGCTGGCTTCCGATTACCACATAACTCCGGCATTGGCGGGACTATCAGTGACGACGTTTTCGTTGGCCTATATGGTCAGCGCTCCGCTGTTCGGATACATCGCGGATCGGATCGGGCGCCGGCGGGTTTTGATCTGTTCCCTCCTTGCCTTCGCCCTCGCCAATATTCTCACCGCCAGCACCGCAAATCTGCCGTCCCTGCTCGCAGTCAGGCTTTTTGCCGGCGCCGCGGCGGCGGGTGTTTCGCCATCGATCTATGCGCTGGTCGGCAGCGCCGCCCCGCCAGACCGCCGGGCCACGTGGCTGGCGCTGGTGGTCTCCGGTCTGTTGGTTTCGCTTGCAATCGGTGCGTCGGCGGGCGGTCTGGTGGGTGTCCTCTTCGGCGGTCCGCCGGTATTCCTTGCGCTCGCCGGCCTCGGTCTGGTGCTGGTCTGGCTGAACCGATGGGTCTGGCCATGCGATCGCGGCAGCGACGTAGACGGCCTGGATGCGGCAGCTCGCGATCCGCTTGACGCTGCGGTTCTGGTGCGCCGCCTGATCCCGATGGTGCTGTGGAGCACCGGCCTCTACGGTGTCTATACCTATCTGGGCGCCGGCCTGACCGCCGTGGGCTTCTCGACCGGGCAGACCGCCGCGGCCATCCTCTTTTATGGCTGCGGCGCGATTGTCGGGGTTCTCGTCGGCGGTCGTGTAGCCGATCGGCTCGGCGTCCGATTCACCGCGACCGCGAGCTTTGCCGGCCTGTGCGCTTGCCTGCTGCTGCGACTGGCGCTCGACGCAGGCAGGTTGGTCGAACCCGCCCTCGGCGTGAGCTCGGCGGTCGCGCAGCTGTTCTTTCCGGCCCAGCAATCCGGTCTGGCAAATGATTTCCCGCGCCACCGCGCTGCGGTGCTCGCCTGGAACAATAGCGCACTGTTCTTGGGCATTTCGCTCGGCTCCCTGATCGGCGGGGAAGCGGTCGCACTGGGCAGTTTCGGGGCTGACTTGACCATATCTGCCGGCATCGCGTTAGTAGGATGCATCATCAATGCGACCCTGGTCCCGGGTCGGGTACAGCTCAGGCAAGAGCAAAAATTTCTTCGATGATGAACCAGTAATGCATTGCGGCTCGCATGTAGTAAGCGGCAACTCCGTAGCCGGGGAATGCCGGCCAGGTCACCGCTGATCGTGATCCAGAGGCAGATCCGATGGCCGGCTATGGGGGAAATGGTCTGTTTTCTGATGCTCACCGGCCTGATCATCGGAAAAGCTATGTGCAGCGCTGCGGGGGTTCACTTTCCAGTAAGCAGGCATCCGCTTGGGATTAGGGTCGGGAGGACCGCACGGGAGATCGATCTTTCGACAGGCAAGGCACCAGAATCCGGTACTGGTCATCGACCCGCAAGCGAGGATAACGTAGACAAAGGAGGGAACCGCCATGAGGAAGCGCACCGTCGTGGAGATCGAGTCGCCGGGCGGCACCGCTTTGGGGATCAAGGTCGATGTCCGCGACCACGAGGCGGTCGGTATTTTCAGACAAATATTATTCATCGTGACGCGGAATGGACGCTACCCGGCACGTTTTCGTGACGTGCCGACTGTATAGTCTGTCTCACTTATTTAAGACATATTAAGGGTAATTATGAAGACTTCCCTCAGAAAACGTAAGTTGGAACCACAAGAGCAGACATCTCCGCCAGTCCCTCTTGAATCTCTTGAGGACATTGCTTGGGAGCTTTGGCTACTAATCGAACTACTTGCGCCTGTGCGGCGCAGATTACCGAACACGGCTTCGCAAAA
>DASZGF010000014.1:0-47874 GCA_035939115.1 Binataceae bacterium (SeqCode)
ACGTGGTCGTCGTTTTCGATGAGGAGGTCCTTGAACGCGATCGCAAGCAATTCCTCAAACGACATCGTAGGCCAAGCCGGTTCCTGGTCTCGCAGCAAAGAGCCGCCGCGGGTGCGAATGTACCCGTGAAGGGTTTTGTGCGCCTCCACGCGAATCCATTCTTTCTGGGCGTGCGCCATTGCCTCGAACATCGAGCGATGCCAATCGTTATCGTCCATATGGACTGGGATCACGTAGACATTACCGAAGGTGTCCACAGCGGTGAAAAGGTGAAACGGCTTGATGCCGCTCTTTAGCTCGGGGGCTTGCCACATAGATGGCGTGACTATAAGCAGAACCTTGTTATTCCGTTCTTGAAGGTCGGCCCCCTTATACAAGAACCCACCCACTTGGGCTTGGTAGTCCTCCCGCGGTGACACCATGAAATAAACGTGGTCGCTGGGCCGCCGGGCCGGGACAGTGCTGAGTACCTTACCTCCCATCTTCTCGGTGAAATCTATTGGGAGCCGCAATTTCTTTAGGTCGAATACCTGGTGGCGTTCCGCCTCCTGCGAGTCGATTCCGTTCGATGGTGGCGGTGTTACAAGGGAGTCTGTCTCGGGTTTGGTTTTTGCCTCATTCTGGTTAGACATCAAAGTTGCCTTGTCGGTCGGTTATTGGCGGGTATGCCCGCGTTATTAGATCTCGTTGTTGCAGCCGCGGCGGGAAAGATGGTCGGAGTTGTCGGCGTCTGATTGCCTTAATCCACCACGACCACCACAGCCATCAGCTATTCGTCGGACTTCGCCGACACCGCCATCGGCGTGGCCTCGCCGGCGCCATTGGTTAACGCCGCGCTGGCAACCGCGTCGAGGACTTCGATGTAGTGGGCCACATCCTTCGTGACGCGGACCAACCCCTCCCGCACGTGCTGACGGTCCTCCGGATGAAGATTACGCGGGACTTTTTGCAGTTCTTTGCGGAGACCCTCAATCGCCCCCATCACCGGGGCTATCGATTCCGTGTCGGCGTAGGCGGGCGCAACGGGCCGGTCCTCTGTATTGCCAGATTCCGCGCCCGGCGCGTGCCCGTTGGTATCGATTTTCGGCAGACTCGGTTCGGCTACCTCTACGGCCGGCAACTCGGCGTTGATTTCCACCTTCTCCTGCTCTGTGGTTTAGCAGCGGCGAGGTGGCCTCGGTCCTCCGCGTTGCCACTGATTGGCGTATCCACCACCGGCTTGGAGTTAATGGTCTGCTCGGCCTTAGGCGGTGCCTTCTTGTGGCGCCGGTATCTCTTGCCGTCCCGTCCTTTGCGTGGTTTTGAGGTGTCCAAATTGGACACCTGATCCCGGGTGGCGCGTTTCGCCGCCACGGTGCTGGGGGAGACGTGTAACTTCTTGGCAACAGAGCGATCAGACTGCTCGGGGTGTGCCGACAATTCCGAGTTGATTAACTCGTTTTTTTGCTGCTGGCTCAAATGGCGGCGATGAACATTCAGTGACTGGGATAGGGCTTCGAGTTGCGCATCGCTCCAATCGCCTTCCAGTTCGCGGATGCTGGGCTTGATTCCCAACTCAAAGCAGATATCCTGCCGCGTCACGCCGTCGATTACCTGCCCTCGGTAGGTGACGACGGGGATCTCAAGTCCGCGCTTCGCAATATCAGCCTTGGTTTCAGCATACGACTTCGCGTCCGGTCGCGGCTGCTTGTGGGCCACCGGATGCACCGGCAGCTTTACCACGGCCATCACGGCGGTTTTGGTTTCAGCAGCAGCAGCAGCGGTGGCGGTGGCGTTGCTGATTGCTTGGTCGACGATGCCGATGGCGTTGCTGATTGCCTGGTCGATGGCGCTCGGGTCGATGGTTTCGGTGGTCCGCTCCTCCATGGTCTCCACTGCCCTATTCCTTCTTCGCGGCCGACAACGGCGCCGCTTGCTGGTAGTTGTTGCCGGTCGGCAGGTTGGACAACCATTCTTCGACTTGGGACTCGACCCAGCCAATTGTTCTGGAAGATAACTGCACCGGCTTGGGAAAGCTGCCATCTCTGGCATGCCGCCATAACCAGACGCGACTCCGTCCGGTGCGGCGTTCAACTTCGGGCGCTTTTAAAATGACTGTCATACTCGTTCCTCCCTCCAAGGGTTTTGTTTCGCTCGTCCGTCCCCCATAAATAAGCAGATACGAGGCGTGCCTTTCGGCGCCGCCGTACTTGTTCTTGTTATGAATTGTAACCCGGATGAAGCACCGAGAGATGTTTTGAAGGAGTATGCAATTTTCACCCTCAACAACTTTGCCTTCGAAGTAATCACCCAACGGGCAAATTGCTGAGCGGAATAGGGTTGAAGCTCTAATGAAATCAGCCGAAAATGTGCGGGTATTAGGGCTCGCCGCAATGCAGTAAGTGGTGGAACCTCACAACCACTTCACCGTATTTATGGTTCCGGCCTGGTTGTGATCTCCTTGTGCAGGTCGATTATTATGGCTCCGACCGGACGGATCCCGGAGAGCACGTTGTTGGGCACCTCCACCAACGGGTTCTCGCCGTATTACGGCTTGAGGTTGGCGGTGCCGACCTACAACATCTCTTGCGCTGACTGTACCGACTTGAACTTGAGGTACTGCGTGCCTTAGCGCCTTCAACTTGAGGTACTGATCTCGACCAGGCCCTGGCCGTGCTGGTCACCAGGTATTGCAGTTGCGCTCCATCACGGCGCCGTATTAAGACTCCACCTCCACCACTGAAATAACGGCTGATGCGGTTATTTTCGAAAACGCCAATCGGCCGGAAACAGAAATAAGATCACCCGCTCCGACCGATACATCGGGCGCCGCCAAATGACCGATCATTTGCCCTCGAAACCGAGCCACTAGGCTGTGGCGAAAACCCAGCAAAACCAACACCACAGACTTGCGCCGCTGCTACCCATGGCGCTACCCAAATGGCTATTTTAGAAAATAAGCCGCGTACTTATTGACTATTTTGTCGCTAGTCACTGACAGTAGGACAGGGTGAAGACGTCGGCCTGGCGGGGCTGACCGCTCAGCAGGGCCATCTCGCCGAAGAAATCCCCGCGGCCCAGCCTGACCTTATGGCTCACGGCGTTGACCTCAACGGCGCCCGAGGAAATGAAGTACATCTCGTCGCCCTGGTCTCCCCGGCGGATCAATTGTTCGCCGGGCACCTCGAAGCGCGGCCTCAGCAGGCGCGCCACGCGGTCGAGTTGCGGTTGCGTGAGATTGGCGAACATCGGCACCTGCGCGATCAAAGAGCGAGCTTCCAGGCCGAGGTCCAGGCGCGGGCGTTCGTCAACGGCAAAGCGCGCTGTCTGCACTTCGTGGCGCAGCACTCCGTAAAGCTCGGGTCCGATCACGCCGCCCTCGAACAAAGCGCGGTATTCCTGGTCCTGGCGGCGCAGGGCGACCTTACTGAGCAGGCGCCGCTCCAGTACCAGGGCATAATCCGGATACTGAGTGCGCATCGCTTCCAGCGCCGTGCGCGTCATGTCCTGGCACTGACGCAGGATGTCATGCAATTGCGGGGCGACCCGCTCGCCCACCAGCACCGCCAGCTTGTCGTCGATAAACGGTCCGAGTTCCTCCTGCACGATCCGGTTGACCAGCAGTGACTCGAAGCGATCGGCCAGCGCGTCGACCAGGGGCCCGTCAATCCCGACCCGGCGATGCAGGAAATGGGCGAACCTGAAGTGCTGCGAAAAACCCACCAATCGCTGCGCCGCGAGGGTAAAGGCCGCCTGGCCCGCCCGCGCCCGATCGATCAATTGGTCGGCGTCCGCAAGCAGTTGCTTGACCAGTTTGCTCGACACCGTACGCTCCTCGAAATGCCGCAGCACCAGTTCACGTTCGCGGTTAGCCATCGCCACCAGACCAAGCAGCATCCGATGGCCCTCGGCGACGTCCATGGGTTCGATCACCACGGCGCCAAGACCCGCGGTGGTCGCAGGATGGCCGTAGGAGTGGGCCACGTCCGCGACCAGGTCAGGCGCGAACTTGTAGCTGGCGCCGGCAGTCTTGACCGCTTCGGCGACCCGTCCGCGCGACAGCGCCAACACCTGGTAGCGCAAAGTGGAATCCAGCGCGGAAAGACGGTCGAGCCCCAGCAGCCGAATCAACAGGCGCAAGGTGGTGCCGTTGACCAGCAGGGTAAAGAGCACGAAGCCGGTGGCCAGCACCTGGATAAAGTGCTCGTCGTGCGGGTTGAGCCCTCTCTCCTTGACCGCGAGCGCCAGCGCCAGGGTGACCGCGCCACGCAGCGCGCCCCACAAGATAACCCCCTTGTAACGATTGTTGACCGGTTCACTTAGCCCCAACGCGCTGAGCGTCGGCAGCAGTCCGAACAACACGATGGCGCGAGCGGCCATCGCCGCCACAATCAGCACGCCAAGCTCCCGCACGTCGTGCCAGCCAACTTCAACCAGCATCTGCGGCACCAGCAGCGCCGCCAGGATGAAGATCAGCGAGCTGGCCCAGAACGCAAGCTGCTCCCACAGGTCCTGCAGCAAGCGCCAGTCGCTGGGCGAGATCCGAGGCTGGCCCATCACGCTGATAGTCAGTCCGGAACTCACCGCGGCGACTACGCCCGAGGCGCCCAGGTGTTCACCCCCGATATATACCAGGTAAGGCAGCGCCAATGTGGTTGTGATCTGCGCCAGGCGCAAATCGTGCAGCCAGGGCAGCAGGGCCACAATCAGGCGGGCGCCGATGTAACCGATGGCGATGCCACCCAGAAATTTGACCAGGAAGGTTAACGACGCCGCGCCGACACTGACGTCCGCGTTGCTGACCAGCATCCTCTGCAGCAGGGTGAACAGGGTGATAGCCGCGGCGTCATTGAGCAGGCTTTCACCCTCAACCAACCGGCTCAGGCGGGAGGGCGCGCCGACGTCGCGGAATATGCCGATCACTGCTACCGGGTCGGTGGTCGCCACGATCGAACCCAACATCAGGCAGGCCACCAGCGATCCGGCGCCGGTCGCTTTCAGGGCATAGCCGATCACGAAAGTGGCGACCAGCACCGCGACCACCGCCAGCAGCAGAATCGGCGCCGTATCCTCGACGATTTGCCGCACCTCGATCGTCAGCGCGCTCTGAAACAGCAGCAGTGGCAGGAAAACGTAAAGGAACACGTCCGAATGCAGATAGCCCGGCAGGTACTCCACGACCTGCTTGAAGGTCGTGGAGGGCGGCGGTGCCGCGGGCGGGTTTAAGGTTTGCGGCGGCGATCCCGGCGGCCCGAAACCGGGTCCCGGCAAACTCGCAGGAGGCAAAGAAGGCGGCTGTAATGAAGGTGCGGTTGCAGTTTTGACCGCGCCCCGGTCCACCACCAGACTCGCCGTCAGACCCATCCCGACACCAACCACGGCTAATAACACGGCGAACGACAAACCCAGCCGAATCGCTACCGGTTGAACGAGGCTGATTACTACCAGCAGACCGGCAATCAAAAGCACAATAATTCGCAGGTCCATGGCTAAGTCATCCGCGCCTTACGTAGATTACAGTTCTATCAAACCGCGAGGAAAAATTGACTGTACCCCAATACTGGTAAATTTGCGACACTTTTGGACCCACCGCAAGGTTCGCGTGGAGTCCGGGCATTTGAAGTAAACAATGCCGTTTGGGTAACGTGAGCGCCGTCTGTGAAGAGGAAGAAGTGTCCACGTCCCCGGATGAGAATGCGGAATGGCTGGAGGCCGACGGCCTGGGCGGCTTTGCCTCCGGGACCGCCACCACCGTCCGCACGCGCCGGTATCACGCGTTGCTCCTGGTCGCGACGCGGCCGCCGGCGGGACGGATCGTCCTGGTCAATGGCGTCGAGACGTGGATGGAAGGTCCCGGCGGCAGGTTCGCCCTGAGCTCGAACCGATACGATCCCGACGTAATCCATCCCGACGGCGCATGCCAGATCGAAGCCTTCCAGGCGCGGCCGCACCCGCGATGGCGATTTGCGCTGCCCGGCGCAACTCGAATCGAGCACGGTATCGTGGTGGCGCCGGGACGCGCCTGCACGCTGGCGTACTGGAAACTGATCGAAGGCGCGGGCGGGACTTTGACCGTGCGGCCGTTCATCTCCAGCCGCGATTATCATTCGCTGCATCACGAGAACCCGGCGTTCAACTTCACTCCTGAAATTGACTTCGGCCGCGTCATCGTGCGCCCGTATGACGGAGTGCCGGCGATCGTGTTCGACTCCAACGCCGACTTCGTCAAAGAGCCCGGCTGGTATCGCAACTTCCTCTACGCCCAGGAAAAGGCGCGGGGACTGGATTATAAAGAGGACCTCGCCGTCCTCGGGTTTTTCAGATGGGATCTCTCGCGCGGCGAGGCCTGGCTGATCATGTCAGCGCAGGGGCACGAGCCCGATGAGTCCTTCGCCCGGATTCGCGCCGCCGAGCTTCGCTGGCGCCAGCGTCTTGCCGCGCCGATAGCCGCCGCCGGCTCCTATATCGTGCGGCGGGGGACAGGAGGCACGATCATCGCCGGCTATCCGTGGTTTACCGACTGGGGCCGCGACACCTTCATCGCGATGCGCGGGCTGTGCCTGGCGGCTGGACGCGTTGAGCAGGCGCGCGACATTCTGCTTCAATGGTCGCAAGCGGTTTCGGAGGGAATGTTACCCAACCGCTTCCCCGACTCCGGAGAGCAGCCGGATTTCAACTCCGTTGACGCGTCGCTGTGGTACGTGGTCGCGGTTCACGACTTCCTGCGCGCGGCCAAACGCGTCAGCACGGCCGACCGCAAGGCACTGCGCGACGCGGTCGAGGCGATCCTGGAGGGTTACTCCAGGGGCACCCGCTTCGGGATCAGGATGGACTCCGACGGGCTGCTTAGCGCGGGCGAACCCGGCGTGCAGCTCACCTGGATGGACGCCAAGGCGGGCGATTGGGTCGTCACGCCGCGAATCGGCAAGCCGGTCGAGGTCCAGGCGCTATGGATCAACGCGCTCAGGATCGGAGCCGTGCTGAACCAGCGCTGGGTACAGATCGCGAAAGCGGCGGCGGATTCATTCGCCCAACGCTTTTTCGACGCCGAGCGCGGATACCTGTACGACGTGATCGACGCCGATCATCGGCCGGGCGCGATCGACCGCGCGCTGCGCCCCAACCAGATTTTTGCCGTGGGCGGTTTGCCCTATCAGTTGATGGAAGGTGAACGGGCCAAATCGATCGTCGATGTGGTCGAAGCCCGACTGCTGACACCCGCCGGACTGCGCACGCTGGATCCTGATGATCCGCGCTACCAGCCGCGTTACAAGGGCGGCCCGCGCGAGCGCGACGCCGCCTATCATCAGGGTACCGTATGGCCCTGGCTGATGGGTCCGTTCGTCGAAGCATGGATCCGGGTCAGAGGCGGAACGCGTTCAGCAAAGGACGAAGCGCGCCGGCGCTTCCTCGAGCCGATGCTCACGCTGCTCGATCCCGCCGGCACCGGGCACCTGCCCGAGATTACCGATGGTGAAGCGCCGCATACCGCCCGCGGATGCCCGTTCCAGGCATGGTCGGTAGGCGAAGCGCTGCGCCTGCGGCGAATACTGGAATAGGATGAACGACGGACGGGCACCGCGACCGCATATTTTCGCGGCTTGGTTTCGATCCACCACAGGAGACAATTCATATGGGCGTAAGACTCAGCGAAGATGAAGCATGGGAGATGCTCGCCAACAGCCATACGGGGATTATCACCACCCTGCGCCGCGACGGATGGCCGGTTTCGCTGCCGATGTGGTTCGCGGTGGTCGACCGCAAGATCTATATGCGCACGCTGGCGGCGTCCAAAAAGGCATTGCGGATCAAGCGCGACCAGCGCGCCTGTTTCATGGTCGAAAGTGGAGAGGCATGGAAGGACCTTGCCGCTGTGGTGGTTCCGGTGCGGGCATCATTGATTGATCCAGCCGGCGAAGAAGCCAAACGCGCACTGGCGGTCATGGGGGCGAAGTACCAGGGATTCGGCCTGCCGCAAAAAGAGGTCCCCCAAGCGACCAAAAAGCATTACGGCGCGGTCAACGTCGTAATTCGTCTCGATCCCGCAGGCGACATGATCACGTGGAACAACGCCAAGATCCGCCTTAAGAGCGCGTGACGCGTTGGCGCTTATCGCACAAACCACTCGCTTGCGCTCAGCTCGGCTCTGAGATCAGAAGAAAGGGAAGCATCTTCGCCGGCGCGGTAGACCAAACGATCACGCGCATGCCGAAAAAGGAACTGCGGCCGGCGCTGATCAACCATCAGGTCGCCAGCCACAGCAGAGCGTACCCGCTGTAGTTTCCCCGAAAAAATGGCTTAAGGCCGTGATAATCCCGGCCGTTTGGATATCAATGCTTGATCATGCTATGAAAATGCCAAGCTTAGGCATGGAGACGAGAGATTCGTCTAAACTAAGCTAAAAAATTAAAGCTAAAGGATGCCTGGGCCATTTTGGGGGGCCGATCGTCAGCGGCGCCGACTCTTCTGTCCGAATGTGTATCAAGGTGATGCCTCTTAATCACGCTTCCGACGAGCCTCCTCTTGGAGGGGCCATGAGGATAGAAAAGCTTCTTTCGCGATGGCGCTGTGAAGCGGGCGGTTATGGTGGCGGCCGCTCCAAGAAGAATGAAACTCCCCCCAATGCTCCTGGCGGCGAGCGCCGCCCTCCTGCTCACCACTCACACCGCAACCGCAGCGCCGATAGCCCCCCACTTCGCCGCGACCGCCGGAAAGGTCGCCGCCTACCCTGTCCAGCGCGAAGAGGAGGAAGATCACCAGACCTTTATAACTCCCGAAGGCCAAGGCCCGGTCACCATCGCACCCGCGAGTCCGACAATCACCGTCGGCAACGCTGAGATTACCTCAGAATTCACCAAAAGATACGGCGGCAGCCCCAACCCGGTGGTCCCCACCGCGACCAGATTGAACTACATGGAGACCAGTTCCGCCATGGTCGGGTCCGTGCAGTTCGAGGTTGGCAATCGTTTTGCGGCGTTTTCCAACGACGCCGGATCCACCTGGAATCTCATTGACCCCTTTTCTCAGTTCGATTCATCAGGGACCGGCGGCTTTTGTTGCGACCAGGATGCGCTGTACGAGCCCCACCACGACCTGATGTTCTGGAGCATGATGTATGGGCACATCTTCACCGGGCTGAATAACAACATCGTACGGCTGGCCGTGTATCGCAAAGCCTCGGCCGGCCTCAGCTCCAACAACTGGATTTACTACGACCTGATGCCCTCGCAGACCGGAGGGCCCCCGGGGGGCGGCGAGGCTTATGACTTCCCGCGCATGAGCCTCAGCAACAACTATCTGTATATCACTGCCGAGGTCGTCTGGACGACTCCATACACTTTCGCTCGCTCGGTGGTGATGCGTATACCGCTCAACGAGCTCGCCGCCGGAAACCCCCTGACGCTCGACTACTACAGTGCCAGCAACAATTTTATTTACTGCGCGGTTCAGGGCGCCAGGGGCACGGCATACTTCGCCGGCCACAACAGCACCAGTTCGATGCGCATCTTCAAATGGCCCGAAACGGCCACCCAACCTACCTATGTAGACACGACGGTGCCAAAATGGTCCAACGCCTCTCCGCCAGTGTGCCCATCCGCCGACGGCACCGATTGGTGCCAGGGCGGGGTGTATGACAATCGCATCATGACGGGCGTCCTGGCGCCGAAGCTGGGCGAGATTTGGTTCTTCTGGGACGTCGCGCAAAACGGCGGTTTCTTGCAGCCTTATATCAATGCGGCCCGCTTCAGCACGACCGATTTCAGTTATCGCGGCAGTCCCATGCTTTACCATCGGAGTTTCCCCTTCCGCTACGTCGCCGCCGCGGCTAATATCACGGCGACATTGGTCTCACCGCGTATACCAGCGGCAGTACCGGTGGCTTCCCGACTCCGATCGCGTGTATCTTCGACCAGTACACCAGCACGCCGCCGCCGTAGTCCTGCATAGCCCTGAGCGACTCCACAAACGGCCCTGGCACGAATCGCTGGGGCGATTTCATTACGATGAGAATAGCGTGGCCGGCCGGTGTGAATTGGGCGGCTGGAGTCTGGATCCAACAGGGCGGCGCCGACCCAGCATACTCCATACCTCAATTCTGGGAGTGGGGCAGAGCGGCCGGCGTCCCATTGCCAACGATTACCGCAACACCGACCGAGACGCCGCCCGCGATCGCGACCAATACTCCGACCAAAACTCCGACCAGCGCCCCGACAGCGACCGGTATGCGGAGCGGGACGCCGACGGCGACGGCCACCGCGGCCGGCACACCGACTAAGACTCCGACTGCGACCGGGACGCCGACCGCGACGGCCACTGCGACAGCAACGCCGACTGAGACTCCGACCGCGACCGGGACGCCGACCGCGACGGCTACCATGACGGCAATGCCGACGCCGCTTGAGTGTATTGCAACCACACCGATCCCGACCGTGCCGGTGCCGACACCCACCCCGATGCCAGGGCATCCCGTAATCACCGGCCTGACCAATCCCGTTCTGGTGGGCGGGATGTTCACGATCTACGGCCGCAACTTCAGCAAAAAGCCGATGGTCAACTTCTTCGTCAAGACCGGGACCGGTCCGGCCAACGAGGGTCCGATTACCCCCAGCACGATCAGCACCACTCAACTCCAGGTGCCGGTGCCCGTCACCAAGAACGAAGGCGAGGGCTTCGTGGCGGTAGAGGTGGTCAACACCGACCAACCCAAGTACCCGGTGTCCAATCTGGGCTACGCGCTGCTACAGGGATTCGCGGGCGCCGGCCTGCCCAGCATCACCGGGCTTAACGGCCACGGCCTGGCGCCGACCAGCATCGAGCCGGGCTTCGGCATCGCCAACGTCGAGACCATCCTGGGGCAAAACACTGACGTGGTAATCAACGGCAACGGTTTCGACGTCACCCACGGAGTGGCGGTGGACGTGTTCTGCGGACTGGATTGTCCTCCCCTCGGCAAGCTCACCCCCGCGATAACCCTCTATCCGGGCAACAGCAAGCTCACTGCCAACTCGATTACCTTCACCCTGCCGGCCACGGCGCCGACCGGACCGGGGTCGATCCAGGTAAGCAACGCGGGCGCGGCCGGGACCTATACCGCCAAGAGCGAGGGAGTGTCGGTGCCAATCGGAGCGCGGATAATCGTGATCAAAGTAACGCAGAACAACAGCACGCTGACGGTCGAGGGCGCCGGGTTCTCGAAGCTGACGGTGATCAACTTCTTCAACGCGCAGGTCAATCTCGGCGGGTTAAAATCCCGACGGCTCGGCAAAGATCCCGCTCACGCCGGTCAGTTCGACGAAATTCACCTTCACGAAGCCGGCAAAGGCGGTGGCGGGCCTGGCGTTCGTGCAGGCGCTCAACCCTCCCTTCCTCCCGTACACCAGCAGCGGCAACGACCCCTGCGGCGCGTTCACGCTGAAATGAACGCCCGATATTTGGACCGAGAGAGCTGTAACGGCTCAAAAGCGCGTAACGCGTTGGGGCTGTGAGGATTTGGCGACGTCCTTGCGCGGCTGACTACGATTGGCCGTTAGCGCGAACGTGGCTCCGACGTCCGGATTGAACTTGCCGGCAATCTTTGCCACCGTGGCTTTCCATTATGGACCGCGTTACGAGCAGGCCCATTGCCATCCCATGCGGCTTGGTGGTAACCAACGGGTCGAATCATTTCCCGAGGACTGATGGGTCGATTCCCTGACCCGTATCACCGATGCTGACAGTTCAGCCATTTCCACTTCTGAGCCACTCGCACCAGCACCTCGCGCCTCTGGCTGCCGGAGCCGGCAATTGAACCGAACGCGTTGAGGAGCAGGGCCGAGATGCGCTGGCTCATGCTCGAGAAACGGCGCGAGCTTAGTACATTCTCCGACATTCTCCCGGCCTGACACCATTGTACCAAGGTACAATTTACAGCGCTCGCTCATCCGACAAACATCAGCGCCATGCCATATTAACTGACGGTAACAGCCTCAGTATAAAGATGAATCATGGCAAACCACACGCCCGGGCGCTGCTTGTTCGGATCTAGCGGCGAATGAACGGCGACGTCAACGGATAATGACAAACGCAAGGAGGAGGTCCTTCAGCGTGAACTACCATAAGAAGAGGGTGAACAAGGCCGGGATGAAGACCGCGTTCATGGCGATTATCGCGCTGATTGCCGCCACGGCGCTGCCAAGCGCGCGGGCTGTCGCGCAGCAGCAGTCAAAGCCTAACATTCTGGTCATCATGGGCGATGACGTCGGGTACTGGAACCTCAGCACTTACAACCAGGGGATGATGGGTTATCGGACCCCGAATCTCGATCGTATTGCGAACGAGGGGACGAAGTTCACGGACGCATACGCGGAGAATAGCTGCACCGCCGGTCGCTCCGCCTTTATTACCGGTCAAAGCCCCTTTCGAACGGGCTTGTTAAAGGTGGGTCTTCCGGGTGCGAAGGAGGGCTTGAGCGACAAGGATCCGACAATTGCGGAATTACTCAAGCCGATGGGCTACCTGACCGGCCAGTTCGGCAAGAATCATCTGGGCGACCGCAACGAATTCATACCCACGGTCCACGGCTTCGACGAGTTCTTTGGCAACCTTTATCACCTCAACGCCGAAGAGGAACCCGAGCACGAGGATTATCCGAAAAATCCCGAATTCAAACAGAAATTCGGTCCGCGCGGCGTACTCCATTGCTACGCCACCGAGACGGATGACACCACGGTGGACCCGCGCTTTGGTGTAATGGGCAAGCAGAAGTGCGAGGACACCGGGCCGCTAACGCGCAAGCGTATGCAAACGGTGGACGAAGAGTTTCTCAAGGGCAGCCTTGATTTTATGGACCGATCACACAAGGCCGGGAAGCCGTTTTTCGTCTGGTTCAACTCCACTTTGATGCATATCTGGACCCATCTGCCGCCGAAGTGGAAGGGAAAAACCGGTTTGGGAGTTTATCCCGATGGAATGGTCGAACTCGATTCCATCGTTGGACAACTGCTCAAGAAGCTCGAGGATCTCGGAATCGCGGACAACACGATCGTGATCTTCACGACCGACAATGGCGCTGAGGTGATGACCTGGCCCGACGGCGGTACGATCCCATTTCGGGGCGAGAAGAATACCACCTGGGAGGGTGGCTTCAGAGTGCCGATGCTCATTCGCTGGCCGGGCCACATCAAGCCGGGGATGCTCGCCAACGACCCGATGTCGCTTCAGGATTGGCTGCCCACACTGATCGCGGCCACCGGCGAACCCGGCATCAAACAGAAGTTGTTGGACGGTTATTCCGCGGGCGGCAAGACCTACAAGGTTCATCTCGACGGCTACAACTTTCTGCCCTACCTCACCGGAGGCGAGGCCAACGGTCCCAGGAAGGAATTCTTCTACTTCACCGACGACGGTGACTTGTCGGCGCTCAGATACGGCAATTGGAAAATCCTGTTCATGGTCCAACGCGGGCACGGACTTGAAGTGTGGCAGGAGCAGTACGACGCCCTGCGCTTCCCGATCCTCGAGAACCTCAGATCGGATCCCTTTGAACGGGCCGATGAGTCAATCGATTATGGCAAATGGCGAGTCGACCATCTTTTCATGCTCGTTCCGGCGCAAGCGATAGTGGCTCAGTATCTACAGAGCTTCAAGGAGTTCCCGCCGCGCGCCAGGCCGGGATCGTTTACTATCGGCAAGGCTTTGGACTCGCTCTATCGGAATTCCAACGGTTCCGACTAAGAGCGGACCTGGCCCGCGCCAAATGAGGCGGCGTCTGATCCGGGCAGCGGATGTGGCGTTTGATGTTTCACTGAGGCGATTAACCCATGTCAATCGAAAACAGCCTATTGGGACAATTGCGCAAAACGGTCCACCGGCATTTCGCGCCGCACAGGCATAGCGCCCTGCTCGCGGCGATCGTTGCTGCGTTCGCGGTACGTCCACTGATCGGCGACACCGGAGGCAGCACCGCCGTATTCGGATTGGCATTGGTGTTCCTTCTGCTCGTGGCGCTCTACAACATCAACGTCGATGAGTTGGTCGGTGAGAGAGGCCGCCTGCTGGCCCAAAGCAGGCGGCGGCGAATCCTCGGCTGGGCGCTTGCCACGGCGGCCGCAGGGGAACGAGTAGCCCTGATGTTTAAACACAATCGGACGCTCGACCTGGTGGGTTCGATTTGTTGGCTGCTGTTCATCCTGTTTGTCACCTTGAGCGAGTTACGCAGCGTACTGAAGCAAAGAGAGGTCAGTGGCGAAACGATCTGCATGGCGGTGTCGGTCTACCTCTTGCTCGGTTTCACCTGGGCTTTTCTGTACGCTGTGATGTTTCAACTGCATCCGGAATCTTTTGGGGGCCTCCCGGCCGCAACGCCCGGCCATCCGATCCTGCTTCTGCACATTTTTCCGATTCTCGGCTATTTCAGCCTGACGACGCTATCCACCGTTGGTTTTGGCGACATCACTCCGGTGACTCTACAAGCGCGCTACGCGGCGGTCGCCGAAGGTATCACCGGCCAGTTCTATTTGGCGATCCTGGTCGCACGACTGGTGGGAATGCAGATGAGTCAATCCGCGGGTCAGCCCACAGAAAATCCATGATGCTAAAGCCGCTATTGTATTTTCCATGCGGGCACGACAAGACAGGTTTCTCCTGTTTACAATGACACGTTTACTGGCAGTGCGCGCGTCGATCTTCAGCCTGGGTTTGCTGGTGGCCGGGCTCTGGTCACAGGTGGCCGCGCAAAATTTGGTAAAGCAAGGGGAGTCGCTGGAGGAGTTGACCACTGACTCAAACGACCCCACTGCCATCCTGGCGCAGTTGAAGATTGAAGAGGACTATACGGCGGACGAATATGGTACGGAGGCGGCGCCTAATACGATACAGATTCAGCCGGTTATTCCGATCAGGCCATTTTCACTAATGCCCTTGCAGCAATTGGTCAGGCCGACATTCAAAGTGATTACCATACCCTATGGCAGCGGTCCATCGACCAATACTCAGTTCGACGACACGCAATTCTTCGACCTGTTTGTCTCCCGATGGCCGGATGTGAGGACGACCGGCCTTAGGTGGGGAATCGGACCCTATTTCGTATTCCCTACCGCAACCACCCGGAATGCCGGAAAGGGAGCCTGGCAGGCCGGTCCGGCGGGCGCCGTAGTGTATCGCGGCATACCGGGCCTGCTGCTGGGTGGACTGCTTCAACAGGGGACCTCTTTTGCGTACACCGCTCCGGATCGCAAACCGGTCACCCAACTCACGTTTCAACCGTTCTTCGTCTATCAACTTGGCCAAGGGTGGTATCTGAGATCAAGAGACGCCACATGGAGCTTCAACCTGCGGCACAACACTTCAACGGAAATTCCGCTAAGCGCCGGCATCGGCAAAGTGTGGAAGCTCGCCGAAGGCCGGGATATTAACGCGTCAATCGTCGGCGAGTGGATGCTCTATCGGCAATTCGATCCGCAGACGGAGCAGTTCACTTTGAAATTCCAGGTAACGGTATTGTTGCCCAACGTGGAACTATGAGAAAAGCGCCGATACTGTGGACGAGCGGGCTCGAGCAATGCGCCCAATCGGCCCGGGCTTTTGCGATTTGGAGTAGTAAGAATGGCTCATAACAATCAGACACGATTCGCGCGGATAGCGTCTTTGCTTGGGTTTGGTGCCATCGCCATGGCGCTGCTTGCCCTCATCCGGCCGCCAGCGGCTTTGGCTGGCGGGTTCTTCCTATACGAACTGGGTACCCCGGATGTCGGTCTCGCAGGCGCCGGCTACGGGGCACGGGCTCAGGACGCATCGACGGTGTTTACCAATCCCGCTGGTATGACCATGCTGGACCATTCGCAGCTTTTGGTCGGTATCCAGCCGATCTACACCCATCTCAACTTCGCGCAGGACCAGAGTACAACCACACGAGGAACCGACGGCGGGAACGCGCTGGTTCCACTGCCCGGCGGCAGTTTCTTTTATGTGTATAGTCTCAACCGCAGGGTGAAGTTCGGCTTCGCGTCGTGCGCTTACTTCGGCGGCGCTTTGGAGTACAACCTCAACTGGGTGGGCAGATACTTTCTGCAGGGCGCGACGATCCTTGGCATGTCGTTTATTCCTTCGGTCGCCTTCCGTGTGAATGACTGGTTATCGGTGGGCGGCGGCATCAACGTGATGGTGGGTTTCCTGCGGGAGAAGGCCGCGGTAAGAAACCTGGTGCCAGGCAACGATGGACAAGTTAAGTATCAGGATTACACCGCCGGGGTCGGCGGAGATATTGGGGTGATGCTTCAGCCCGACGAGAAAACCCGGATCGGTATCACCTACCTCACGCCGGTGGATCTGAATTTCGCCGCCATACCTCACTTCAGAGGTGTCGGGCCCGGTGTCATCACGCTGCTGGGGCGACGCGGATTTTTAGGGACCCCGGTGGACCTGTCAATGACCGTGCCGCAGGAAGTGATGGTCGGCGTCTATCGCGAGGTGACGGATCGGTTAGCGCTGCTGGGCAGTGCCAACTGGCAAAACTGGAGCCAGTTCGGAATGGTGGGGATCGGTATTAATTCGGCGAATCCAAGGAGCTTGACGGAAAACCTGAATTACTCGGATACCTGGAATATCGCCGGAGGCATGCAGTACAAAGTTTCACCTGAGTTGCTGTTCTCGGCCGGGTTCGCTTACGACAGCTCGATGCTTAGCGACGGGAATCGCACTGTGAGCGCGCCGATCGCTTCGCAATACCGCTACGCCGCCGGCGCGCAATACCGCTGGAGTGAGCACCTGACGACCGGTTTCGCGTACGAGTTCATGTGGGAAGGAAAGATGCCTTTGGCGCAATCCAGAGCGACTGGTACCACCGTGTCGGGCCAGTTCACCAATACGTTCATCAACTTCTTCGCCCTCAATCTTGTGTACGTGTTCTAGAGCAGGCTGGACATCAGGGACTTGGATAAGCGGGAGATCGCAGAACATGAAAAATAAGAGATGGGAACCCGATGCATAGCCATATTTACAACCAGCCAGTTGCCGACACCGCGCTAATCGCCTGCCCGCACTGCGATCTCGTGCAGCGCCTGCCGGACCTTACGCCGGGAGCGTCCGCGCGCTGCCCGCGCTGCAACAGAGAACTGTGGCGCCACCGTGAGGACTCGCTGAACCGTACGCTCGCGCTCACGCTTGGTGCCTTGGTACTTTATGTGATCGCGAACTCCATTCCCATGCTCGGCCTGACGGTGGTGGGGCGCGCGGCCGCCACCACCGTGTTCGGAGGCGCCCTGCACCTGTGGGAAAACGGGCCGCAGATCGTCGCGGTCCTGGTGCTCTTCACCGCCATCATTGCACCGGCGTTGCAGATCCTCTTCATGCTGGGGATCGCGCTGGGGGCCATGCGCGAACGTCCGCCGCGATGGGTGGGGTCGCTCCTGCGCCATCATCCGACCACCCGCACCTGGAGCATGATCGAGGTCATGATGCTGGGTGTGCTGGTCGCACTGATCAAGATTGCGGATTACGCGACGGTGGTCCCCGGATTGGCGCTGTTCATACTCTGGGCGCTGGTCTTCCTGCTCGCCGGTATCCAGTCCAGCTTCGATCCCCGCGATGTCTGGCAGAGGATCGAGTGGGCAGATGGAGGGGCGCGGCCCGCCGTTACCGATGGCCGGATAGCGGAGGAGAGGTCATGAGTCAGCCCGGACCGAGCGCGATGCAGCTAGGCCTGCAAAGCTGCGAAACCTGCCACCTGCTCTCGCGTCCCGCGCCCGGCGCGGAGGAGGGGCGCTGCCCGCGCTGCGATGAAGAACTCCGGTTCCGCAAAGCCGCCAGCATCCAGCGCACCTGGGCCTACGTGATCGCCGCGGCGATCTGTTACATCCCGGCGAACTTACTGCCGGTGTTGACCACGACCACGGCCACCGGCGCCGACTCCGACACCATCCTGCAGGGCGTGGTGCTGCTGTGGTCGCCGACGGGATGGCCGCTGTCGCTGATCGTGCTCTTCGCCAGCATCATGATCCCAAGCGCGAAGATCGTGGCGCTGGCTTATCTGCTCATCAGCACGCAGCGGGGATCGGTTAAGAATAACGAGCAGCGCATCCGGCTCTACCGCATGGTTGAGTTCATCGGACGCTGGTCGATGGTCGACGTATTCGTCGACACCTTCACCGCTGCTCTCATCCAACTCCAGCCGCTGATGTCGGTGGAGCCGGCGCCTGGTCTCCTGTTCTTCGCGGCGGTGGTGGTGCTGACCATGCTCGCGGTTGAGTCCTTCGACCCGCGGCTGATTTGGGATGCCACAAACCTAAGAGAGGTTTCGATATGAGTAACGAGCGCGGACCCGTAGCTCCTGTTCCCGAGTCGAGGGCGGTTCCCAAAAGGCAAACCAGGCTCTCTCTGGTTTGGGTGATCCCGATTGTGGCGGCGCTGGTCGGCGTCTGGGTCGCCGTGACGAGGTTCCTGAGTGAGGGGCCCAAGATCACGATCGTGTTCCGCTCGGCCGAGGGACTGGAAGCCGGCAAGACCAAGATTAAGTACAACGGCGTGGACGTTGGCACGGTCGAAACGATCCGTCTCTCGGATGACCATCTGAGCGTGATCACCACCGCGCAGATGGCGCCCAAGACGGAAAAATTTCTGGTCGAAGACACCAGGTTCTGGGTCGTGCGGGCGCGGATATCGGGCGCCAGCGTGACGGGGCTGAGCACCCTCATCTCCGGGGACTATATCGGCATGGAAATCGGGGCTTCGAAGGAGAGCAAGAGCGACTTCGTGGCGCTTGAAACGCCGCCGGTGGTCACCTACGAAGTCGCGGGGCGCTTCTTCCTGCTGAAGACCCCCAACCTGGGTTCGCTGGACGTCGGCACGCCGATTTACTTCCGGCGGCTGCAGGTCGGCGAGGTTGCGTCCTACGAGTTCGATAAGGACGGCAGGTTCCTGACCGTCAAGGTGTTCGTGCGGGCGCCGTACGACCAGTACGTCAACCCGGACACGCGCTTTTGGCAAGCCAGCGGGATCGACGTGTCGCTTTCCGCCAGCGGCCTCACCGTTCAGACCCAGTCGCTCCTGTCGATCCTGATCGGCGGCATCGCGTTCGAGACGCCCGTGACTGCTCAGGTCCAGCCCGCAGCCGAACAGAACACCACCTTCACCCTGTATGGCAACCGGGCCCAGGCATTCGAGCCGCCCCCGCGCAATCCGCAGACTTATCAACTGATCTTCACCCAATCGGTTCGGGGACTCCTGCCCGGCGCGCCGGTTGAGTTCCGGGGCATCAAGATCGGCCAGGTCACCGACATTCGTGCGCAAATCGACGCGAGGACCTTCACCTTCACGGCTCCAGTGACAATCCAGTTGGACCCTCAAAGACTCGGGATCAAGCTGCTCGATCTGGGGGGTGGAGCAGATCTCGCGACCATCCGCAGGAAGTTGATCGACAGCTTGGTGGCCCACGGAGTCCGCGCGCAACTACAGACCGGGAACCTGCTGACCGGAGCCGCGTTCGTGGCGATCGACTTCTTCCCCGGCGCCGCCCCGGTGACGGTGGACTGGTCGCAGACTCCAGTGCGGCTCCCGACCGTTCCGGGCGAGCTCCAGGAGGTCGAGGCGAGTGTCACCAACATCCTGAAGAAGGTGGACAGGATGCCGCTCCAGGCGATCGGCGACGACCTGCGCAACGCGCTCGTCCAGTTCGCTCAGACGCTGGTGACCGCGCGCAGTACGCTGGTGAGCGCGCAGGGTACGTTCGTGAGCGCGACCGGAACGCTGGGCGACGCCAATAACATCATACAGCCCAATTCGGTGCAGCTCGAGGGACTGGATAGTACCCTGCAGGAGGTGAGCCGTGCGGCTCGCTCGATACGTGTGCTCGCAGACTATCTCGAGCGCCATCCCGAGGCGCTCCTTCGCGGCAAGGAAGGAGAGGCAAAGTGACGGCTGGGCCTATCGCGCGTGTGATCCTGATAGCGTTGGCCGCGGCGCAAGCAGTGGATGCGCCTCGGCACCGGCGCGGCTCCACTCGCTGGACTCCACGGCGACCGCTGCCGTCGCGCCGGCTGCGCGCCATCGTCATGGTCGGCCCGGTTTCCGTCCCGCTTCGGTGGACCAGCCGGAGTTCGTGGTCCAGGTCGCACCCAACCGCGTTGACGTCGATGAGTTCAACCGCTGGGACGCGCCGCTTAATGACGGCATCGCGCGCGCCGTGGCCGGCGACCTAATCTATTTAACGACATTTTAACGACATTAGCGGCCCCTTGGGGCTGGACACGCCGCACGGAGGACAAGCCGGGCGGACAAGGCAATTATCAGGTTAAAACATAAGGCTGAAATCGAGGCTCATTCAGGCCTTGCGGTAGGGCACCGGAAGGGACATTTTGACTAAGGCCAGCGCACTCCAGAGCTCTCTTTTCGAATGGAAACAACCGAATGGCTCTCAAAGAATACAAACCCGGAACCGTGTTCGGCGGCGTCATCGGACGGACGTTTAATGTCTCGAGCCCGCCTGGCCCCAACCGCTACGCGCCAAGGCGTGCGCCAAACGTCGGCCAGATGGGCTATTACGACAGCCCCATCGCAACGCCGAACATCTATTGATCGGGGACCAGAGGCAGAAATGCGCGTGCCACCTGGAGCGGCAATAGCCAAGGCTGCCGATCTGGGGATAAAGAGATCGACTCAGCAAAGGAAAAAATATGGGATCACAAGACAATATTCAACGAACAGTTCTTCCTATCCCGGATCGACCGCGCACAGGCTTGATCACCTATGATGCGAAGGATCCGGACACCAAGTTCCCGCCGATTACGCAGTTGCGCCCGCCCAAGGGTGCTCCGAACGTCCTGATAGTCTTGCTTGACGACGCGGGCTTTGGCTCCTCCAGCGCCTTTGGCGGTCCATGTAATACGCCGACGGCGGAAAGCCTGGCGGCAGGTGGACTGCGATACAACCGCTTTCATACCACGGCACTTTGCTCGCCGACGCGACAGGCCCTGCTGACCGGCCGCAACCACCACACAGTTGGCATGGGCGGGATCACCGAAATCGCCAGCGGGTCGCCCGGCTATAACTCGGTTCTACCGAACACCTGCGCGCCCCTCGCCCGGACCCTCAAGCTCAATGGGTACGCGACGGCGCAGTTCGGCAAGTGTCATGAAGTGCCGGTCTGGGAGACCAGTCCAGCCGGCCCTTTTGACGCTTGGCCTACCGGGGGAGGCGGATTCGAATATTTCTATGGGTTCATCGGCGGCGAGGCGAACCAATGGTATCCATCGCTTTATGAAGGCACCACCCCGGTCGAGGTCAAGAAGACCCCCGAGGAGGGCTATCATTTGATGGAAGACATGACGGACAAGGCCATCAATTGGATTGGGCAACAGAAGGCGCTCATGCCCGATAAGCCTTTCTTCGTCTACTTCGCGCCAGGTGCGACCCACGCCCCGCACCACGTCCCGAAGGAATGGGCGGATAAGTACAAAGGCAAGTTCGACCAGGGTTGGGATAAGCTACGCGAAGAGACCTTTGCCCGCCAGAAAAAGTTGGGCGTCATTCCGCAAGATTGTCAACTCACGCAAAGGCATAAAGAAATCCCGGCATGGGATGAGATGCCTGCCGCGCTCAAGCCCGTGCTCATCCGGCAGATGGAAATTTACGCCGGGTTCCTGGAGTATGCCGATCATCATGTTGGCCGGTTGGTGGATTCGCTGAAAATGCTCAATCTGCTCGATGACACGCTGGTCTTCTACATCACCGGCGACAACGGCGCGTCCGCTGAGGGTACACTTCATGGCACATACAACGAGATGATTAATTTTAACGGCGCGTCCGCACTCGAGACCCCCGAGTTCCTGATGGCGCGGCTGGACAAGCTGGGTGGGCCGGAATCTTACAACCACTATGCTGTAGGCTGGGCGCACGCCATGAATACGCCGTACCAGTGGACCAAGCAGGTGGCTTCGCACTGGGGCGGCACGCGCAACGGGACGATCGTGCACTGGCCCACGAGAATCAGGGGGAAAGGCGAAATCCGCAGCCAGTTCCATCACGTGATTGACATCGCGCCGACCATCCTTGAGCTGGCGGGCCTGCCCGAGCCGCTCTCCGTCAACGGAGTCCAGCAGCACCCGATCGAAGGCGTCAGCATGGAGTACTCGTTCAACGACTCCACGGCGGCTGAGCGGCACGAGACACAGTACTTCGAAATGTTCGGCAATCGCGGCATCTACCACAAGGGCTGGACCGCGGTAACCCGACACAAGACGCCATGGCTCCTCATCGGCGAGAAGACGCCAGCGTTCGACGACGACGATTGGGAACTCTACGACACCACTAAGGACTGGAGCCAGGCGAACAATCTGGCCAAGCAGATGCCTGAAAAGCTCCACCAACTGCAGCGCCTGTGGCTGATCGAGGCGACACGCTACAACGTCCTACCCCTCGATGACCGGGTCGCTGAGAGGATCAACTCGGATACGGCGGGGCGGCCGGTGCTGATCAAGGGCAACTCCCAAATTCTATTTGGCGGTATGGGGCGTCTATCTGAAAACTCGGTCCTTAATATGAAGAACAAGTCGCACTCGGTGACCGCTGAGATCGTTGTACCAACAACCGGTGCTGAGGGGGTCATCGTCGCTCAAGGCGGCAACATTGGCGGCTGGAGCCTCTACGCGAAGGGCGGCAAGCTCAAATACTGTTACAACTTGCTCGGCATCCAGTGTTTCTACGCCGAATCAAGCAGCGCACTGCCTCCGGGCGACCACCAGGTGCGCATGGAGTTTGCGTATGCTGGCGGTGGCCTTGGCAAGGGTGGCACGGTGTCATTGTACGTGGATGGCCAAAAGGTCGGCGAGGGCAAGGTCGGCGCCACGGCGGCCATGATCTTCTCTGCCGATGATGGTTGCGACGTGGGGGAGGATACGGGATCTCCTGTCTCACCGGACTACGGGTCGCGCGGGAATGGGTTTTCGGGTCGCGTGAAGGGCGTTCAGCTGGCCATCGCCGAGGATGCTGAAAGCGTCGATCACCTGGTCTCGCCGGAGGAAGCCGTCCACATCGCCATGGCGCGGCAGTAACTCGGCGCACCGCAGGCGGCCGCGATCGCATCAACAGAACGTCATCGCCCGAAATCGCGGAAGAGACGTTGCTGAGTTCGCGTGGAGTTGTCCCTTCGGCAAGGGACGTGAGCGGAAGTCCTATCGATTCGATCATGAACTGGCTACACGGCGCTGCAAGCCTAATCAAGGCAGAGGAGAACCTGCGGAAGGGCGGGATCGTGTTGTGGCTGACGGCGCGGAACACCGAGGCGTGCAATGCGGTCAAGCGCTCGCCGCCGGGTAAGGCTCTGGGGACCGAGCGGATGTTTCTTCGACCTTCGCGGGGCAGTTGAGCCGTAGGAGAAGAGAGGGAAAGCGCCATGAATTCACAGCCTTTGGAATTTCACATTCTAGCCAAGCCCAGCGGCGCCAAATGCAACCTGGACTGCAAGTACTGCTTCTTTCTCTCCAAGGAGATGCTCTACCCAGGCGACCGATTCCGCATGTCCGACCAGATGCTGGAGAGGTACATCCGGCAGCTCCTGGAGGCGCAGCCGGCAGATGAGGTCAACGTCGCGTGGCAGGGTGGCGAGCCGACCCTCATGGGGCTCGACTTCTTCAAGCGCTCTATCGAGTACGTGGAAAAGTACCGGAAGCCGGCGCAAAGCATCCTGCACACGATACAGACAAACGGTACCCTCTTGAATGATGAATGGTGCGCCTTCTTCAAGGAGCACAACTTTCTCGTCGGCCTTAGCCTGGACGGCCCGAAGGAAATGCACGACGCCTACCGCGTCGACAAGGGCGGCGCAGGCAGCTTCGATCAGGTCATGCGCGGCTGGGAAGCCCTGCGCCGGCGCGAAGTGGACGTCAACATTCTCAGCACGATTCACGCCGCGAACGCCGATCACCCGATCGAGGTGTACCGATTCTTTCGGGACCAACTGCAGACCAAGTTTATGCAGTTCATACCCATTGTGGAGCGGACCACCAAAGAGTTCCTCCCGCTTGCCAACCTGGGCTGGGGTGAGCGGCCCGGTTCGGACCGGCCCCTCTACACCCAGCGCGGCGGACTCGTCACCGATCGGTCGGTCGGCGCCGAGCAGTTCGGCCGCTTCCTCATCGCCATCTTCGATGAGTGGGTGCATCGCGACGTGGGGAACGTGTTCGTGCAGACCTTCGACGTGGCGCTGGGAAGCTGGCTGGGACAGCATAGTTTGTGCATTTTCTCCCCCACTTGCGGCAACGCCCTCGCCCTGGAGCACAACGGCGATCTATATTGCTGCGATCACTACGTCGAACCCGAATATCGGCTGGGGAATATACGGGAGACGCCCATGCGAGAGCTGGTGGACTCGGAGAAGCAGCGCGCGTTCGGGCAGGACAAGCTGAACAGCTTGCCTAAGTATTGCCGCGAATGCGAGGTGCGGTTCGCCTGCCACGGCGAGTGTCCGCGCAACCGTTTCATCACGACCCCGGATGGCGAGCCCGGGCTCAACTACCTGTGCGCCGGCTACAAGCTGTTCTTTAACCATATCGACCCTGCGATGAAGATTATGGCCGGCCTGCTCCGCCAGGGCCGATTCGCCGACGAGATCATGCAGGGATCCAGGCTGGAGCGGTTGAAGGTTAGTTGATATGGCAGCCACCTTATCACATGGATTCGCCGGAGCAGGCAGATGGTTACGCAAGGAGTTCGTCGCCATCTTGCCCGTCTTCCTCTTTTTTCTGGTGGGGTTCCTGCTCCTGATTACGCTCATCAAGCTGACGCTCGCGCAATTCTCAGTTGAGATAACGGTACTTTCCAACGCGGTAATTGGCGCCCTGTTGGCTGCCAAAGCGGCGCTCGTACTTGACGAGACGCCGCTCGCACGCAGCCTTGAGCATACTCCCCGGATTATCGCGGTCGCCGTCAAGGTGTTTTTCTACGGGGTCGCCAGTCTGCTCCTCCTTAGTGTCGAACGAGTGCTGGAAGCGCTGCCTAAGAGTCACAACTTTGACGCGGCCCTCCGGTACGCATTCGAACACGCCACTCGATATCGGGCTCTGTCCTGGGCGCTGGGAATAAGTATCGTATTTGCGCTCTACTTCGTGTTCCTCGAGATCAACGAGCGGCTGGGTGAAGGGGAGTTGTGGAGACTGTTTTTCGAATCGCCCAAAACCGCCAAGAATTCGGGACGACCCTCGAATATTAGCGCGGACAAGGGGCGGAGCTGAAGCGGTTGCGCTGAATGCCGGCGGGAAAACGCGCTCGGGCTGCACGGTCGCGCGCGAGGCGGTGCAGAGCGACGGGTTCGAGGCGCTCGCCGCCGCGCATAGCCGCTCGCTGGCGAGGGTGAAAGCGGCGACATCGCCGCGGCGATCCGGGTGCAAGCCGACCAGAAGACCTGGCAGGGTGCGGAAAAACTACCTTTCGGGCAGTTGTATGGCGCTGGCTCAGCACCCTGCAAGTGACTGCGCGCGCGGAATCTCTGACCCACGACTCCGATAGCATGGTGCCCGAGCTTACATCCTGGGCAATCCTGGCACGCGGTGGCCGGATATTGAGGACTATTCCTGGGCGTGGGTTGATGGAGTCTAGTGGTCCTTTTGCGGGGAACGCCGGCACGGAGGCCGGCTACTACGGGGAGAAGGCAGAAAGATCGGAGCGTTAACGGAGCCTATGCGTTGCACGGCGCAACTGCGAGGCCCGCGTCGGACCGACGATGCCCCAGCAGTGGCCAGGCGGTTCTTCCACTACACCTTGCCGGTTTATCCCGACGCTCCGGAGGCCGGTGCTACGGGAGAAAATCTGTCCCGGTGCTTTGAAAAGTGTTCAAAGGCTTTGCGAAAATGAATCGCATGGAGCTAATGCGCAACGCCTCTTCCGTAGCAGCCGGCCTCCGTGCCGGCGTTCTTCAATGACTGCGGACGACACAACATTGTATCGAGGCAGACTTCCGCATTGGCGCGTTTCCGGCGCTATATACTTCGTCACCTGGCGCGTGGCCAAAGGACAGTCCGAGCTCTCGCCGGACGAAAGAGATCTCGTGGTCGCGGCGCTGCGTAACTTTGGTGGTCAGCGGTACCGGCTAATCGGCTACGTCGTGATGAACGACCATGTGCATGTGGTCGTAGAGCCGAGCACTGGTCACAACCTGACTAAGATCGTGCAATCTTGGAAGTCCTATACGACTAATCGCATGCAACGCAGTTGCGGAAGAAAGGGTCGAGTGTGGCGCGGGAGTATTTCGACCGCGTTATTCGGGACGACGAGGAACTCCGCAACCGGCTTGCCGGGTGTCGCGCTCTTGATCCGGGGCCGCTTGAGTTTGCCCCGCAGCGCCCCATCGCGCGGAGATTGGCGATCCGATACAGAACACCAAAGCTCAACGGCATTTCAGGCATGGAAGGCGAGACATACAGCGTTCACAAAGGTGGCGTAAACCATGGAACAAGAGAGCGAGATTAATAGCGAGCAGGTTGCCGCCAATTCGATCAAGCGGGTGCGGCCGGGCAAGATGGAACGCGACTTCTTCGCGGCGAAGCGACTCTCGCCGCCAAAGCGCCGGGCGGTCGGCAAGGCGCTGCGCGACGGCCGACTGGAGGCGGTCACTAGGTAGCGGCAGTGCCAATCGCTCAGTCGCTTACCCTGGTCCATTGTTGCCGATCCCGGATTGCCGTCATGACTGAAAGCCTACGGTGACTTGACGGCAGTCCGAATCGGCTGCCCGAGAGAAGAATCGATGGGATTTCTGGAATTTCTCCGAACGCATGCTTTGGCTCTCCCGAACCTGGCGAAATTCGCCATCGGGATGGCGCTAATTGTCGGTATTCCACCGCTTGCCCGCCGCGGCCGTCTTCCCGCGGCGGTGGGATTGTTGCTCAGCGGAGTTCTCATTGGACCGCACGGTCTCGCTTTATTCGGGGGGAAAGCACCAATCGCGGACTTTCTTGCCGACCTGGGGAAGCTGTTGCTGATGTTTTTCGCCGGGCTTGAGATCGACCTTGAACAGTTCCGCAAGGCACGGAACAGGTCGATCCTGTTCGGTGTCATCACTACGAGCCTCCCCTTGATCCTGGGCACAGCGGTCGGGCTGTGGTTCGGCTACCAACTCATTCCGGCGATTGTGATCGGGTCGCTGCTCGCGTCGCACACACTGCTCGGAATGCAAACCGTGATTCGGCTTGGCGCGACTCGGCTCGAACCAATCACCGTTTCGGTCGGCGCCACGGTTCTATCCGATACGCTGTCGCTGGTCGTGTTTGCAATTTGCGTTTCGACTTATAAGAGCGGCTTTTCGATGTCGGGGCTCACAGTGCAACTGGTTGAGATCGCCGTCTTTGTCCCGGTTATCCTGTTTGGTCTGAGCCGCGTGGGAGGCTACGCGCTGAAGCAGGTGGAGGATGACGAGAACGCACATTTCGTGCTGATGCTTGCGATCATGGCGGTGGCGGGCGTTATCGCTCAGGTCATCAACCTGCCGGGCATCGTCGGGTCGTTCCTGGCGGGACTGTCGGTCAACGCGACGGTTCGCGACAAGCCGGCAAAGGAGAAGCTGGAATTCTTTGGAAATTCGTTTTTCGTTCCGATCTTTTTTGTAGTCACCGGGTTCCTGATTGACCCGCGGCTTTTCACCGCAAGCATCGTTGACAATTTCCGCCTGGTCGCGGGGATCATCGGCGCCCTGCTCATTGGTAAGTGGATTGCCGCGGCAATCGCCAGCCGTGCTTTCGCTTACACTTCCGCCGCGCGTTTTACGATGTGGTCACTCACGCTGCCCCAGGTTGCGGCAACGCTGGCGGCGGCGCTGGTTGGCTTTGACACATTCAATGCGGCTGGTCAGCGCCTGCTCGATGTCCGGACGCTCAACGCGGTGCTCGTACTGATGCTGACCACTTCGATTCTTGGACCGGTTCTGACAGAGCGTTTCGCACCTCGCCTGCTCGCAGAGGCGGCTCCCACCGCAACTCCGAAGCCGGCGGCTGCGAAATCGTAGTTCAGTGACGCAGCGGTAACCGTCGGGCTGCTACATCCATCGCGCGGCGGCTCAGTGCTTGCCATAGTCCAGCGGCGTGCCTTTGCGCTGCGCCAGGATGTAGGCTTCCAGCGCGCGCAGGCGCTCGTCGTTGGGGTCCATGGTCTTGCCCTTAACCGGATTCTCGACGCACCACTCGATCATATCGCGCAGCAGGGCGACGCGTTGTAACTGCACCTGGTACTTGGGATAAGTCTCCGGGTGCGTGTTGGAGGCGTCGGGATGGCACATGTCGCAGCTGACCCCGATGGTGCCGCCGAGCATCTTGTCGCTGTGAAAGACCTGCTTGCCGTACGCGACAAACTTCTGCGTCTCGTTCTGCCAGACTCTGAAATCGCGTTCATGAAAGCTGGCGTAGGTATCGCCCTGCTGCTGCGGCTGCGCCGGTTTCCCCACCGGCACGCCCGCGACCTGCTGCTGTGAAGCTCCGCCAGGAGCCGGCGCGGTTTGGGGGCCGGATTGCGCACTGGCGGGTTTCTCCTCAGGCGCCTGTCCGGCGGGTGGAGGGTTTTGCTCCTGCGCCATCTCCCAGCGTTCGCCAGGATGCTCGCGCTGCCAGGTATCCATCAGCTTGCGCGATACCCCCATGGCCTGATCGTGGCTCATCCGCTGGCCGGGTTTGAGTCCCTTGATTTCCAGGCTGGTTTTGCCGTCGCACAGCATCACGACCACGTTGCCGTTTTTGGCCGCCGGCGCACGATGATGCGGCGTGGATTGCTGTGCGTTAAGCGCCCGCGGCATGGTCGCGAGTCCGGCGATGACGGCCACGGCGCCGGCGGCGGTCAGGAATGCGACTGGGGTCCGAAGCATGGCTTTCACCTTTGATTCAGAAGCTGGCGAATTGAGGCGTCGGCGGCCGATCGGACTTGCCGCCCGAGACCAAATAGCCGGCCGACACCGAAACCGGATTGCGATCCCACAGGCCGTAGATGCTGTCGACCAGGCCGTCGGCGCGTATCTTGAACTGGCCGTCGCCGCAGCCGTCAAGCTGGTCGAACGGATCGACGCGGTTCATCTGGATAGTCAGCGGCGGCAGACCCTCCGGCGCGTAAGGCCACGGCCACGCAGTCGACAACATGCCGTAGAAATTGATGTTGCCGATGCGGTTGAAAAGCATCTGATGGGTGTGGCCGTGAATGACGGTCACGTTGCTGAACGGGGCGAGCAGCGCCTGCACCTGCTCGGCGTCCTCGGTCCAGAAATTCCAGTTGCGGTAGTACTTGTACAGCGGCGAGTGCGAGAACACGACCACCGGCGTGGTGTGCGGCACTTTGGCCAGGTCATCGGCCATCCATTTGCGCTCCTCCTCGCCGACCTCGAAGCGCGACTGCACCGGATTGTCGAGTCCGGCCACGGTCTGCATGCGCTCCGCCGGCGTCATCTTGCGCGCGGTCCAGAAATCCTTTTCGTGCACGCTCATCAGCACCACGAAATGAACGCCCTTCCAGTCAAAGGAGTAATTAGGCGGACCGAACATGTCCTGCCAGGCCTCACCCAGGTCGAGGAACCAGTCGTGTTCGCCGACCATAATCTTCACCGGCGCCTTGAGTTCGGCGAGAATCTGCCGGCCAAGGTCGAGTTGGCCGCGGGTGCCCAACTGCGCCAGGTCGCCGCCGAAGAGCACGAAGTCGGGTTGCGGCTGCAGCGCGTTGACGTCCTGCACCGCCCGTACCGCCGCCCGCACGAAGCGCTGATTGAGCGTGCGCTCGTATAGATGGGTGTCAGATATATAGGCGATGCGGAACGGGGTGCTGCCCTGCATCCCGGTCTTGCCAAAATCCTTATTCGTCGCGGCGTTGGCAAAGTCGATTAGTTGAAAGCTATGCGGCGGCATCAGACCCTTGGCCAGGACGGCACCGGCGCTAGCGGCGGCGACTTTGAGGAAGGAGCGTCGATCAAGACCACGCAGCCCGCGCAACGCCGCCTCCCTTTGCTCCATGAACTTGGTCTCAACGCTTTTGTGCCGAACTGCCATGGTCTACCTCTGCGGTAAGTAAGAAGGGTTGGGCGAAGTTACCTTATCTGCCGCCCAGCAGCGCCGGATTTTCGGGCATCTGATCGGGACCGATATCGCCAAAAGGCCCGACCAAATCGGGGCCGTTGCGCCCTATTAGACCCATCGCCGCCGCGGTGTCGCGTTGCGGCCGGCTGGTGCGCGAGAGCTTGAACTGCTTTTTGAATCCGACTTGCGCCGCATCGGCATATTCAGGGCTGGTCAGCGTGGTCAGGAAAACCACCAGGTCGTCGATTTCCGGTTCCGTCAGCCCCAACGGCACGATGCCGCCGTCAAGAAACGGGTTCTGCACGCCGCCCTTGTTGTAGTGATCCACGACGTCCCAAAGCGTTATCTGCGAGCCGTCGTGAAAGTAGGGCTCAGTGACCAGCAGGTTGCGCAGTCCCATGGTGCGGAAGCCTCCGATATCATGCGGGTCCTTGGTGACCAGGAAGCGGCCCAACTCGCTCATGTCGGTCTGAATGGCGAGCCGGTCGAGTTGCTCGGCGCCGCCGCCACCCTGGGCCAGGACTGCCAGCGCCTTGCGCGCCAGCGGCACGAAGTCGGACTTGTGGGCGGAGACGCCGATGTTGTGAAAGCGGTTGTCGCTAAACAGCGGCTGCGTCGGATTCACGCCGTGACATGACATGCAGCGTCCCTTGCCGTTGTAAATCGACCATCCGCGCTTGGCCTGCTCGCTGATCGCTTTCGGATCGCCGGCCATGAAGCGGTCGAAGGGAGTGTTGAAGGTAACCTGGCTCCGTTCGTAGGCGGCGATCGCGCGTTGGATATCGCCGATCGTCACCGGTCCATTGAATACCGCTTTGAACTTGGTCTGATATTCTGCGATGCCGCCAACCTTGGCCGACACCTCGTCGAGGTTTTTCATCCCCATTTCGACTGGATTGATGATCGGGTCCTTGGCCTGTTCCTCCAGCGTCGGCTCGCGTCCGTCCCAGAACTGCAGAACGCTGAACGCCGCGTTGAGCACGGTCGGCGCGTTGCGCTGGCCAAACTGATGGTGGATACCGTCGGAGGTTGGCTTCTGGTCGGTGAAGCCCTTGTCCGGCTTATGGCAACTGGAGCAGGCCTGGGTGTTGTCTTCCGACAGGCGTTTGTCGAAAAACAGCTCTTTGCCCAGTGCGACTTTGCCAGGTGTTTGCGGATTGTCCGGAGGAGTGACCCACCCGTAAAGTTCCTGCGGGAAGCCAATTTGGTTAAGCGACCGCGGCTGGGCGAGCGGGCTGTTGGACTCGTCCGGCCCCTTCGCGAACGAAACCGTGCCAATGACGCTCACGGAGCCGAGTAGCAAACAACACAACCAAATCCGTCCGTTGGACATGGATGGCACCTCATTGCGGCCGTGTGAACGCGCGAAGATCACATCGCACTGGCAGTGATCCGGCCATTTTCGACCGATCTTCGTTATTGCTCCGTTGGGCAGGGCGGCCGCTCAATGGGACGCGCAATAAATATTTCTCGACTCTCCACACTAATCCAGTTCCTCTCGCTTCCGCCACGATCATTATGATCTTGAAGGCAGCCCTGTCCGTGCCGGCGGATTCCTCCCGCTGCACGAACCAGAACACTTGCAGCGCGATCACGCCGGCAAATCGCGCTGCGGCTTTGGCGTAGGTACGGCGTCGGGTGCAGGTTAAGGGCGATGGTTTTACTCGGCCGAACTCGACATCGCGGCAACCGGGCCGGGTTTCAGATGAGCGAGTTCTTTCTCTGCGGCCTCAAAATAATGCCGCGCCTGCCGCTGGTAGCCCTGGCTGAGCGCAATCTCGCCGTTTTCCTGGAAGGCCACGGCGCCGCTGGCATCCTCGTCGTGGGACCAGGCCTGACTGATGTCGTACGCCAGCTTCTGGTCCATCGTGTCGACGCTTTCGGAATCCCCGACCACGGAGCCGGTGTTTTGTCTCATCATCTGACCCCAGGATGCCGTTGCTCCGAACATCGGCGATGCGGCGAGCATCAGCGCCAGAGTGGTTCCTGCAAGTCTCTTCACACGATTCACGCTTCTCACCTCCGTAAAAGTGACGATCTCCAAGCCGTTCACAACGCAAGGCGTGAAAAGCAGGTTCACATCGGCGTGAAGCGCGCAATCCAGCCCATGCAAACAGTGCCGGTACGAATCAAATCTCGGACGGACGGATAAAACTCCGCTGCCGCGCTGTGTTCGCCCAGCACAAAGAGACCTTCGACCGCCGACAACAGCATCGCCCTCGACTCGATGGTATTTCCGGCCCCATTGCGCGGCACCTTGGCGCGCGACTGGTCCAGCAGCGCCATTACGCCGGCGCGATCGCCGGCGCAAGCCAACCGGCGGAACTTTGGTCCCGCCGAATCTGCCGAATTCCATCCATGCCTGGGTCCAGATGCAAAGGGAAAGCGCAGCGAAATGGCCGAGTTTGCACGCCAAAGGCTCCAGTTCGGCGCCGACCGAGGTGGCTTCTTCCATTCGACTCAGATGATGGAGCGCCACCTGGACCCTGGAGAGCGCAATCGCGCGCGACCACGGCGAATGGAACTACCAGTCCGGTCTTTAAAGCGGAAATCCGCCGATAGGGCGGGCGTCCCTGCCCGCCTCCGTGTGAAACGCCGGCGCCCGCCATTGTGAAAGGGCTTTTCACGCCTGAAGAGACAAATGGCGAAACCGAAGGAATAAATCAGGGGCAAAAACATTATGGAAACGACGAGAATCACCATCAGCGGGATGCAAGTGTCACGAATTGCTCTGGGTACTTGGGCTATCGGCGGATGGATGTGGGGCGGGACGGAGGAGGGCGAGGCGATTCGCACCATAGTATCCGCGATCGACCATGGTATCACCCTCATCGATACCGCCCCGGTCTATGGAATGGGCCGGTCCGAGGAGATCGTGGGCAAAGCGCTGAGCGAAAACGCGCTGCGCAACCGCGCCGTGATAGCGACCAAGGTCGGTCTGGACTGGAGCGGCGATCAGCCCTGGCGCAACGCCGGGCGCCGACGGATTTTCGAGGAGGTCGAAGCCTCGCTGCGGCGTCTGCGCACCGATGTGATCGACATCTACCAGGTGCACTGGCCCGATCCGATGGTCCCGATCGAAGAAACCGCCGACGCGATGAATACGCTTTACCGGCAGGGCAAGATCCGCGCCATCGGTGTCAGCAATTTCTCGGTGGCGCAAATCAAGGCGTTCACCGCAGCTGCGCATATCCACACCGTGCAGCCCCCTTATAACCTGTTTGAACGCGGCATCGAAAAGGACCTCCTGCCCTACTGCAATTGGGAAGGCATCGCGGTGCTGGCCTATGGACCGATTTGCCGCGGACTGCTCAGCGGCCGCATGAGTGCCGACACCGTCTTTTCCGACGGTGACTTGCGCCTCACCGACCCCAAGTTCAGCCAGCCGCGCTACAGCCAATACCTGCGGGCGGTCGAGCAGTTGGACCATTTCGCCCGTGACAATTACGGCAAGCGCGTGATTCACCTGGCGTTGCGCTGGGTGATCGATCAGCCGGGCGTGACGACGGCTTTGTGGGGCGCGCGTCGCCCGCAGCAACTCGATCCGATCGAGCAGGTGATGGGATGGTCGCTCAGCAACGAAGCGCGCGCCGAAATCGACCGTATCATTCGCGCCAACGTCACCGACCCAGTCGGTCCCGAGTTCATGGCGCCGCCGGCGCGTCCGCAAACATCCGCCGCAGGCGACGCGCATGTCCACGCTCACGCCTGAGACACAGCGCGCATGACTTAACCGTGTTCCGCAGCCGGGGTTTGGAGAAGATACATCATGATGGCGCTGGTCAGGTTCGCGTTGCGCCGCCCGCTGTCGGTCGCCGTGATGGCGGTGCTGATGCTGGTGTTGGGCGTGTTGTCGTTCACGATGATGAACGTCGACATCTTCCCGGCGATCAATATTCCCGTGGTGATGGTGATTTGGAATTATCCCGGCCTCTCCGCCATCGACGTGGAGCGCCGGATGGTGATCGTCAGCGAACGCGCCTACTCGACCACAGTCAACGGAATCGAACACATCGAATCGCAGTCGATTAACAGCATCGGTTTGCTCAGAGTCTATTTCCAGCCCGACGCGGACATCGCCTCGGCAATCGCCCAGATCAACGCGGTGTCCGAGACCATTCTGAGCCAACTGCCGACCGGCACCACGCCGCCGCAAATCATCTCCTACAATGCCTCCAACGTTCCCGTAGCGCAGCTCAATATTTTCAGCGATACGCTGTCGGGCCAGCAGCTCTTCGACTACGGATTCAATTTCATCCGGCTGCAGCTTTTCACGATTCCCGGTTTCTCCTCGCCGGCGCCGCTAGGCGGGGTCCAGCGTTCAGTTCAGGCTAATCTCGACCCAACCGCGCTTTACGCCAACCGCCTGTCGCCCCAGGACATCGGCAATGCGCTGGACGCGACCAACGTGGTGATACCCGCGGGCACCGCCCGGATGGGAAATTACGAATACAACGTCGACGTCAACATGAGCCCGACCTCGATGCGCGGCTTCAACCGGCTGCCGGTCAAGGTGGTCAATGGCACGCCGGTATTTCTGGGCGATGTAGCGCCGGTTACCGATACCCATCAGCCGCAGGACAACGTGGTGCGCGTCGATGGCAGACCGGCCACCTATCTGATGGTCATCAAGCACGCGGCGGCCTCCACGATGGCGGTGGTTGATGGCGTCAAAGCGCGGCTGGCTGACATCCGCGCCGTGGCGCCAAAGGGCCTGAAGGTCGCGCTGACCTTCGATCAGTCCTCTTTTGTGCGCAACGCGCTGTACGAAGTCGTCCGTGAGGCGCTGATTGCCGCCGCGCTGGTTGCCCTGATGGTCCTGATATTCGTCGGGTCGCCGCGCAGCATGCTGATCGTGATCACCTCGATCCCGCTCTCGATCCTTACCGCTATCATCGGACTTAAACTTGCGGGCGAAACTATCAACACCATGACGCTGGGCGGAATTACACTGGCCGTCGGGATGCTGGTCGATGACGCCACGGTGGAAATTGAGAACATCCATCGCAACCACGCGATGAACAAGCCGCTGCTGGTCGCGATCGTGGAAGGCGCCTCCCAGATAGCGACGCCCACACTGGTCGGCACTCTGTCAATCTGCGTGGTCTTTTTTCCGGTGGTCCTGCTCCAAGGTGTGGCGCGTTTTCTCTTCACCCCACTGGCGTTGGCGGTCGTGTTCGCGATGCTTACTTCGTATTTGCTCTCCCGCACGCTGGTTACCACGATGGCTGCCTACCTGCTGCCGGAGACGCACCAGGAAATCGGGGGCGAGGGAATCTGGAATAGATTCCTGCTCGGATTCGAAACCGCTTTTGAGCGCTTGCGCGAAAGTTATGCCGCGGCTTTGGAAAAATTCGTGATTCATCGCCGCTTCTCCCTAATCTGCGTCACCCTGATCATAGCCGGCTCGGTGCCGCTGCTTTGGTTCGTTGGCCAGGATTTCTTCCCGGCGGTGGACGCCGGAATGATGAAGCTCCACGTCCGTGCCCCGACCGGCACCCGGATCGAACGCACGGAGCGCATCGTAGACGACATGGAAAGGACTATTCGCGGAATCATCCCCGCTAGTGAACTGGAGGGGATCAGCGACAACATCGGTGTGCCGACCTCCTATGACCTGGCCTTTTACCAGACCGACAACATCGGCCCGATGGACGCCGACGTGCTGATTCAGCTCAATCCCAACCACCATCCGACACCCCTTTACCAGAATCGCATCCGCCAGGTGCTGGCACTCAAGTTCCCGGGCGTGGATACCTACTTTCAGGCCGCCGACATTATCAACCAGGTTTTGAACTTCGGTCTGCCCGCGGCGATAGACGTGCAGATTTCAGGCAACGACCTGGGCTCAGATTATGCAATCGCCTCGCGGCTTAAGGCGGCGATGGCTCAAATACCGGGCGTCGCCGACCTGAGGATCGCGCAGGGGCTTGACTATCCCGCCTTTAAGGTAAACGTCGACCGCATCAAGGCGCTGGAACTGGGCGTCAGCGAACAGCAGGTCGCCTCCAGCCTGCTGGCTTCGCTCAGCGGCGCCACGCTGCTGCAGCCGAATTTTTGGCTCGACCCGAGCAACGGCGTCAATTACCGGGTGATTGCGCAAACCCCCTATCACGTCATCGACTCGACCAACAGCCTGGCCAACACCCCCATTACCGCGGGAACTTCTTCGGTACCTGCGGGCACTGTGCAAAACGCCATGACCAGCGCGCTTAATCTCAACGGCAGTATCCAGGGCCTGGGTCTCAACGCACATGACGGCGCGGACACTCAAACCCAACTGTTATCCAACGTCGCGGAGATCGAGCACAGCGTAGATCCTTCGGTGGTCGATCACTACACGGTTCAGCGTGTAATCGACGTGGACTGCGCTGTGTCGGGACGTGACTTGGGCAGCACCAGCGGGGCGGTGCAAGCCGCGGCCGGTAAACTGGGCAAGCTGCCGCCGGGCACCAAAATCGTGGTGCGCGGCCAGAGCCAGGCGATGCGCGATTCCTTCAATACGATGGGCCTGGGGCTAATCCTCGCGATCGTGCTGGTTTATCTGCTGATGGTCGCCAATTTCCAGTCATGGCTGGAGCCGTTCATTATCACGCTGGCAATTCCTGGGGCGCTGGCGGGCGTGCTGTGGATGCTGGCGCTGACCGGGACGACGATCAATGTGGAATCGCTGATGGGCACGATCATGGCTGTCGGCGTGGGCGTCGCCAACGGCAACCTGCTGATCACTTTCGCCAACGAGCTGCGCGAGGAGGGACGCGACGCGATATCGGCGGCGATCGAGGCCGGGCGCATCCGGTTGCGCCCGATTTGCATGACCGCGCTGGCGATGATCCTGGGGATGCTGCCAATGGCACTGGCGATCGGCGAGGGCTCCGAGCAGAACGCGCCGCTGGGCCGCGCGGTTATTGGAGGACTGCTGGCTGCCACCTTGATGACGCTGTTCGTTGTGCCGGCCGCGTACTCCATTTTAAGCCGGTCGCTGATTACCAAGCGCGACCGGGACCGCCGGATCGAATCGATCGGCGTTGGCATGTAACGGAGAGATGCTGATGAATATGGAAAATCAAAAGGAGAATCAAAACACTTCGCGATTCGGTTGGCGATTTGCCTTGGGGTGGGTGGCGGCCGTCATTGTCGGCGTAATGGTGCCGGCGGTACTGTTGGCGGCGCGCCATTTCCGAATGCAGAGCCAAACCGTCGAGCTCCAACAAACCGCCGCTCGCGGGCCGCGCGTGCTGGCGGTGCCGTTGAGCTCGGGGCCTGACAAACGCGATCTGGATATACCGGCGACGATTCATGGCTACATCGAAACCCCAGTCTATGCGAAGGTGTCCGGCTATCTGAAGACCATCTACGTGGACAAGGGGGACCGCGTCCGCAAAGGCCAGCTCCTTGCCATCCTGCAATCGCCGGAGCTGGACAAGCAGGTAGCTGACGCAAAGGCCTACTATTGGTTATGGCAGGTAACCGACCGGCGCAATCAGTATCTGCTAAAAACCGAAGTAATCGCGCAGCAAATGGCGGATCAATCGCACGCGACACTGCTGCAGGCGCAGGCCTCCTATCAGCAGCTTCTGGCGATGCAGTCCTACGAAATAGTGCGGGCGCCGTTCGACGGCATGATTACGGTGCGCTACGTGGATCCCGGCAACCTGGTTCCTCAATCCACGGCGTCGAGCACCAACTTCCCGATCGTCGCCATCTCGTCGCTTAGCCCGCTGCGGATCTACGCAAGCGTACCGCAAAGCGACGCGCTCTATATCAATGATCAAGACCCCGCCTCCGTGTCGGTCCCGGAGCTCCCCGGCCGTCGATTTGACGGCGTCGTCACCCGCCATCCGGACGCATTGGACCCGTCCACGCGCACGATGCTGGTCGAAGTCGATCTGCCCAACCGCGATCAGGCTCTGTACCCGGGCATGTACGCCTCGGTTCATATCAACGTGAACGTTCCCACCGGCGCTCTGACAGCGCCCGATGACGCACTGATCTTTATGGCAGATCATGTCTTCGTGCCGATCGTGCGTGGCGACCGTCTCCATCTCCAGCAGGTAACGCTCGGCCATGACGACGGCATCAACGTCCAGGTAATCGGACCCTTGCATAAGGGGGACCTGGTGGCGATGAACGTCGGACAATCCGCGCACGACGGCGAGCCGGTCCAGCCAGTCAATTCCGACGGTGCCGCAGCGCCGGCTGGTTCGTAGACTTCAGAATTTCCTCTCGCTGATGGATTAATGCCCTCTCCCTGACTAGGGAGAGGGTTAGGGTGAGGGTTTTGTCCTTAACGATGCCGAAAACGTGTATTCTCGGAAACCATCTACAGGACGGGAGGCATCACTCAATGGACCCAGCTGACAACACCCGGTCATCGAACCCGCCGCAGGGGCAACAGCTATCGCGTCGCGCGTTCGTGGTGGGGACCGTGGCGGGCGGCTTCGCCCTGGCGGTGCTGCCGGTATCGGCGCAGACGATTACGACCGACACCAAGGGGCTGGTCGCGGGCGAAGTAAAGATTCCAGCCCCGGGCGGCGAAATCCCCGCCTATCGCGCGATGCCGGCGGCAGGCGGGCCGTTTGCCACGGTGCTGGTGGTGCATGAGATCTTCGGCGTCCACGAGCACATCAAGGACATTTGCCGGCGGCTGGCCAAGGCCGGCTACTTCGCCGTCGCGCCGGCGCTGTATGCGCGCGAAGGCGACGTGACCGCGATGAGCGACATGAAAGATGTGATGAAGGTCGCAAGCCGGGTGCCCGATAGCCAGGTTGCCGCCGACCTCGACGCCACCGTGGCATGGGCCGCCGGCACCGGCAAGGCCAATACGGCGAAGCTAGGCGTTGTCGGGTTCTGCTGGGGCGGCCGTCAGGTGTGGCTGTACGCCGCGCACAACCCGATCCTCAAGGCGGGGGTCGCCTGGTATGGAGTGTTGCGTTGGACCAAAAGCGACCTGGCGCCCAAAAATCCGATCGATCTCGTGCAACAGATGAACGCGCCGGTCCTGGGCCTGTATGGCGGGGCCGACGAGCATATCCCTGTCGACCAGGTGGAGGAATTGCGCGTCTCTCTCAAGGCCGCGGGCAAGCCCTCGGAAATCATTATCTATCCCAACACGCCCCACGGCTTTAACGCCGACTATCGTCCGAGCTATCGGCCACGCCAGGCCAAAGAGGCCTGGAAGCGGATGCTCGCCTGGCTCAAGGACCACGGCGTGGCCTGAGCTGAGAAGTGAGAAATCATAACAGAGAAATGGGGAAACCTCATTTCTCCCCTCTGGCTTTTTAAGCTGCTCTTTTCTCGTTTCTCTTTTCTCCGCTTCTTGATGGAGCGAAGTTCAGCCTCCAAAGCCATGGACGGCGCAAGCCGTGTTTTGGCAATCCAAAGGAAATCGCGATTGACATTGATCCACTGAAAGTGTGACAGTTTTGCGCCTACGTTACATATAGCGCATTTTAGGCGCGAGGAGACGCTTATGCACGGACGACGGCTGAATCGCTATCGTCGCTGGCTTGGTGGTCATTTTGTGCGCCGCAAGAGTTGGTGAGACGGTCCTCCCAATCCCGCCGGGAGCGGTAGTAACACACACCGCCGGAGGCTCGGCAGCGCTCTGACAACCTGAAGATCGGTCACACTCGCGCAAAACTTATGACGCGGATAGGAGCCTCGACGGAAATGATACACGCGGTTAAGCGATCAAAAACTATCACGGGAACCATTTGCCTGTTTCTGGCTACAGTCCTGGTTGGTGCGCCTGGGAGCGCGGGCATCGTGGAAGCCGCCTGCACATGTAGCACAGGCGCAAGTGACACCGCGCTGGGTGTCGATGCACTCCTGGTTAACACAGCAGGATCGGATACGGCCGTAGGATTTAGCGCTCTGGCCAACAATACCACTGGTGGCAACGGCAATACCGCTGTCGGATACGAGGCTTTGTTTGACAACACCTCCGCCAACGACAATACCGCGGTCGGAATCGAAGCTCTGCTTGACAACTCCACCGGCGCCTTTAATACCGCGCTTGGGGCGTATGCCCTCAAGGTCAACACGGCCTCCAACAATACCGCCGTCGGTCAAGCCGCCCTTTTCAGCAACACCTCGGGCACCAACAACACCGCCGCCGGACAGGGTGCGCTGTCAAGCAACACTGAGGGCAACGGCAATACCGCCGTCGGAACGAGCGCCCTACTCGAAAACTCCGGGAATTTCCCGTTCAGCAGTTTCAACACCGCGGTCGGGTATCAGGCTTTGCAAAACAACACCACGGGCAATACCAATACCGCCGTGGGACAGGCCGCGCTGCTGAGCAACACCACGGGCAGCGGCAATACCGCCGTCGGACAGCAAGCCCTCTCGCTCAACGGTAACGGCGGCGCTGATACCGCCACCGGGTCCGGCGCTCTCGCCAACAACAGCTCGGGCGGCAATAATACCGCCACCGGGGCGAACGCCCTCCTGGAGAATACTCAGGGCACCAACAATACCGCCACCGGCATGGACGCGCTGGCCTTCGGCAATACCACGGGCAAAAACAATACCGCTACCGGAGTCAGTGCCCTTTCAGAGAACAACGGCAACAACAATACCGCCGACGGAATACAGGCCCTCAGGAGCAACACCACCGGCATCAACAACACCGCCACCGGTGCTATGGCACTGCAGGACAACATCACCGGCGGCGCTTATACTGCCACCGGAATGAACGCAATGCTTGACAACACCAGCGGTGGCAGCAACACCGCCACCGGATTATCGGCTCTGCAGGACAACACCACAGGCAGCGAAAATACCGCCAACGGTGGGTTAGCTCTAAAGGCCAACACCGTGGGCCTTGAAAATACCGCCGTGGGATTTCAATCACTGGCTGCCAACACCACCGGCAATGGCAACGTCGCACTCGGTTTTCGGGCAGGCCAGGCTTTGACCACTGGAAGCAATAACATCGATATCGGCAACGCCGGCGTTGCCGCTGAGAAGCAGACTATCCGCATCGGCACGCAAAATACCCAAACCGCGGCATTCATGGCGGGCATCAGTAACACCCTGGTGACGGGAGACACGGTGATGATAAGCAGCACCGGTCAGCTCGGCATCGTGATATCCTCGGCCCGCTTCAAGCGTGACATCCGTGACATGGGCGCGGTTAGCCGCGATCTGATGAAGCTGCGCCCGGTAACGTTTGTTTACAAAAGCGACCCGCAGGGAATGCGGCAGTACGGGTTGGTGGCCGAGGAGGTCGAGAAGCTCTACCCGGAGTTGGTGACCCGCGGCGGCGATGGCAAGGTCCAGAGTGTGCGCTATTGGATGCTGACCTCGATGCTGCTCAACGAGCTGCAACGGCAAAACAGGGCAAACACGCGGCAAGCCGGGCAGATCGGCCGTCAGGCGAGCCAGATCGGAGAGCTTACCGCACAGGTGGCCGAAGCGAGAGCCAACTACCAGCGGCAGCTAGGGACGCTGCGCATCGCGCTGGAGCAGCGTCTTTCAGCACTCGAGCAGGCGGCGCATGCGAAGAACACGGAAGCGAAGCTGGACGCGGCGTTCATTGGGCAAAGATAAGTGTTAACTACAAAGCGAGAATAATTCGGTCCTGATTTTTTGCGAAATGCTATTCGCCGAGGGCGAAACATATATCAAGGGCCGGGGCGAGTAACCTCTTCCTTGCCCTCTCCTAATCCTGAAGCGAAAATTGAAATCAGTACAAATTATCAGAAACGCCGGCAGTTACGGATTGCGACCGTTCCCTGCACCCTCACCCGCGCGTCACGGCTGTTGCGAAAAAAACCGTAACAGCCGCGCCGGTTCCTTTCTCCCGCAAACTAAGCGGGCGAGGGGGGTTAAGAACAGCCGCCAGGCGTGAGAACCCAAAATTATTTTCGCTCCAGGACAAGATAAGGAGAGGTGACGGAAAAGCTTCTGCGCCAATGTGTTCTGCGTTCGAACAGCGAAATTATTCTCGCTTTGACAAACCCTATAATCAGTGCGCGACGCTGGCTTTGCCGCTGGAGCGCTTGAGCAGCAGGAAGGTTGGGATGAGCAGGGCCGCCATCACCGCCAGCATCCGATAGATGTCGTTGTAGGTCATCAGCGCGGCCTGGCGCTGGACCTGCGCGTAAATCATTCCCAGGCCCTGCGGGGAATTCGTGGCCAGACCGTGCAGCAGATGCAGTTGCGGCGCGCCGGGCATCCGCGCGCCCGCCTGATCGAGCTTCCAGGCGTCGAAAATTGTCATATGCTCGCCGAGGTATGACTGATGAATCTGCTGGCGGCTGCTGAGCATATTGCTCACCACGGAGATGCCGATCGCCGATCCGGTGTTGCGCATCATCGCGTACAAACTCGCCGCGTAGCCCATGCGCTCGCGATCCACGCACGCCAGGGTCGCCGCCGACATGGTGGGGAAAATCAAGCCGGCGCCCACTCCCGACAAAAAGATGGCCAGCCGGATATTGTCCATCCCTACGCCCAGAGTCCAGTGCGCCATCGTCCATAGCGCGTAGGCAAGCAGCGCAAAGCCAACTCCAACCAGCCACCGGGTATCCAACGCGCGGCGGGCAAGCTGCGCAATCAGCAGCATCGAAATCAAGGTGCCGATGCTGCGCGGCACCACTGCCAGTCCCGCCCTCCAGGCCGGATAGCCCAGCAGCTCCTGGAAGAAGAGCGGGTTGAGCAGGTTGGCGCCGTAAAGGATCAGGTACATGAAGGTGATCATCGACACGGCGATCACGAACAATGGAATCTTAAGGATGGTGAGGTCCAGGATCGGCTCGGGAAAGCGCAGTTCATGGACCACCAGCGACACCAGCATCACGGCCGCCGCGACGGTAAACAGGCATACCCAGTTGGCGGCAAACCAATCGGCCCGCTGGCCCCGGTCCAATACAATCTGAAGCAGTCCCAGCCCCAGGGCGAGGTAGGCGATCCCCATATAGTCGATGCGGCGCGCCTTTTGACGCGCCTGGCGCATGAATTCCGGATCATGAACGAAGATGGTGACCATCACCGCGGCCAGGATGCCGAGCGGGATGTTGATGTAGAAGCACCATCGCCACGACCAGTTGTCCGTAATCCAGCCGCCCAGCGTCGGACCCATCACGGGCGCCGCCACGATGCCGACGCCGTACATCGCCATCGCCATCGCCTGCTCGCCGGGCGGAAAAGTCTCCATCAGGATGGCCTGCGAAGAGGGAATCATCGCCGCGCCGGCCGCGCCCTGGATCAGGCGGAAGATGACGATCTGCGTCATCGACTGGGCGGCGCCGCATGCCGCCGACGCGGCGACGAAGACGCCCACCGAGATCAGGAAGTAGCGCTTGCGCCCGAAGCGCTCGGAGATCCATCCGGTCAACGGGATCATGATTCCATTGGCGACGATATAACTGGTGATGATCCAGGTGACTTCATCGACGCTGGCCGAGAAGCTGCCCTGCATATGCGGCAGGCAGACGTTGACGATCGAGCTGTCCAGGATCTCCAACGTCGCCCCCAGCATGACCGCGATCGCGACCAGCCATTTGTGCTGCGCCGCGCGTTCCGCGGCCCTGGGCATCGGCGGGAGGGGGCGCTCCTGGCGCAATTCCCCGGTAAGGATAGGTTCTAATTGTTCTAACTTGGGAGCTGCAGCCGCCATTTTGCGCCGGGTACTATTAATAACCAACTGGTCGGTTATCTTCTTGATAATAACCGACCGGTAGGTCATAATCAAGAACATGCCGCGCATTGCCGCCGCCAAACACGAGCAATACGCCGAAGCCCGCCGCGATCAGATCCTGGAGGCCGCCTTGCATCTGTTTTCGCGCAAGGGCTTTGCCGAAAGCTCGGTAGATGAAATCGCGGCCGAGGCCGGTCTGGGCAAGGCGACGCTGTACCTGTACTTTCCGAGCAAGGAAATCCTGCTGCAGAAGCTGGTGGACCGCTACCGGCTGGTTCCCGAGCTGGGCGAGCTGGTCGATTCCATCCGCAATGTTCCGCCGGTCAGCGGGATTCCCACCCTGGTGGCGGCAATCTGGCGCCAAATCAAGGAACAAAAGGAATTGGCGCACGTGCTGGTGCGCGAGGTCTTCAGCAATCCGCAGCGGGCCAGGCTCTACACGGAGCAAATCCGCGTGCCGGGCCGCAATCTGCTGGGCTCATATTTCGAGACCTGGATGAAGCGGGGCAAGCTCAAGCGCGGCAATCCGGAAGCGATGGCGCAGTGCCTGTTCGGGATGCTCTGGTATTTTCTCCAGTCGCAGGAACTGATGGGAGGGAACGATCTGGCGCCGCTGTCGGATGAGACGATTTGCTCGACGGTAACGAAGATCTTTCTAAACGGCACTGCGGCGGGGGAGTAGCGCGGGCTGATTAGCGGCGACTATCTCTGAGCCTTCAAAAAGAACCGGCACGGAGGCCGGCGCTACGGGATCAGATAGCACTTGCTCCCGGGCTCTTCGTAGCGCCGGCCTCCGTGCCGGTTCTTTTTATCCCGATAAAGTTCACTGAGACCTCCTCAGTGCTTTTCACAGAGCCGCATCAGCCGCTGCTCACGACATCAAGTTTGTGCTAAGAGCCTGCAATGCGAGCGGGCTGCGGCCAGCCATCGCCGGGCGCGCCTGGATAACGTCAGGAGGATTCCAATGAAGGCATCGGTTTTTTATGAAGTCGGCAAGCCGCTCCAAATCGAAGAGATCGATATCGACGATCCCCACGGCCACGAGGTGCTAGTGCGAATCATCGCCAGCGGCGTGTGCCATAGCGATCTCCATATCGTCGAAGGTAAGATGCCTTTTCCCGGACCGCTCATTCTGGGCCATGAGCCCGCCGGTATCGTCGAGAAAGTCGGCGAAGAGGTAATCGAGTTCGCCCCCGGCGATCACGTGATCGCCCGCGTCACGGTCTACTGCGGCCATTGCACGATGTGCCTTTCCGGCGCGCCCAACCAGTGCATCAATCGCGTCTCGACCCAGCGCAAACCCGACCAACGCCCTCGCATGATGTTGGGCGGCAAGAAAATCACCGGGCTGGCCGACGGCGCCGGCTTCGCCGAGAAGATGCTGGTACACGAACATGCGCTGGTGACGATCGACAAGGACATCCCGCTGGACAAGGCTTCGCTGATTGGATGCGGCGTGATGACCGGGGCGGGCGCGGTGTTCAACACCGCCAAGGTGCAGCCGGGAACGACGGTCGCGGTGTTTGGCGCGGGCGGTATCGGCCTGTCGGCGATCCAGGCCGCGCGAATCGCGGGCGCGCGCCGGATCATCGCGGTGGATATCGCGGAAAACAAGCTGGCAATCGCGCGCCGGTTGGGGGCCACCCACACGGTTGACGCTTCCAACAGCGATTCGGTCGAGGAGATCCGCAAAATCGCCGGCGACGGCGGCGTCGACTATTCCTTCGAGGCGGTCGGCACGAAGCAGACGGCGGAAGCGGCAATTCAATGCCTGGCCGTGCGCGGCACTGCCACCCTGATCGGACTGATGCCCGCGGGCCAGACGGTGGAATTCCAACCTACCTTCGTGATCAGCGGCGAGCGGCGGGTTCAGGGATGCCTCAGCGGTTCGACGCGCTGGCGTATCGATGCTCCCCGCCTGGTCGAACTCTACCAGCAGGGCCGTCTTAACCTCGACGACATGGTCACCCGCCACGGAAAGCTGGAGGATCTGGATGAGGCGTTCAGGGCAATGAAGGCAGGCGAAGTGGTGCGCACGATCCTGATGTTCCCGCAGTGATCTGATCCCCTCTCCTTATCTCAGAAGAGGGTTAGGGAGAGGTTCCATCGGCCGCCACAAGGGCGATTTGGACTTGGGCAAGCGCTGTGCGGTCCTTTAGGTATTCCCGCTTGCGCCACACACGAAATCGCACCTCTCCTGTCCCCTCGAATTCTGTGGGGGCGTCGGAGGTGCCGGCAAGGGAGTCTGGCTTAATGATGTTCAATCACGAGGACCGGGAAAAAGTCCGCGAGCTGTTTGCGCGTTTCTGTCACAGTATCGACGAGGGCCGCTACGAGGAATGGGTGGGCACGTTCACACCTGACGGCGTATTCGACAGTCCGGTGGCGGGACGCCATGCCGGGCGCGAGGGCCTGCTCAAATTTACCCGCGAGCTTACCGCCAGTGAGATGGGCAAGGCCAGGCAGCGCCACCTGGTGACCAATCTGATCATGTCGCTGGAACCCGACCGCGGCACGGCGTTGTGCAACCTGACTGTGTACGTCACGCGCGATGGCGTGACCTCGCTACTGCTGGTGGGCGGTTACAACACGCAGCTACGCAAGGTCGGCGGCGAATGGTACTTCCTCAACGTGAAGCCGTTTGTTGATACCAAGGTCCCCGATCCCCTCAAACAGTAGGGCGGGCGTCCCTGCCCGCCATGAATACGAAAGGCCGAAGCCTCCATGGCTTAAGAGCGCGGGCAAGTCATGGATGGGGCCGTGCTGGGGCATGCGACGGAGGCACTCGGCCAGTTCGTGTTTCTACGATGCGGAGCCGTCATCCGAGCCCGGCTGCTCGCCCGATCAGAAGCAACCCTGCCCCGACGGCGACGGCCCCGATGGCTCGCGCGACTCGCTCACCGACCGGTGCGAGACGTTCGACGGTCATGGCAGCCGCCACCACAACCATCGCGCGAAGGTCCATGACCCCGATGACCAGGAGGATCGCCATCAGACCGGCACAGCACTGGCTACAGTGGAGGCCGAGGCGCAGGCCGTGTCGCCAGGCCGTGCCGGCGTCGGCCGGCAGCGTACGGCCGCAGCCAGGCGCAGCCCGGCAGCACGCAAGGTGACGCGCCTTCCACGCTGTAAACTGGAGGGATCCGGCGATTAGGACCACCACGCCGACCGCGATCGGTACGGCGCGGGCCAGCGCCGGCTGTCGCATCTCGATCGCCGCCAGCGCGACTCCCAGTGGAAAAGCGGCCATTCCGAACACGGTCCAGACCAGGAAGTAACCCACGCCCACGAATGCGGTCAGCCGACCGACACTCGTCTCGCCTGTCCTGCCAACTGCCTGGCGGTAGCGCCACAGCATTGGGACCAGGCATGGCAGCATCATCGCCACCATCATCACGACCCACATGCCAAGGAACGATGCCGACGCGCCGGGCCACGTCTGTCCGGGCATCCGCACCCACGCCATCGACATCGTCCAGCCGCCGGGCATCGGCATCTCGCTCATCGCCGACATGGACGCGCACCAGACGGTAGTTACCGCCGCGCTGGCAGCGAAGATCAGCGCTGAGACGCCAAGAAACGCCTGCTGGGAAGCTCGCTCGGAAGCCATGCGTCGTGAGATCTCCAGTCCCGCAGTTGCGCCACGACAACCGCGATTTCGCTCAGCCCTGGTTGTACTCATCGTGGCGGCGCCACCAGGGGCCCGTCTCGTTGCGCCCCTTGGGTGCGCGGTCTAGCCACTGGTACATGCCCCAGAGGCCGTCCAGTCCGCGCGCATAGGTGGAATAGACGTGGTAGACGACGCCGTCCTCGAGCGCGAACGTGCTCATGCCCGGCCTCTCGCGCGCGTACGTGGCCACGTCGGTTCCGGTCATGGCCGCGTGGGGATTCCCCTCACTGCCGGCTTCCGGCTTCACGTCCAGCCTCGGGCGGCTGGGCTGGTAGTTGTATTCGACGGTCCCCGCGCGCTGTTGCTCCTCGGTGACTGAGACGTAGAAGTCAAAGTTGAAGTCGCCGCCGAACGCTGACGCCCAGGGAAACGTCCACCCCATCCGCCGCTTGTACGCCTGCAGCTTCGCGAGCGGCGCCCGCGATACCGCCGACAGCGTGACGTCGTGGTTGGCCAGGTGGACGACGGAGCGGTCGAACCCGTCCGCGATCGCCGAGCAGGACGGACACCCTGCCGTGTAGTCGGGCCCGAACATGAAGTGGTAGACGAGGAGCTGCGAGCGCCCTCTGAAGAGA
>DASZGF010000015.1:0-4050 GCA_035939115.1 Binataceae bacterium (SeqCode)
CTCAGCTATCGTGAGTAGCAACTGACGTCGATGACCAAGCGAGGCGACTCCAAGTTCTTTCAGGTCTTGGTCTGTCAGATGAGGCAAGATACCAAAATTGATATCATTCTCGGCAAAGCGCTGCGCGTATTGCCCGAGACCCAACTTCTCAAGCCAGTCAGCGACCTGCTGCATTGTCGCGCCTGCTCTGGAGATTTCCTAAGGCGCACCGAACCTAGCGTCAGAGTAGTATCCAGACAGATTTGCCGCATAGTATGCCGCAGGCTTCTGAAGGCCAAGCAGCGGCAGGCCGCTTGGCGGGTCCGCCAGCGCGTTTTTGCGGTCGGCCGCCCTTTTCCCAGTCGCAAACCGCGAAAACCGCCAACGGCCTCGGCGAAGTCAGCGCGGGACATATGGACGGTGACCGGTGCTATTTGGATAAAACCAGGAGGAGCCATGCTGTGCCTGGATTTGGCGCGTCAATGCGGTGGCATGGATTCAGGGAGGATCTTGGTAGTCGAATGGGGACGGCCGAGCCCGAGCCCAAGCCCGAGCCGGACAACGAGCTCGACACCGCGCCGGTCGGGGCGTTAATTACTCAATCGTTGATCAACGTCGCCATCGCCGAGGAACGGCAGTTCAATCGGGAGGTCATGGCCGCGGGTTCTCGCTGAAGTGAATGACGATCTCGAGCGCGCCGTGCGGTTGCTGACGGTCGAGCTCGCCGACCTCAAGGTGGCGCTTGCCGAGGTGCGGCTGGCCTTGCGACCGACCGCACGCAGGCGCTCGAGCTGCCAAATCCATTACCGAAGCGCGCCGGTCTGAACTGACACGCGCCGCGGGAGCTTTATTGAGGCTATTCCGGCGAGGTCGAGCGAGCTCCGGCGTTATAAGTCACCGGAAATTTCAAGCCGCCGCCGGAATGGGACACAAACGAGACACAGCCGCTATACGCAAGCCCAAGAAGGGCGCGACGAAGTCCCTCCACAACCGGTCGCCACCCAAACCTATCAGCCAGCCCACTGACAACGTACCAGATGTTGGTTTCGCTTTCGAAAAACAGCCCGCCCACGAACAGCCACTACAAGACCGTTGGCGGAAGTCGTTCAGCAAGGCTTCATGTGAGCTGTGCAATGCTGTGGCGAGCGTGGGGTTAATCCGGCGGGAGTTCTCTGCCATGCAAGTTATCCGTTCACTGGCCTTGGCGGCCTTTTTCGGCGCCTGCTTGTGCCCGGCGATCCCTACCGCCCATGCGCAAGTGAGCATCGGTATCAGCATCAACATCGAGCCGCCGCCCTTGCCGGTCTACGAGCAACCCCCCATCCCGGCACCAGGCTATTTGTGGGTGCCCGGCTATTGGGCGTGGAACGAAGAGATTGATGACTACTACTGGGTACCGGGAACCTGGATCCTTCCTCCGGAGCCTGCCTTGTTGTGGACGCCCGGCTACTGGGCGTGGAACGGCGGCGCCTATGTGTTTTACGACGGATATTGGGGGCCGGAAATCGGGTTCTACGGCGGCGTAAATTACGGCTTTGGTTATACCGGCTTCGGCTATGAGGGCGGCTATTGGCGGAACGGCGCCTTTTTCTACAACACCTCAGTGAACGACATCAGCAATACGTCGATCACTAACGTTTACAACAAAACCGTGGTCGTGAACAACACGTCCAATGTCAGTTACAACGGCGGCGCGGGCGGAACGACCGCGAAACCCACGGCCCAGCAGCTTGCGACCGCCCAGGAACGCCACCTGCCGCCGACGCAGCAGCAGACGCACCACATGCAAACGGCGGCTAAGGACCCCGCGCTTTCGTTAACGCAGAGTCAAGGTCATCCCGCGGTCGCGGCCACGGCACGTCCCGCCCAGTTCAAGGGTCCGGGGGTTGTCGCCGCTCGGCCCGGCACATCGGTAGTGCCGGCCAAGCCGGGTAAGCCTTCCAATGCCGCAGCGCCATCCAATGCCCAAACGGCTACCAAGCCTGGAGGGCCGTCGCATGCGTTGCCCGGGTTTACAGGCAAGCCGGCTGTGACGGGTCCTGCACCAGGTGGTACGGGGCCCGCGTCTGCTGCCACAGGCCCTGCAAGGGCGGGGCCCGGCGCGGCCGACAAAAAGCTCCCATCGACGACGACGCATGCATTGCCCGGGTTTACCCCGCAGCTAGGTGGCAAGCCGGCTGTGACGGGTCCTGCACCCGGTGGTACGCGTCCCGCGTCTGCTGCCATAGGTCCGGCAACGGTGGGGCCCGGCGCCGACAAAAAGCTCCCGTCGACACCTGGAGCCAAGCCGTTTCATCCCGCCCCGCCGCCGGTCGTTCACCAAGCGATGCCATCGCCGCCCGCTGTTCACCACGCGACGCCAGCGCCACCGCTCGTTCACCAAGCGACGCCATCGCCGTCCGCTGTTCACCACGCGACGCCACCGCCACAGGTCGTTCACCAAGCGACGCCGCCGCCTGTCGTTCACCAACCCACGCCGCCTCTGACCAGGATGGTCCAACCGCAGCCCGCGCGGCCCGTCGCTCCTGCACCCCATATGGCTACGCCACCACCCGCCGTGCATGCGGCCCCCTCGCCTCGGCCATCAGCGGCCGCCAAGCCGAAATGCGCGCCCGGTCAGCCATGTCGGTAACGGGCATCGCCGACGCTTCTGCGAGAGCGCTTCGCGAGTTGATCGGCGGCGATGTCGGCCTTCAGGCGCGTGCGTCCGCAGATTCGCGCTAAGCACGGTTAGTCCCTGTGTGCTCATGGCGCACAGGGGCGGAGCTAAGCGTGCGGCGTGAAATGGCGGCCGCGGCCCGGCCATCTGGCCAGTCCAGCGGACCCTGTTTTGCGCCAGGCCCGCTCGTGTTGAAATCAAGAAAAAAAGTCGTTGTGTCAGCGGGGGCGACCAACCTCAATGGCCTCATTGATCTCGATTAGTTTGCCAGAATGAACATCATAAAGGTACCCATAAATCGGTATTTTGCTGGAAACGAGAGGATGCTGGCGAATGCGACGCACGTCATCGACCACACTCGATGGTTGGTCCGTGATCGTATGCCATTTTATGAAACGCCCTGCGTTCGCTCCTTCACCATGCTTCGGATTGGACCAAACCTTGCCGTCAAAATGCGCCGTTTCCAGACTGTCGTCGAGCAATTCTCCCATAACGCTGTCAGTGAAGAGTTCCATCCCGCAATTGGTGTGATGGATCACGAACCATTCCTGGGTTCCCAGCAGTTTGTGTGAAATCACTAGCGAACGGATGGCGTCATCGGTGGCGCGCCCGCCAGCGTTGCGAATCACATGTGCGTCACCTTCTGCAAGACCGGCATACTTTGCAGGATCCAGACGAGCGTCCATGCACGTGAGTATCGCAAATCCCCGCGCGTCACGCGTTTGCCGTCTCCACTTTGATCCGGTCGCGCCGTCGCCGCCGCAGCAAGTCCGGGGACCGAAATGCCCGGGCTGATTGCCGACAGACCTACAGAGGCGGCGATGACCTCTCTGCGAGTCTAAGTCTTGATCATTTGCCCTCATTCACACTTGCTGGCGGCAATCTGCCAGCCTCGCGCTGGCTAATTGTCACATGGAGAGCCGCTTGAGGATTTAACCTGTCAGTACCGGCTGCGATGCCGAAGCAAGGGAAGGCGGGCGCGACCCTTCCTTCGCCCAAATGGCAATTGGTACAGTTCAAGCCGTTCCCACGTTTTCAGGCAATAACTTTCTAGTTTGCGCCAACAAGCGTCTACCCTGTTCACAGTAACGAACCTCGTCTATCTGGCGCACCGGCACATGGTGACGTGCCGATCCGGCTGTCAAACATTTCGAAATTTTACTCCGGCGTCCCCGCGCTCCGCGCCGCCATCTCGACGCCCCATGAGCTGCGGCCGAGGTAGGCGGAATTGAGGTAGAGCTCGAGAATTTCCGCCTTTGGTCAGCGTGCATACCTAGACGATCGATTCCATGAAAGTTGTCAGTTGTCATAAGGGGGGATTCATCTTGGTTTTCGGATTCCCACATATGTCGCGCGTGCCCACAAGAGAACGGGATGAGAAGTCATGGCAGCGTGGCGGCGGGCGATTGAGT
>DASZGF010000016.1:0-139184 GCA_035939115.1 Binataceae bacterium (SeqCode)
CCAAGAGTTAATACCGCGCCGCCGCCGGCGGGAGAAAGTAAGGATCTCTCGAAGATGGATTATCTTTAGAACGCGCAACTGGGAGCTATCAAACACGCAGGGGGTGGGGCCAAATCAGGATATCAAAAGGGGCCAGGCCGGATTGACGAAATCACCTCCAACGCCGCTGCATCTTGAGAAAGATGGAGGGTCGGCTGACCTGAAATGTTAGGCCCCCGTGCGCGCACCACGCGGCCGCGCACTTTGTTGATCGTCTGCTGAGCGAAATTTTCCGCGTCGAGGATGTTGGTCGCGGGTAGATCAACGGCTCCGGCAAGCAGTCTCCTGAGGTTGAACATCTCGGCAGCTCACCTTCCTTCGGGCGCGAGTTACGAGTGCGGATTGGCACTAGCGCACGGTTGGAAAGTTATCGCTCGAGGATCAGGTACTGCACAGGAACCGAAAGACGGAGAAGATCCGGAAGCGACATTCGGTCGATCACTTGATGGAGCCGGGTCCGGACTATTTGTTCGGTAATCTCATTCGAAGCGATCTGATTCGTCCTAATCTCGTCCACCGCGCGACTCTGCCTGTGGATGGCACGCTCCGTCGGACTTGAGACTAGAGGTGGTAGAGGTGGCGCCTCCATCGAGACTTTAAGGCCATGCTCATTCAACCATTGGGCGATGAGTTGGGTCACGCGCTCGACTCGAAAGTTCGACCAATCACGAGTGAGACGCGGGGTCTCACGAACCACTTGGGTAAAGGCGCCGAAGGGTCGGGCTGTGTCGAGAACTTTAAGCAGGACCGATCTTGAGGGTTCATCGAGGTTGCTCGCGAATTCCTGCATCCAGACAAGCTGTTTCTCCATTGAGATCAGAGGAATCTCAATGAAGGACTGCGGCATACCCTGCCAAGCCGCTCGAAGCCGAGCGTGCTCAGCGTTATCAAAAGGGCTGGGATTCTCCGGAAACATGAATGCTTTGTCGTTCCGGGGGTCATAAAGTCGGGGCCAGCCCGGCGTCCAGTCAAGGAAGCACTTCCAAAAGTCACGCCGGATGTATGTCGATCGTCCGGTGTTGGGCATCAGGCTTGGCACGGATGGTTGTGAGACGTTCTGGGCCGAGCCGGGTAACGAGACTTCGATATCTTCACCTGGAATTCTTTGCAGCCGAACGAACCCGCTTTGGGCGGCAGCCTCAAGGAAGGTGCCGAAACTTTCGTACCCTAGGAGGGCCTCGCTGAATCCGCCGGTCCTGCGCTGGAGTTCAGTTTTAAGGCCTGCACCCCGGGGGCGGCGACCTGTCTCGATATACTCAGCGACTATTCGTGTGAGGAGTCGAAAGGCAAGCTCACGCGCATCATTCTGGTCGTTCCGCATTTTTACCTCCAAGTCGTTTAAGAAGTTGGGCTCCCCTCTTTGAGGAGCCCAACTCCACAAGTCTATGTCTTGGAGATTGGCAGCGGACACGACGGCGGCGTCCCGATTAATCGGTCTCCGAAGAGTTCCTGCTCTTCCAGAAGGTTCCTCTGCAACCTATCTGGCGTTGGCCGGAAGACGGCGCGTTGGTGAGGCCCAAAGTGTTGCCAAAATATGAGCCACTGTACAGACAAAAGGCAACACGCTTGAGCAAGCAATCTTTTATCTTTATAGCGCTAGGTCCCGTCGTATGTCAAGGTAGATAGCCAAGCCTCTTGGCTTGCTTACCGGCTTGGGCTTGGGCCACTGTCCTAATTGCTTTGCCGTCCGGCAGCGGTCATCCGGCCGTCGAGGCGCCCTTCAAAGTTGAACGTCCGGACGTCGTTCCAGGTGATCCTGACGCAGAGGCCGCCGGGCTCGCGCAGGAATAAGGAACCGGCGGCGGGCGGGTGGCGCGGCGGATGGCTTCTTCTGTCAAACGGGGTTTTGGGGCGGGGGTCTGGCGGTCGGTTTCCATCGGTTTCCAACTTGTCCTTGAGAGCGCCATGCGCATGGTGTAGGCACCGTGTAGGCACTTTCGGGTTAGTAGCGTTGCGGCCTGAATCTTGCTTTCGAGATGTAATGCGGAGCATAGCAGCCTGAAAGTCCAAGTAAATAGGGCATTTTCGGCCTAGCGACGGGCCCGGAGCGCGCCGAGCGTTGAACTATTTCAAAAGGGGTGGTTGGTGTTGTAACGCACCGGGATCATGGATGCTCGCGGCGCTCGGCTTTGCGGTGCCCGAACGCACCTTAATTGGTCGGCCCGGAGCCTGTAAAGTCCTGGCCAAAAGCGCTCCGGCGGAAATCGCGAATTGACAAATCGTTGCGCGGCGCTCCCGGTGCCGTCGGGCATCGGTCCGGACGCATCCACCTGAGTACTCCGGCTTGCCCCATGCCGGTCGATCGAATATCGGTAACGGCAGTTCAGCTTTACCAGGACACGCGCGGCCAGCGACAGGCGGTCGACGCGCGGGAGGAAATCGATGAAATTTGGGCTCTTTTACGAACATCAACTGCCCCGGCCATGGGGACCAGACTCCGAATATAACCGCTTTCAACAGGCGCTGGACCAGGTGGAACTGGCCGACAAGGTGGGCATTGATTACGTATGGCTGGTAGAACACCATTTCCTGGAAGAGTATGCGCATTCCTCCGCGCCGGAGATTTTTCTGGCCGGCTGTAGCCAGCGCACCAAACAGATCCGGCTGGGCCATGGAATCGTGGCGCTGCCGACCCCGTACAATCATCCCGCGCGCGTGGCTGAACGAATCTCGACCTTGGACCTGATCAGCAACGGCCGCGTCGAATTTGGCACCGGCGAGACTTCAGCCGACTCTGAGTTGTTCGCCTTTCATGTGCCGCGCGAAGAAAAGCAGGCGATGTGGCTGGAGTCGCTCGAAATCGTAACCCGGATGCTGGTGGAGGAGCCGTTTAAGGGCCACGAGGGAAAGTATCTTAATTTCCCGGTGCGCAACGTAATTCCCAAGCCGCGTCAGAAACCCCATCCACCGCTGTGGGTCGCCTGCTCGCGCCTGGAGACTATAAAGCTCGCAGCCCGGCTGGGATTGGGCGCGCTGACTTTCGGCTTCGTATCCCCCGATGAGGCACGCAAGTGGTCGGATGAGTACTACCGGGTTCTGGCCGAGGAATGCGTGCCGATCGGCGCGTCGATCAACCCGAACATCGCGTTCACGATGCTGTTTCTGTGCGGCAGCAACCAGGAGCGCGCGCGCAAACTCGGACCCGAGCATTGCTTCTTCATGACCTACGCCTTCGGCCATCATTACCTGTATGGCGAGCACGAGCCGGGCAAGACCAGCGTATGGGACAAGTACAAGGCCACACCCGGTGCGGGAGTTGGAATCGCGGGCACCAGCGGCGTCTGTTTCGGTACGCCCAAGGAGGCGCGCGACGCCTTCCGCGTCTGGGAAGATACCGGCATCGATCAGATCATGCTGCTGACTCAGTGCGGCGACATGCCGCATGACGCCACCTGCGAGTCGATCGAGCTGCTGGGCCGTGAAGTGATGCCCGAGTTCCGGGAGCGCGAGGAGCGACGCGCGCGCGAGAAGGCGGCGCGGGTCGAACCGATAATCGAGCGGGCCATGAAGCGCAAGAAAGCGCCCCGCCTGCCCAAGTCCACCGGCCCAACCATCATCAAGGCGGTGGGCGGCTACGGCGGAATCATTCCCGGGATAAGCGACCAGAAGTAGGAAGAAAAGAGAAAATAGAAAAGAGAAATGAGAGAAGAGAAGCAACCAGGGCAAGGAATCTGGATTGTGCTCTGGCGGCCCCTCTCTTTTCTATTTTCTCATTTCTCTTTTCTCTCACATCGCGGTCAGGCCGCCGTCGACTGACAGCGCGGTTCCAGTGACGAACGAGGAGTCCTCCGAACACAGCCATAGCACCGCGTTGGCAATCTCGTCGGGTGTGCCCAGGCGTCCTACCGGCTCGATATCCGCCATCCGCGCGCCGCGCTGCGGAATCACGTCGAAGATGCGGGACAGCATCGGGGTTTCGATTGCGCCGGGGCAAACCGCGTTGATGCGGATTTTCTGGCGCGCATACTCCAACGCGCCCGTTTTGGTCAGTCCGACGACGCCGTGCTTGGAGGCGCCATAAGCCGCCGAACCCGGGTTTCCAACCAGGCCCGCGGCGGACGCCAGGTTGACGATCGATCCGCCGCCCTGCTTGAGCATCTGGGCAATCTCGTACTTCATGCACAGCCACACGCCCTTGAGATTGACGGCGATCACGCGGTCGAAGTTCGACTCCGGAGCCTCCGCGATGTTATCGCCCCATTTGCCCTCGATACCGGCGATGTTGGCGGCACAGTCCAGCCGCCCGTATTTCTTGACGGTTTGATTCACCAGCGCTTCCACCTGCGCAGCGGCGCTGACGTCGCAGGCGGAAAAGAAAGCGTCGCCGCCGGCCGCCAGCGTCATCCCGAGCGTCTCCTCACCGCCCTTGCCATCGACGTCGCAAATCGCGACCTTGGCGCCCGCGCGGGCGGCGGCGATCGAGGTGGCGCGGCCCATGCCCGAGGCGCCGCCGGTTACCAGAATGACCTTACCGTCCAGTTTAATGTTCATGCGCCAATACCTTTCGTGTCATGTCAGTGGAAACTGGAAGAGAGACTGCGTAAGGTGTTCCCTTTCTCAACTCTCTTTTCTCATTTCTCTTTTCTCGTTTCTTCTTCTCAAAGGTGGGCCGAAATCAGGATCGCCTCGTTATCCATCCGCACCCGGCCCGTCGCGTCGGCGAAGCGCCCCGCCTCGCGGGCGAGCGTGTCGAGAATACGGTGCTGCACTTCCGGCGTCTGTTTGGAGAGCATCACGCGAAACGGACTCGAAACGGCGCGCCGCTGATCGGCGAAAGCCTCCGCCGATTCGAACTCAAACCGCACGTTGAGCGCTTCCACACGGATGTCCTTCAATCCGGCGGCGGCAAGCGCCCGCTCCAGCGGTTTGGTGTCGGCCAGTTTAAGCGGGCCCGGAGCATCGGGCGGTGGCGGCGGCAGTTTGGCCAGGACGCGCACCGCCTCGTCGCCCAGGCTGATCATCGGCACCTTGTCGGCGGGCCCCCACACCGCGGTGGCGAAGCGGCCCTGCGCGGCCAGCAATTGCGCGATGCGTCGGATCGCCGCGCCAAGATCGCCGACAAACATCAGGCCCCATCGGCACAACGCGGCGTCGAAGTTGCGCTCTTCGACCGCCAGTTCCTCGGCGCCGGTCGCGGTGAATTTCATGTTTCGAAGTCCCAGCGCGGCAGCGCGCTCGCGCGCCAGATCCAGCATCGCGGGCGATTGGTCGGTAGCGACCACCAGACCGCCAGGACCGACCTTGCGCGCCGCCGTTACCGCCGGCTCGCCCGAGCCGCTGGCGATATCGATCACGCGCTCTCCGGCTCTGATTTGAGCAAGCTCGACCAGCCGGTCGGCCACGTGCTGTCCGGCGCGTTCCAGCATCGTCCACATCTGCTTCCATCCGGGCGCCGCGCTGTTCCAGAATTCGAGCTGTTCACGGTTGATGCGTTCCGCGTCGTAAATCTTATCGCTCATCGCAAAGACCCTCGCGCGAGCTAAGCATCATCCGATCAGGCCCGTCAACGGTAGGTCGGCTTAGGCGTCCAGCAGCAAGGTTCCTGCGCGGATCGCGCAGAAAGGCCTGTCGTTCTACCGGGTGAGCGGGCGGCGGGAGGCGCGCAGGGCGCGTTCGGACGCCCAGCCGCGGATGTGATTGATCTGTTCTTTCATCGTGCGCGACAGCGGGACGACGTCCGAGGCGACGTTGACCAGGTCCTGCTCGGTGACCTCGCGGTCCTCAAGTTGCGCCCTGGTCAGGGCCGACACGACGCACTGTTCGATCTCAGCCCCGGTCCAGCCGTTGGAAAACGCCACCAGGCGTCCGATATTGTGCTGCGCCGGATCGACTGCGCGGCGGCTGAGATGAACTTTGAAGATCTGGCTGCGTTCTTCGTCCTGCGGCAGGTCCACAAAGAAGACCTCGTCGAAACGTCCCTTGCGGATCATCTCGGCCGGTAAAAGGTCGATTCGGTTGGCCGTGGCAGCGACAAAAAGTCCCCGGGTCTTCTCCTGCATCCAGGTTAGAAAGAACGCAAAAATCCGGCCTTGCTCCCCGCCCGCATCGGCCGACGTGATTCCCATCTCGATCTCGTCGAACCAAATCACCGCGGGCGCCATCTCCTCGAGCATTTTGCACGCGTGAACGAACGCCGCTTCGGGCGGCCCGTGCCGGCCGGAAAAGACCTCGATCATATCGATACGGTAGAGCGGAAGATCGAAATGGGACCCGATCGCCTTCACGCAGAGGCTTTTACCGCATCCCGGGATACCCATCACGAGCACCCCTTTGGGGACAATATCCGAGCTCAGGCTATCGCGCAGTTGAAAGAGTTTCTTGCGTTCCACCAGCCATTGCTTGAGAACCTCCAGTCCTCCGACCTGCGCGATCTCCGTCCCGCTGGCGACGAATTCGACCACGCCGCTGCGGTTGACCAGCAGCCGCTTCTCCTCCAGCAGGGCCGGTATGGAGCCGGAGCCCAGGTGCCGAGTCGTGGCCATGGCGCGCCGCACGGCATGGCGCGCCTCATTGAGGGTGAGCCCCTGGAGGGTACGGGCGAGTTGCGAGAGGGTGGCCTCGCTCTCATCGGCACTGCCCCCGTGCGCGGAGATTTGCCGGGCCTCTTCGCGCAGGAAGTCCGTCAGCTCGATCTGATCGGGCAGTTGCAACTCGATGTAGACGAGATCGCGCTCGACCTCCTCGGGAACGAATCGCACCGGAGAGCTGATTACGATGAACTTCCGTTGATCGATGCAGGCGTCATAGAGGTCCCGCAACCGGCGCCTGACCGCGGCAGATTCCCGCAACGGGTCGTGGAAGTCCTTCAGGTGGAAGATTGCCGGATGCTTGTGGGCGGCGATAAAGTCCAGCGCTTCGCGCGGGCCATGGGCCTCAGGCTCGTTTTTTCCGTCCTCTCGGCGCATCCCCTCGGTGATACTCCAGGTCCACACCGGTACCGGCGTGGAGTCGAAAAGCTTCCCTCCGACCTCCCGCAGCACCCTTGAGACCCGTTGTTCTTCCGCCGATCGGATGTAGGTGAGCGGCCGCCCGGACTCGAAGATCTCACGCAACGTCCTGGCTGCGCGGCTCTCAGGAATAGTGGATGCTGTGGCTTCTTCCATAGAAAAATCGCGAACCGCAAATAGCCCGGCGTAACTCTGCCTGAGATCCGGGACTCAACCCGCGGTACAATCAAGTCTTACACGGGGCGCCGGGTGCTTCAAATCTCGCAGGGAGGTGAATTTTGAACAGAAGTAGAGCCGGCGCGGAGGGCGGCGTTACGCAGAGGAGCCGGGGCCGCTCAGGGCAGCGCCGCCAGCGCGTAGGCGGGCGGCAGGTTGGAGGCGAGTTCCACGATCTCGTCCTCGTGCGGGCGCCATCGCAGGACCTTGCCGTCGCTGGTGACAGCGAACAGATCCTCGGGGCGCAGCTCGCTCTGCAAAAATGCCATCACCATACCGCGCCACATTCCTTCGGCGGCCGCGACCGGCCTGAAGCTGCCGCCGCCGTCGTTACTGACGAACAGCATCGAGTCCGCCCCGTACACCGCCCAGGTCGGGGGTGCGCCCGCGGCGCCGGCCGTGTAGACGGTCCCTGCGTCACCCGCGTCAACCAGCAGCGGCACCACGTAAGGGCGGCTCACGCCTTGCTTGATGAGATTCCACGAAGCGCCGGCCGCGTCGGAGCGGTAAAATCCACGCCCGGTGGTAGCATAGAGCCGCCGCGAGTCGGCGGGATCCACCGCCAAGGCGTGCAGGTCCGGGTAAATTCCCTTGTTAAGCGGCTCGAAACTGACGCCGCGGTTGCGTGAGCGAAAAACCCCGCCTTCCTCCACCCCGACGTACATGACCGACGGATTGGCCGGATCGAAGGTGATCGCGCGAACGTGCGGGATGTGCGGCGGCGGCGGAAAGCTCCAACGGTCGCGTCCCGGCAGCTGTAGAAAAGCGCTGCATTCCTTGAAGCTCTGGCCATGGTCCTCGCTACGGAACAGCCGGGCGTGCGTGGTGCCGATGAATAGTTCGCCTGGCGCGTCCGGCGGCGCCGCGACCGCCCAGATGCCCTCGTCGTGAGCGCTCCCCGGGGTGATATCGGTCCAGGTCCTGCCGCTGTCGGTCGTGCGCGAAAGCGTGCCCGAGGCCGGTCCTTCGCCCATGTGAGTATGCTCCAGCGAGCCGACGTAGATGATATGCGGCTCGTCCGCGCTCTGCGCCATGCACCAAATCGATGATGGATTAGCGATCACCGCGAGCGGCGCACGCTCCCGGTCCGGATCGACCATCACGATACCCTTGGAAGTTCCAACGCACAGCCGCATTCAACTACACCCGCCACCACAGTGGCCCCCCTGTCAACGTGCTACCGCCAGTCCTTGAGCATCCGCTAGTTGTCCGCGAGCATCCCGGCGCGCAGCTCCCCGGCTTGCGCAAGCTCGGCTGGCGCCACCTTTTTTGGGCTCGGTTCCACGCGCGCCCGCTTGACCAGCAGGGTCGCGCCCTCCAGCCCGATTCGCATTCCGTCCGCGCCGATCGAAACGATTTCACCCAGCGCTCCCGAGGACAGGCCCGGCTCCAGCACGGCGTCGTATAACCGCACCCGCTTGCCCTCGTACAAGGCGAACGCGCCCGGCTGCGGGTCGCATCCCCGGATCAGGTTGTGAACCTCGCGCGCGTGTTTGTTGTAATCCACCCGCGCGTGCTCATCGCGGCAGGGCGGCTCGTAAGTTGCCAGGCTCTCGTCCTGCGCGATCGCCGGGGCTTTGCCCGTCTTGATCAGGTCCAGCGCCTCGAACAGCGACTCCACTCCGAGTGGAAACAGGCGGTTGAAGTAGAGTCCACCGATAGTATCGTTCTCGCCGATCGGGACCCGCTTCTGAATCAGGATCGGGCCGGTGTCGATACCCTGGTCGGGCCAGAACCACGTAGTCCCGGTTTCGCCGTCGCCTTGAATGATCGCCCAATTGATCGCGCTGGCGCCGCGATGGCGCGGCAGGAGCGAGGGGTGAAAACAGATTGCCTTGAACCTGGGAGCGTAAAGAACGCGTTCGGGTACAATCAGCGTGACGAAGGCCAGGATGGCGAGGTCGGCGTCAAGCGCTTTGAACTGCTGGTAAATCTTGTCGCCCTTAAACGAAGTGGGTTCGCTCAGGGGAAGGCCCAATTCCAGCGCTTTGGTCTTGAGCGGATCGGGGCGGCCGCCGCTATCGGGCGGCGCGTAGACATGGACGACCTCCTCGCCGGCGGCGTGGAGCTCATGCAAAACCTTTTCCGCGAACGCGGCCTGCCCGATTAGTGCGATACGCATCGAACATCCATTCGCGTCAAATTATCAATATCGCCCGGCAAGCGCAAAAGGAGAGGAGTGAGGGGAGAGAAGTGAGGAGTGAGAGAAGGCGCAGGCAGGTCGTTTCCCTTGTCTCCTCTCACTTCTCACTCCTCTCCCCTCACTCCTATCTCCGGAACTTATCCGCGTAGTGCCCCATCATGGGATTCTTCAGTCCATGGCGGTTCTCCAGCATTTCCTTGAATAATGCCTCTTCCAGCAATGCCTGGCTCAGTCCGACGTCCATTCCGCGAATCACCGCCTGCTTGGTCACCTGCACGGAATACTTGTCGCACTTGGTGACCAGGTGCTCGGCGATTTCCAGCGCCCGCGGCATCAGCTTTTCCTGCGGGACGATCTCGTTGATGAGCCCGATGCGAAGCATCTCGTCGGCCTTGATAGTCTCGCCCGTGAGCAGAATTTTCATCGCGTGGACGTAAGGGATTTGCCGCGGGAGGCGCGGCAGCGCGCCGCCGTCGGCGAGATCGGCGAACAGCACTTCGTTGAGCGCATAGGTGGCGTTAGGCGACGCGAGGCGGATATCGGTGCCCAGCAGCATGCAGGCGCCCAGCGCAATCGCATGGCCGTTGACCGCGGCGATAATCGGTTTCCAGATGTCAATCCCCTTCATGTAGGGAACCATGTTCATCAGCAATCCCTGCGGCACGTCCTTGTAATGGTCGGGATGAAGTTCACCTACCAGCGAGAGGTCCATTCCGGTGGTGAAGGAGCGATTGCCGGCGCCGGTGATGATCGCGACTTGCACGTCAGGATTGGTGCGCAGCTCGTAAAACACCTCGGTCAGCCGGGTTAGATCGGCCTTGTTCATGGCGTTGAGCTTTTCCGGACGGTTCATCGTGATGATCGCGATACCGTCCTTGCGCTTTTCAAAATCGATCGGCATGGTCCTGTCCTCCTCGACTGGCTTCACCGCCATCTATGCAACAGCGGCCCGCGAATCACAACCAGCAGGTGGTATTCGGCTCAGGAAGAATTTCCATCAGACCCGCGAGCGTTAGCGAGCGGTCTTTTATCGCTCGGCCAACCTGACCGCTCCCTCACGGTCGCGGCTCTGATTTATCCAATAGCATGCTCGGGTTTGCAGGATAGCTAAATTGTAGTAAATTGCTCCAAATGAGCGGGAACAGCGCTGTATTCCGGAAATTTGCTCTACCCTTCGGCATTTGGTTGGTGGCTCTGGTCCTCTTTTGCGCAGCGAGCGGAGGAACCGCCTGGGCGCAATCTGATCAGTCGGTTTACACCGATGACCTCGTCAACGGCTGGCAGAACTGGAGTTGGCCGACGGTAAATCTGAGCAACAGCTCGCCGGTGCAGTCCGGGACGGCGTCTATAGCCGTCAGTGCCGGTCCCTGGCAGGCGCTCTACCTTGCGCATGGCGACTTCGATTCGAGCATCTACGGCAACCTGGTCTTTTGGATCAACGGCGGCTCCTCGGGCGGGCAGTTGCTGCAGGTCCAGGCCGAACTCGGCGGCGCCGCGCTAACAGCGGTAGCGCTGCCGGCGCTCAGCGCCAACACGTGGCAACAGGTTACTATTTCGTTGGTATCGCTGGGGGTAGCGGGCAAACCCAACCTGGACGGGTTCTGGATCCAGGATCGCACTGGCACCACGCAGCCGCAATTTTACGTGGACAGCGTTTCGCTCACGGCGGCGCCGCCGCCATCGGTCGTGAATGTGACGGTGGACGCCGCGCAGGCACTGCGCACCGTTGACGCGCGCCATTTTGGCGTCAACACGGCTGTTTGGGACGGGATCCTCGACACTGCCACCACCAAAAGCCTGTTGACCGCGATGGGCAACCAGGCGCTGCGTTTCCCTGGCGGATCGTTGTCCGATGATTATCACTGGGCGACCAACACCACCGACAACAACACCTGGCAATGGTCCACGTCATTCTCCCAATTCGCCGATGTCGCCACGACCGTGGGTTCGAAGGTTTTTATCACCGCCGATTATGGCTCGGGCACGCCCGTTGAAGCCGCGGCGTGGGTCAATTCCTCCAACGTAACCAACCATTATGGGTTCAAGTATTGGGAGATCGGCAACGAGGTTTACGGATCGTGGGAGACTGACAATAACACCCGGCCGCACGATCCCTACACCTATGCGCAGCGCTTCGCCCAATACTACAGTCAGATGAAAGCCGCCGATCCGACGATCAAGGTCGGCGCGGTAGCAGTTCCGGGCGAAGACAGCTTCGCGAACTACACCGATCACCCCGCGCTGAATCCCGTAACCGGAGTATCGCACAATGGCTGGACGCCGGTGATGCTCGCCACTGCGAAGAGCCTGGGAGTAACCCCGGATTTCCTGATCTACCATCGCTATCCGCAAGACTCCGGCGGCGAATACGATCAGGGCCTGTTGCTCTCCTCCGGCACCTGGGCTACTGACGCGGCCGATCTGCGCCAGCAACTGAACGATTACCTGGGCGGCACTACCGCCGCGGGGGTCGAATTGGTTGCCACTGAAAACAACTCTGTTTCCTCCGGCCCCGGCAAACAAACGACCAGCCTGGTCAATGGCGTATTTATGGCCGACAGCATCTGTGCCGCGATGCAGACCGAGTTCAACGCCGTCATGTGGTGGGACCTGCGCAACGGACAGGAAACGGGTAACAACAATTCCTCATTGCTTTACGGATGGCGCAATTATGGCGACTACGGCGTCGTCGACAGCGCCGATCCTCCCGCCCCGGCGGATGAGTATCCAACTTACTATGTTGGAAAGCTCCTTAAGTACTTCGCGCGCGGCGGCGACCAGTTAATCGCCGCGGCCAGCGACTACCCGCTGCTCAGCGTCTGTGCGGCGAAACGCCAGGACGGTTCGCTCGGATTGCTGGTGATCAACAAGAGCGCCAGCGCCGCGTTCAACGCAAATATCACCCTCAATCACGCCACGCCCGCAGCCAGCGGCGTCCAGTATTCCTACGGTGTACCACAGGATAATGCCGCCGAAACCGGCGTAGGCTCCGCCGACGTCGCCAGCGGCACCCTAAGTGGCGTCGCGTCCAATTTCTCGCTCAGCTTCCCGGCTTACTCGGTAACCGTGCTGACCTTCGGCAACAGCGCGCCGACGCCAACTCCTACCAGTGCTGGAACTCCGACGCCGACCCGCACGGCGACAGCAAGGCCCAGCGCCACACCGAAACCAACCGCTACCTCGACCCCAACAGCTACACCAAAGCCGACCGCTACCTCGACGCCGATTCCCAGAACCGCAACTGCAACCGCCACACCGAAGCCAACCGCGACCGCGCGGCCAACGCCGACACCGGGCGCGGCCGTCGGTGCAGTGACACCCACCAGCCTGAGCTTTGGAAGACAACGCCGGGGTACTACCAGTTCAGCCAGGACGGTAACTCTCAGCAACACCGGAACCGCGTCATTCAGCGTAGCGAGCATCTCTGCCAGCGCTGGTTTCAGCCAAACCAACACCTGCACCGCGCCAGTTGCGCCAGGAAGGAACTGCACGATTTCCGTACGATTCTCGCCGTCCGCCAAGGGTTCCGTCACGGGTTCGCTCAAGATCAACGACAATGCGACCAACACACCCCAAACGGTCACTCTGAGCGGAACGGGGACTTAAGGCCAATGGCGGCGCCGGCAACTTCCCAGCCGGCCTTTCTTTGGCCTGATTCCGTGAAAGATCGGAAATGACGGGCTGGAGAAGGGGCTTTATAACCTGTTAACTCTCGGCTTCGGGTTTGCTAAATTTCTATGCATATGACGCTCCGACAATTGATGGCGACCTTCCCCGACGAGAAGGCCTGCAAGCAATTCCTGATGAACCGTAGGCGATGAAGAACGCTATGCTAACAATGAAGTCGAGCAATCCTGGCTCGTCCCGTTTGTGAAAAAAGAACCAGCCCCGCCGTCACCAAAAGCCCATACATAATAAGATAGGCGCGAGACTGAAAGACCCCTTTTGGTTCTTCGTTGACGTTTGGTTCGTGTGGCCAGTATCCCACGAATTTGCGTACTTGATAATCGTAGGATGGGCGATTCTTGAATGCGCCGAAAGGCTTTCTACTATACCAAAGACTGCAATAGGGATGGTCTTTGTCGCCATAATAGGAACTATCGGATATCAGTTCTTGCCACCCATCCCATTGCCAGAGACGGAGACTCATGGCTGGTTGATACCCGGACATGAGCCGACTCCAGCTAATGCTTGCGACCGCGTGCAACAATCGATGCCAGCCGATGCTTTGCTCGTCCTGTTCGGTGGCACGGCATTCTGGAGCTCGACGGATGTGATCCGGGTAGTCGTTGGCGATTGCACAATTGTAGAAATCGAGAGAACTTCGAAAGGTATTTTAATTGTTTCTGATGTCTTTACTGAAGATGGTAAACTTGTGGCACATATCAAGAAAAACGAATTTCATTTGGTTCCAGGCCAAATGTCCTATCCTGAAAGATCCCAAGACCGCAGCACATTGACTGTATATGATATCAAAGGACACGAAATATTTTATGTGCGCTACACCAATGCCCATACCGTGGTCGTACGTGGAGTATTCTTTTGTTCGCAAATGTCTCTCGCAACAGGAAAAGCGGATGAAATTGTTTTTATTCCGAAGCTGGGGCAAAGGATTCAATTCGGAGGAGGCTGCATGAGGGGCAGTTTTCGCGGCATCCGCTTCAAGCCATGCAATAGCAGTGATTCCAAATGCGGCACCATGAAACATGCCTAAATACGGACAGAAAATTATCGACTTCCTCTGTCGCCCCTGCGCCGAATACCATCTCAAGACCCGTTCCCACTACCGGGCGATGAAGCGTCAGAAGCTTAAGGTCAAGAAGGCCAAGCTCGCCGCTCTCGCTAGCGTAGCCGACTTCAAAGCCGCCCCGAAACCCCGTTGACTCCGGACTGTCCCAAGAATAAAGCCGAACATCAGCCGAACAGTCAACGGGTTATAATCTCCCTCGGAAGCCTGTGACTGGAAGCCTCCAAATCAGTGGGACAGGCGTCTCGCCTGTCGATGACGCGCGAGCATTTTTGCTCGCGCTACCGAATATGACTGGAGGTTCAGGAATAGTCGTGGTTATGGCCGTCCGTCTGTACTGAGAGAATATATAAGGGTGGCGCGAGCAAAGAGTCTCACGCATCGATGACAGGCGAGACGCCCGTCCCACTGATTTTCAGCGCACCCACCGCCCCAGCCGTAGCTTCTTCCAATGTGCAAACTCCCATGACAGGCTGCAAAAGCCTGTCCGACGCAGCCAGTTTTCATTGCGGCAATTCCTCGAAAACGAGGACGATTTTTTTCGCGGCGCAGTATTTTGATCTGACGCGGGAATTTTTTGCCCGCACCCCAGGTATATCAACCGACAGCGCGCATCATGCGCGGCATTACCCTGGAGGTGATTTGATGGAAAACAAGTTTGATCGCCGATCGTTCCTGCGTATTGCGGGCACCTCGCTGTCGATCGGGGCCCTTTACAGCGTGTTTGCCCCGCTCGCACGTGGCGCCGGGCAGGAAGTGCTCACCCGCACGATGGCCGAGCTAAACGGCGAGGCGCCCTCGCCGTTTTCGTTCATCCAGCTCAGTGACACCCATGTTGGTTTTAATGGACCGCCCGATCCGCTCGGGACCAGGGCGTTCGAAAGCGCCGTCGCAAGTATCAACGCGCTTAAGCGGCGGCCCGAGCTGGTAATCATCACCGGCGATCTCACCCACGACGCCGATACTCCCGACGAGCACGCCAAGCGCTACAAGCTGTTCAAACAGATTGCCGGCAGGATTAATGCCGCACAGATCAAAGTAGTGCCCGGTGAGAACGATGCCGCGCTCGATGGCGGCGATATGTTTCGCCAATTTATGGGCCCGACGCATTACTCATTCGACCATCGCGGCGTCCACTTTATCGCGCTCGACAACGTCTCCAGCGGGCGGCCCGCGGTCGGCGCCGAACAACTTGCCTGGATGAAGTCCGACCTCGCGCGCTTTCCGAAAACCGCACCCATCGTGGTGTTCACGCATCGGCCGTTGTTCGACCTGAGGCCCGACTGGGAATGGTTCACCAGCGACGGCGACGACGTGATGAACGCGCTCGCGCCCTACGACAACGTCACGGTGCTTTACGGGCATATTCATCGCGAGAACTTTCACCAGCAGGGCAGCGCCAGAATGTACGCGGCGCGCTCGCTCATTTTTGCGTTCCCCGACCCCGCGACCCCGGGTGGGAGGAAGCCGGTGCCCTTCGATAAGGCGCAGCCCTTCAAAGACCTCGGGATGAGGGCCGTTAAGGGTAAGGCCCACGGCCGCGACCTGCGTATCGAAGAAATCGAACTCACGATGAATGAGTACTCGGGCACGGTCGGAATGGACCAGATGCTCAAACATGGAAAGGCAGACTCGGTAGAGGAATGAAAATGACAATGAACAGGAGAAACGCAGCGGGTGCCTTGCTCTTTGCGGCGGCCGGCGCAATTGGGCTCACACTCTCGGCAGTCGGAACCAAGGCCCCGGACTTCGTGCGTCCGGCAAATGCGGCCACGGAACCGCGTGTGATCGAAATCCAGGCGAAGAAATTCCAGTTTTCGCCCAGCGAGATCACGTTAAAGAAGGGTGAGCCGGTAATCTTGCGGCTATCCAGCGAGGATCGCACCCACGGATTCCTCCTGAAGCCCCTCAAGATCGACACCGATATCACCCCGGGCAAAGCCACGGACATTGCAGTCACCCCCAAGGCCGCCGGCCAGTATATGGTGATCTGCGACCACTACTGCGGGACCGGCCATGGAAACATGAAGATGAAACTGATTGTCGTCGAGTGAGGCGGTTTCAGGCGCGAGATAGTTCAACCCGAAAACCTGAGTTTGAGACCAAAGAACTGGTTGCTTGAAGTCTACCTGCATCCTCACCCGGAGACGGTTGAGTACAAAAGAAAAAGAACCGGCAGTAAAGGCGCGTACCAGTATCAACAATTTCACAACGTCGTAACGACGTGAGAAAGGACGGCTACATAATGATGGATCTCTTCGCACCAACCCATTTGTTGATTCTCCTGGCAATCATACTGGTGCTGTTCGGTCCGAGTAAGCTCGGCGATATCGGTGGCACGCTGGGCAAATCCATTCACGACTTCAAGAAGGCAATGAACGAGCCGGAGAATCCCGCATCTCAGTAGGGCGGGCCGCCGTGCCCGCCGGGGGTGGAATTGGGGTAGGCCGGCGCTCCCTTACGCGCCGAGCATCTTTTGCACCACGCGCTCGATTCGGTCAAACGCCTCGCTCAGATTCGCCATCGAGGTGGCGTATGAAATCCGGACATGCTCGGGGGCGCCGAAATCGTTGCCTCCGACCAGCGCGACTTGCGCTTCGTCCAGCAGCATCCGGGCCACGCCGTCGCCGTCGGTAAGCGGCGCGTCCTTCCATTTGGCGCGCAACAGCGGCGTCACATTGGGGAAGGCGTAAAACGCCCCGTCGGGCACGTTGGGCAGACTGAAACCGGGCAGCGAACGGACGCGCTCCACGACAAAGTCCCGGCGCGCGCGGAACTCGGCGACCATCGTGGCGACCTCGTCTTGGGGTCCGCCGATGGCCTCGACCGCGGCCGCCTGCGCGATTGAATTGGGATTGCCGCTGTTCTGCCCCTGCAATCGCGTTACCGCCGTCACCACCTCGCGCGGCCCCGCCACGATTCCGAGCCGCCATCCGGTCATCGCGTAAGTCTTGGAGAGCGAATTCAGCACGATTCCCCGCTCCTTAAGCCGCGGTTCGATCTTGAACAAATGAGGCGCGGGACTGTCGTAGGTCATGTGTTCGTAAACGTCGTCGCACAGCACCCAGATGCCGGCTTCGAGCAGCACCTGGCTGAGCGCCCGCAGATGCTCCTCGCGATAGACCGCGCCGGTCGGATTGCAGGGCGAGTTGATGATGATACCGCGGCTCCTGGAGGTCAGCGCCCCGCGCAAATCCTGCGCCGTCAGCCGGAAGCCATGCGCCTCCGCCGCGCGCACGAGCTTTGGCTCCGCGCCCGACAGCCGCACCATCTCGGCAAAGCTGACCCATGCCGGGGTGGGAATTATGACCTCGTCGCCCTCGTCGAACAGCGTGGCGATCACGTTGAAGGCGCCCTGCTTACCGCCCGCCGACGCCATCACCTGCGATACCTCGTAGTCCAGCCCGTTGTCCCGCTTGAGCTTCATGCAGATTGCCTGCTTGAGCCGGCTGATCCCGCCCACCGGCGTGTACTTGGTCTGCCCCGCCGCCATCGCCTGGCGCGCCGCCTCCTTGATACGCTCGGGAGTGTCGAAGTCCGGCTCGCCGGCGGCCAGCGATATTACATTGACGCCGGCTTCCTTCAGTTCCGTGGCGCGGGCCTCTGCGGCCATCGTAGCGGACGGCCGCAGCGCGGCTACTCTGCGATTAAGCTTGACCATTCGGGGATTCCTTTACCTGACTCAACGGGACCAAACTGGCGGCGGCAGCCTGGTTAATGCCGCCTGAACCTATCCGGCTCATACGGGCCTGTAGAACGATAACATGCCGCTTAAGGGCCAATAAACGGGCCCTGCCAAAACGAAGGACGCCGCTTCAGTCCAGTTTGAACTTTTCGCGCAGTCTTTGCATCACCGCCGCCGGAACCAGCGCCGGCAGCCGCTGTCCGTAGGCGGCAACTTCCTTGATCAGGTGCGAGGCGGAGAAGAACAGCGCAGGATTGGCGAACAGGAAGATCGTTTCCACGTTGGGCTTCATATACTTGTTCATGTGGGTCATGCCGAGTTCGTATTCGAAATCGGTGACCGCGCGCAGGCTCCGGATGATAACCTTGGCGCCGATGCGCTCGGCGTATTCGACCGACAATCCGCTGAACTTGTCCACCCGCGCGCGCGGCTCGAGGTCGCGGATCGAGTCGCGGATCATAGCCACCCGCTCATCCGCGGTGAACAGGGCGTTATCCTTGTGAGGATTGTAGGCGACCGCCACGATAACCTCGTCGAAGACCTCCACGCAGCGGCGGATGATATCGATATGACCGTTATGGATCGGGTCGAAGGTCCCCGGGTAAACCGCGCATTGATGATGTGTCTCCCTGCCTTTGTTCATAGCGCAGCCTCTCTGCTCTGCCGCTGGTACAGAGCGATTTGATGATCGCCCAGCGTGGCAAGGCTTACCCTTTCCAGTCCGCTAAGGGAAGCCGGAGCCACTTCCAGTCGTGACACCTCGGTCGCGACCCATCCACCATCCGACAATAAATTCAATTCCATCAAGCGGGGCAACACTTTGTCACCCCAGCCCTTGCGATAAGGCGGATCAAGCAGCACCAGGTCGAAATGCTCGCCCGCGGCCGCCAGCGCCTCCAAGGCGCGGATAACGTCGCTTTTGAGCACCCGCGCGCGGCCGGAAAATCCCAGCGCGTCAAGGTTGCGGCGCAGGGCGATCAGCGCCGCCCGCGCCGATTCCACAAAAGTAACGTGGCCGGCACCGCGTGATAACGACTCGATCCCCAAGGAGCCGGTGCCGGCGAACAGGTCCAGCACGCGCAGCCCCTGAAAATCAAGGCGCACGCTAAGGCGTGAAAACATCGACTCGCGCACCCGTGCCAGCGTGGGACGGGTAGCAAGACCGCGCGGCGCGCTCAGTTTGCGCCCGCGAGCGTCTCCGGCGATCACTCGCATCTAGTATGAAATTTATCCAGTTTGCGGCGCCTAACAAAGCGGATACGTCGGCTTTGCGATCGAGCGCCGCCCCTTGTGCTGGAACTATCCGGGCGGAATACTTGCGGCCAAGGTCGCTTTTAGCTAGGTGTCATTAGATTTTTGAAATCGGCGCCGCCACCGGAGAAAGCGCCGTTTATGGCTTTGCGGAAATATGGCTGACCAAACCAAAATCCAGTTCTCCGAGGCCACGCTCAAGGAGTACCACGAGGTGCTGGGTCGATACCCAACCCGTCAGGCCGCCCTGCTGCCCACATTATGGATGGCGCAGCGGGAGTTCGGTTGGATCAGCGACGAGGTCGAGGATTACGTGTCCCGGCTGATGGAACTGCCGGCGGCGCATGTGCGCGCGGTGGTCTCCTTCTATACGATGTTTTACCGCAAGCCGATGGGCCGCTGGCACCTGGAGGTCTGCACCAACCTGCCCTGCCGCCTGCGCGGCGCTGAACAAATCGTCGACTGTATCAGCCGCAAGCTGGGCATCGGCCCGGGGGAAACCACCGCCGACAGCAAATTCTCGTTGAGCGAGGTCGAATGCCTGGCCTCCTGCGGCACCGCACCGATGCTGCAACTCAACCAATCTCGCTTCTACGAAAACCTGACTCCTGAATCAATCACGAACCTGGTTGACGAGTTGGCCCGCCGTGGCAATTGAACTGCTGATCGGCGCCATCAAGGCGATCGTGGTCCTGCTTATGGTGCTCCAACTGTCGGCGATCCTGCTTTGGTTCGAGCGCAAGGGCAGCGCCTTGATCCAGGACCGGGTGGGCGCCAACCGCGCCGCGATTACCGGCATCGGGCGCCGTTTGGGCATGCCCAACCTGGGCTTCGTCAATACCCTGATGGCCGACCCGCTGAAGCTCTTCACCAAGGAAGACTTCGTGCCTGCCGGGGCGGACAAATTTATTCATGCACTGGCCCCGTTTCTGGCCATGTTCCCGGTGCTGATCACCTTCGCGGTGATTCCCTTCGGCGATACGCTCATAATCGGCAACCAGCACATCAATCTGCAGGCCGCCAATCTCAACGTCGCCGCGCTCTACATCCTGGCCACGATCGGACTGGGAGTTTACGGGGTGTCGCTGGGCGGATGGGCCTCGAACAATCGATGGGCCTTGCTGGGCGGAATTCGCGCGACCGCCCAGATGATCTCCTACGAGCTGGCGATGGGCCTGGCGATTGTCTCGATGGTGATGACTTACGGCACGCTCGATTTGCAGGCCATGTGCCACGCGCAAGGCGGGGTATGGTTTGGCTGGTTACCGCGATGGGGAATTTTCGTCCAGCCGGTGGCCTTCCTGCTGCTGCTGACCGCCGGGATGGCGGAATCCAAGCGCGTCCCGTTTGACCTGCCCGAAGGCGAATCGGAACTGATCGCGGGCTACTTCACCGAATACTCGGGTGGCAAGCAGGCGGTGTTCATGCTGGTGGATTTCGCCGAGATCGTGCTGGTGTCGGCGTTGATCACGACGTTTTTCTTCGGCGGATGGCAGTTTCCCTGGCTTTATCCCGACGGCTTCCATCTGCCGGGCGGGGCATTCCTCGCGCTGCCTAACATCGTGGTGGCGATTATCGGTGTCATAAGCTTCACGGTAAAGGTGGTCGCGTTCTGCTGGCTCCAGATCCTTGCCAGATGGACGCTGCCGCGCTTCCGCTATGACCAACTGATGCGCCTGGGATGGAAGGGGCTGCTGCCCGTAGGGCTGGCCAACGTGGTGGTGACCGCCTGCGTCATCGTCTTCGGGGGAGTGTAGGATGCCGTTGTGGCTGTTCATGTTCCTGGCCGCGCTATCGGTGATCTCCGCGTCGGGCGTTGTATTCCAGCGCCATCCGGTGCACAGCCTGCTGGCGCTGGTGCTGACCTTGGTGGTAGTCGCGCTGCTGTTTATGGGCCTGGGCGCCACCACGGTGGGATTCCTTCAGATAATCGTGTACGCCGGCGCGATTATGATCTTATTCCTGTTTGTGATCTGGCTGCTCAACCTGCAGTCCCAGCCGCTGGAAGGGGGACGCCTGGCGTTGAAGTTCTTGGGCGCGCTGGGCAGCGCGGTGCTGATCGCGGAACTGCTGATGTTCGTGCTTCATCTGCCGGCTCCGCTGGGCTATAGCAAGGCGGTCCCGATGGATTATGGGTCCATTGGACGGTTGGCGCAGGGGCTCTTTTCCGACTACCTGGTGGCCTTCGAAGTGACCTCTATACTGTTGCTGGTGGGCGTAGTGGGCGGCGTTGCGCTGGCGCGACGCACCACCGCCGCGTCCGGCGCAACGGGAGGAAGTCCATAATGGTCCCGACCAGCTACTTCATGGCGCTCAGCGCGATCCTGTTTTGTATCGGCGTGGCCGGGGTTATGCTGCGCCGCAACGTTATCATCATCTTTATGTCGATCGAGTTGATGCTCAACGCGGTCAACCTGGCGTTTGTGGCGTTGAGCCGGGCCTGGGGTTCCGTGGACGGGCAGGCAATTGTCTTCTTCGTCATGACCGTGGCAGCGGCCGAATCGGCGATCGGCCTGGGAATAATCCTGGCCATCTTCCGTAACCGCGGCACGATCAACGCCGATGAATTCAACCTGATGCGGTGGTGACGAAATGGCGGAGAGTTTTCCACTTGGACTGATACTGCTGTTTCCCGCCTTGGGCGTGATCTTCAATCTTTTTTGGGCCCCCCGCGCCGGACGCGTCACCGTCAATGCGGTGGGCGCCGGGGTTATCGGCGCCGCCTTCATTGTGGGCGTGATTGCTTTCGTGCGGTTGCTCGCGATGCCCACCGGCAGCGCCCTTTCCTGCATGCTGTGGACCTGGATCGAAGCGGGCAGCTTCAAGATCGATGTGGCGCTGCGCTTCGACGCCCTGACCGCGGTGATGGTGCTGGTGGTATCGGGAGTCGGGACGCTGATTCACATCTATTCGGCCGGCTACATGGCCGAGGACGAGGATTACGCCCGCTTCTTCACCTACATGAACCTGTTCGTCCTCTCGATGCTCACGCTGGTGCTGGCCGACAATCTCCTGCTGATGTTCGTGGGCTGGGAAGGCGTGGGGCTGTGCTCATACCTGCTGATCGCATTTTGGTACACCAACCCTCAATTCGCCTACAACGGCCGCAAGGCGTTTATTGTCAACCGGATCGGCGACGCCGGCTTCGTGCTGGGCATGCTCACGCTGGTCTGGGCGCTCGCCGCGCACGGCGTGTGGACGCTCAACTTCGTGGAGATTCACGGCCATCTGACACTCATCACTCCGGCCATCGCGACCACGATTGGCGTGCTGCTGTTCGTGGGCGCAACCGGCAAGTCGGCGCAAATCCCGCTCTACGTCTGGCTGCCCGACGCGATGGTGGGTCCGACTCCGGTCAGCGCCCTGATCCATGCCGCCACCATGGTCACCGCCGGAATTTACATGATCGCCCGGCTGCATTTTCTCTATGAGCTGGCGCCTGACGCGATGGAGCTGGTGGCGGTGATTGGCGCGGTCACCTGCTTCTTCGCCGCCACCATCGCGATTACGCAGCCCGACATCAAGCGGGTGCTCGCCTATTCGACTATCAGCCAACTGGGCTACATGTTCCTGGCGGTCGGAGTCGGCGCTTTTTCCGCCGGCATTTTCCATCTGATGACTCACGCCTTTTTCAAGGCGCTGCTGTTCCTGTGCGCCGGTTCAGTAATCCACGGCATGAGTGGCGAGCAGGACATGAACAAGATGGGCGGGCTGGCCAAAAAGATGCCGATCACTTGCGTCACGATGTGGATTGCGACGCTGGCCATCACGGCGATTCCCCCGTTCGCCGGCTTCTTCTCCAAGGATCTAATCCTGTCAGACGCCTACACCTCCGGCCATTCGGTGGTTGACGCGTTGGGCTACATCACCGCCGGGTTGACGGGCCTCTACATGTTCCGGCTGATGTTCATGACGTTCCACGGCACCTCGCGCGTGGATGAAAAGGTCGCCCACCACGTCCACGAATCGCCCCCCGCGATGACGATCCCGCTGATGGCGCTGGCGGTCCTGTCGGTGGTCGGCGGCTGGGTCGGACTCCCCGACGGCATCGCGTGGGGCGAGGCTCTCCCGCGCTTCCTCGCTCCAGCGGTTGGCGTCTTCAAACCCGCGTTCGGCGCCAATGAACTGATGCTCAGCGCGCTGAGCATCAGCCTGACGCTGATCGGCATCGCCATCGCTTACGTTTTCTATCTCTCCAGCCCGGGGCTGGCTACGGTGGTGGCCTGGCGCGTCAAGGCGCTCTACCAACTGCTGCTGGAGAAGTACTACATCGACGAGATTTACGACGCGCTGATCTCAAGGCCGCTGTTTTTCATCGCCCAATACGTGCTCTTCAGGGGTATCGATCACTACACCATTGACGGAGTGGTCGAAGGCACCGGCCTGACCGTGGAGGCCGGCGGCGACGCCGCTCGCCGCGTCGAGGACGGCAACGTCCAGCATTACGCGCTGGTCTATCTCCTGGGCGCCGTGGCGATTGGGGCCTTTTACCTGTACCGGGTGATCGGCTGATGGGCGGCCTGTGGCTGACCGCGTTGGTCTTCATGCCCCTGCTCGGGGCAGGTTTCGTAACGCTGCAAAGCGACGAGCGCGCCGCCTGGACTTCGGCCTTTATCTTCTCCCTGATCCCGCTGGCGATAAGCTTCTACATCTTCGCCGCCTTCGACCCGCACAGCGGCGCTTACCAGTTCGTCGAGCGCTACGACTGGATTCCCCAGTTCGGCATCTCCTATCACGTGGGCGTGGATGGTATTAGCCTGTTTCTGCTGCTGCTGACCACTATCCTGATCTCGCTGTCGCTGCTGTACTCTGGCGGCGGCGATATCGAGTTCCGTGCCCGGGAATTCTGCTTTTTCATGCTGGTGCTGGAGACCGGGCTGCTGGGTGCGCTGGTTTCAGTCGATATCTTCCTGTTTTACGTTTTCTGGGAGTTGATGCTGATTCCGATGTACTTCCTGATCGGGATCTGGGGCCACGGACGCAAGATTTACGCTGCGTTCAAGTTCATCCTCTATACGATGCTCGCATCGCTGCTGATGCTGGTGGCGATCCTGTACCTGGTCTTTAAGGCCCGCGCCGCGCTGGGCCATCTCAGCTTTGACCTGCCCGACCTGATGAACGTGCCGCTCACGACGACCCAGGCGCGATGGCTGTTCGCGGGCTTTGCGCTGGCCTTCGCAGTCAAGGTGCCGATGTGGCCGCTCCATACCTGGCTACCCGACGCGCACACCGAGGCGCCCACCGCCGGATCGGTGATCCTGGCGGGCGTGATGCTGAAGATGGGCACCTACGGTTTCCTGCGCTTTGCGATTCCGCTCTTTCCCGATGTCGCCGCCGACGCCGCGCCGATCTTCATGGCCTTGGCGGTTATCGGGATCGTCTTCGGGGCGCTGGTGGCCCTGGTCCAGCCCGATCTCAAGCGCCTGGTTGCCTACTCCTCGGTAAGCCATCTGGGCTTCGTGGTGCTGGGAATGTTCGCGCTCAATCCCCAGGGGATGGAGGGAGCGGTTTACCAGATGCTCAACCACGGCGTCTCCACCGGCGGCCTGTTCCTGCTGGTCGGGATGATGTACCTGCGCCGGCACACGCGCGAGATATCGGAATTCGGCGGCTTGTGGCACAGCGTTCCGGTCTACGCCGGGATTTTCATGGTGGTGATGCTGTCCTCGGCGGGGCTGCCGGGGCTTAATGGTTTCGTGGGCGAATTCCTGATCCTGCTCGGCGCCTATCTGCATACCTGGCAGGCGGCGGTGGTCGCGGTAAGCGGCCTGATTTTGGGCGCGTTGTATCTGTTCTATGCCTACGAGCGGGTGATGTTCGGCCCTATCATCAAGGACGTGAACAAGACGCTGCCCGACCTTTCCTCGCGCGAAATAGCTGTGATGGTGCCGTTGCTGGCGCTGATGTTCCTGATGGGCTTCTTCCCCCGGCCGCTGCTTAACCGTATCGAACCCTCCGTGATGGCGCTGTTGCAGCGCACTCACACTCATATCGCGCGGATTGATTCGCGCCCCGCAACGCCGGCGATGCTCGCCGCCGCAACCAAAGGCGACAAGCTCCGATGACAACCGCCGTTAGCCTGGCTGCGATAAATTTCAACTGGCTGCCGATCCTGCCGCTTTTGATCATTACGGTGGGCGCGATGGTCGTCCTGCTGGTCGGCGTTAATGTCAGCGACCGAGATAGCGAAGGGCTGGGATGGCTCTCGCTGGTGGCGATCGCGCTGGCCGTCGCGACTTCCTTCCTGCTGCTGGGAACGCAGCAGGTAACTTTCTCAGGCGCGCTGGTCGCGGATAACTACACGGCGTTCTTCTACGTGGTGATTCTGCTCGCCGCGGCCGTAATTGTTCTGATGTCGCTCGATTACGTCCCCGAAGAAGGGCTGCCGGGGGCGGAATACTACGCCCTGGTGCTGTTCGCGACGGCGGGCATGATGCTGATGGCGGCGGCGGGCGACCTGATCATCGTCTTTCTCGGGCTGGAGACGATGTCCATTTCGGTTTACATCCTGGCAGGTCTGGCGCGCACCGACGTGCGCTCCAATGAAGCCGCGCTGAAATATTTTCTGCTCGGCGCGTTTTCCACCGGCTTCCTGCTCTACGGTATCGCGCTGATCTATGGCGCGACCGGCACTATCAAGCTGCAACCTCTGACCGCGCTTATCGCCGGGGGCGGCAACACCAGTCCGATGCTTCTGCTCGGCGTCGGCTTGCTGCTGATTGGCTTTGGCTTCAAGGTCGCTGCGGTCCCGTTCCACATGTGGACCCCGGACGTTTACGAGGGCGCACCCACCTCGGTAACCGCCTTCATGGCGGTTGGCGTCAAGCTGGCCTCGTTTGCCGCCTTTCTGCGCGTCTTCATGGTCCATCTGCTGGGCGTTCAGGCCGACTGGTCGATGGTGCTGTGGGTGCTGGCCGTGCTGACCATGACCACGGGCAACATCGTCGCCCTGATGCAGACCAACCTGAAGCGGATGATGGCGTACTCGGCGATTGCGCACGCGGGTTACATCCTGGTGGCGATGACGGCGGGCAGTTCCGCCGCCGGCGCCGCGATTTTGTACTACCTGCTCGGCTATGCGTTCACCAACCTGGGCGCCTTCGCGGTGATTATCGCGATGGGCCGCCGCGGCCATCCGCACGAAACCATCGCGGACCTGCGCGGGCTGAGCACGCGCGAGCCGGCGCTGGCGGGTGCGATGGCGATCATGCTCTTTTCCCTGACCGGAGTGCCGCCGCTGGCCGGCTTCGTAGGCAAGTTCTCAATCTTCTCGGCGGCGTTAAGCTCGGGCTACGTCTGGCTGGTAGTAATCGCCGTACTCAACAGCGTAACGTCGGTCTATTACTACCTGCGCCCAATCGTCGCGATGTACACCGACACCGGCGGCGCCGAGGTAGTCCGCATGCGCTCGCGCCCCGCCCTGATCGCCGCCATCGCCATCGCCGTAATCGCCACCATCATGATCGGCATCTACCCCCAACCCTACATGGCTGCCTCAACCAACGCCTTCGCCTCCGCCTTCGGCAAACCCCCACTCGCCACCACCGCCTCGCTGCGCCCATGAATTCGGGCTGTTGGCTGTAAGGGCGGGGAGTTACGAGCTAGAATCATGGAACGATCATCCCGAGCGTTGGGAAAGATGGCGCAAAATAACCTGAAAGTTTTTGTTTCGTACTCGCACACGGACCGGGATTTCGCGCAAAAGCTTATTGCTGAGCTTCGTCGCCGCGGCATTGCCGTGGATCCGGCAAGTGAAATGCCTCATGACCAGAACTGGACTCACGTGGAAAGCCATTAAGGCAGCCGATGCCATCATTATCGTCGTAGGAGCCAGGGACGAACCCGAAGACTTCCAACGGCGTGAATGGCAGGCCGCGCTGGGAGAAATATGGACCAGTCCCGATAAGGGACTAATCCCCGTGCTTCTCGACAATGCGCGAATCCCCAGCTTTCTCGCGGATCGCGTCGCTTTCAGGCTGAGCCCTGCCATCGAAAGAAGCACCTTGAACAAATTGATTCGTACTTTGTCCGATCCGCGGCGTCGGAGCCGATCGGTGTCGATTGACGAGGAACACTCAAGGGAACGCAGCGAGCGGCTGGATTATATTGCTGAAGTTGCGACCAGCCTGAAAGAGTAAATGGCCGGGGAGGCCGCTCGAGGTGGCCCGAAGCCTACGGAAGCATTTTGGCCACGGCGATCTAAAGGCCGACCCAAACAAGTCTGTATTCATCAACTGCCCGTTCGACCGGGATTTCGCCCCCCTATTTGATGCGATCGTATTTGCGACGGTCTGTTGCGGATTCCTGCCCAGAAGCGCCCTGGAGTCCGGAACGGTTGCGGAACCTCGGATGGAACGCATAACTCGGGCGATCTTCGCATCAAAATACTCGATCCATGATCTCTCGCTGTGCGGTTGTCTAAGCCGTGACTAACTGCGTGGCACAGGCTTCCAGCCTTTGATCTCTTTGGCTTGTGTCTTGACTGTCATCCCGTGCGAAGCCGAGCGATCAACGCGAAGCGATTTGCCTGGGACTGCCGCGCAACAATAGATCCGACGCGGAGAGAGAATCACAGGCTGGAAGCCGTGATGCGCGAGAAAAAAAGCTGGCGCATCCGCAAACAAATCCGAGCCGCGACCGTCAGGAAGCGGTCAGGTGGCTAGACCGACAAAGGACCACTCGCTCACGTTGCGCTCCAATCACAGGCACGCGAGTCTGTGGGTTCTGTAGGCAGGTTTCCAGAAACCGCTCGCTTACGCGCGCGGCTCTGACGGCAACACCGTGCCTGCGATGCACGTGGAGCAGGCTTCGAGACTCCGCCTGCGATCCCCGCAACGGCGTCGGCGCGTCAGGCCAGCCCGTAGACCGGGACCACGGCGCCGGAGGTGACCTGGTTGAGTTCCGAGCACAGGAACGAAAGCGTCTTGGCGATATCCTCGGGCTTCACCCAGCGCTCGTGCTTGGCGTTGGGCATTGCCTTGCGGTTGGCCTCGGTGTCGATCGTGCTGGGCGCGATCGCGTTGACCAGCACGCCGTCGTTGAGCACCTCTTCCGCCAGCGAATAGGTGAATGTGGCGATCGCTCCCTTGGTTATCGCGTAGGCGGCAAAATCACCGGCGCCGGTCAAGCCGCTGCGCGAGGCGACCGATACGATGCGACCGTACTTGTTCTTTTGCATGATCGGCACCACCGCCTTGCAGCACAGATAGGTCGGCTTGAGGTTGATGTCGAACATCGCCTGCCATTCCTCGATCGTGGTTTCCGAAATCGGCTTGCCGCCCCAAAAGCCGCCCACCAGGTTGACCAGCGCGTCGATGCGGCCGAATTTCTTTACCGCTTCCTCGACAAACTTGCCCAGCTGATTGGGATTGGAGACATCGACCTTGCTCACCAACTGATTGGTTTTCGGGAAGCGCCCGCCCAACCGCTGCTCGAGCATCGGCACTTCGGCGTCGACGATATAGGGGATGACGATTTTGGCGCCTTCGCCGAGGAAGCGTTCCGCAACGGCGCGGCCCAGTGCGCCAGTACCACCGGTTATCATTGCGACTTTGTCTTGCAGTAGCGCCATGGCTCATCCTCCGTAAATCGGTGCCCTTGAAGCTTGTGATCGGTGCCCTTATAGCGCGGTTGCAACCTCGTGGTCGAGCCTGCGGCGCCGGCAATCCTTGCGGCTCACATGAAGTGCGGCAGGATCTCGCGGCCGCATAAATCGATCTGGGACAAAACCTCTGCCGGCGGGCATGACGGGCGCAGCACGAACTTCGAGCAGCCGGCCTCCACGAACCGCTGTATTTTCTCGACGCATTCCGCCGCCGAGCCGACCACGAATCGCGCCGCGACTTCGTCGGGCGGCATCGGCAGCGCCCGCACGAACGGCGCCATCACTTGCCGCGCATGCTCGGCGTCATCGGTGACGTAGGTGAACAGCAGCACTCCCGCCTCGCGCGGATTCATCTTGCGGCCGTACTGCTCGCCAAAGGCGATAATCTTGGCCATGTCGCGCTTGAACTCATCGGGGCTGGTGAGCGCGGGAAACCATCCGTCACCCAGGCGCGCGGTGCGCTTGAGGATCGCGTCGCTTTTGCCGCCAATCCAGATGTCGAGCGGGCCATCGTGCGGCTTGGGCTCGATTGTCACGTCGTCGAAACTGTAAAAACGTCCGTGATGGGTGACGTGGGACTCGCTCCACAGCTTTCTCAGGATGATGATTCCTTCGTCCAGGCGCGCGCCGCGGTCCTGCGTGGGCACGCCGCACGCAGTCAACTCACGCAGGTCGCCGCCGCTGCCCACCGCCATGATCATGCGTCCGCCTGAAATGTAGTCCAGCGTCGCGTAGGTCTTGGCCACCTGCACCGGATGGCGCGTGGGCAGGGTCAGCACGCTCGGCCCCATTTTCATATGCCGGGTGCGCGCGGCGATCATCGCGAACAGGCAGGTGATGTCCAGGCTCGGGTTGCGGGTCACGGTATGGTCGGAAAGCCAGATCGAGTCCAGCCCGACCGCCTCGGCGGTCTCGGCGTACTTGCACAGCAGCTCCGGCTCGGGGAGCCCGTATTGCCACTGGCCAAAGCCGATGCCGATCTTGATGCCGTTCATCTCAGCTATATCTCCCACCTCACCCTAACCTATGGACGGCGGGCTCTCTACCTATTGGATCCGCATCCGAGCATGCCTCAGTACATTTTTTTTGGATAGGACGCGCCGCCGTCAACAGTCAGGATCGAGCCGGTGGTGAAGCTCGCCGCCGGAGAGGCGAGGTAGCGCGCCGCACCGACGATTTCATCTGGCTCGCCCGCACGCCCCATCGCGTGCATCTCGCGCGCGATAGAGAGGAACGGCTCGCTGCGCGACCAGGCCTTGCTGATATCGGTATGGAACGCTCCGGCCATGATGCAGTTAACGCGGACGCTGGGACCGTATTCATGCGCAAACGCGATCGTAATCGCGTTGAGCCCCGCCTTGGCGGCGGAATACGAAGCGGTCGTGGCAGTTGGCCGTACCGCCAGCGTCGAGGATATATTGATGATCGCGCCGCCGCCCTCCCGCGCCATCCGCGCGCCGAACAGCGCGCTGAGCCGGAAAGGTCCCTTGAGATTGACCGCTACGACCTTGTCGAACAACTCCTCGTTGTGTTCGCTCAGGGACGGATAAAGCGGTGAGAGGCCCGCGTTGTTGATCAGCACATCGCAGCGGCCCCAGCGCGCGTAAACCTCTTCATACAGACGCTCGCAGTCCTGCCATTTGCCGACGTGGACCACGTGCGCCGAACCGTCGCGGCCCAGCGCGCGGATTTCGGCGACCGCCGCCTCGCAGGCTTCGAGCTTGCGGCTGGCAATCGCGCAATTGGCGCCGCCGCGCGCAAACCCCAGCGCCATCGCATGCCCCAGCCCGCGGCTACCACCCGTAATCACCACGATCTTGCCGCTGAAGTCGTAAGGCATGGATTCGCTCATACGCCGCCGCTTCTTCGGTTCGTTATTGAGATGCGTCCATCTTGTACCTGATAACGCGTAGCCCGCGCCACTAGTGGAAAACAAGTAGGGACTCAAAGGGGGTGCATTCACCGAAGAGCCGCAGCACTGGCTTTCCGTAGTGGACCTCTTGATCCATAATCGTATGGGGGAACGACCGGCCATGCCGCACAAAGGAAGCCAACAGAGAAAGCTAAACCAGCCACTCCAGGGCCCCACGCAAAAAGTTGCAGGCACAATCAGTGCCGAAGCCGCGAGACGAATTGCAGGACGTGAGGAGATCCTTAGGCGCATTTGTGAATTAGCGCGATCGGAGGCGGTGCAGCGCGGTGTCCAAGTCAACCAGGTCAACATTCATCCGGCGTGGTCTCACGAGTACAAGGAGCAAGCGGGAGTTGTGGTAGATGTCGATGTAACTGCATCAAATGACGACCGCTTTTCCTATTGGGACGCGCTTAGGGAGGGAGTTGATGAGTTGGCTGCGTCACTGCCGCCGGCCGACAGGAGCTGGCTTGAGAGCGAACTGTCACTGGCAATCATACGGGCATAAGCATGCCCTTCGCGGCGAAAGACTTTTATGATCTGGCTCTTTGGCTGTCCTCGCAAAGGCCGGATGAATCTTCCCATCGTACCGGCATCAGCCGCATCTACTACGCCGCCCATCTCACGGCGAGAGACAAGCTCTCGCAGAAGGGTTGGCTTATGCCCTCCGGCAAAGGCGACGACCATGGCTTGGTAATCCGTGAATTGCGCAGACGTCGCTTCAGCAACCGTGCGGACGAACTCCGGTACCTTAAGGATCTGAGAGAGCACTCGGATTACCACGTCGACGCTGATCGCAGCGTCCTCAATGAAGATTGCCAGCTCTGCGAGAGGATTATGCTTTCGTCAGGAGCTGAGGTTGTAAGCGCAGAACACTTGCGGGAAGCTCTTGAAGTCGGTCAACGTCTGCTTCCTCTACTGGAGAAATTATAGGTCCGGGGTAACTTCATCGTTCGGTTAGCGCGCCGCCAACTTGGATCGCTTGCTGGGCCTAGATACTACGGAGGAGCTTCACGGACCAGCGGGGTTGGTGCGGGGGACGGTCAGCGTGTTGGCGGGGGTGCCGACGCCGCTTAATGTTGCATCGACCTGCTGCTGGAGGCGATCCGCCTCAGCGCTGTTGCCGTTGCGGCGCAACTGCCGGATCACTCCTTGCGCCTCGCGCCGCATCTGATCGAGCTGCGCATGGGTGGCCGGCGAACTGGCCGCCGCGGCTGCCATCGTGCGCTGGGAGAGCTGGTTGAACAGACTTTGCATCTGCGCCTCCGTCGGACTGGGAGGAGCCGAGGGAGCATTGAGCGGCTTGACCAGGTCCGCGATCATTTGCCCATAACTGCCCGGACCGCGAGCCGCCAGGAAGAGCTGAAGTTCGGTTTGGCTGGATGCGCCGTCAAGCGGGAATCCCGAGGGCGCCGCCGGACTCATCGCCTCGCTGTTGAACGCGTCCAGCGCCGGCGTCCCGCCCTCGCTGGAGAGCACCATAATCGTGTCTTCGCGGATCTCGCTGGCATGGGAATGGTCCACTTCGAAGGCGATCTCGGAGTCGCCGGCGGACAGTGGCGCTACTCCGGTTACCCTGCCGATGGTGGCGCCCACGTGAGTGACCGGATCGCCCGGACCGATCCCGCCGGTGGTGTCGAGTTGGGTGGTGAAACGCGAAGGCGCCGCGGTGGCGCATCCGCCCATCAACATCGCCGCCGCGACAATCAAGATCGCCGGCGCGCTTTTGAGCATCGTAAGATCCATCGCGGCCATTCCCCGCACCCTGGCTAAAATCCCCCATTCACGCCGCGCGCCCGTGCTTTGGGGTGGCGATGACCCTCTATTTTATACCGACGGTTTGGCGGACGGCTCGGCCGAAGGTTCGGGACTCTGGCCCGGACTGCCGGTACCGGCAGGTTTTTCGGGTGCCACGGTAGGCTCCTCAGTGGGGGCCAGGGTAGAGACCGCGGCGGGAACTGTCGGAGTTGAAGTCGGCACCGGCTGCACCGTGGATTCTTCGGGTTTGGGCGTTTCCGCTGCCAGCGCCTTCACTGCGCCCGCAGCCATCGGGCCGGTGCCGACGCCAAAGGTATAAACCAGCTCGCCCCCCAGGCTGCCCTGATACAGCAGAGCAATCACCGCCACCACCGCCAGCGCCAGGTAGACCTGGCGTGAACTCCGCATGAACGCGAATGCTTCGATGAGGATTCGCCACAGCGCAAGGACGGCGAACGCGATCATGAGGTAATAGCCAATCTGGGCATGCAGCTTGAGGACATCCCTGGCCTTGCCGACTGCCACCAGATCCCAGACCCGATCCCCTTCGATATCGCCGGTCCCATAGGAAGCCGCTGCCGCGATCGCGCCGATTATCATCAGGGTGAGCGCCGTATGACGCAGCGACACCCTCTGCGAGAAGATCAATGCGGCGATATCAATCGCGACCGCGACCACCAAAAGTGCGATCGAGAAATGATCCACAACGGGATGAAGCTGCCAGTTCGTCAATAGCTTTTCGATGTTTTCCATGTGTTGCTGGATCCCGCCTCAACGCGATTACGATACAACATGCGCGCCCACGCGGGTCAGTCCCGCGCGGCCGCTCCGATCGTTAATTTTAGCCTGAATTTGGCCGCCAATAACGGCTAACAGCCTCGCGGTCAGCCTGCAATGCCAAGCGGCCTGACGCGCAGCATAACCATGTCGCCACCCGTCGCCATCAGGGGCTGGCTGTAGGGCGTGGCCTCGGGTGTGGTCGGCTGATTGGCCGACGTGACTGCGGAATTGGCGCCGGCCGTGTTAGCGTTGCCCGAAAGCCCTAAAGGCCCGCATCCGGCAACGATCGCCGCCGTCATGACCGCGAGAAAGGTGAAGACCGCTGGTTTAATCATTTTCATAACGAAGCTTTGAATGTCCAAACTCATCATGTTCAAATCCGTATGGCTGATCGCGCACCTCGACTTAAACCGTTATGGCTCCAACCGCTCCATCATCCGCGGGAATGGAATCGCCTCGCGCACATGATGCACCCCGCACAGCCAGCAGACCATCCGTTCGATCCCCATTCCAAAACCGGCATGCGGCACCGATCCATAGCGGCGCAGGTCCAAATACCATTGGAAGGCCTCCAGCGGCAGTTGATGACTCTCGATTTTGCCCTTGAGCGTTTCGTAATCGTCCTCGCGCTGCCCCCCGCCGATAATCTCGCCGTAACCTTCCGGAGCGAGCATGTCCACGCACAGCGCTACCTCCGGCCGCTCCGGGTCCTGCTTCATATAAAAGGCTTTGCACTGGGTGGGATAGCGATGGATCAGCACGGGACGGTCGAACTCCTCGGACACCGCCGTCTCCTCGTCCGCGCCAAGGTCGTCGCCCCATTGGATCGCGAATCCTTTGGCCTTGAGCTTCGCCATCGCATCGTCGTAGCTGATGCGCGGAAAAGGCTTGGCCACGCGTTCCAGTTTGCTGACGTCGCGCTCGAGCACCGCCAGCTCCGCGCGGCGCCGCTCCAGCACCCTGGCGACGATATAGGCCACAAAGTCCTCCGCCAGGTCCATATCATCGGCAAGTTCAAAGAACGCCGCCTCGGGTTCCACCATCCAGAATTCCGTCAGATGGCGCCGGGTCTTGGACTTTTCCGCCCGGAACGTGGGGCCGAAACAGTAAACCTTGCCCAAAGCCAGCGCGCCGGCTTCCGCGTAAAGCTGTCCGCTCTGGGTCAGGTAGGCCTTGCGTTCGCCGAAATAATCGATTTCGAAAAGATTGGTGGTTCCCTCGCAAGCAGCCGGGGTCAGGATCGGGGAGTCAAACAGGGTGAAGCCGCGTTGGTCGAGGAAGTCACGGCATGCGGCTTCGATTTCCGCCCGAATCCGCAGGATGGCGTGCTGGCGCGAGGAGCGCAACCACAGATGGCGGTTGTCGAGCAGGAAGGCGACACCGTGCTCCTTGGGAGTGATCGGGTAGTCGGCCGCGGAGGAAATCACGCGCAACGACCTGACCGAAAGCTCGTAGCCTCCAGGTGCCCGCCGATCTTCGCGCACCGTGCCGGTTACTTCCAGCGCGCTTTCCTGACCCAGATGGTCGGCCAGCTCAAAGCTCTCCGCACCGAGGTCGGCGCGGGAGGCGACGCATTGGCAGATGCCGCTGCCGTCGCGCAGCAAAAGAAAGTGGATCTTGCCGCTGGAGCGCCGATTGTACAGCCATCCCTTCAGTGTGACCTCTTCGCCGACATGGCGGCCCAGTTGGTCGATGCAAGTCGAGCCCATGGAAGCATTTAAGCATAAGAACCGACGCTGGCCGAATAGCGCCGCCGATCCTCTTAATTTTAACGCAGCAGGGGGTGGGGGTATCGAAGGCGCGCCCGCGATAGTGTAGGCTGCCACGCGCATGAACGGGTTGGATATAGCAATCTTGGTGATTGGGGGGCTGGGAGTTCTATCGGGCTTGCGCCGGGGTGTGCTGCGGATGGCCACCTCGATCATCGCGCTGGTCGGGGCGATTTACTTCGCCTCGATATACTATCCGCAGGCGCGCGACATCACCTTGAAATATGTCCCGATGACGCAGACGTCAGCGGCGGTCGCCGGCTATGCACTCGTGTTTTTGATCGTGTTCATTGTAGTTCAAACGGCCGGAGGCCTGCTGACGCGGCTGGTCCATACCGCCAGCCTAGGATGGATCGACCGGCTGGCGGGCGGCGCCGCCGGCGGGGCAATAGCAATCGCAATCATGGGATTGGCGCTGATGCTGCTGACCGCGGCGCTTCCCAGCAGCAGCCCTTTGCTCAGACAGTCGCAGCTGGCGCCGCCGGTGCTGCATTACACCGACGTGCTGATGGCCTACATCCCGGCCGAAGTCAAGATCATTTACGAGCGTAAGCGCAGTGATCTGATGCGTTATTGGCTGCGTCAGGAATTGGAGGGAGAACCGTCGCCCACCGCGACTTCAACGCATTAGCGTGCCCAGAACCGGGTCAGTAGGCAGCACCCACGCGGCGGTTAATGAAACAGATTTTCCAACGGTGCTATCGGATTGGGTGCGGACGGGTTGGGTGCGGACGGGTTGGGTGCGGACGGGTTGGGTGCGGACGGGTTGGGTGCGGACGGGTTGGATGTGGGTGGATTACCAGACGGTGCCCCGCCACCTCCACCCAAAAATTTGCCGAGCCCCTTGTTGCCCAGGTAACGATTGAGCAGCCGGGAGCCTTGCTGCTGGACCGCCTGGCTGGCCGCCCGCTGGACCAGAACCTGAACGTCGGGCTGGATTGAGGGATGGGGCAGAGTGCCCCTAATCAACAAGGGGATCTCGATCTCACCGCCCGGGTTCTCCAGGTACGACACGTTCTTCTTCTGGGCTTGCAGCTCGCTGGAGAACTGCCGCGACATCAGCACGTGCATCGACAGGTCCACGTTCCGGTCCATGTCAAACCATCCATCGCCCGCAACATTGTAGTCATCGGATTGCACCGTGATGTCATGCGAGGTCATGCGCGGCCCGGTCATCACATAGGACAGCCGGACCAGCTTGAGGTCCGTGTCGGGACTGCTAAACAGCGCAGGATGACGGGCGATGATATCGGGCGTCAGCAGCGTGCCGATCGCCGGGATGCCGTTGATCTTCTTTAACGCCGAGCCTACCACGTTAACCCCCAATAGCTTGCCGCGCGTGATTTGAATCCGCCCATTGCCCGCCAGAGTCGGCTTGATCTGCTCGAAGTCGGAGCCTTTGCCCGCGGCGTTAACCTGGCCGCTCAGCAAACCCCTGACGATATTGGCGGCCTTGGCTTTCTGCGCGCTCAACGCCTGTTCGAGATCGATGTTATTGAGGTTCGTGGTGGCCCGGAATGGCCGCGGCGGCGCCAGTGTGGCGTCGGCCTTGGATCCGATCGAACCGCCGTAGGCGTCCAGCGTCAGCGAGGAAACGTTCGCCTGCCGACCGTCGTAGTCGGCCCGCAGGGCAAGGTTGCGGTAAGGAACGTTGGATACCATCCCCTGACCGGAAGTGAGCGCGGTCGTGACCGCGGTCGCGTTGGGCTGCGCCGCAATCGTGCCGCTGGCCTTTAGCTGCGATACCTGCTCGTCGGGTGGCCGGTCGGGTACCAGTTCGGCCAGCTTGAAGCTGTCGGCGCTAAAGGAATAAGTGGCGCGCAGTGGTTGCAGCGAGGAGGCTTGTCCCTGGATACTTGCGCGCGCGGAGCCCAGATTAAAGTTGGTCGGCTCCAGGACGGCAGCGTTGCCGTCGACGCGAACTGTTCCGGTCAGCGCATTGATTCCGGGCAGCTTGCTGCCTTCTACCTTGAATCCCACCCCATCCAGCGCGACAGCGCCCTTGGCGCGCGGCACCGGCGACGCCGACGCAAGGAAAATATGCGCCTCACTGCTGCCCGACACCTCGTACTTGGCCAAGCTGGCCGCCATCTTCGCTATCGGAGCCAGATCGAAGCGGTTGGTATCGACCTTGGCGCTCCAGGAGCCGTGCCCGAACTTCATGTCGCTCAGATCGGCCTGAAGGTCGGCCAGTTTAATGGTAGCTTTCGATACTCCCACGACCCCGCCGCGCCGCAATCCTGAGGCCGAGATTTTAAAAGGAGTGCCTGCCGGTTTGTTGAACGCCCCCAGGTAAACCAGCCGCGCCGCACCCAGGTCGCTGTTGACCTCGAAGTCAGCCTCGCGCAGCGTGCCCTTGACCTTCGCCTTTATCGTCACCGGATCAGGCATGGAAAGCCTGCCAGGAATGCTGGTCCTGAGCTCAGGGATATCGCGCAGGCGGTCTAAAAGAATCGGGCCGGCCGTGACGTTGAATGAAAACGGCGCGTCCGTCACCTCCAGCACTCCGTCACGAATCAGTGGACCGACTGTGCCGCGGACCGACAGGTTGCGGGTTCCATCCAGCGCGGCAAGCGTAAGTTTGATGGGAAAGGGGCGGCTGGGATTGACGTCCCGCAAGTCGAGATTCACATGACTGGCCCCTATCGGTCCTCCCCCCGGGGCGGCGACGTCCTGGTAGGTAACGGCGCCTTCGCGGATGCTCAAATCCTGGATCAGGAAATGGATGGGAATTTGGCTCGCGCCGCCCTCCCGCCCGGCTTTGGCCTGCCTGGCAGCGGTGGCACCTCTTGCTCCCAGCGTGGCGACATTGAGGCGTCCCGCGCGATCGCGCAGGATGCGAACGTAGGGGTTGAACAGGTCGAGCCGGGTGATCAGGATCTGACGGGAAAGTAGCGGCAGCAGCTCGACTCGTCCTGACACCTGTTTTGCCTTGAGCATGGGAAGCTGAGAGATGGATGGGTCGTCGGCGATGCGCAGGCCCGAAATTTCCAAGGTAACGCCCCAACCCAAGCCGATTTGCACATCCTGCGCCTGGACGTCGCGCCCCAGTGAATCGCCGATACGATCGAGCACATATTGACGGTTGCTCTTTACCAGCGAGTTAAGATTGAGCGCGCCGTAAACCAACAGCGCGGCTATCAACAGGACGATCACTCCGAGAGTCACGGCGGCAGTCAGCAGGATTCTTCGCATCTACGCACCAAGCAGAAAATGAAACGGCAGGTCCTCTCGAATTCTGCTCGTCTTTGCGCGGCTAAGGCAACCCACGGTAGGTCGGCGCAGCCATGTACCACTGCGGAGCGAGGGAAATTCGACGATGCGCGGTGAAGCCCTACTTGTGAGAATAATTTTTGAATGTTAATACGTCTGCAATAATCCCGTATTCCCAGTAAGCTAAAGCCTCTATCATTGATTGTTAGTGATTGCGCTTGGCGTGCCGCTCACGCCGCGGGACTTGCAGTCCTCGCCTCAACGGCGGCATGCGTGCGCACGCTGCGCATAGGTCCGCGACGAAAAAGACAGACGTAATGGCTACGCCCCTCTCGCGCTCCTCGCCGGTCCGTCGGCGGCCGCGCACGATAATAGGGAATTTGCGGCTGGTTCCGAAATCGGCGCCTTGGAAGTCCGCGTCCAATGGCGATGGCCGTTTGGAAACCGCCTCGCCGCCCGCCGCCTCGGCGTCCACCGCGAATGGAATGAAGATCGCGGCGATCGATATCGGCTCCAACTCGATCCACATGGTCACCGCGCAGGTGCGCCAGGGCGATTTCGAAATCCTCGACCGCGCCAAGGAGATGGTGGGACTGGCACGGGGAACCTTGACCAGCGGCCGTCTGTCTGACGAGACCTTGGAGTTCGGGCTTAAGACGCTCGGCACGTTCAAGCGTCTGGCGGAGCGCCAGGGCGCCGATCCGATTCTGGCGGTGGCGACCAGCGCGGTGCGCGAAGCGGTCAACGGCGGTGAGTTCGTGCTGCAAGCATGGGAAAAATTCGGCTTGCATATCGACGTGATCACAGGCGCGCAGGAGGCGCGGCTGATCTTCGCCGCGGCGCGTCACGCGATCGATTTTCGCGGCCAGCGCCCGCTGGTCGTGGACATCGGCGGCGGCAGCATCGAAATCGTACAGGGCGAAGGCAACAAGATCAGGTGGCAAAAGAGCCTTAAGCTCGGCGTGGTCCGGCTGACAGAGCGTTTCTTCAAGTCGGACCCGCCCAAAGCCGGCGAGATTGCGGCGTTCAAGGCTTACGTGCGGGAGAAGCTGGAGCCGGTCTTCGCCCACGCCCGTCACATGCGGCCGACCATGTTGGTGGGGACGTCGGGCACCCTGCTGACACTGACCGCGATGGCGGCGGCGATTCGCGACGGAGCCCCGCCGCACAAGCTGCACAATTACATCCTGGAGCGCAAGGCGCTGGCCGACCTCACCACTAAAATCCTGGAAAGCCGCGGCCGCGAGCGCGCGCACATCCCCGGATTGGAGCGCAGACGCGTGGACCTGATACCAGCGGGCGCACTGCTCGCGGGTATTGTGCTCGACGGGTTCCGCTGCGAGGAAATGCACGCCTGCGAATTCGCCCTGCGCGAAGGCATACTGCTCGACTTCATCGACCATCACCATCGCGATGTGCGCGCGGCCGAGCATGTTCCCAGCATCCGGCGCCGCAGCGTTCTCAGCATGGCCAGCCGTTTTCAGGCCGAGGCGGGTCACGGCCACCAGGTGGCGCGCCTGGCGCTCTATCTGTTCGACGCCACCAAATCCATCCACAAGCTGGGTGCCGAAGCGCGCGAGCTGTTGGAATACGCCGCCCTGCTGCACGATGTGGGTCTATACGTCAGCCATTCGGGCCATCATCGCCATTCCTATTACCTGATCACGCAGGGTGAACTGCGCGGCTTCGATCCGCAGGAGCTGGCGGTAATCGCGGTGGTCGCGCGCTTCCACAAGGGCGCGCCGCCCAAGATCTCGAGCCCGGAACTGGAAGAGCTGGAGCCGGAAAATCGCAAATTGGCAGTCGCCCTGGCCGCGTTCCTGCGGGTGGCTGACGGGCTGGACCGCACCCATCATGGTGTCGTGCGCACGATGCGGGTGGCGCGCAACAACGGCCGGCTCGAGCTTTGGATCGATTCGGCGGGACGCGACGCTGAGCTGGAATTGTGGGCGGCGCAGCGGAAATCGGAGCTGTGGGAAAAATGTTTTGGGCTGGCGCTTTACTTTCGTGCCAAGGCCAGCAATTAAAGACTGGATGACCGGCCTTTACGAGCACCATCCGTACCCCGGCAAGCTCATCGTCGTAGAGGGGATCGACGGCTCGGGCAAGTCCACCCAACTGCACTTGATGCATCGATGGCTGGAGGCCGAGGGCTACCGGGTTTTCTTCACCGAGTGGAACTCCTCCGATTTGGTGCGCCGGGCGATACGGCGGGGCAAAAAGAAAGACCTTCTCACCCCGACCACCTTCAGCCTGCTGCATGCCGCGGATTTCGCCGACCGGCTCATCTATCAGATTATGCCGCCGCTCAAGGGCGGAATGATCGTCCTGGCCGACCGCTATGCTTACACGGCCTTTACCCGCGACGTCGCCCGCGGTGTGGACCCGCAATGGGTGCGAGAGGTCTACAGTATCGCGCCGCGACCCGACCTTGCGTTATATTTCAGGGTACCGATCGAGGCGTCCCTGGAACGGATCCTGAGTGGACGGCAGAAGCTCAGCTATTATGAGGCGGGGATGGATTTGCGTCTCGCCCGTGAACCAACCGAGAGCTTCCGCCTTTTTCAGAGCCGGGTGCTGGATATTTACGACGCCCTTACCCGGGAGTTCGACCTCAAGGTGATCGACGCCACCCGGGAGATCGACGAGCAGCAGCGACTGGTGCGCCAGCTTGTGCTTGAGATCGTCCGCGGAGTCGAGCCGAAAAAAACCTATGGAAGACAATCGCTTTTTCGGTAACGGCTTGCCATACAAGAAGCCGGCCGAGCTTAAAGGCAGCCTGATCGTAATCGAAGGCACCGACCATGTGGGCCGCTCCACCCAGGTCGAGCAGCTTAAACCCTGGCTGGAGGTGGAAGGCTACGGCGTGGTCAGTACCCGCTGGACCCGCTCGGCTTTGCTGTTCGAAACCATCTCCGAAGCCAAGGCCGGTAACCGGCTTAACGCCACCACCTTCGCCCTGCTCTACGCGGCGGACTTTGCTGACCGCCTGGAAAACGAGATCATCCCTGCGCTGCGGGCCGGACTGGTGGTACTGGCGGACCGTTACATGTACACGGCCTGGGCGCGCAACAAGCTGATGGGGGCCGATCCCATGTGGTCGCGTTCCTTGTTCGGTTTCGCCCTGGTACCCGACTTCGTTTTGTACCTGAAGGTTGATGTCGCCTCCCTGATCCCACGCGCGCTGGAGGGCAAGGGCATGGATTACTGGGAGTCGGGCATGCATCTGGCCTATGGCACGGACTTGTTTGAATCATTTTGCAATTATCAGCGCCGGCTAATCCGAGAGTTCAACGCGCTGGCCAAGGAGTTCGGCTTCACTACGATCAACGCCAGAAAATCTCCCGACTACATCCAGCAAAAGCTGCGCGGGCACATTGGAGATTTTCTGCGCCAACGCAAGGGCGCGCTCAGGGATCAGCGGGCAGCATCCGCAGTCAACAGCGACGTGGGTGCTTCTTTGGGAGGTGCGATTCGCGTGCCGGATCACGCAAGCGCATCCGCGAATGTGCCGGACCTTGATTCGCTCCCGGAGCTGGATTCGGTCAAAGTACAGGCTGCGAAGTAGAGCATCTCGGTCTCGTATGTCGAAGGGTGATCGGGCCAATGGCGAAGGCAAAGCGATTATCGAAGCGCCATGGCGAACCACAGGAGCCACCGGCTCCCAAAGAGGTTTTCGATTCGCCCTTCAAGCAGCTCAAAAAGCTGTATCCCGCCACCTCGGATCGGCGCACGGCATCCGCCTCCAAGCCCTCGGCAACGGCACCGCCGCGTCCAGTGACGACGCCCGTTCCCGTCGCCCCGCCCGATGACAAGCTCTTGCTTCAGGAGGCGTTTCGGGACGTGCGGCCATTGGGCGGCCAGCGCCATGCTCCACCGGCCTGCGAACCTGGCCTTACCCGCACAATTGTCAGTGAGGACGCCGAGGTATTGGCTAAGTTGTCCGACCTGATAGCGGGGCAGGGCGACTTCGACATAACCGAAACCGAGGAGTACGTCGAAGGCTCGCGCACGGGTCTGGATCCCAGGCTGATCGTCAGGTTGCGCCGCGGCGAGTTCCCGGTCGAGGCGCACCTGGACCTCCACGGGATGACGCAACCCGATTCCCGACAGGCGCTTGGCGCATTCATCCAGGAATCAGTGCGCAAGGGCCGGCGCACCGTGCTGGTCGTGCCCGGACGCGGTTTGGGTTCCCCCGGCGGACGCCCGGTGCTCAAGCATGCCGCGGTTCAATGGTTATCGCACGGTGTGCTGTCGGCCTACGTCCTGGGTTTCGTGACCGCGCGGCCCACCGACGGCGGCATGGGCGCACTCTACGTGCTTTTGCGGCGCGACCGCAGGCGGGCGGCATTCGACGTGCTCAATGGCACCAAACGCCACGATTGATCCAGGCCGCGCGGGACGGCCGCGGCATGGATCGCACGTCCGCTGAAGAAGCCCTACGCCCTCCACCCGCCACCCTGCCGGCCGGATTAACCGGTCTTGGCAATGCCGAAGCGCTCAAACGGCTGGAGGCCTTCGGGCCGAATCGGATTGGCGCGCCATCGGCCATCTCCAGAGTCAAGGAGTGGTTCTGGACGGTGGCCGATCCGATGGCATGTATGCTCGCGGCCGGGGGCTGCGTCTATATGGCGTTGGGCCAACGGCGCGAGGGATCCGTGTTGCTGCTCGCCGTCGTGCCGGTCCTGGGCATCGACGTGCTGATGGAAATGCGCTCGCGGCGGGCGCTCAAAAGTCTCGCCTTGGCCGTCGCGCCCAAAGCACGGGTCATCCGCGACGGCGCCGAGCACGAGCTCTCGACCGAGGAACTGGTCACGGGCGATTTGTTGGTCATCGGAGAGGGCGACGTGCTGTACGCGGACTGCGCCGTACGATGGGCGGCCAACCTGACGGTCGACGAGTCGCACCTGAGCGGCGAAGCCGAGCCGCAGCCGAAGGCCCCCGATATCGCCGGTGCGCAGAGCGTGTACGCCGGCTCGCGCGTAATCACCGGCCACGGCTATGCGGAAGTTGTCACCACCGGCGAGCAGACCCGCTACGGCCGGCTTGCGCGCCTGGCGCAGGAAGCCACGGCCGGGGCGACTCCGCTACAGCAAACGATCGCGCGCATGACCGGCCGTTTCATGGCCGGATCGCTCCTGGCGGCAATCGCGGTCTTTGTCATCCGGCTGTCCCAGGGCGCAGCACTGGAGCGGAGCTTTCTTTACGCTATCAGTCTGGCGATGTCGGCGGTGCCTGAGGAATTTCTTTTGGTTTTCAGTCTTTTCCTCGGCGTCTGCGCCTGGAGGCTGTCCCGGCACAATGTTTTGGTGCGCCGGCTTACCAGCGTCGAAACACTGGGCTCTACCACTGAAATCTGCCTGGACAAGACCGGCACCCTGACGCGCGGAAACTTCTCCCTGCAGGTTCACCAGGTGCTCGATCCGAACATCACGGAGAACGACTTGCTTGAAGCCGCCGTGCTGGCCTGCGAGCCGCCTCCGGCCGACCCGATGGAGCAGGCAATACTGCTTCATTGCCAGGAACATGGAATCGATGTTGCGCGGCTTCATGAACAGTGGCTGCTGGCCTTCGATTACTCCTTCGACCCGGTGGGCAAACATATGTCCCACGTCTGGCGGCTCAGGAACGACCGCCTCGGATCCAACATTCGCGCGCGCATCGTCGCCAAGGGCCGTGGCGATGACGGGGGACGGCATCAACGATGCACCCGCTTTGCGGCGCGCGCACATCGGCGTCAGCATGGGACAGCGCGGCGCGGCGGTGGCGCGCGAGGCATCCGACCTGGTCTTGCTCGATGACAACTTCAGCTCGCTGGTAGTGGCGATCCGCGAAGGCCGGCGGGTTTTTGCGGACATTCAGAGCGCGTTCCTGTACCTGGCCGGGTTCAAGACGATGGTCATCAGTATCGCGTTATTCGCACCCCTGTTGGCACTGCCAATTCTGCTCCTGCCGGTGAACCTGGTCTGGCTGGAATTGATCGTTCATCCGGTTTCCGCCCTGGGTTTCGACAGCGGTACCGGCTCTCCCGCCCTGATGCGCCATCCACCGCGCGATCCCAACGCCCCCATAGTCCCATTTTGGCCCGGTCTGAGCGCGGCGATGTCGGTGGCGCTCCTCGCTGTAGGAACGCTGTGGCTATACCATGCACGCCTCGGCCACGGCGAGGCTTACGCGCGCGGCGCCGCGATGACCACGATTTTGGCGGGAAGCATCCTGCTGGTCGCGGCGGAAATAGCGCGCGACCCGGCGCGGCAGAAAACGCGAGTACCACTTGGCTTGCGCTTTTGGATCGTCAGTGCGCCGGTGGCGGCGAGTCTGCCGCTGTTCATGGCGATCCGGCCGGCCGCGAGTCTGCTCGGCATACAGTGGATTACCTGGTCCGATTTCGCCATTGGGTGGTTGACTGCCGTTCTCGCCGTGGGATGGCGCATTTTCGTTTAAGTGCCGGTTCTTTTTCTTTGGCGCTCTCATTTCCTGCCTCGTCCGGGCACGCAAGTTGGGAGAGGCCGGAGGGCGCGTTTGTTGCAAGTAAAATCGCTCTCCTGGTTGAGGGTCAGGTACATTTTAAGCAACCAGTTCTTTTGGTCTCAAACGGAGCTACTAAAAATAAAATAGCTCCCGGATTACTTGCGCGGCGCAAAGTTTTTGCGTCCGGAAGGTACTTCGCCTGCGCCGCGTGCATGCGGGCATATTTCCTACCCCCTCTCCCATTTATCTATGGGAGAGGGTTGGGGAGAGGGTGTTTTTGAATGAGGCACTCAAAAACATCCTCGATCTTGTAGCGAGTGCGACAGCGGCATGCGGTTGCGAAACGAGTTTGGAATTGTGTGGCCCTCTTTTTCCAGACACCCTCTCCCCGCCCTCTCCCATAGATAAATGGGAGAGGGTGCCAGAAGGGCCAGCGATCGCGCTTGGGTTGCGGTGTTAGCCCGCGCTAGCTTAGGGTTTTCGGGTTTCATTTAACGGCCTTGGCGATGGTTGCGGTGGCGCAAAAAAAAGCGGAGCCCTTAGTGGGCTCCGCTTCATAGTGCCAGGGCTGTACCTAGATCTTCGCCTGCAAGAAGAAGGCGATAACCAGGGCATACAGCGTCAGCGCTTCGATGAAGGCCAGACCGATGATCATCGGGGTGAAGATCTGGCCGGCGCTGTTGGGGTTGCGGCCGATCGATTCCATCGCCGAGGCCACCATGCGGCCCTGGCCGATCGCGCTGCCGAAGGCGGCGATACCGATGCCGAGGTTGGCGGCCAGTGCGATAAGACCGGCGCGTAACGGGTAGCCGCCGCCTGCCGCCTCCTGCGCCATCGCCATCAGCGGCGACGCCAGTAGCATCATGGATGCCGCACTCAATACCATTCCGAACCGTCGAATCATACTACTTTCCTCCTTGCTCACCCGGCTCGCGCGGCGCTTCCGATCCACCTCTGTCATCCTCTGCCACCGCCCGCATCTAAAGCGCGCATGCATACCGTGGGTTATTGCTGTTGTCAGTGCTCGTGGCTTTGCGCGAGCTTGATGTAGCTCATGGTCAGGACCATGAAGATAAGGGCCTGGATAACGCACACGATTGCTCCCAGCGCGTAAAACGCGAGCGGAACAAAGAGTTTCGTCAGCCCGGTGAAGATGCTCAGCACCTGATGATCGGCGAACATATTGGCGTAGAGACGAACGCCGAGCGAAAACGGCCGGAACAGGTTGTCGGCCAGTTCGATCGGGAGCATCAGCGGAGCGAGTAAGAGAAGCGGCCCGAGGAAGCTGCGCAGGTAGTGGACGCCGTTGGCTTTGAATCCCTGATAGATATAAAACGCGAAGCTCACCGTGCCCAACGCGAAGGTAAGGTCGGAATAGCTAGTGGGCGGCTCCATTCCCGGGATCAAGCCGAAGATATTCGCAGCCAGAATGAACAAAAACAGGCTGCCTAAAAATGGCACCAGGTCGCGATAGCCGTGCGTTTCCATCACGCCCGCCACGAATCCGTCGATCCATTCCACGAGCACTTCTGCCACTGAACGCAGCGTCACACCTTCGTCGGGGATAGTGGGATCGGAGGCGACTGCCAACGCGCTGCGCGCCATCGCGCCGAACACCAGCAGCAGCGCCATCACGATCCAGGTGCCGACCAGAACCTCGGGCACACGCCCGCGGCCAATCAATTCCAAAAACTGAACGCTTCTATGCAAGCGGCAAAATCCTTTCGGTCAAAATCGCGGCATCCACCGCCGCGTCATACACTTTGCGCCGGGGACGGATGCTGGGTCAGATTGGCCCGCGCGGTTTCAATCAGCACCGCGACCAATTGCGTGAACACACCCGCGGCGAAACCTACGCCATCAATACCAGAGCGAAACAGCACTGCGTAAACCAACCCGGCAATTATGATCAACTTCAGCGGTAACGCAATCGCCCCCAATGCGCTGCCCGCGCCGCCGGCGGCACTGGCCAGCAACACGCGGGCCAAAACCGCCAGCACAAACAAATTTGCTATTACGACACTCGCTCCCAGAAGGCAGCTTATCGCTGAGGCATTTGAACGAAAAACGAGCAGCAACAGCGCCGCCACGCAGGCTACAATCATGTTGGTGCGCTGAATCGAACCCAGCGCCGGCAATGTCCGCATCGGCTCCACGTCAACTTTCCTTTTGGAAATCGCGTAAGATGCTAACCAATCGATAGAAACCAGCAAAGACCCCCAGCAAAAACATAACCAGCGTTAGATAGGGGTCAGTCTTGAAGTAGAGGTCGAGGTAATGGCCGATGATCGCGCCGGCCAGCATCGGCGAAGAAAACTCCAGACCCACCGCGCCATAGCGCGCCAGCTTGGTCGGGCTTATGGCCATCGCTTAAACCTCTTTTGGTTCCCTGGAGCACATCTAGCTATGTTGCCCGAGAGACTCCCGCGCTGCGTTCACGGTTTTTTGAAGCTCTTTGTCGCCATGAGCCAGCGAAACGAATAGTGCCTCGAATTGCGAGGGCGGCAGATAAATTCCCTGCTCGAGCATCGCCTGGAAAAACCTTGCGAAGAGGGCGCGATCCGTCCGCTGGGCCTGATCAGCATTGCGCACTTCGGACACGCCGAGGAACAGGGTAATGAGCGAACCGGCCCGATTGACACATCCAGCAACACCATTTTGCTCAAGCGCGGACAAGAAACCGGACTCCACATAGGCCCCGGACGCCTCGAGCCGTTCGTACACGCGGTCTTCCGCCAAAATCTTCAGGGTTTCGATACCCGCGCGCACCGAAAGCGGGCTCCCCGAAAGTGTTCCCGCCTGATACACCGCGCCCGCCGGCGCCAGCAGGTCCATCAGTTCGGCGCGTCCTGCGACCGCGCCGATTGGGTTTCCTCCGCCGATAATTTTTCCCAGCATTATCAAGTCCGGTTCGGCGCCATAAAGTTCGTACGCGGCGCCGTAGCGAAGGCGAAAGCCGGTAATCACCTCGTCGCAGATGAACAGCGCGCCGTGGCGATGGGCCAGAGTGCCGAGCTGTCGCAGAAAATCCGCCTGCGGCTTCACCACTCCCATGTTTGCGGCGACCGGCTCCACGATCACTGCCGCGATCGCGTCCGGGTGCTCGGCAAAGCAACGCTCAATTGAAGCGAGATCGTTGTAGCGTGCGACTAGCGTCAAACGTGCCAGTTCGGCCGGCACGCCCGGGCTGTCTGGCACGCCCAGCGTCATCGCGCCCGAACCCGCGCGCACCAGCAACGCGTCGGAATGGCCATGATAGCAACCGTCGAACTTCACGATCATCGAACGTCCGGTGGCGGCGCGCGCGATGCGCAGCGCCGTCATGCCGGCCTCGGTGCCGGAAGTTTGCAACCGTACTTTTTGTGCGATGGGAATTGCGCCGGCAATCATGTCGGCTAACTCTACTTCTAGGCGGGTCGGCGCTCCGTAGCTGAAGCCGCGATTAGCCTGCTCCGCAACGGCGCGCACGACGCGCGGCTCGGAATGGCCAAGGATCGCGGGACCAAAAGCGCCCACGTAATCGACCAAATGGTTGCCATCTTCATCCTCAACGTACGCTCCGTGGGCGGCGGCGATGAAAAGCGGCGCCGCGCCGACCGCCCTCCAGGCGCGCACCGGCGAATTTACACCGCCCGGTATGCGGCGATTTGCGCGCTCGAAAAGGGCGCTGGAATTATTGCTGTTCATCTTTATCGGCTCCTGCCAACGAGTCGCGCAATGCAGTAGTAATGTGGCCTTGCGCGAGCGTCAACAAATCAATTTTAGTTCTCAAAACCCTTGTGCCACAATGAGTTCATTGATCTATGAATTTTGGGGCGATCGCGGGGGTGATCCGCGTGGTGTCCGCCCCGGATCATTTCGCAGGATTTTCCTGATATTTCGAAAAATTTTAAGTGCGCCCTTGCACAGACTTCCCAAAGCGTTTAACAGTGCTGTCTTCTGATTCTGGAAATGGCTTGGTCTTTTTTTCAGCACGCTGCTCTTTAAGTGGGCAGCGTGACTGATTTTCGATGCGGTTGAGATCTCTCGCCATGAGGGCGAAGGCTACCGGAAAGCAAAAATCAAGCAAACGTAGCAAATTCTGCATAGTCAAATCCCTTTAAACAATGGGTGAAATGCGGGTTATCCACAACTGTTGATAACGCTGTGAGTAATTCGTCCGCCTCAAAAGGATTCGGCTCCAAAAAGGCGGCGAATCTTTTCCCTTGGAGGAAGTAATGGACGCTCTGTGGCAGAGGGTTGGAAGTCGAGTGCGAGACGAGTTGGGCCAGGTGGGTTTCGAGACCTGGATCAGCCCCCTGAATTTTGTCGGCATGGAAGGGAGGACGGCAACCATACAGGCGCCGAACAAATTTTTCCGCGACTGGGTCAACGACCGTTACCTCGAATTGCTGCGTGAGTCGCTGTCCGCCGAGGCCGGCATGAGCATTAACGTGGCACTGGTGGTCGAAGATCAAAACAGTAACGGCACTCATCAAGCGACCGCCCGGCGGCCGCCGGTGCCGCCTCCTCAGCCTCAGCAAACCTCGGGGAGCGCAGGCGCGGCGGGACGCGAGGGGCGCACCCAACTCAATCCGCGCTACACGTTTGCCGAGTTCGTCGTCGGTTCCAGTAACCAGTTCGCCCATGCCGCCGCCCAGGCGGTCGCCAACCAGCCGGGGGAAAAATACAATCCTCTGTTCATCTATGGCGGCGTCGGTCTGGGCAAGACGCATCTGGCCACCGCCGTCGGGCATCAACTTCTGGCCGGCCGCGAGCGGCCGCGCAAAGTCCTGTTCGTCCCGGCCGAGATTTTCATGAACGAGCTGATCAGTTCGCTGCGGCGCGACCGCATGGGCGAATTCAAGGAGAAAATGCGGCGCGTCGATGTACTCATTCTTGACGACGTCCAATTTCTCGCCGGACGGGAGCGCACGCAGGAAGAATTCTTTCACACCTTCAATTCGCTGCATGCCGAGCGCCATCAGATTGTCCTGACTTCCGACAAGGCCCCGCGCGACATCGAGGGTTTGGAGGAACGGCTGCGCAACCGCTTCGAGTCCGGATTGATCGCCGACATCGCGCCGCCGGATCTTGAAACTCGCGTCGCGATCGTACAAAAGAAAGCCGCCCTGGAAAATCTGCAGCTCGCGCCGGATGTCGCGCTGTACGTGGCGCAGAACGTCTGCTCCAACGTGCGCGAACTGGAGGGATGCCTGACCCGGCTGGCGGCGTTTGCCTCGCTCAACAAGTGCGCGATAACCGTGGATTTCGCCCGCCAGGCGCTGCGCGACCTGATTCGCGAACAGGAGGTGAAGCTTGACATCGACCTGATCCAGAAGCGGGTCTCGGAGTTCTTCCACATCCGCCTGGCGGACCTGAAATCCAAAAAGCGCACGCAGCACATCGCTTTCTGCCGCCAGGTTGCGATGTATCTGTGCCGTAAGCTGACCGACAGTTCCTTTCCGACTATTGGCGACCGTTTCGGCCGTGATCATTCGACCGTGATCCATGCCTATAATCTGATCTCGCGCCGGGTCAGCAACGACTCCGCCTTTCGGCATTCGATCGAGAAGATCGAACGCGACCTGAAAAACATGCGGTCTGACGCAGCGTGACTTGTGGACAGGAATGTGGGCAAAGTGGAAACCATGAACAGGGAGGTTCGCGCGACCGTGGCTGGACCTTATCTGGCGCCGATCGAGGGCGCCACATCCACAGCTTTGCCGACAGGTTTTTCGGAGCAGGACGGCGCTTTTTGCGCAGTCTTCAACAAATCAACACCCGCTACTGATCGATCTGATCTATTTAAAAAAGAGATCAGATCAGAAGGAATATAGCGCCTGAATGGAACTCATAATTGGGCGTTCGGCATTACTGGGCGGCCTTAACTTGGCGCAGGGGATCGTGGAGCGGCGCAACACCGTGCCCATCCTCGGCAACGTACTGATCGAGGCCAAAGACTCGTCGCTGGCGCTGGCCGCCACCGACATGGAAGTCGGAATGCGGACCAGGATCGCATGCGAATGCGGGCATCCGGGGGCGGTTACGCTTAGCGCGCACAAGCTGTTCGAGATCGTACGCGAAACCGAAGCGGACGAGGTGTCCCTGCGGTCGCTGGAAAATGACTGGGTCGAAATCAAATGCGGTCGGGCCAGGTTCAAAATGATGAGCCTTGATCCGCGCAGCTTTCCGGCGATGCCAAGCGCGGCGGATAAAACCGAGTCAGCGGTGGCAGGCGGTGCGGCCAGAACGGAGCTGAACATCGGGGCCAGGGTGCTGACCACGATGATCGACAAAACCATCTTCGCGGTAAGCCCGGACGAAACCCGCTACAACCTGAGCGGTGTTTACATCGAATGCCCGGCGCCCGACACGGTCAGAATGGCGGCCACGGATGGGCATCGGTTGTCGTTAATCGACCGCCCCGCGCCGGGATTTTCGATGCAGGGCGGCGCGATACTGCCGCGCAAGGGGCTCAACGAATTGCGCCGGTTGCTCGACAGCGGAGTCGAAGGCGACGTCGTACTGAGCGTGGAGAGCCAGTTGGCCTGGCTGCTCCAGGGCGGTACCGAAATTTCGATGCGCCGCGTCGAGGGCGAATTTCCCGATTATCGCGGGGTAATCCCCAAGGATTCCCGGTACCAGATCGGCATTGCGCGCGACTCACTGCTGTCGGCCATCAAGCGGGCCGCCATTTTTTCCAGCGACCGCTACCACGGAATCAGGCTCAGCCTGGCATCCGGCAGTCTTACCGTTTCCTCGGCCAGTCCTGAGTTGGGAGAAGCCAGTGAGACGGTTGATGTCGATTTTACCGGCGAAGAGTTCTCGGTCGGTTTTAACGCGGCCTACCTTATACAGGCCGTAACCGCGATCCCGGCGCAGGAGCAGGTTTCGCTCGGCGTCACCGATGAAGTCAGTCCCGGCGTCTTAACCACACCCGCGGACTCGGCATACCTGTATGTGGTGATGCCGATGAGACTTTAGGTCCCGGCCGTCCGCCAGACGCGCGCCCACAGGGGCGCGCGCCGATGGCGGGCGTACGGAGGATCACCTCATCACGACGGCTTGCGCCGCCGCTTTACTGCATAGAGGCGTGTGTTGGGCGCGAGCTACCGCGATCAACGGCGCTGCGTCGGCACCAGCGGTCGATCTCATCGATCTTGAAGCGCCAACCGCCGCCGAGCCGGAACCCGGGAATCTCGCCACGCTTTACCAACCGATAGATAGTCGATTGATGGCAATGAAGGTACTTGGCGAGATCCTTGACCGTTACGATTTCCCTTGTCATTTCCTTGTTCAGCATAGTGTCACCCCATTCAGGAATTACGACTCGCTCGCTATGCGGTCCAATTGGCCCAAGCATCAAGGCTCGTGAGGGAGGAACCGGGGTTCCCCGTTCCCAAGGCATGTTGCGCCCTGAATTAGTGGGCCGAGAGTCACCGCGATAAGCGCGGAAGCGGGCCGCCAAAAACTACAACTAAAAGCGTACGTTTGCGATGTGCTTTGAGTCAATGAAATAGTTGCGACCCGAAAGTCGATTTTTATCGGCAGGATCGGCTTCCGTGGTGCATTTGGCTGTGCCATCCTGAAGGCGTAGGCGTTACCTTCTTGAAAGCAGGAATCATCGGCCCTCGCGGGGCAGGAAAAACGACCGTATTTCATGCCCTGACGGGTCTCCCCCCGCCTGAATCGCAAACGTCCAGAAATAGAGCACGTCCGGGCCAAATTCGGGTTCCTGACACCCGGCTGGATTTCCTTGAACGGGTTTGTGAGTCCAAAAAGAAAGTTCCGGTCGAACTGACCGTATTGGATTTCGCGCCCGGCCAGAAGGAGGCCAAGCCGGGCGCGGTACTCGATGCCACCTTGATCCCGATGATGCGTGAGTTGGACGCTATCCTGATTGCGATCGCCAGCCCGGCTATCGGCGGAGGCGAATTACTGCCGACGCTCAACAGCATCGAGGAGGAATTGGTTTTCGCCGACTTCGAACAGGCCGAGCGCCGCCTGGAGCGGATAAAAAAGGAGCGAGCGCCTGACGAGGTTGAGCGCGTGGCCTTGCAGCGCGTGCTGGCGTGTCTCGAGCAAGGCGCTCCCCTGCGCATGCTTGAGCTCAGTGCGCAGGAAGCCAAAGTGCTGTCGCATTTCTGCTTCCTGTCGCAAAAGCCGGCGCTGGTCGTGATCAATTGCGCTCCAGAGGAGGCGGCGCAGGAGAATTCACACGATCAGGCCGAAGCGATCCAGGCGCGCGGCCTTGAGATCTTCCCGATGGCCGCCGCGTTCGAGGCGGAATTATGGGAATTGGCTGAAGATGGGCGCGGTGAACTCCTGCGCGAGACTGGTTTAAGCGCCAGCGCCGCCGATCGACTCACTGCCGCGCTTTTCCGTCGTCTGGGTCTGATTACCTTCTATACCGCGGGCGAACCGGAGGCGCACGCATGGGCTTTGCCGGTGGGTTCGAGCGCGCTTGAGGCGGCGGCAAAAATCCACAGCGACATCGCGCGCGGCTTCATCCGGGCCGAGGTCATCTCCTACGCGGACTTCGAACAGTTCGGTTCCGAAGCCAAAATAAAAGCCGCCGGCCGCTTGCGCTTGGAAGGCAAGGACTACATGATGCAGGACGGCGACGTAATCCACATTCGCTTCAAGGTCTGAATCACATTCGTCGCGGCGGATCGCCCACCTCAAGGCCGGCAAAAGGCCGCTATCGGCGTGTGCATAGGTGGGGCAGCTTGGGCTTGCGAGGAGTAGTCGGGGCTGAAACAATCAAACGATCTCAGCTTAAGTTAGGCGTAGATTTCCTCCCGATAACCCCAGATCTTGATGCGTCGCCTCGAAACCATCTTTATCGTCATTGGACTGATTTTTTACGGCTGGCTGGTCCATAGCCTGGGACTGCATTCCGTTTACGCCAACCTCACACGGGTGGGATGGGGACTGGGCATCACGATCGCGATGGAGGGGTTGGCGCGATTCGCCAACACGCTGGGATGGCGGGCGGCGATTGAAAATTGTCCGCGCGAACTAACTCTGCCCAAGTTGTTTGCCGCGCGACTGGCCGGCGAAGCCATCGACTACACCACCCCTTCGGCGCAACTCGGCGGACAGATTGTGATGGCGCTGATGGTCCGCCGTGAACTGCCGATCGCGACCGGTCTGGCCACCGTGGTCATCGCAACGTTTGCGGAAGCCGTGGGACAAATCGGGTTCATTTGCGGCGCCCTGCTGCTCTCAATCCAACTTGCGGCCTCCTTCAGCAAGCTGTTCTGGCCGATTGTCGGAGGACTCGGAATCACCATCAGCCTCGCCGGCGGCCTCTTTTACGTCCAGAAGAAACGCCCCTTCTTTCATCTCTGGAAGGCCGCCGCGAAACTTGATTTGCCGGCGTTGGCCACGATCGAGGTCGGACAGGCCTCGCAGGAAGCGGATGAAATCCTGATTGATTTTTATCAGCGCAACCGCCTGCGCCTGCTGGTCTCATGCCTGTGCTATTTGTTTGCGTGGAGCCTCGGACCGGTGGAAATCTACCTGCTGCTAAGCTTCCTGGGGCACAAGGCCACCTTTGAGGTTGCGCTCCTGACCGAGGCCCTGGGTCTGCTGATCGAACGCGCCACCTTCATGATCCCAGCCAAGCTGGTCAGCCAGGAGGGGGGCAAGGCGCTGATTCTGGGGATGCTGGGTTATCCGCATGACGTCGGCTTTACGGTAGGGCTGCTGCGTCGAATCAAGGAATTGGTCTGGGTGCTGCTTGGTTTATCGTTACTAGGTGTATACCGGTTGGGCGAAGCACGCCGCGCGTCCGCCGGCCATTTTGCATTCGGCGACGGCGCCGCCCGGCTGCCCGAGCAACAGCCGCAACCCGAGGGCTCGCTGGCCGGGTCGGTGGAAAAGCTGAAGGGGTTTGGCTTATGAAGAAGACATTCGCAATTCTCGCCGCGCTGTCGCTCGGCGCCATTGGCCGTCCACTGTTTGCGGGCGTCGTAATGACCCAGGATATCGTCACCAGCAGCGGATCCAGCAGTTCGACCGACAATCGCACGGTTATGATTGAGGGCAACAAGCAAAAGGTTGTCATGCGCGAGCAGACTATCGTGCTGGACCTGGACGGGGGCAAGATGATCGTGCTGAACCCCGCGACCAAGACCTACACCGAGCTGCCGTTTCCCCCCACGGGCCAGATGGCCACGATGATGCAGAATGTCGGGGGCGTTAACCTGGACTTCAAGAAGACCGGAGCCACGCAGACCATGTTGGGCTACAGATGCCAGCAATTCGACAGCACCGCAAAATCGCCCATGGGGGAGTTCACCGCCAGCGGCTGCTTCTCCTCCGAAGCGCCCGGAGCGGCGCAATATGCGGCATTCACGCAGCATCTGGCAAAAAAGTTCGCCGACGCAGGGATGGCGAAAACCACCGGGAACCAACCTGACGGGGTACCGATCAAGCTCGATACCACCACCAAGCTGACCAACTTCAGCATCCCCGGGATGCCTCCCGAACAGGCCGAGAAACTCAAGTCGATGATGGCGAATCGTCGGCCGACGATATCCAAAACGACCACCACCAGCATCAAGACCGCGGACCTTCCAAGTGACACCTTTGGCATCCCCGCCGGCTACAGTGAGCGGAAAGTCGGACTGGGCGGTGGCGGCGGCGCAATGGGCGGTGCGCCGGCGCCGGGTCCGACTCCATACCAAGGCGAGTAAATCGAAAATTTTGACCCTCTCCCGCAGATATAGCGCGGGAGAGAGCTTTATCCTGTGAAACAGGCTTCCAGGCTGTGATTCCCGGCGCCCTATGCCGATGCGATTGCGGCCGGAGCGGGCGCGCTCAGCGCCACGGAGCAATCGCACAGCCAGTTGAGCGTGGAGCACTCGTCTTCGACGAACAGGCGCAGCATCTCGCGGGTCTGAAGGTCGTCCTGGATCGACGCGATAAAGGCGCGCACCGGTTTGAAAATCTCGTCAGCGGAGCCGAAGAGCTTGTTGAGATAGCCCACCTTATCGAGGTCGGCGCGATTGGGATCGGCAACGAAGTCGATGAATTTGCGGCCTTCTCCGCCCATTGCGGCCGCGCATTCGCCGCCCAGCTCGTGCAGCCTTTGCGCCAACTGACGCGAATGATAGGCCTCGCGTTCGGCCACCATCCGCAGACCGCTGCGAATACAGTCCGTTTTGCAGACCGCGGCCCACTTGGTGAAGGCCTCCGCGCCTCCCGCCTCACCGGTGGCGGTGCTCTCAAGAAAGCTCATGATCGCCGCCCGTTCCGAGGGATAACTCTTGCCCATGGCGTGAAAGCCGCCGCCATTGTGGAGAGAGGCGCCCGCGCCTTCGAGATTCGACACCTCCAGCTCGAACGCCGCTTCGTTGATGATCCCGTTGCGATAGGCGCGTAGCAACTGCCTGAATTCAAAATCTCGGCTCATAGATCTCTCCCGGCGTTATTGAAGTTTTGGGGGAACGCAACCACCATAAGGCTGTCCCTTCCGCACTGTCAACCGCCGAAATTCGGACAAAGTTCCCGCCCGTGCCGGTTCGGCGAAGCGGTGTGGTAGGGTTAACCGGGGCTCAAGGATGGATCTCAGCGGAGGTCCAATAAGTGTGACATGCACTAGCCATATAGCGCAGGAAAAGAACCGGCACGGAGGCCGGCGCTACGGCAGGCAGGAAAAAAGCCGCACGGAGGCCGGCGCGCGAAAGATGTTGGGGCTATCTAATTTAAGCGTGGGCAGTCTTCGTAGCGCCGACCTCCTTGTTCTTTTCCTCCGGCTACAGATGACGCCACGGTTGCCAGCGATGCCTTGAACGCAGCCAGAGGCTAGCGTCACTGACATCCCGGAGGTTTAAAGCGATGGACGAATTCAAACATCATTTCGTGCAGACCAACGGCATCCGGATGCAGGTCCACGAATCGGGCGCGGGCTATCCGGTGGTGCTTTGCCACGGATTCCCTGAGATCTGGTATTCGTGGCGTCATCAGCTTCGGGCGCTCAGTGCCGCCGGCCTGAGGGTTATCGCGCCCGACCAGCGAGGTTATGGCGAGACGGACCGCCCTGAGCCGGTCCAGGCGTATAGCCTGCGTAACCTGGTGGCGGATATTACCGGGATGCTCGACCAGCTTGGCATCGCCCGCTGCGCGATTGTCGGGCACGACTGGGGTGGAATAGTGGCTTGGGCCGCGGCCATGATGGCTCCGGACCGGATCGAGAAGGTGGCCGGGCTCAACACACCGTTTCTGCCGCGTCCGCCGGTCAAGCCGACTGACCTGTTCCGCGCGATGGCGGGCGGGAAGTTTCACTATATTCTGTATTTTCAGGAGCCTGGCATTGCCGAAGCTGAACTCCAAAGGGACGTCAAGCGGAGTTTGCGCGGCTTCTACCAGGACCTGGCCGAGTTGAAGCTTGACGCGGGGGCCAACAATCCGCCGGGAGTGATGGGTCCGGCGGGCGGCGGCCTCCTTGATCGGTTGCCGGATCGGCCCCCCGGCAGCTTCCTGACCGCGTCGGACTTTGAGGTATTCGTCAAAGCCTTCGAGCACAGCGGTTTTCGCGGGCCAGTCAACTGGTATCGCAACTTCGATCGCAACTGGGAAGAGAGCGCGGGACTGGAGTACCGGATCAATCAGCCGGCGCTGATGATCTGCGCGGAGCGCGACCCGGTCCTTCCGCCGTGGATGGCCAGAGGGATGCAGAACCTCGTTCCGAACCTGACCAAAACGATTGTGATCAAGAATTGCGGCCACTGGACGCAGCAGGAAAAACCTGAGGAGGTAAATCAGGCGCTGATCGAGTTCCTGTGCACCTGATGCGGTAAGCCCGGTGTTTACGTTGGTTCGTCGAGGCTGGTAATCAGGCGGCCGCGCGTCTCTGGCAACATCCACACCAGAATCGCGCCAAACGCCGCGAACAGCGAGCCCAGCGCCAGCGCGGCGGCGAAACCCACCCGTGTGCTGAGCGCCGTAATTATCAGGGGCGTGAAGAACTGGATCCCGCGGGTCACGTTCAGGAGCAGGCCGAGGATGGTGTTGCGCATCCGGGTTGGGAACAATTCCGACATTAGGGTCCCCGCGCCCGACCATATCCCGGTGCCGAAACCGGTCAGCGCCATCGAAGCGGCGATCAGCCCAGGAACCGCAACCGCCCACTGCCACAAGATTGTCACCGGAAGCAGTCCCAGCGCCATCATGCTGCCAAAGGCCGAGAACACTGGACGCCGGCCAAACCGGTCAGCGAATAAACCGAAGCTCAGGTACCCGAGCACGCCGCCGACCTGCATCCCGATTACCAGGCGGCCGGTCTCGTGGCTGCTGAGTTGTCGGCTCAGTTCCAGATAACCGGGCAACCAGCTATAGGTGAACCAATAGGCCTCCGAGTTCACCAACAGGAGCAGGAACAGCACCAGCAGGATACGCTGGTAGGACGCCAGCCATCGCAGATCCGCGCGCCATCCGGCGGTCTGCGCGCCGCCGCCGCGCAACCAGACGTCGCTTTCGGGCAGCCACAACCAGACCGCGATAGCAACCACCAGCGCCGGCAAAGCCGCAAGGACAAATACCGCGCGCCATCCGATGGCCGGTGCGAGAAAACCGCCAGCAATCGCCGCAAACAGGATTCCCAGGGGCGCCCCGGTCTGAACATAGCAGGCATAGCGGGCCCGATCCGGAGCGGGAATCGTCTCCGCGATCATACTTTGTCCGGCGGCCCATTCGCCGCCAATTCCCAGTCCGGCGATCGTGCGCCAGGCGATCAGCGCGGCCAGTGAATGCGCCGTCGAGCAAAGCAGTGTGCCGATTCCATAAATCAGCGTCGAAGCAACAATCACCGGTTTGCGCCCGACGCGATCGCCGAGCAGACCAAAGCCGACGCCGCCGATAGCGGTCATCAGGAAGGAAAATCCCAGCACCAGCGATGAGCCGGTCGCGCTGAGGTGAAGTTCCCGCGCAATCGCGACCAGCAGGAAGGAATAAAGGACGAGGTCGAAAAAATCGAAAATCCAGGCGAAGAAGCACAGCGCGACAATGCGATAATGGAGCCGGGTTAGAGCGCGGCTCTCGTGCAGCAAAGTGACCGGCTCGGTGGATGCCGCTAAGACGGGGTCCATCTCGAAGGCCGTGCGGTCAATTGCAGGCGCATTGCGAGCAGGCGTTGATCGCTAATGGTGCGAACGTCGGTGCGGCGCCCGCAGCCACCCCCGGGGTGGGAATCAGCGGCGAGATAGGCTTTGAGCCGAGATAGCCTGAGCATTGGGCGACGGCCAACTGCCGCGCTTGGAAATAGGTCAGGGCCAGTACGTTGCCGGCCCACACCACCGGCTGACCGGCGGAGGTGCAGTTGCAGTGGAAGGAGCGCGCCACGGTCCCGGGCCGCGGCGTCGCAATGGGAGTGGGTATCGGCGAGGCGGTGGGGATTACTGTGCCGACCTGGGCCCGGCTTCGTCCCCGCAACACCATCGCCACCATCAGCATGACAATCACCAGCGTTATCAAGATTCTCAGCCTGCTCATCTCATTGCGTCCTCTTGGTCAACGCCACCGGCAAATCTTTGGCGGCAGGCGAGGCTGGCTCCGTCCCGCCAGGTATGGTTGGCTATCATCAACGCTGCCGCAACGCCATTCAAGCTCTCGCGCCGCGACGGCCAGAAATCAATTCAAGACGCCCGGCGGACCGCCGCGCAAGCCGGCAGTAGCCAAGCGGCTGATGGGGACGAAGCTATGCTAAGACGGATACTACGATGGATACTGCGGGCCGCCGCAACCGTGCTGGTGCTGTTTATCATTGCCATAGTGGTGGATTACTTTACCCATCGTGTTCCCTCCAACGCGGTGCTGGAAATCAAGCTGACTGGCACGCTGGTTGAGCGCGGCAACACTAACTGGCTGGGCGCTTTGCGCGGCACCGATCAGACGGCGCTCAACAATGTGCGCAGCGCCATCCACAACGCCGAGCGCGACCAAAGAATCGTCGGCCTGTCGCTTAAGGTAATCGACCCCGAGATGGAGATGGCGCAGGCGCAGGAGATCGCCGACGCCGTGGCCGGGTTCGCCAAAAAAGGCAAGTGGACCGCCGCTTATATCGAAACGGCCGGTGAATTCGCGCCCGGCAACCTGGCCTACATGGTGGCGAGCCCGGCGGGTGAGGTCTCGATGATGCCGCAGGGCGAGTTGAACCTGGTGGGCATCGGGATGCAGGAGATATTCCTGCGCGGCGCGCTGGACTGGGTCGGAGTGCGGCCCGATCTTTACGCGATCGGCAAGTACAAGACCGCCGCGAATATGTTCCTCGACAAGCAGATGAACGACGCCCAGCGCGAAGCCGACGAGGGGCTGATTAAGAGCCTGTACGGCCAACTTACCGCCCGAATCGCGGCGCAGCGCCATCTGGAGCAAAGCGCGGTCATCGCGCTGATCAACCAGGCCCCTTTTACCGCCGCCGACGGCCTGCGCAACCGCCTGATCGACAAGCTGGAGTACGAAGACCAGTTCGACGACCGGATCAAGAATCGAGACGGAACCAAGCATGAAACGGTCGACTACCTTTCCTATGTGCGGCCGCGGTTTTTGTCCGGCCTGCATGCCGCCGGCGGCAGGATCGCGGTGGTTTATGGCTCGGGCGAGATCGACCGCGGCAAGGGCGGCTACGATCCCCTGTTGTCGCCCGGCGGTTCCTCGATGGGTTCGGACACGATGTCGGACGCCTTCGAGCAGGTCCGTGACGATGATTCCATCAAGGCGGTGATCTTCCGCATCGATTCACCCGGCGGGTCGGTGGTAGCCTCCGAGCTGATCCGGCGCGAAGTTGAGCTGACGGCGAAGAAAAAGCCGCTGGTGGTCAGCATGTCGGGGTACGCCGCCTCGGGTGGATATTGGGTCTCGACGCCGGCGATCAAGATCATCGCGGACCCCGGAACGGTCACCGGCTCGATCGGAGTGCTGGGCGGCAAATTCAACGTCGCTCCGGCCCTGGCCAAGCTCGGCGTCAACACCGACAGCGTATCCGAGGGCGACAATGTCACGATGTTCGACTCCTTTACCGACTTCACGCCCGCGCAAACGGCGATGCTGCGCGATCGGATGCTTGGCGATGTGTACAAGCAGTTCGTGCAACGGGTCGCCCAAAGCCGCCATTTGAGTGTCGATCAAGTGGAAAAAATTGCGCAGGGGCGGGTGTGGACCGGCGAGCAGGCGCTGACCTTCAAGCTGGTGGATCAACTCGGCGATTTTGACGCCGCCCTGAAAGAGGCGAAAACGCAGGCCAAGCTGCCCCTGGACAAACCGGTCGAACTGGTCAGTCTTCCGCGCCAACCCAGCCTGGTCGAACAAGTGCTCGGCGCCGGGGCAGTTGACTCTCGTGCGGCCTTGGGCGGCGCCTTAAGCGGAGTCCTCGCGCCCTGGTTGAGGCTGTTGCGCGAGGAGCGCATACAAAGCGGCGCGGCCGGCGCGCTCTACTGCGCGCATCTGCCGTTTGTACAGTGACCGGCTTGAACGCGGCCGCCGCGAAATGGGGGGCGAGGCCGCTCAATAGGCGGATGCCCAGCGGGGCGTCAGCTTCGCAATGACCTCTGCCAAGGCGGTCATCTTCAGCTCGTTCAGGAAGGGCGCCAGGAGTTTTGCTCCGGGCAGCAGAAGTCCACGATGAAGCTGCCTATAGAAACTTAGCGGCGGAACCTGAACCAATTGGGCGGCTCTCGCGCAATCAGCCATGGCCGACGTCTACGGATCAGTTTGCTCCCGACGCTGGCGTCGTGCGTAATCGTGAATCGGCGACGCCTGACCCCCCGCATTTTGCTCCTCTGCACCATGGCCCTAACCCGCAAAATAGTAAAAAGGTGCGGCACGCGACCGCGGGTTAACTAAGGTCCTGCAAAGAATACGCTCGACCAACGGGGATCAATCGAGAAGTCGGTAGCGCTAGCCAGCTAGTCGAGATGAAGCCCATAGCCGGAAAAAGCGGCAAAGCCCATCGATCGCGATTACGCACCTTATCCACAGGACCAAACAAAAGGCGACGCACGCTGAACTCGTAGGAGACGCGATGCAGCCCTCAGTGGCTTTCGATTTCTGCTGCGGCAGGCTCGTAACAAGGTCAACTGCTTATTGCGTTTCCGGCTTCGGCGCGATCTCCTCTCAGTGAACACACCCGTGGGACCTGTGCGAAAGGTGAAAGGAATCGCCGATGAGGTGCCTCGCGATCTGTTCCATTTACCTTCAGGATTTGGCTAAATTACAGGACGAAAAAATGGCGAATTCTTTGCAAAGGCGACAAATCGCCAACGGATACGGTCAGATTCCGCTGGCCCAAGCTTGGTCGAGGGCTCAATTGGCACCGTCTGAGGACAATGGTGAGCGTTCCACGACCACGGTCGTGTCCGGCGGCGCCAGCTTCGCGGCACTACTTCGCGGTGATGCAGCGGCCACCCTCCAGGCACTTCCGTCCGACACCTTTAATGTCGTCATCACGAGCCCGCCGTACTACTGGGTTCGCGACTATCAGGTAGATTCGCAAATTGGTCACGAAGATTCGGTCGAAGAATACGTATCCCGCCTAGTCGCAGTCTTCGACCAAGTTCGGCGCGTATTGCACCCAGAGGGAGTCTTTTATCTCAACATCGCAGACACCTATTATTCGGGAAATGGCCAGCCTCATGGCCGAGACCCACGAAGTCCGTCGCGCAATTTTATGCGCAAAAAGCTCCGAGCGGTAGATAGATCTGGCTGGAGCATTCCCAAAAAGAGCCTTATAGGGATTCCTTGGAAGGTAGCATTCGCTCTTCAGGAAAAAGGTTGGACGTTACGTAGCGATATCATATGGAACCGCTGTAACGCCTTCACCGAACCCACTGCGGTAGATCGTCCTCACCGCCAGTACGAGCATGTTTTCTTTTTTCAAAAACTCGATTCTATTCCTATGATCGTTCGGCCCTAGGCCACGAACAGGACGTGTGGAACATTCCGATCGAACGAGGCAATGACATAGAACATAACGCACCTTTTCCAGCAGAGCTTGTCCGTCGATGCATTGCTACTGGTTCTCCACCTGGTGGATTTGTGCTCGATCCTTTCGTGGGCAGTGGCACGACACTCAGAGTGGCTTTGGCCACGGGCAGGCACAGCGTAGGGATTGATCTAAGTGAGCGTTACCTGCAGGACGTAGTACGCACGCTCAAATGGACCTTTGTCACGAGATAAGCTGGACAGATGCCCTACAGATTATGTCGACAAGCCCACGAGGATGGGCTTCTTGGCCGGGAAACCGCCGAAACTACAAGAAGCCTAGGACCCGACGCGACGAGAGTCAATGATCAGCGGCGAAGATGAAGTACCTTACGATAGAGCGAGTCAAGCAAGCCATTACGCACCTACAGAGCTACGACAGTAACTGGGGAATACGCGTTTCATATACAATCCGACGTCGAAGGGGAAATAGAAACGGACCGGCCCGACATCTTGATCGCCGACGATGAGACTGGACGTCGGGGTCGACTCCGCCCGGGTTTACATACAGGTGCATTGCCAATTCGCATTCTTGGCGAGGGAAAGGCTGTCGGACGCGTCCGTTTAGAGGTACGGTCGAGAAAGCTGGAATACCTTTCAGAGTATCGGTGGATGCTAAGAGATATCGCCGCGCTCTTGGCGGAGATAGTCGTTGAGAGGTTTGCTGCCAGTGAACAATTCTTCGAGCCGGAACCCAGCACCGATCCTGTTACAGCGTATCAGCAGTTCGCGTTTCTGAGGGCTCTTCTAACCGGGCCGGAGTTCGTCGCCGCCATAGCACGTGTGCTCAGTGTCCCAAACCGGAGATGGCTTCAAATAGAAGAAACCAGGCCGCTGGCCATTGGGCTGAAGCCGGACCCCTGGCTTGTTAAGGCAATTAGCGCGACGGGAGAGCGCCAACCTTACTTGAATCCGGACATTAAGGGACTTTCGTCGCTACCGACTAGGGTTAACGCGATGAGCTTCGCCGAGACGCTCGACACCCCCGAAAACCGTTTTGTCAAGTTCGCTTTCCGACGCTGGCGCGAAGCGGTCGAACGCATTCACGCGACTCTGTCCCAGGCGAAGAAAAGCTATCCTATTGAACGAGGAATTAGAGAAACTGAGGAAGTACTCGTAGTACTCGATTCTGTACTCGGGGAGCCGTTCTTTCGCGAACTGGGCGATATGACCCTGTTTCCTGCCTCGAGCGTTATTCTGACCCAACGAAGCGGATACCGCGACATATATAGAGCGTATCTGCAGTTCGAGGTCGCCGCCACGCTAGCCTGGCAGGGGGGCGATGATATTTATGGCGCAGGTCAGCGTGATGTGGCGACACTTTACGAATTCTGGTGTTTTTTGGAGCTTGTGAAAATAGTGGGTCGGTTATGCGATGCGACGCCGCTGACGACGGATCGACTTCTTGAGCGGACTGAGGACGGCTTGAGTGTGCGACTTAAACGCGAGGCGCCTCGTACTGGAGGGCGTGACGCGGCGCCTAGGCCAACGACTTAAGATCGAGCTGTTCTTCAATAAAAGCTTTTCCCGGAACGGTTCTCAGGTTGATGGTGCGTGGACTCGTTTGATGCGACCTGATTACACGATTTGCGTTTCTGCTGAACCTCAAACAAGAGGATTCAGCACCGAACAGGTATGGCTCCATTTCGACGCGAAATACAGCGTTGATAGCCCTTTAGAAATTTTGGGCCCGGACGTCCCGCCCAAAGAAGAAGGAGCGTTTCTCGATGCTGAGCGAGCCAGCGAAAAACGGGGTCAGTATCGGCGCGTGGACCTTTTGAAGATGCATGCATATAGAGACGCGATTCGCCGCTCAACCGGTGCTTATGTTTTATTTCCGGGTGACGAGCTCAAGGGCTTCGCCGAGTTTTTTGAGATTTTGCCCGGAATAGGGGTTTTTCCGTTAAGGCCCACCGAGGTTGATATAGCGGAAGGTGCGCCGGCGCTCGAGAATTTCCTGAGTCAGGTGCTGAATCACCTAGCTTCGCAACTAACGGAGCATGCTAGGGGAGGCTACTGGAATCGCACTGTCTTCGAAGGGGAGCACGGAGAAGCTCCGTTGCTTGATTTTCTAGGATTTTTGTCAAAAGCCCCAGTCGATACCAACGTGCTCGTGGTGGCCATCAATTCCGATCCGCTTCACGACTGGGTTACGGCGCACAGTCTTATTGTGCTTCCCCGGCTTGAACAACAAGGGGGAAGTCTACCGATTCTTGCTGCCAATCTGGGAATCGATTTGGTGCTCGTGCTGCGCGGCGCCGGAGACGCCGAATTTTTTGCGATCGCCGAACGCGTTAAGGTGCTTACCGGATTAGAGTTGCAGCGACTGACTTTTCCTAGCCCTGTCCCCTCTGCTGGACTCGGCGTCGAAATCCTGAGACCGGGGCATCGGGTACCTAAATTGGACGTTGCCAAGGTACGCGCGAGTTGCTTTGTGGCCGAAGGAGAGTCGGCCTCGTACAGCATCATGAGCCGCTCGCTGTTGGAGATAATTCGCGCAGCAACATCCGACTGAGGGGTGCTGGAATCTCGAAAAAGCGCAGTCGATAGCGATCCCAGGCTCAACTGGTGCTGCGAAGGCAAAGCGACAGCGAGCGCATTTAATTTTAAACGGACCCAACGTTAGGTTTAACGTGGTATGCTTCTTGCCCAATGCTCCATGCGTCATTTCGGCCCAGAAGTTAGATCTCGCGCCGCCCGCTGAACGCGCTGGTCAGGGTGGCGGCGTCGCTGTATTCGAGGTCGCCGCCCACCGGCAGGCCGCGCGCCAGGCGGGTGACCTTGATTGAGAGCGGCTTGATCAGATGGGCCAGGTAAAGCGCGGTGGCTTCGCCCTCGACGGTGGCATTGGTCGCAATTACCACTTCGGCGACTGGCGGCTCGCCGTTTAAGCGTCCAATCAAATCCTTGATTCGGATATCGTCGGGACCGATTCCGTCCAGCGGTGCCAGGGCGCCGTGCAAGACATGATACAAGCCGCTGAAGCTGCGCGAGCGCTCCATCGCCATCAGGTCGGCCGGTCCCTCGACCACGCAGATCACGGACGGGTTGCGCGCAGGATCGGAGCAGATATGGCACCGCTCGCGGTCGGAAAGACCCAGGCATGACGCGCACAGAACGATGCGCTCCTTCATTTCGAGCAACGCCTCAGCCAGCGCGATCACGTCCTCACGCGGCCGGCCCAGCAGATTAAAGGCCAGGCGCGAGGCGGTCTTCTCGCCGATTCCCGGCAGGCGCGACAGCTCCCGCACCAGCCGCGTCATAGCCGGCGGCAGACCGGAGCTCTGCTTGCTGCTCTCCGCCATCGCGGGTGCCTTTCACTCCATGCCGGGGAACTTGAACGCACCCATTGGCGCCAGCTTGCCCATCTCCGCGGCGACCAGGTTCTGTGCCTGCCGCAGACCTTCATTGACCGCAACCGTGATCAGGTCCTCCAGCATCGCCTGGTCGTTGGACGCCAGTAGCGAGGGGTCAATCTGGATCCTGCGCACTTGCATCGAGCCGTCCACGGTCACCCGCACCATCCCGCCGCCCGACTGAGCTTCCACGGTTTTGCTGGCGGCGTCTTCCTGCAACTGCTTGAGTTTTTCCTGCAGCGCCTGAGCCTGCTGGAGAAGATTCGACAAATTCGGCTGTGACACGAAAAATGCTCCTTGGTTCCAATCTCTGTCGTCGTCGACCCGCCCGATTATTCTACCCTAGCTGGATTCGTTGCGCTTGGCGGCAGGTCGGCGCACGTCCACCAGGCGGCCCTCGAGCTCATCCAGAATCTTGCGCACCAGCGGATCGGCGTACAGTTCCTTGCGCGCCGCTTCGCGGTCGATCGGCTCGCCGTCGGCGTCGGCCGATGGCGCAGGCTGCGCCGCGGTCTCCGTTGCGCTTGGCCAATCGATTCGTCGCGCCGGCTCAGCCGCCGCAGGGGCCGGAGTTTCTGGGGCTTCGGACTCGACTGCGGGAGTCCTGGCGATATCCGCTGAGGTCGGAGCCAGTTCGACCTTGATCGGCCTTGCGTAATGTTCGCTGGCCAACGCGGAGATCGCGCCCTTGTTGTCGTTGAGGTAACGCACGTAGATATCGCTGCGCGGCACCACGCGCAAAACGTCGTCGTTGAGATCGAGTCCCGCGCCAAGTTCCATGAATCCCGCCAGCGCGGCTTTTTTCTGACGGATGTAAGCTCTGAGCTCCGGCAGATCGGCCCCCGTTTTGGCGGAATCTGAAGCCGGCATGGACGGCGTGGCTGCGGCGTCAGGAGCGGCCTGCCGCGGCGGTTGGTCCGGCGCAGCTTTGCGCCGCGGCGCGTCGGCTTTGACCTCGCCCTCAACCTTGAGCCGCCGCGCCGGAGCCGTAACCGGCTCCGACGGAATCGACGCCGCGCCGCGCGGGCCCGAAGCAGGACCGCCGCCGGAAGCTGTAGCGCTGCCCAGCGCCTTTACCGCCCGTGCCAGCTCGTCAGCGTCGAGCACCGGCGCCAGGGTTGCCATCCGCACCACGCTCATTTCGAGCAGCAGGTCGGCATAGGGCGAGCGCAGGATCTCCTCTTGCGCCTGTGCCATCAGGCGGAAGAGTCGAATCAGATCGCGCATCGAGGGCGTCTGTGCCAGCTTGCGCAGCGCGGCCGCCTCATGGTCGGGCAAATCCGACAGCGGCGTAAAGACCCCCAGTTGGGGCATCTTGGCCACCGCCAGGTTGCGCAGGACTTCGAGCAGATCGCGCCCCAGGCCCTGAAGATTGGCGCCGCGGCTGTGCAGTTCACGGACCGTGGCCATCGCCGCCGCCGCGTCCTTACTAATGATCGCCTCGACCAGAGCATACACGCGTGAGCGGCTTGCGACTCCCAGGGAATCGGCGACCTGGCTTTCCGTCAGCGGGCCGGAAGCCAGCGCGAATGCCGTTTCCAGCATCCGTTCGGCGTCGCGCATGCTGCCCTCGGCCTCGCGCGCCAGCATCGCCAGCGCGCCGTCCTCGGCTTCTATACCTTCGCGGCGGGCGAGGTCGCGCAGGCGCTCCAGAACGATCGCGAAGGGGATGCGCCGGAAATCATAGCGTTGCAGCCGCGACAGGATGGTCTCGGGTACCTTCTGCGGCTCTGTCGTGGCGAGGATGAACTTGACGTGCGCGGGCGGCTCTTCCAGCGTCTTGAGCAGGGCGTTGAAGGCCTGATCGGTTAGCTGATGGGCCTCGTCGATGATGTAAATCTTGAAGCGATCGCGCGCGGGACGGTAGCTGAGGTTCTCGATAATAGTGCGGGCGTCGTCGATTTTGCGATAAGTGGCGCCGTCGATCTCGACTACGTCCAGGGCCCGGCCCTGGCGGATTTCGGTGCAGGCGGCGCATTCGCCGCACGGCTCGGCGGTGGGGCCGCGCTCGCAGTTAAGGCATCGCGCCAGGATGCGCGCGGCGGTGGTCTTGCCGACCCCGCGGATGCCGGTGAACAGGAAGGCGTGCGCGATGCGCCCACTGGCGATAGCCTGCGCCAGCGTGCGCGTTACGTACTCCTGCCCGACCAAGTCGGAGAAACGTTCCGGGCGCCATTTGCGCGCCAACACCAGATGTGAGGACGTGTCGGCCATTCCAACCCTTCAATAACGATGCTGCCCGTCGAATGATAGCTAGGCACCCCTGCGGCACAGGGAAGGGGTCGGTACCGTTGCTTCCTTCCGGACCTGGCGGGGTTCGCGACTTTCCCTTGCGCAGGACCCAGCTATCAGCGGCGGGCAGCAACTGCGGAAGCCTGCTCAATGTATATCACACGGCGGATGTTGCAACCGCATCGCCTGCGCATTTCTCCGAATCGTTCCCTTCGGGTTAAGCTAAAAAACCTGGCACCCCGCTCGATGTTCTTTTCACTGATGGCCGCCTTCGTGCTTAGATGCGAGCGACAGGGAGGTCCGCACATGTCTGAAGCGCTTTTTTCGTTGCAGGGCAAAATCGCGCTGATCACCGGCGCCAGCAAGGAAATGGGCCAGGGGGTGGCTTACACCCTGGCCGAGCATGGCGCCGACGTTGCCTTGACCGCTCGCACGGCCGCGCAACTGGACCATCTTGCGGCGCGGATCGGAAAGCTGGGACGCAAGGCGCTCGCGATTCCCGCCGATCTGAGGAATATCGACGGCCTCGCTGCGATCGTGGAGCGCACGGTGGCGGAACTGGGCGGTTTGGACATCCTGGTCAATCTCGCCGGGAGCAGCGAGTTCACCGATTTCGCCTGGGCGTTGACCATGACACAGGAGCAATGGGACCGCATGGTGGACCTGAACCTCAAGGCGCCGATGTTCCTGTCCCAAGCCGCCGCCCGGGTGATGAGGGAGCGCGGCGGCGGCGCGATCGTCAACATCTCCTCCGGCGTCGCCACCAGCCCGGCGCCGCGGATGGCCAACTACGGGGCAGCCAAGGCGGGACTGGAAAACCTCTCGAAAACGTTGTCCCAGGAATGGGCCCAATTCGGTATCCGCGTCAACGTCGTAGTGCCAGGCGTGATTGACGTCGAGCATACGCGCAAAGGCACCTACAACACCCCGGAGCGGGCGGCGCGGATGCTCAAGGCGATGCCACTGGGGCGCTTCGGCGAGCCGATGGATATCGCGGGCGCGGTGCTCTACCTGGTCTCACCGGTGGCGTCATGGGTGACGGGCGCGATAATCAACGTCGACGGCGGCGCCACCAACACGCGCCCGTTCGGGTAGCTGCTTTCAGAGCCCGTACACCCCACCGCTGTCCGGTCCAGGATCAAATCCTGCTCTTCGTCGGACAGACTCTGGATTTGACTTCTTTTGGGCGCCGCCATTCCGGTTACGCTGCTGAAAAAGCGTCTTTCAAAGGCATGAGTTTAGACGGCGCCCTACTCTCTGGAGTGACGTAAAATAACCTCCTTCCTGTTTCGTCGATGGTGGGCAGGGGACAACCGGATTTGAGCACCATGGACCACTAGCCTGAAACTGATTAAGTTATGGCTTTCGAATTTTTAGTGGTAAGCGCTGTCATGGCTATACAGAAATTCACCGTCGAAGTTCAGCCTGATTTCATCGAGCGCCAGTCCAAGACGCGTCCGATCGAGGCGTTGGCGGAGATTATCTGGAATGCCGTTGACGCCGACGCGACCCAGATCGACGTCCAACTTTCACATAACGAATTCGGCCTTTCCTCAATCACCGTCCGCGACAACGGAACCGGTATTCCCCATGACCAAGCCCACGCCTTCTTCAGTCGCCTCGGCGGGTCATGGAAAAAGCGCGGCGGCCACACGAAGGGCAAGCACCGCATGCTGCATGGCTCTGAGGGCCGCGGCCGCTTCAAGGTCTTTACCCTTGGCCGGGTTGCCGACTGGAAAGTGACCTATGAGGCCCCAAAAAGCCTGCGCACCTATACCATCTCACTCTTGGAATCCGACATCCGGACCGGGCGTATCAGCGACGACCGCCCAGCGCCTGCCGGCGCTCATACCGGTGTGGACGTCACCATCTCGGAGCTGCACCATAATTTCCAATCGCTCGAGCCAGAAAGTTCCGTCCAGGAGCTCTCCGAAATCTTTGCTCTCTACTTGAAGAATTACCGCGACGTGAAAATCTCCATCGACGGCAGATTGATCGACCCGTCGACTGCCATCGCCTCAAGTAAAAGCATCGCCCTAGCCGATATAAAAGACGAGGACCAAACCCACACCGTCGAAATCGAGATCATTGAATGGCGCACCGCAACGAAGCGCGCCCTTTACCTCTGCAACGATCAGGGCTTTCCATTTTCGCAGGTCTCAACCCGCTTCCACGTCAGCGACTTTCAGTTTTCCGCATATCTCAAATCGCCCTTCATTGCACTATTGCATGAGGAAGGACAACTCGGACTGGCCGAAATGCACCCAGCCTTGTCCGGCGTCATCGCCCGGGCGTATGAGGCGATAAAGGAATATTTTAAGGACCGTTCGGCGGAACAGGCCCGCATACTCGTCCAGGAATGGAAGGACGAAAAAATTTATCCCTACCAGGGGGAGCCCCAATCCTCCCTGGAAAAGGCGGAGCGCAAGGTTTTTGACATCGTAGCGACCAGCGTCAACAATCAACTTCCCGATTTCGCGGAGACGCCGCCCAAGAGCAAGGCGCTCCATCTTCGCATGCTGCGCACGGCGATTGAGCGCAGCCCTGAGGATTTACAGCTCATTTTGCGCGAGGTCCTTCAGTTGCCACAACGCAAGCAGGAGGAACTGGCCCGATTGCTGCGCGAGGCCTCATTGTCGGCCATCATCAGCGCCGCCAAGATTGTCGCCGACCGCCTTAAATTCATTTCTGCCCTGGAGCAGATCGTCTTTAACCCGGAGATGAGAAATCGGCTGAAGGAGCGGTCCCAGCTACATAAAATCCTTGCCGACAATACCTGGATTTTTGGGGAGGAATTTAATCTGTCGGTTAGCGACAAGAGCTTGACGGAAGTACTCAGGCAGCACCGACACCTGCTCGGCGACGAGGTCATCATTGATGAGCCGGTGAAGCATATCAGCAAAACGCGCGGCATTGTGGACCTGATGTTATCGCGCGCGCTTCGTCGTCATCGCGCCGATGAACTGGAACATCTTGTTGTTGAACTGAAAGCGCCAAAAGTAAAAATCGGCACCAAGGAAATCACCCAGGTTGAGGAGTACGCGATCTCCGTCGCCGGCGACCCCCGGTTCAGAACCGCCAACGGCGTAAGCTGGAATTTCTGGGTTTTATCGGAGGAAGTCGATAAGTATGGCGCCTTCCGCATGAATCCAGACGGCATCATCGAGCAGAAAGACAATATCACTGTCGGGATCAAGACCTGGGCGCAGCTCATTCAGGAAAACAAGGCGCGACTCCAATTCTTCCAGGAGAAACTTGAGCACGAAGTCGACCAAGGAACGGCGCTCCGATACCTCCAGGGGAAATACGAAGCGCTGCTGACCGGCGTTATCACGGAGGAAATTCTGCAGACACCTGAGGAGGATGAGCCAGCGGAATCGGCTATCTGACGACCATCTTGAGTTGATTCACAGAGGCACCGGCTTCAAGGGGCTTGAGGGTCACGATGGCCAAACCATTCCGAGTCTGCAGGGAGTCGTTATCCTCACTAAAATTCAAGTTGCTCACCTGAGTGCCGCCACAAACCAATTGCAGTCGAATCTCATCGGGTGCGCTTCCTGAAGAAAATGACGCGTGACCGAACAGTCTTTCTCGCCATGATGCGGGACGCTTTGGAGTCCATCCGGGAGCCGCGTCTGTTCGAGACCGAGCGCGGATATCAGGGCGAGCTGCTGGCCGTTCTGCGGACTAGCCTTCCGCAGGCCGAGTTTCCTGGCGACCCGATAATCGAGCAGGAATACCAGAAACGATTGCCAGAGCACGGAATCACGATCCGGCCCGACCTCATCATTCATGTGCCTTTCGAGCGCGACGCCACGGTACGACGCAGGGACGGCAATTTCGTGGCGATCGAGATCAAGCGCAAATCCGTAGACGTCGAACAAGCATTTGAGAGCCTCCGCAAAATTCGCGAAGCCCTGAATTACGCGCTCACAATCTTCATCAACATCGGCTCCCAGGACACACACGCGGACCTGTGCCCGGCGAGCATCGCGACCCAGACAGTCTGTTTTGCGGTCCTACTGAAAGACGGCGCTCCGGTCGTCAAAATGGAGCGTGCGGCTCTTTTCAACCCCTGACACGCGCCCGTTCGATTAGAAGTAGCGTAAACGAACGGAATTCTCGCCCGGTTTTGGGCGGGATTGGCGCGAGTTGAGGACTCTTGGCGCGCCCTTTCGGCCTTACGGCGTATCTGTCTGCGCTCGACAACGGTCGTACCATTGCTGCAAGGAATACGACCCCACCAAGGAGCGCCATCGTGATTCCCGGCATGTACTCCTGCATTGTGCTCTGCATCTGTGGCTACGGCTTCACCCATTCCGCGAGGATTGCGATCAGCAACAAGCCTACACCAATGGTTCGCACCGCCTAGACCTAGACGAAATGGCTCCGAACGGAGAATTACCGAGCACCGAGGGTGGGTCCGCGCACGTCGCCGCCGGCGTCACTAACACGCGCTCGTTCAGTTCGATAGAGCGGGTCGCAACCTCAGCTCGAAGCGGGGTGAGGGCGGTGTGCAATCTTTACGGATGGCCCCAAGCGTCCTCGCAATTTCCGCTCGTACCTCGCACGCTCGCTGGCGGCGCGCTGCGGGCCGTGAGTCTCGCGATATTTACGGCTCGCCATCTTGTTCGCGCATCGATGGCCACAATAAGTCTGATTCTCGCGCGCCGCGAAGAACAGCCGTCGGCAGCTTTGTTCGGCGCACCGCCTGACGCGCAGCGCCGACTCGATGTTCTCAGATAAGTCGTCCAAAGCCACGCGGAGGACCGCGTCAAGCAAGGTGGCATCGCGGTAGCTCAGCGCCCGTCCACCCTCCGCGCCAAGCCTGCCGGCATTCAGGATTACGCTTCCCGCTCTGTAACGGATCTCGAAGCGGCGGCGGTCGGCTACGGCTTCCAGCAACTCGCGCACGCTGGCTGCCAGCCTCTGCACCCGCGCTGCGTCCCGCTCCAGTGCCACCACCTCGGCGTTAAGCGGCTCGTCGGGCTCCAAGTCGAGCCATCGGCGCAAGTCGTAGACCAAATTCGGCAAGTCGCCGGGCCGGCCCTGCTTCAGACGCTCGGCGTCGGATGCGGCGAAGCCTACCAGCCATGAGACAATCTCCTGCCTCGGCATCGGCTCAGGTCGTGGGAGACTAATCTGTCGCTGCCCGGCCGGTTTCTTTTTCAACGCGCCATTCGCATCCGCAGGTCTCAAATGCAAGTCAGATAGCAAATCCTCTTGCCATGGGCAAACGCACTGGCGGGATGTTTAGTGTCTGGCCATACAAATTAATAGTTTGTGTATCGCCAGATTGGACCGCACGTCTATGATGCAATTGAGGGGGGCAACTGATGCACAGCGCTGGAGAGAAACGGTGGAGTTTTCAACTAACAGCAACCTAGGCCGACTAGACAGCCGCAGGACGACTCGCCACTTCGTTCACGAGTCGGGTCAGTGGTCAGTGGCCGGCCCCAACTGTAGAGGAGCAGGCCTATGAATGAGCCGACCATAATTTGTCCCACGTGCGAAACGGAGATTCTTCTGACTGAGACATTGGCACGTCCCTATATCGAGGCCGAACGCGCTAAGCTCGACCAGGAGGTTCGTGAGCGCGCGGCCGCGATCGAGAAGCGCGAGACTAACCTCAGCGAGAAGAGTGCTATGTTAGGGGAGCTCGATCGCAAGCTGAAGGTCCGCGCCGACGAGATTGAGAGTACCGTTGAGGACCGACTCAATAAGGAGCGCGCGACGATCGCTGCGGTCGAGGCCAAGAAGGCCGAGAATCGATACGAAACGCAGTTGGCTGAGGCACGGCGCGAGCAGGAAGCACAATCGGCCAGGATCGCTGAACTCCAGCAGTCGGAACTTGACTTTCGCGCGAAAAGCGCCGCGCTGGATCAGGCGAAACGCAACCTCGAACTCGATCTCGCGCGTAAACTTGCGGAAAAAACCGACCAGATTCGGAGTGAAGCTGTAAAGGAAGAGCGCGAGCGCAACCAGCTCGAAATTCTTTCCAGGGACGACGCACTTGCCAAGACGCGCGCGGAACTCGCGCAAGCTCAAGAGGCAGAGCTTGAAATACGCCGCCAGCGCGCAGCTCTGGAGGACGAGAAACGAGCGTTTGACCTTGAGGTGGCGCGCAAGCTCGATGATGAACGCCAGAGCATTCGCGAAACTACCCAGAGGGAAGACGACGAGCGGCATCGCTTGAAACTCGCGAGAAAGACAAGGTCATTGAGCAGATGGCCAAGCAGGTGGAAGAGCTTCGTCGCAAAGTCGACCAGGGTTCGCAGCAAATCCAAGGCGAAGTTCTGGAACAAGATCTGCGCCAAATCCTCGAAAATGAATTTCAAGACGATAATTTCGAAGACGTACCGAATGGCCAACCCGGTAGCGACATCATAGAGCGGGTCAATCTGGCAAACGGTGCAAATTGCGGGTCGATCATATGGGAAGCCAAGAACCCAAAAAGTTTTGGCGATGGCTGGCTCGCGAAGATTTGCAGGGACCAGCGAGACAATAATGCCGACTTCACCATTATTGTTTCGACTTCGCTTCCAAAGTCGGTGGAGGGCTTCAATCGCATGGACGGCGTTTGGGTCACCGCTCGCCGCCATGCGGTCGCGCTAGCCAAGGCGCTGCGCCAAGGCCTGATTGATAACCGTCAAATTCGCCTCGCCAATGAGGATCATGACACCAAGGCCGACAGGGTCTACGCCTATATCACTACTAAGGAGTTCCATCAGCGCATAACGGCTGTGGTCGAGGCTTATATGGCAATGCGCGACAGTCTCGATGCCGAGAAGCGCGGCACCCAGCGCCAGTGGGCTAAACGCGAAAAAGAGCTCGATGGACTCTTAGTCGGCACCGCGAGGCTGTATGGGGATCTCCAGGGAATCGTCGGCAAGTCTATGCCCGAGGTGGAGGCTCTGAGATTGTCGCCGCCGGAAATATGCGACCTGAGGGAGAAGCATCCTTAATCAGCTCCAGGCGAGGAATAACTGGTGACGCTTCAGAAATTCGTGCGGATGGTAACCCCCGTTGCGATCGCAGTCGCAACACTCGCTCTTTTGAAGGCCATCCCCGAAGCCTTGGAATCAACTGCTCAGATGTATCGACCAACGGCGACAAGTGCAAAGCCGATGAAAAGGGCCTTCAGACCTTTACCCAAGTCCATGACTGTTCAAGTTCTGCTCGTGCCTCAAAAGGAACAACGATACGAAACTCTGGGCGATTGGATTTGGAAGGGGTCGCGACTCGAAATTCGGCTGAGCCGCGAATTCACTCAGCGCGACCCGCGCTACGGCGTTTTGCTCCTGACCCACGAACTGTTGGAGGCGCTGCTCTGCCGCAGCGCCGGCATTTCCACGCAGCAGGTTGATGCTTTTGACGTGTCGTTTAAAGGAGAGGGCGAGCCGGGGGATGACCCATCGGCGCCTTACCACCGGCAACACCGGTCGGCCGAAGCAGCCGAGCGCGCCTTGGCCGGGGAGCTTGGCGTCGAATGGCGCCGGTACCTTGGGGGTTAGAGACTAAAAGCGCCGCCATGGCGAGGAACGCCATAGCCGCCGGGTTGGGTTACATCCAAAGGTGGGGAGGCTGGTACCATCAGACGAGGAGACTAGCCGGCGCGAACGTAACTCAGTCCTGCATCTTCACAATTACGATGACGTATCCCTGGGGGGGCGGCATCAGGCGGACGGCCGGACGAAGAGGTTGGAGTTGAAGCCGGGCGAACCCTGGTGACGGCATACTGCCTGCTTCCCGTTAGCACCTTTATATGCGCGACGGCTTACGACTGACCTACCGGTCCCCCTTGGGCGCGCGTTTCTTGAAAATCGTGTTACAACCCGCTGCGGGGTTTCATCGCCGACTTCAAAAGTTCACACTGAACTGACGTGAATTTGCTCCCGCGATTGGCGAAAAAATGGCTCCGAACGCGAATATTCTGACCGTCGGACTCGTCCAGATGACATGCGTGGAGCAGCCGCGTCTTAATCTGGATAAGGCGGTGGTGCGTATCGAAGACGCCGCCGCGCGCGGTGCGCAGGTGGTCTGCCTACAGGAGCTGTTCGCATCGCGCTATTTCTGCCAGACCGAAGACGTCGAAAAATTTGAGTTGGCCGAGTCGATTCCCGGACCGAGCACACAGGCGCTGGCCCGGCTGGCCGCCGCGCGCAAGGTTGTGATCGTGGCGTCGCTGTTCGAGCGGCGCGCGGCCGGCGTCTATCACAACACCGCCGCCGTTATCGACGCGTCGGGCGCAATTTGCGGGCGCTACCGCAAGATGCACATCCCCGACGACCCCCGCTATTACGAAAAATTCTATTTCACTCCGGGCGACCTGGGCTTTTTGGCCCATCCCACCGCCTACGGCTCCGTTGGGGTGCTGGTGTGCTGGGACCAATGGTTTCCGGAGGCAGCGCGCCTGACCGCGATGAGTGGCGCGCCGGTCATCTTCTATCCGACCGCGATCGGATGGGACACGGCCGAGGTGCCCGAGGTGCGCGCCCGCCAGATTGCGGCGTGGGAGACGGTGCAGCGCGGCCACGCGATCGCCAACGGCGTGTTTGTCGCGGCGGTCAACCGTGTGGGAGTCGAGGACGGCCTGGAGTTCTGGGGCAACTCATTTGTCTGCGACCCGTTCGGCGAGGTGATTGCGCGGGCGAGCACGTCGGCCGAAGAAACGATGGTCGTGCAATGCGATCTGCGCCTGGTCGAGGAAACCCGCCGCAACTGGCCCTTCCTGCGCGACCGGCGCATCGACGCTTACGGCGATCTGACCCGGCGCCTGCGCTCCGAATAAATGGCCGCGCCGATCCCGCAGGAAATCCGCCGCCGCCTGGCCGGTTACCGGATGCCCGCCGAATGGGAGCCGCATCGGGCGACCTACCTGACCTGGCCGCACAACCTGGAAACCTGGCCCGGCAAATTCGATCCGGTGCCGGCGCAATATGCCGCGATTGCCGCGGCACTCTCACGCTTTGAAACGGTGCGGATGCTGGTCAAAGACGCGGGCGCCGCGGAGCAGACAGATGCGCTGCTGCGCCGGGCCGATGCGCGGATGGAATCGGTGGAGTTTCTGACCTGCTCCACCAACGATTCCTGGATCCGCGACTACGGACCGGTCTTTGTCAGACGCGCCGATGGGCAACAAGTCGCGCTTGATTGGAAGTTCAATTCCTGGGGCGAGAAGTATGGGCCCCACGAACTGGACGACGCGATCCCGCACCGGCTGGCGGCCAGGTACGGATTTGAATGCGTTGATGTTCCGATGGTGCTCGAAGGCGGTTCGATCGACGTCAACGGCGCCGGTTCGCTGCTTACAACGGAATCCTGCCTGCTCAACCCCAACCGCAATCCGGATATGAGCAGGGAAGAAATCGAGGAGTACCTGCACGTCTATCTCGGTGTCAGCAACATCCTGTGGCTGGGCGACGGCATCGCTGGCGACGACACCGACGGTCACGTGGACGACCTGGCGCGCTTTGTCAGCCCCAATACGATAGTGACCGTGATCGAGCACGACCGCGCCGACGACAATTGCCGGCCCCTGGCCGAAAACCTCGAGCGACTGCGCGCAATGCGCGACCAGAACGGCAAACCGTTCCGAATCGAAACACTACCAATGCCGCCCGCCCTCTACCACGAAGGCCAGCGCCTGCCCGCCTCTTACGCCAACTTCTATATCGCCAACGGCGCCGTGCTGGTCCCGACCTTCGGCTGCCCGACGGACGAACAAGCCCTGACAATCCTCGCCCGCCTATTCCCCGGCCGCAAAGTGCTCGGCTTCCTCTGCCTCGATCTGGTCTGGGGCTTGGGCACGATCCACTGCCTGTCCCAGCAGCACCCGGGCTAGCGAGACTTAAGCCGCCACAGCGGGGCGCCATGCAGCCGCGCTACCGACGTTTCGCTCTTGACGAACGTGCTATCCTCCTGGAGAAGGTATCAGACCTTGTCAACGGGCAGCGAAAACGGCTCTGATTTCAGACTCTATAAAGGCGGCGATCCGCGGTATCTGCCGGCCTACCCCGTCGAATTAGCAGCCCACCTGTTACTGCTCCCCAAGTCTACGCTGAAGGCGTGGGTTTTCGGCGCCACATGGAAGCCGAAAGGCATGCCCCTGCGTTTCTTCGAGCCTGTAATCGACCCACCGGATCGTTCGGAGCAAATGCTTTCTTTCGTGAACCTTGTGGAAGCGCATGTTCTAAAAGCGGTGCGTCGTAAACACCTGGTTCACATGATAAAGGTCAGGGACGCAATCGAACACCTGAAAGATGAGTTCGCCACTCAACACCCTCTCGCTGATGTTGATTTGCTTGCAGGCGGTAAGGATCTGTTTCTGCAAGAACACGGACAGCTGCTAAACCTTACGATGGGCAAGCAAATCGCCATGGAATTTCTAACAGTATATCTCAACCGAATCGATCGCGATCTGGGTCGCGCCGTGAAGCTCTATCCATTCGTTGTTCAGCCGCTCAGGATAGGGAACGAGGTTATAGATCAAGACAGTAGAGTTATTGCTATAGATCCATACGTATCCTATGGCCGTCCAGTCATAAACGGAACCGGGATCCCTACTGATGAGATAGCAGAACGATTCTGGGGGGGAGACAGCATCGACGAACTCGTGGAAGCCTTTGGCCGAACGAAGACCGAAATAGAGTTTGCCCTCCGATACGAAAAAGCCCAAGTCTCACAAACCGCGGCTTAATCGATGACATTGGGAAGGTTGCTTGCCCAGCGACACCATTTTTTTCACCGATCAGTGTCTAGCCGGCCAAGCAATATCACAGGCGATCGCTCAGGCGAGCGGCTGTCGCACGGAGATTTTTGCCGCTCATTTTGTATTGGACGCAAAAGACGTAGTCTGGCTGCCCGAGATCGGTAGAAGAGGGTGGGTGTTGGTAACGAAAGACTGGCGCATTCAGGAGCGTCCATTGGAAAGAGAAGCGATAATAAGCGCGAAAGTCAGGGCATTTGTCCTTCGTCAGCAAAACCTTTCCGGCAAGGCAATTATCGCACTTCTTAAATTGGCCATGCCGAACATGTTAAGCAGCATCGCCAAGTACGCACCACCCTTCATTTTCGCGCTCGAAATCAGCGGTGAATTGACGCCGCTATCGGAGCTCCTGCAAATTGCTCATGAATGATATCTTCGGTCATTAATCCAATCTTCCAGCGAAGCACTAAGCTCAATGCGTTGGGGCGGCAGACGACGAGCGGGTGCCGCCGCGTAGTAGTAGGAACGCGGGGACCATCAGTAGCGACAGGCCGGCCAGCATGCGGTAGATGTCGTTGAACGCGAGCATCGAGGATTGCGACTGGACCATGCCGTAGACCATTCCAAGTCCGCGCTTTTGGCCGGTCATCAACTGCTGTAGATAGCCGAAGGACGGCGCGCCGGGACGCATTGACGGCGCTCTGCTCAGCCGCCAGGCATCGAAGACGGAAAAGTGCTCCGCCAGGATCGCCTGATGGACCTGCTGATGGCGGACCAGGATGTTGGTCATGTAGGCGATTCCGATCGCCGCGCCGGTATTGCGCATCATGTTGTAAAGGCTCGCCGCGTGGCCCATTCGCTCGGGCTTGATTCCCGACAGCGCCGCGGCGGAAATGGTGGGGAAAATCATCCCGAAACCGAGACTCATGATGACCGGCGGCCACGCCACCGCCCACATGCTCGCCTGCAGGTTCCATCCCGACATGATCCATGTCGCCAGCGCGACCAGCGCAAACCCCACGCCCACGAAGCCCTTGGTATCGTGGCCGCGGCGTGAGACCTGCCCCACCAGCAGCATCCCGGTCATCGATCCGAGCCCGCGCGGCGCCTGAACCAGCCCCGAAATCCACGGCGTATAGCCCAGGAACTCCTGCATGAAGATTGGAGATATGAGCAGCGTGCCGAACAGCACTCCGCTCATCGCCACTTGCAGCCCTAAAGAGGCGGCGAAGACCCTCTCCTTCAGGATCCTCAGGTCAAGGACCGGTTCGCTGAACCACAATTCCCGAAAGGCCAGCACGATGAACGCGAGCGCGGATGCCGTGGTGGCATAGACCACCCATGATGAATTGAACCAGTCGGCGCGCTCGCCGCGGTCCACCACGATTTGCATCAGCCCGAGGGCAACGACCAGCAGGAGCATTCCGGCGTAATCGACTTTGCGCCCCTTGCGCCCGGCCAGGTAGTGCGGGTCGTGAACGAACGCCGACACCATCGCAATCGCGATCATGCCGATCGGCAGGTTGATGTAGAAGTTCCAGCGCCAGCTCCAGTTGTCCGTGATCCAACCGCCCAGCGTCGGACCTAAAATGGGCGCGACCATCAGGCCCATTCCCCATACCGCCATCGCCAGTTGCTGCTCCTCGGGCGGAAAAGTCTCCATCAGGATTGCCTGCGACGAGGGAATCATCGCCGCGCCGGCGATGCCCTGAAGCAGGCGAAACACCACCATCTGCTGCAGCGACTGGGCCGCCCCGCACAGCATCGAGGCGGCGACAAAGACCGTAACCGAGATCAGAAAATAGCGCTTGCGCCCGAAGCGCGACGAGATCCATCCGGTCATTGGGATCATGATTCCATTGGCGACCAAGTAGCTGGTCACCACCCATGAGATCTCGTCCAGGCTGGCGGAAAAGCTGCCCTGCATATGCGGCAGCGCGACGTTGACGATCGAAGTATCCAGCACTTCGAGCGAGGTCCCCAACATCACCGCCAGCGCGATCAGCCATCGATGGGACTGGGGCACCGCAGCGGTTTGAACCTGGGCGGGCGCGGTTTGGATATCAGCAGCCGTGGCGGTGGAGTCCATGCTCTTTTTCCGGATGGGCAAGAGCGTACCAGCTTGGCACGGCGGTTACTGAATGAGCAACCAGAACAGCAAGGCGAGCCCGCGCCCGCCTCTTTTTGTAGGATACGGCCGGTTTCCGGGAGCCTGTTGGCTCAGTTATTTTGTTGGCGCTGGCGCGCGTCGATGGCGGGCGCGGCGGCCCGCCCTACTAAATCACGCGCTTGTCCTTCAGACTGGCGATCTCGTCCCAGTCGCGGCCCATTTCGAGCAGGATCTCTTCGGTGTGCTGCCCGATCTCAGGGGCGGGACCGCGAATCGCCCAGGGCGTCGCGTCGAAATCGATCGGCGCCGGCACGATCTCGATCTCCTTTCCTTGCGCCGTTGGCAGCCGCGTCAATCCGCCCGCTGCGCGCATCTGCGGGTCTTTGAGCAGGTCGTCGCCGTCGTTGACCGGAGTCCACCAGATGTCCTCGCGCTCGAACACCGGTTGCCATTCATCGAGCGAGCGGGTGGCGAAAGCGGGGTCCAGGATGCTTGTCAGATCGGCGACGTTTTGCGCGCGCGCCTCCATGGTGTCAAAGCGCTGGTCGTGCTCCAGTTCGGGGCGTCCGATTGCGCGGATGACGCCGGGCCACATGCGGTCGCCCTGCAGCCCCAGCAGCCAGAACCATTTGCCGCGCGAATCGCGATAGCAATTGTTCATCGGGTTGAGGATTTCAGCGCGCGACTTGACCGCTCGCGGCGGCGAACCCTGAGCGACGCGATCCAGATGGGCGCTGATCGCGTATGCGCCCGTGCGCAGCAGCGACGCCACTACGCGTTGCCCCTGCCCGGTCTGCTGGCGCGCGACCAGGGCCGCACAGACGCCTCCCGCCGCTGACATCGCCGTGTAATAGTCGCCGAAGGCGCCGCAGCGCATCATTGGCTCATCGCCGGGAGGCAGCAAAGTGGCAGCGACGCCCGCGCGCGCGTAGAACGCCCCGACGTCATAAGCCGCCCGGTCGCGCCATTCGCCCTGTATGCCGTATCCGGTCACGTGGCAGTAGATCAGCGCGGGCTCGAGTTGGTGAATCGTATCGTAATCCAGTCCCATCCGCTCCAGCGCGTTGGAGCGCAGGTTGGTCAGGAAGACGTCGGCGTTATGGATCAGCTCCAGCGCGATGCTCCGTCCCTCCGGCGTTTTGACGTCCAGCACGATGCTGCGCTTGCCGCGATTGTTGACGAGGAACTCGATACTGGTCTCGGTGACCGTTTCCTGGCCGGGGCGCAGGTTGAGTGCGCGGAAGGGATCGCCGTCCGCCGCTTCAATCTTGATTACATCGGCGCCCCAATCGGCCAGGATTCCTCCGACCATCGGACCCGCCGCCCACATCGCCAACTCGACCACCTTGAATCCCTTGAGCGGCCCCGTCGCTTCTTTACCGATTCCGTCCATGAACACCCTCGAAGAATTGATGCGTAAAAAATCAGCTAGCGGTCCAGGCGCCATTGAAGCAGGGTATAGCCTCTTTCCTTGTGGTCCTCGAAGACGGCTTCCACCGGCGCGCCGATCTCGACCTCCTGATGCGGATCGCCCAGCAGATTGCCCGCGATCCTGAGGTTGTTGGCGTCGGGCAGTTCAACCAGCACAACGAGATAGGGGCAGGAATCCTGGAGCGCGCGCGGGGTTGGATGCCAAATCCGCACCCAGCTATAAATGTGGCCGCGTCCCGATACTTGCTGCCAGCCGCGGTCGAAGGAGTGGCATTTGTGGCAGAGCCATTCCGGCTCCATCTGAAGAGTGCCGCAGCTGTTGCAGCGCTGCACCACGATCTGATGGCGGTTGAGCGCTTCCCAAAACTCTTTGTCGCGTCCGTCGGGCGCAGGCGTTGCCTTAGGCAGGACCTCGGGCAGGTACGCAGACTCGCTTTTATCCATCGCCATGATCGCCTCTCCCTCTACCGGTGCAGGATCAGATTGCTGGCCGGGGTGGTCACGGAACCTGAAATCATCATCGAAATTTCGGCGTCCTTGACCTGGCAGGTTGAGTCGCCGCGTACCTGGCGTGCCGCTTCGTTGACCAGCTGCATCCCGATCACATAGCACTCCGCAAGGTTGCCGCCGCTGGTATTGAGCGGCAGCTTGCCGTTGGGCCCGGTCAGGTTTTCCAGCGTGCAGAACGCCATCAGTTCGTCGGGATGGCAAAAGCCGTGCTCGGCCAGGGTGATCACCACGCCGCCGCTGAAGTGATCGTAGGACTGCACGACGTCCACGTCTTTGGGCGTGATCCCGGCCATCTCGTACAGCCGGCGCGACAGATGTTTGTAGTTGGAGCTGGGAAAGTCCGGCACGTTTTCGGAATCGTGGATGTCGCGGTAATCGGACCCCTGCGCCGCAGCCATGATATAGGCCGGTTTGCGCTTGAGGTCGCGCGCCCGCTCCGCGGTGGTCACGATCACGGCCGAGGCACCGTCGTTCTCCATGCAGCAGTCATAAAGGTGAAATGGTTCCACGATCCAGCGCGATTGGTCGTAGTGTTCGCGGGTCAGCGGCCGCCCGTACATCACCGCCCGCGGATTTAACTGCGCGTGATGATAGGAGGCCATCGACACCGCCGCGAGCGCGTCCTGGGCGATTTTGTGCTCGTGCATGAAGCGACGCACGCGCATCGCGATCTTCTGGGCCGGGGTGGTCAGGCCATAGGGCACCGTGAACCCCATCAAACCCGCCATGCCCGGGCCCGTCGTCCCTTGGCCAAAGCGGAAGGTCTGACCTTGCGCCAGTGCGCGAAAGACGGCGACATACTTGGCGTATCCGCACACCACTGCCGCGGCCGCATTGGCCACCGCCGCGGCCACGCCACCGCCTCCGGTCCAGGCCATGTTGCAGAAATTCAGCTCCGGCAATCCCAGACCTCCGGCCAGACGGCTGGGCTCATTGCCCTCCATGGCGAACGATGCCAGCCCGTCAACGTCGGTCACCTTGATCCCGGCGTCATGCGCGGCATTGATTATGGCCTGGCAGGCCAGGCCGAATTCGCTGACGGGAGAGCCGCCCCGCTTGTAATATTTGCTCTCACCGACGCCGACTATCGCCGCTTTGTCCTTGATGGTGTTCTGTTCCATTAGACCTGACCCTTCTAAAAAGCGAATTGCCTGACCCGTGCTGGAAACGCCTCCCGCACTCATACCACAGGCACAGTCGCACCCGCACGCTCTTGCGATGCGGCCAAGCGCGGGCTACACGTCCTCTTTGCAGACGTACCGCCATACGGAGAGAAGCACAACATGCCACGACTGCCGTATTTGAATCCCGAGGATGTGCCGGAGCAATATCGGGCGCACTTCGAACAACTGATCAGCGCACCAGGCAGAAGCGCGATTCACATATTGAGAATTCTGGCCAACGCTCCCGCGCTGCTGCCCAAGTTCTCCGCGCTGGGCAACGCGCTGCTGGCCGGCCAGGGACTGGATCCGAAGCTGCGCGAACTGGCGCTGGAGGCGGTCGGAATCGCCAGCGGCTCCGAGTACGAGTACGTTCACCACTGGAACATGGCGCTGGCGCGGGCGGGCGTGCCGCGCGAGCAACTGGTCCATCTCCCGGACTTCGAAACGTCGCCGTTGTTCAACACGGGCGCGCGCGCCGTGATCCGCTACGCGCTGGAAACCACGCGCAACGTCAAGGTGAGCGACGCGACGTTTGCCCCGGTGCGCGAGCTGCTCAATGATCAGCAACTGATGGAACTGGTGCTGGTGGTTGCGTTCTACAATATGGTAGTGCGAATCCTTGAGCCGCTGGAGGTGCGGCTCGAGCCGGGGGTGACGAAGAATTAATTCTGCCCGTGCGGCAGGTGGTGAATTCGGCATCCTTTTGTTAAAGATCGGCGTGGTTTAGCGGGGAGAAATCGATGGCAAACGGATTTCTGTTCGACGTTCGGGTGATCGAGCTGGGTGACGAGAAGGGCGAGTTTTGCGGCAAGCTGTTCGCGGGCGCCGGCGCCGACGTGATTAAAGTGGAGCCGCCCGGCGGCAGTTCCTCGCGCGCGATCGGACCGTTTTACAAGGATGCGCCGCATCCCGACCGCAGCCTTTATTTCTGGAACTACAACCTCGCCAAGCGCGGCGTGACGCTTGATATCGGCGCTCCAGAGGGCGGGGAGGTTTTACGCAAACTGCTGGGCAACGCCACTGTTTTGCTCGACAGCACTCCGCTTGACACGCTGGAGAATCTCGGTCTGGACTGGGCGGCTTTGCAAAAGCTTAACCCCGGCCTGGTCTATGTGCGGATAACCCCGTTCGGACGCAGCGGCCCCTGGCGCGACCTCAAGGCGTCGGACCTGGTCCATCTGGCGCTGGGCGGTGAGATGATGCTGTGCGGCTATGATCCCAAGCCCGACGGCGTCCACGACACAGCGCCCATCGCGCCGCAGGTATGGCACGCCTGGCAGATCACCGGCAACCAGGCGTTTATCGCCGCGCTCGGCGCGGTGATTGCCCGCGCCGACACCGGGCTCGGCGACATGATCGACGTGCCGGTCCATCACGCGGTCAGCGTCTGCACCGAGGTCGATGTGCCCTACTGGATATATACTCAAACGCCCTGCGTGCGGCAGACCGGCAGGCACGCCTTTCCCATTGTCGGACCGCCCAGCCAGCACAAGGGCAAGGACGGACGCTACTCCAACGTCGTCGCAAATCCGTTCCCCGGCGGACGTGAGACCATGATCGCCTTCCTCAAGGAATTGGGACAAGCGGGCGATCTGGATGACGCGAAATACCAGGATCCCGCCAACCTTATCGGAATCGATTTTGTGCGCCACTTCGGCGAGGTTCAGTCTAAGGCGGTGGCGGCGTTCGATTCGGAAGACGTATGGAGAAAGGCGCAGGACCGCGGCATTCCGTGGGTTCCGGTGCGTCATCCGGACGAAAACCTTAACGACGAGCAATGGCAGATCCGCGGGACCTTCGGCGATGTGCATCATCCCGAACTGGGCGAGACCCTGCGCTATGCGATCGCGCCCACGCGCGCGGAGGAATGTCCCTGGCGGATGGGCCCGCGCGCGCCGCTGGTGGGTGAGCACAACGAAGCGGTCTTCTGTGAAGAGCTTGGGCTGACGCGCGAGCAACTGCGCCGGCTCAAGGATGCGCACGTCATCTAATCAAACCAGAGGAGCAAAGCCGTGAGACCATTGGAGGGAGTGCGAATTCTGGACCTCACCTGGCTGCTTGCGGGCGCCGGTGGTCCGCGTCTGTTGGCGGCGCTCGGCGCCGAGGTCATCCGCCTGGAATGGCGCGACCGGCTCGATTTTCTGCGCCACGGTCCCCCGGTCATCCCCCTTGAAGGTTCGAATGAGGCGCGCCGCGAAATGAAGAGCATCAACCGCGGCGGATGCTTCAACGACAACAATCCGGGCAAGCGCAGCTTCAGCCTGAACATGGCCCATCCCAAGGGCAAAGAGGTCTTCAAGCGCCTGGTGAAGGTCAGCGACGTAGTGGTCGAATCCTTCCGGGCCGACGCGATGACCAAGTGGGGACTGGGTTACGAGGTGCTGCGCTCGCTCAAGTCCGACATCATATATGTGCAGCAATCGGGATGGGGCCACAAAGGGCCGTATTGGAAGTACGCGTCGTACGGACCTATCGCCCAGGCCATCAGCGGGCTTACGGATCAGTCCGGTTTGCCCGAACCGTATCCGCCCGCGGGATGGGGATACTCCTACATGGACTGGAGCGGGGCGTACTACACCGCGATCTCGATGCTGCTGGCGATCTACTACAAAAAGCGCACCGGCAAGGGACAATATATCGACGGTTCCCAAATCGAGCCGGCCATCTTCATGACCGGCACCGCGATTCTCGACTACCTGGTCAACGGCCGCCATTGGCAGCGGACCGGCAACCGCGCGCCCTACAAGCCGGCGGCGCCACACGGCGCGTACCAGTGTGCCGGCGTGGATCGATGGATCGCGATTGCGGTCAGCACCGACCAGGAATGGCGCGCGCTGGTCGCGGAGATGGGCAATCCCGTCTGGACGCGCGATCCGAAGTTCGCCAGCCTCGCCACCCGAATCATCAACCAGGATGAACTTGACCTGCGCGTCGGCGAATGGACGCGCGAGCAGGACGCGTTTGCGCTCCAGGATCGGCTGCAGAAAGCGGGGGTCGCGGCGGGGGTGTGTCAGACCACCGAGGATCGGGTCGAGCGCGATCCGCAACTCAAACATCTCAAGTGGCTGATTCCGCTGCCCAACGCCGAGGTCGGGACCTGGCCAATCAAGGACGTGCCGTTCCATTTCAGCAAGGCTACCGTCGATCAGGGCGGGCCGATCGGGCGCGCGTCGCCCTGCTATGGAGAAGATAACGACTACGTGTACGGCGAGCTTTTGAAGATGCCTGCGCAGGAAAGAGCGGAACTGGAAAAAGAGGGCGTCATCTGATCGATCGCGCAATCGGTATCAGCGCTGCGGCGCGCAAGGAGCAAGAGCATGGAGTTTGAGAAACTGGCATCCGGCCTGGGAATGGCAGAAGCCCCGCGGGTCGATGAGCAGGGTCGCGTCTACTTCGGCGACGCCAAGTTCGGCGGGGTCTTCCGGCGCGATACCGACGGCAAGATTGAAACCTTGATCGCCGGCCGCAATCACGTCGGCGGGATGGCGTTCAACGAGGGCGGTGGACTGGTGATGACCGGACCCGGCGTTGCGCTGTGGAACGAACGCACCGGCGCTATCCGCGATCTGCTTACCGAATTCGAGGGCAAGCCGCTTAGCCGCTTCAACGATATGACGGTGGACTCGCGCGGCAGCGTCCTGGCCGGTTCGCTGTTGTGGGATCCCGGTCCGGGTGTGGAATGCGTGCCCGGGGCGCTCTATCGAATCGATCCTCCGAACAAGGTCACGCTGCTGTATGAGCCGATCGAAATAAACAATGGACTCGGGTTCAGTCCCGACGACAAGCTGCTCTACCATGTCGACTCGATGACCGGAATTTGGGTGTATGACGTGATGCCCGACCGCAGCCTCAAGGATCGGCGCCTGTTTGCCAAAATGCCCACTGGGGTTGCCGACGGGATGGCCGTCGACGCGGAGGGAAACGTCCTGGTCGCCGCTCCAATGGGCCATGAGGTGGTTCGGTTTCGGCCCGACGGCACCATCGACCAACGAATTCCCGTTCCCGGCAAACTGGTCTTGAGCATGGTGTTCGCCGGTTCCGACTTGTGCGACCTTTACGTGGTGACCGGCGACCCTAGCGGCAAGAACGACGGGGCCATCTTCAAAACCCGCAGCGATATTCCCGGCTTGCCCGTCCCGAAGGCCCGCTTCTGATCAATTTAAAGCCCCGCAAAAGATCAGCTCCGATTGCTGATTGCATCCATGACCCCGGCGCCGGCTGTTGCCGGCGCCGGGGTCGACTCTGAAATTTTTCCGCGTTTGCTGACTGCGGCTCGCCCCGCGTCCGATTCGATCCGGACCTTGATAAATGCGTTGGTCGTCGAGGAAAACGGGTTACCTGAGCGCAACTATTCTGCCATTCAGGCCATCAACCGGTGACGTCGTTAGTATAACCTTGACTGCTGGCACACATCTGGCATCCGTCCGTATTGGACCGAATGAAAAAGGCGAGGAGTTACCAATGGTCGATAAGAATTATGTCGAAGGTGCGGTGGAGAACGCCGCCGGTAAGGTTGAGGAAGCGGCTGGCTATGTGACCGGGAGTCCCGGGGCCAGAATCGAGGGCAAGGTTCGTCAGGTGGCGGGCAAGGCGCAGGCGGCTTATGGACGCGCGGCCGAAGAGGTTTCGACCCAGTTGCAGGACGCAACCAAGCACCGGCCATTCGCCGCTCTGCTCGTGGCCGGCGCGGTCGGCTTCGCGTTGGGCCGCATGAGCGTTCACCGTTGATCGGAGCCGGTTCGATTTTGGAGGGGCCACGGGGACGAGCGCCGTTTGCGGCGCCCGATCTGCGGATTTGATCATAGTCCCGTAGGGGCGGTTCGGGAACCGCCCGTCCGTGCCCCGTGGACCCTCCGCGCCCATGGGGGTTTTCATATGGCCAAGCCCTGCGGGTTGAAATAAATAAGCTCGTTTTCGCTCCCGGATGACGTGCTCGTCGTAATAATTGCGTTGAACGCACCGACCCAGCGCGCCTACCCTCCACGGGCGGTTCACGAACCGCCCCTACGAACGATCCGAATGCGGAGGGCGGTTCGCGAACCGCCTGTGTCTGATTGCTATTTTCGTGGGCCCAGCTTCGGATCGCGGGCCAGCACTCCTTCGGCATACAAAGAGGCGATTTCTTCGTCTGATAGTTCGAGCAAATCCTTCAGCACGCTTTCGTTGTCCTCACCCAACAGCGGCGCCTTGACATTCTCCTTCGGCGGCCACGCCGAGAGTTTCACCGGCCTGCCCGGGATATCGAACTCGCCCAGGAATGGATCGGTGACCCTGCGCATGGTGCCGCGATGGCGTAGATGCGGATGGGCCATCGCCTCATTCAAGGTCAGGATCGGCGCCACCGGCACCCGCTCCCCCTCCAGCGCCGCCACGGCCGCCGCACGGCTGGGAAAACGGCCGAGCTTCTCCTCGATCGCCGCTGCCAGCGCCTCGCCGTTAATTCTCCGGTCGTGCCGCGTCTTGAACCTGGGGTCCTCCATCCATTCGGGTGCGTTCAGCGCCCGGGCCAGGCCGGCCCACCGATGGTCCGGCGCGATCAGATAGATCCATTCATCGTCGCGATAGCGGTAAGCGCCGCCGCCGCCCTCGGGATGGAACCGGCCGCTGCGTTTGGGAACGAATTCTCCGCCCTGCAGCGCAACGCGCGGGACGCTGTTTTGATGCGTATGGAAGTAAGTATCGATGAGCGCGGTGTCGATGTACTGGCCCTTGCCGGTGTGCTCGCGATGAATCAGCGCGGCCAGCACCGCGGACGCCGCGGTCATCCCGCACAGCGTGTCGCCAATCGAGGTTCCCTGATGAACGGGTGCACGGCCGGGTTCGCCCAGCAGATCGGAAACCCCGGCGTAAGCCGAACCGATGTAGTCATAGCCGGGCTTGTCGCTAAGCGGTCCGCTCTGCCCGGCCAGCGAAATCGAGCACATGATGAGCGCCCGGTTGATCTTGCGCAGATCCTCGTAGCCCAGGCCCGCCTTCGCCATGACCCCCGGAGTGAAGGCCTCCACCAGCACGTCGATCTTTGGCACTATCGAGCGCAGCAGTTCGCGGGCGCGGGGCAGACTGAAATCCAGCGCCAGGCTTTTCTTGGAATGGTTCTGCTGGAAGAAATAGGTGCTTTGCGTGACGTCGGCCAGCGCCGGGTCGAGCGGCTTGAACCCGGCTCCACGGATGCGGTCCCCTTCGGGCGCCAATTCTACCTTGATGACCTCGGCCCCGAATTCAGCCAGCATCCGGCAGCAGGTCGGCCCGGCGACATACTGCGTGATGTCCAATACGCGATAGCCGGTTAGCATCGGCGATCCAGTGCGCATGAGTCCTCCGCTTCAGAAAAGATGTAACTAACCCCGGCCGGACAATTACGTCAAACCTGTCGAGACGGGAGGTGAGGACGCGGTACGAATTTCCGTAGCACCGGCCTCCGTGCAGTCTCTTTTTCCATGGCGCCAAAATCACCCGCCGGAGACGAAAAAAAAGAACCGGCACGGAGGCCGGCGCTACGGAAGAGGGTTCGCTCAACTGCCAATCTCGTCGTTGACTTCAGTCTGTACGGTCGGCGCACCTGGTCTGCGTCATCAACCCGAACTTTCGCCGTCGTTGGGTTCTGACTTCCATTCTTCGGGGAAGAGCAGCAAGAGGTCCTGGCCCAGCGAGCGGACCAGGAAGCGATGCGCTTCGCCGATGGTGCGCTCCAGGCCTCGGCCGCCGATTAGCCAATGCCCGCGTCCCCTGGCGACCACCGTCGCCGCCCCGATGGAGTCCGCAAACGCCTTTACCTTTTCCAACGGGGCGAAGGTATCCACCTCTCCCGCGACTATCAGGCGTGGAGGTAGGTCCGGGCGCGAGGCGAAGCTGACACGGCCGGAGACCACCTCGCGCGCCGCCTGCGACGCATCGGCGACCAGCGCCTTGACCATCGCTGGGCGCTGGAACGCTTCCACGTCGAGGAGAAATTCGAACAGCGTCCTTCCCGTTGGCGGCTTGAGCGGATGCTGCAGCCATAACGTGGGCAACTTTGACCAACCGCTCACCAGGGGGTTGGGCGAGCCCGGAACGAGCGGGGCTAGCGCGACCGCAGCCTTAAGTTGTCTGGTCTCGGCCAGCTTCAGCGCAAGCAATCCGCCCAGGCCATGGCCGATCACGACGGCGGGACCCTCCAGGGCGTCAAGCGCCTCGCTCGCCAGTTGTATCAGGTCGGCGAACCCCATTGCGCCCAGTGGCGGAATGGCATCATGGCCGGCTACGGCCCGCAAATCGGGTGCGTAAACTTCCCATCCGATCGTGGCCAGATAGCCCAGCATCACGGCCAGATGGTGGACGGTCGTAAAAAATTCCGGCAGCAGGACGATCGGCCAGGCGAACTTTTGCGGTTCAGGCCGCTCGACCCGGCAGGGTAGTCGTCCGAGCCTGGTTTCCACGGTGGGAAATGTTATAGCGGCAACAGCCGGCGAGGTAGAGGAGTTGGGAGATTGGAAGGAGTGAAAAAGGAAAAGCCCCCTTTTTCAAGAGGGCCTTCCCGTTTTCGAGGCTTGCGCCCCGGCCTATCTCAGCGTGAGGTCACGGCATCCTTAGCCAGCCCCCGAAACTGCTCGGGGGAGCGAAGAACTACTTTTTCTTCTTTTTGCCGGCCTTCTTCTTCATATCCGCTTTGAGCTTGCTTTTGGATTTGACAGCCTTGGTTGTGGGTTTCTTTTTAGCTGGCATAGACACCTCCTCCTGACACGTGACATCTCCGCCTGATAGGCAGCAAAACTTATGAGTGGCGACCTACTAAACCACTCCACGCTGCGATTATAAAAACCCGTTATTAAAAAATCAACAGATCGGGGGTCAGATTTATAAAAAAATTCTAAAATCAGAAGAGTCTTTGTATAACCTTGAGTTTCGTAAAATAAAATGCCGTTCAGAGATAAGCAGACTTGAACTGACGGTCCGTTTGATTTTACATTGGACGAATGTATCGCTTAAGGCAGTGGCTGCGCCGGGAAGCGTTGACTCTAATACTGAGTGCGCTGCTGATAGCTGCCTGCCTGAACTTTGCGGTAGCCTCGCACGGACTGCGTGATTTGCTGATTCTGCGCCATCACCGGACCCGATTGGAGGCCGACCGTGAGCATGAACAAAGTGAAGATCGCGAGCTGGAAGCCACGGTTGCGAAGCTTCAATCAGACGATGCTTATTTGCAGCGGCAGATCCGCAAAGAACTCGGTTTTGCCCGTCCCAATGAGCTGATTTACCGGTTCGCCGGAGACAACGCCGCGACATCGTCTCCTAATGTGCCGTAGCCGAGATCCGAAAACCGCTCGACTTGACTTGAGGGCCGGCAGTGCGGTTTGTTGCTTGCCATCGGCGGGGAGGTGATTCGTGGCTTGGATACTGGCGTTCCATGTCTTTGGCGTGATCCTGTGGATGGGCAGCCTGTTGGTGCTGTCGTCGCTGCTGGGCCTGGTTGCCGATGAGGTGGGTGTTTCGAAGGAACGCTTTCTGGTGGCGGCCCGGCGCCTGTTCGACTTCAGCGCCAACGGCGGCGCGATGGCCACAATCGGATTTGGAATCTGGCTTATCTTTCTTGATCCCGGGGTGTTGCGGCAGGGTTGGCTGCACATCAAGTTGCTGCTGGTGGTGGTGATAATCGTCATGCATGCCCGGCTATATCGCCGGATTAATGCGCTGGAAGCGGAGCCGTCGGGAGCCAACCGGCGGGAATTCGCAATGACGCACGGGATCCTGAGCGCGCTTCTGCTGGCGATCCTGCTTTTGGTTTTTCTGCGCCCATTTTCTTGAGCCTCGTTACTCCTTAAAGGAACCAACCGTCCGTCTCGTCTATTCTAAAACGCGGACGACGGGTGCAAGATATACGGCAAGCAAGCTGTCGCGCAGCGCGCGCTTGCTTCGCATGCCACGAGGCCTGTTACATACGCTCGGCGCCTATGCCTTAGCCTTCGCCATTATCTGGTACCTGGCCCGCGATATCGCGCTCGCCCAACTGCTGCATAATTTCTCGATGGCCAATCTGTGGGTGTTCTTACCCGCCAGCCTGGGGTCGTTCACGGTCTTCTTCGGTGGCGAGACGCTGCTGTTTGCGTGTCTGTTCAGCTATTTCCACACCCGCATCACGTTCCGAGAAATGCTGCCCGCCAACGCCGCGCAATACTTTCTGCAGTTGGTAAACAGCGCGGTGGGCGGCACCGCGCTGGTGATGTTCATGAACCGGCGCAAGGGAGTGCCCTGGCTGGCCGGGGGATGCACCTTGATTTTTCAGGCCCTGCTCGATTTCCAGATTATGGCGGCGATGGCATTGATTGCCGTCATGCTGGAGCCGGGGTCGATGATCCACAGATACTGGTATCTTCCGGCGGCGGTGCTGGTGGGATTGCTGCTCAACACCTGCTTCTGGATGCGCGGGCGCCCCAGGTCGCGCCTGGGCCGATGGTTTTACGACCGGCCTTCGATGCGCGCCTTTCGAATTGCCCGGCCAGGTCATTATGCGCGGCTCGCCGGTATCCGCGTTGCGATCTTCCTGGCCTACGGGGTTATGCTCTATTTCCAGATCAGGGGTTTCAGGGTCCAGGTTCATCCCTCGCAGGTCTTTGCCTTTCTGCCCGCGATGTTGTTCTTCGACGGGTTGCCGTTTACGCCGGTAGGTTTGGGCCCCGTGCAGGCGCTCCTGGTAACCGGGCTTCAGGCCTACGCCCCGCCGGCCAGACTGCTGGCGATGGCCCTTTCGGTCAGTTTCATGAACATCGCTTTCCAGGCGCCGTTGGGCTTGGGCTCGGCCGGCGCCTTCGCGCGTGAAGTTACCCAGGCCGCGACACGAGGCCTGTTGCGCGATCAGCCGGCGCCAATAGGGCCGGACTGAGAAAATCAGCGGGCGAAAACTGTTTACTGCTCGCGGGCTGGGCAATTCCTACCGGCGCTCAGCGGGCGTAGGGGTCGCGCCCGGCACGCTGAGAGTTGCAGGGGCGGGCGACGCAACCGGCGTCGTCCCCGCCACCGCGCTTGGAGTAGGTGTGGCGCTTGACGAGGGTTTAGGACCTACACTGACAAGTTTTTGACTCTCATAACAAAACCAGATGGGATGCTTTTGGTCCCTGGTAACGGCCTGCGAGGGCGTCCAAAGCAACTCAGCCGCGGGCATGACTACGTCGGTCGCGCCCTCCACAAACATCGTCGCGGCTTTGCGCAATGTGCCGTGACCGGTCACGAACAGTTCGTAGAGGTCGCAGCTTTCGCCACCCGTTTGAACTTCCGTGGTAACTGGATTGCCCAGCTGTTGCACGACGGAATCCCGGTCCTGGCCGGGCCGGAACTTCGCCAGATCGACCGGTGTGGGTCGCGCCGCCTCCATGTAAACGGAACAGCCGGCCAGCAGACAGAGGAGAATTACACAGACGATTGATCGCGCGCCGAACCGTGTCCTGCCGCTGCCGCCCGCTTTCATTTGTCACGCTGGGCCGGTTGGGCCTGCGCGGCGTCTGAGGCTCCTGCACGAAACCCCGGCAGGTGTAGGCAGGAACGGCCAACAGATTGAGCAGGCTCATCGCCATCTGTCCGGTGTGTTCCGTCATCTGGACATGTGTCCCAGCGAGTTCGTCCATGTTGGCCTGACATCCATCGAGGCTATAGCCGGAGGCGCTTACGACCAATCGATGCTCCACCGGGTCGTTCTCCACACCCTGCACGAAGCTATAAGCCGTGCAGCCGGTAAGCAGACCTAAAGCGATAAAAGAGAGACCAAGGGTTTGCGCCCTGCGGCGTCCTGTGCCGGTGTGGTTCGGGTTCACTTAGCAGCCGGGGCCTGATTAGCTTGGGCGGGAGCGGCTTGCGCCGGGGCGGAGATCTGGGGTTCCGCCACCAGACCCCGGCAGGTGTATGCAGGAATTATAAAAAGGCTGCCGGCGCTGACCCCGACCTGGTCGGTATGCGCGACCATCTGGACCTTTGTTCCGGCAAGCTCGTCCATCTTGGCCTGGCACCCGTCCAGACTATAGCCCGAGGCGGTGACAACCATTCGGTGCTCCACGGGGTCGTCCTCCAGACCCTGTACCGAGGTACATGCGCTCAGTGCCAAAAGCGCGAGAAGGGCGGTTAAATTGCGCAATTGTAGCACTCCATGAGGTCTATCTCGCGGACTTGCTTGTGCAGCAGCATAAAAGCCTTTCCAGCGAAAACACCAGTCAACTCGTGCACGCGCAACAAATCTGGGGCCGCCGCATGTTTTGCGGCGTTCGGCACCATCGAATAAAGATCTGCTCGCTCACCCCGAAGAAACTCGCTGCATAACACATTCTCCCGCAACCTGATCACCCAATCAGACGAAATATGACCAAATCTAATTCAGTCTCTCATCAACACCTTCCAAAAGTTCCAAGCGGATCTTTTGATACGCGGCCGAGTCCGAAGATCGCTCTCGATGGGATTGAGCCGATCGGAATATAATTAAGTGGTCGCGCAGGGCCTAATGGCGAGCGCGGGTGAAGTTAATGATACGGGCATTGAAGTGGGGCGCCGGGATCGTGGTGGTGCTGATAGTGGCCGAGTTGCTGCTGCACTGGCATCATCTGAGCGAGAGGCGGCACCTGGTCGGCTCCGTCAACACGGAGTTCAAGCTGATCGGGCCGGATCATAAAATCGTCATCGAATCCTACGACGATCCGAAAATCGACGGCATCACCGTTTTCATCAGCAAGTCGCAGACCGGCGGGATCAAAGGCGCGCTCGGGGTGGCGGAGGATACCTCCGACGCCTCCGTCGCCGTGCGTCAGACCGGACCAATCAAGGTGAAGGAAACATTCGAGGATGGCGAGGACGCCTTCACCGAAAAACGCTCGGTGCTGTTCAAGCGCATGCACGTCAGCCGCTTCTGGGACGCCCCGCATAAGAGTTTTGTGTACGTAGTGTGGACAGACAGGTTCATCAATGGTTCGCCGCAGAATTCGATTTCAGCGGTAGTGGCGGAGCCGTGGGGAACACAGCCGCCTGACCTATCACTGATAAAACCCGCCGCCGCTGCGCCACCATAACCGCATTTCGTGGAACAAGCAGAATGTGAAAGGTCTGGCAATGAACGTAAGGCAAAAAGGCACTCAGACCGGCGCTACGGAACACTTGGCTCTGCCCGGACTTATCCAACAGCCTGGTTTGGGTGACCGGCGGAGTCACTTGACGCGGTGGTTGCGCGTACCTACGTTCACTTAGTAACCTAACAGAAGAGGATATTTTCCATGGCCAGCGCCAATATCAAGCATGTCAGCGACTCCAACTTCGAGGGCGAGGTCCTGAAATCCCCGACCCCGGTACTGGTTGACTTCTGGGCGCCATGGTGCGGACCGTGCAAAGCTATCGCACCGTTGCTGGATGAGTTAGCTGACGATTACGCCGGCCGGCTCAAAATCGTCAAGATTAACGTGGACGATAATCCGGACACGCCGGCCCGTTACGGCGTCCGCGGCATCCCCAACCTGCTTATTATCAAGGAAGGTCAGGTCAAGGACCAGATCGTCGGCATGGTGCCCAAGGGCCACTTGGTAAAGGCGGTCGACCAGGCCTTGGCCTAGGCATCAGCGATATTAACGCCCCGCGCGGGCGTTTCACGAATCCGCGGTAATGGGCCGCGAGCGTGCCGCATCGGCGGTGCATTCGCGGCCGCTTTTTCACATCCACACCAAATCATGCGGTCGCAAGGAGCCAGCTATGGCCAAAGCTAAGGATCCGGTTTGCAAGATGGACGTTGACGAACAGAAAGCCGCCGGCCATAGCGAGCATCAGGGGCACAGATACTTTTTTTGCTCGCAGGTCTGCAAACAGAAATTCGATCAGGACCCCGACCGTTATACCGCCGGCTGATCCACGCTCCCGACGCCGTAAAGGGGAAATCCGAGCGCGACCGTAAGGGAGCGGTCAGTTCGGAAGAACCGGACAAAGACCGCCCGCTCACACTCGCGGCTCGGATATTGATTTGCCAATCGCCTCCGCGATCGACCTATACCCGTCGCGCCGCATCAGTGCCGACAGACCATCCTTGATCGCCGCCGGCAGGCCCGGTCCTTCGTAAATCAATCCGGTGTACAGCTCGACCAGACTGGCGCCGGCGCAGATATGACCGTAGGCGTCCTGCGCGCTGGCGACTCCGCCCACTCCAATGATCGGTATCCTGGCTTCGGTGTAACGATAAATCTCGCCGATCAGCTCCCGAGCGCGCGCCTTAAGCGGCTGCCCGCTGAGGCCGCCGGGAAAATCGCTGCGCACGCCAACCGCTTCGCGCGCGATCGTAGTGTTGGTGGCGACGATTCCATCCAGGCGCAGGTCCAGGATTGTCGCGCATATCGCGCGAAGCTGATCGGAGTCCAGGTCGGGCGCGACCTTGACGAGGACGGGCGGCCGATTTGCCTGCGCACCCTCCGCCGATCCGATCCGTTCGGGAAAGGCGCGCGCAATCAGCGCTCGCAGATGACCCGGAGCCTGCCATTCGCGCAAGCCCGGCGTGTTGGGAGAGCTCACGTTGACGACGATAAAGTCGGCCATCGAACCCAATCGCGCGGCCGCCGCCGCAATTTCGTCGGCGACGCGCTCGGGCGGCGTTTCCTTGTTCGGGCCGATATTGACGCCAAGCCGCAGCCGAAGCCCGCGGCCGCGCAGGCGCTCCAGGCGCCGCCCCGCAACATCCATCCCAAGGCTGGGGAATCCCAGCCGATTGATCAGCGCGCGATGCTCAGGGAGTCGCCATAAACGTGGGCGGGGATTTCCCGGCTGCGGCCGCAGCGTAATCGTTCCGACCTCGGCAAAGCCGAAGCCCAGCATCTGCCAGGCCGCCACTGCGGCGGCGTCTTTGTCGAGGCCGGCTGCTAGCCCGAGGGGATTGGAAAAACGCATGCCCCAAAGATCCTGCCCCAGTGCTTGCGCGTCGGGCGAGGCGCTGAGGGCGGGCACCCCGGCCAGCAGCGTCAGGACCATCCGATGGGCCAGTTCGGCGTCGAGGATAAAAAACAGCGGCCGCAGCGCGCGCCGCCAAACCAAGTCAAGGAAGGGAGCCATCGGCGGTGCATCGTCGCAGTCCCGCAGGTGTGCGGCAAGGCCTCACGAAATATCGCGCTCGGCCCGACGATTACGTGAGGCCGATCTGAACCTTGATCGCTCTTTCCACGGCGGAGATGCCGTTCGTACCCAGCTTTCCCATCAGCTCACGCAATCTACCCTTGCTCGCGGTCGTAAGCTGGTCGGCCATAGCCTTGTGCCGCGCGCCGTTCACCGTCACATAGGCCTCGCCGGGATAGAGTTTGCTCACCTTGCTGGTTATCGGAATCACCTGGACGCGATTAAGGAACCGGTTGGCTGTATCGTTGCTTATGATCACGGCCGGGCGGGTCTTCTGGATCCCGCCTCCGGCCGATGGTCCGAAGGCTACCCACCAGACCTCTCCGCGCCGGGGCGTGGACTCTTCACCGCGGCTCATCCGCGATGTCCTCAACCAGGGATTCGGCCCATTCGTGGGCTTCGGACTCGCGTTGCTCGTCGGCCGCCATTCCCCGATATCCTTCCTCGAGATTGTCAGCTACGACCTGCGGACGGGCCAGATCATTGAGGAACCGGCTGATGTTGCGTCGGCCCACGATTTTGTACAGCCCGCGGTAAACGGCGTCCTCGACCGTGATGGTCAGCTTTCTGCGGCGTGCCCTGGCAGCCATATACGTATAATATACGTATATGGAAGATTGGCAACCGCACTGTGGACATCCGGATGGCGCGCGCTATCAGCCGCCTTCGGACCTCGGTTATAATCCGCGCCACTCGGCAGCTATAATGAAGTGAGGGGTTTTCCACGTGAGCAATCAGGCGGTGATGGCAGTCAAGCTGATCGATTACGCGGCGATGCCGCTGGAGAAGCTCTATGCGGCATTCCGGACCTGCTATTCCTCCGACACGCCAATTGAAATCTGGGAGAAGATTCGGGCCGAAAAGATCGGCGCCGACAAAATCCGCCAGTTCATCTCGGAGCGCCTGAAAACCGGGCACGGCTCGCCCCTGGAACAGGTGGTGTTCTGGTTCGGGATCAGCAACGTCTCGCGCTCGCTTTCGCATCAGTTCGTCCGCCATCGTATCGGCATCAGCTTCGAGCAGCAGAGCCAGCGCTACGTCAAGTTCAAGGAAAACAAGCTCGCCTACGTGATACCGCAATCGTGGAGCCGCGCGGGCCTGGGCGAGGAATACGAGGAGTTGACGGCGAAAATATCGGCGCTGTATGCGCGCGCCCTGGCCGCGGGCGTTCCCGCCGAGGACGCGCGCTTCGTACTGCCCAACGCGGCGCCGACCAATTTTCATGTGATGGTGAACTTCGCCGAGATGCTGCACATCTGCGATCTGCGGCTGTGCGTGCGCGCCCAATGGGAGATTCGCCGGATGGTCGCGCTGATGCGCGCGGAAATCAAAAAAGTCCTGCCCGAAGTGGCTATCTACCTGCAGCCCAAATGCGGCGAGAACCGGATGGGCTATTGCGACGAGTCGTTGGAGGATTGGCGCAAGTGTCCGCTGGGCAAGGTCCGGCCGCACAAGAACGTCCTGTTCGAACTGTACAATCTTTACGGCAGCCAGAAGGTGAAGGCCCTGTCAGAAAAGGAATTTCACGCGGTCGAGGACAAGGAACTGCTCTGAGCGCAATGGCGGGCAGAGACGCCCACCCTACTGTGAAGTTAGATGGCGCGCAAATCGGCAGATTCGGCCACGGCTATGCCGCCGGCCCTCAAGCAAGCGATCGCCACCTTCAATCGCGGCGATTACTTCACGGCCAGCGAGCAGTTCGAGGCGGCTGGTCACGACGCTGCCGAACCGCTCAAGGAGGTGGTCGGCGCCCTGCATCGAATCGCCGCCGGACTGCATCTGCGCTTTACGCGCGGCGGGCGCCAGGCCACGATCAATCTGCTCTCCCAGGCGATGATGTCGCTCGATGAGTTGCGTCCCAGCCACGCCGGCATCGACCTCGAGCGGCTGTACAACGAATTGACGGCCTACACCGACGAAATCCGCGCCAGCCCCAGCGAACACGACGCCGGCGCCCTGCGGCACAAGGCGCGCCTGTTCATAGAGCGCCGCCGCGCCCCCAAGATCGTGTTTGCCAGGGACGATGGCCGAAAAAATTGACAATAGTTCTTTATTGGTGAATCCTATCGGTTGATTACCAACTCTCGTAGGGTTAGGCATTACTGCTGGGGAATGGGTGTGCGGTGAAGAGGAGGACTGACCTTCAACAAAGTAGAGCTTTTAAGAAACCTTTCGGGTGTCTGCTTCTGGATAAGAAACACATTCGAAATTCCTGACGTAATTGGGTTCAGGGACCTTGAACGGTTCGGCGTTGAATTCGCGTCGGAGCTATCACGTTATTCGCCCCTCGACCAAATCGGCACCCCGCTTCTATTTCCCTACCCAAACGGTAATAAGTTGCGTTGGCTGTCGGTGTTTCACCCGGAGCCCCTTCTGTTGTTACGAACGGCGGCTGAGCGACTGATCCGGACGACAGACTTGAATCTCTCCGAGCGAGTCTGCTCGTATCGCCTCAATTTCAGTCCAGATAAGCCTGCCTACTGGACCTTCGTTGACCGAAAAAGGTCCTACGAGGCCTTCATAGATCGCGCGCTCACTATACTGCGAAAACCCGCCTTGCGATGTATGTGTCGAACGGACGTCGCGAGTTTTTATGCCTCAGTGGGTATCGATATTTTGGAGGAACTCTTGGCGCGAATTGGTTGCGAGAAGCGCGCGGCATCGTTTCTGATCGGCGCAATTAATCACTGGCAGTCTGATTCCGATTTGAGAGGCCTTCCAATTGGCCCCGAGGCGTCTGCCGTAGCTGGCAACCTATTCTTGAGCCCAGTCGATAAAGCACTATCCTCTGCCCGACTTTCACATCTGCGTTATGGTGATGACATCCTAGTGTTTTGTGAGGAGCCGAGCATATGTGATGCAGTGCCTCATTTCCTTGACATAGAATTTAATCGGCTTCACCTTTCTCGGTCCGAACCGAAAACAAGAAAGTTCTACGATCCGGAAGAAGCCGCGGCCGATTTACGCGACGGCTGGCTCGCATCGCTCGGAAGCTTTCTTAGATACCAACCTGAGGAAGGCCCCCGAGCTCTGCATCGGGCTTTCGATCGCGATGTAATCGGACAGGAAGTTAAACCGAATGTCTTTCGGTGGATTGTTAATACCCTTAAAAACAAAGCAGACAGATATGGCTGCCGGGCTCTAGCAAACGATCGAGAGCTAATGAATGTCGACCCACGAGTCGGGGCTGACTACGTGATCCTCGCTCGCTCCGACGACCGCGTTATCGAAGGTTGTATGGAATGCCTTTTGAGATCGCCTGAGCAGCGTTATGAAGGGCTTTCGCTTCATCTGTTGCGGGCGCTCTCTACTTCTGCTTTAGGGTGTTCGGAGGGTGACACGCTTGAAGAAATTGCGTGCGACTGCAATCGCCCTTGGCCGGTGCGCGCGTGGGCTTGGACGGCACATGCGAAGACTGCCGCACGTCGCGATGGAAAATTGATGGAAGCGGCACGCGCGGAGCGCGAACCAAATGTTCGGAGAGCCATTGTCGCCACGTTGATAACTTCGCAAAAGGGCAGGAGACAAAGGGAATTTATTGAACACGCCAGACTCCACTTTCCCGAGAGCCGTTTTACCGCTGAGTGGCTGAACGCGGCATGAGGAAGCGGACGTCGTGGAAAAATGCCGGAGGTCTCCTTCCGTGGAGGCGCATAAAAATAGCCTTGGCACCCGTTACAAAACGTGATGGCGATTTCCCGCAAATTGACCCGGGCGCGGTTGGCGGAGTTGCAAAGCTCGATGCTTGGCTGCGCGCGATGCGACGCGCTGGTGCGATGCCGTTCGCGGGTGGTGCCAGGCGCCGGTGCGGTGGGTGCCGCAGTCGCTTTCGTAGGTATCGCGCCGGGGCGGTTTGGCGGCGATCGGACGGGAGTGCCTTTCAGCGGCGATCGCTCAGGTCGGCTGCTGCGCGAGATGATTGCGGCGGCGGGCCTGCGCGATGTTTTCATCACCAACCTGGTGCGCTGCAACCCGCGCGATGACGGCGGCCGCAACCGTGACCCCCATCCCGACGAGATCGCCAACTGCCGAGACCATCTCGAAGCCGAGTTGGCGTTGGTCAGGCCCCAAATGGTCGCCTGCCTGGGACGGATGGCTTGGCTGCATCTGGCGGGCAAAGCGGCGGCTTTCGACCCCGCGGGCGCCAGAGCCGTGCAGGCTGGCGGATGGCTGCTCTATCCGATGTATCATCCCGCGTACGTAAATCGCGGTGCGTACCCGCTTCGCAGTTACACCCGCGACTTCGCCCGCCTGCGATTTGTACTGCGCTCGGTGATGCGTCGTGATTCATCTGGCGCTGGCCGTAGCGCACCGGCGGTTGATATAAGGGCATGATATTCGAGCGGTTCGCCTGGTTCGGAAAGTTCGGCCGGGCCTGGTCGACGTGTCGCTCATAACATCGGAAGAGGATTAATCAGATGGCTGACGACATTGGGATTCAGGGGCAAGTCGATCCTCGCTTCAATCGCGTAAAGGCTGAGTTCGCGGCAAACTTCGCCGGCAGGGGCGAGGTCGGTGCGGCAGTGGCGATTACATTGGACAATCGTCCGGTGGTGGACCTGTGGGCCGGCTTTGCCGATCGCGCCAAAACCAAGCCGTGGACGCGCGACACCATCGTCAACGTCTGGTCGACCACCAAGGGCCCGGCCGCGATGTGCCTGCATCGGCTGGCCGAGCAGGGAAAGCTTGACCTCGACGCGCGGGTCTCCAGTTACTGGCCCGAGTTCGCGCAAGCCGGCAAGGAGAAGGTGCCGGTCACTTACCTGCTCAATCACAAAGCTGGGCTTCCCGCGATCAAGGCTACGATTCCCGACGAGATGCTCTATGACTGGGAGGCGATGACCGCCGCATTGGCCGCGCATGCGCCCTGGTGGGAGCCCGGCACGCGCCACGGCTATCATGCATTCACCTACGGATACCTGATCGGCGAGGTGTTGCGGCGGATCACAGGGAAGACTTTGGGCACCTACTTTCGCGAGGAGTTCGCCAGGCCGCTGGGATTGGATTTCCATATCGGGCTGGACGCGAAAGACGACGAGCGGGTCGCGCAGATGATCGGCGCCGACCCTGCGCCCGCGGGTGAACGCAACCTGTTCACCGAGGCGTTCAAGGACCCGGAGTCGGTCAGCTCCAAGGCGCTGGCCAATCCGGCCTCGCTGATGAAGGTCAAAACCATCAACACCCGCGAATGGCGCGGCGCGGAAATCGCCGCGGCCAACGGCCATGGCACGGCGCGCGCGCTGGCGCGGCTTTACGGAGCGCTTGCCTGCGGCGGCGACGTCGATGGTGTGCACGTGCTGTCGGCGGAGAGCATCGCGCGATGCCACACCGAGCAGTCCCATGGAGAGGATGCGGTGCTGTTGCGGCCGACGCGTTTCGCTCTCGGCTTTATGCTGCCGATGGCGGGGATGGCGCACGGCCGCAATCCGCGCAACTTTGGCCATTCCGGCGCCGGCGGCTCTCTTGCCTATGCCGACCCCGACAAGCGCATCGGGTTCGCCTATATAATGAACAAGATGCGCCAGGACCAGATCCTCGACACGCGCGCCGCGGCGCTGGTCGACGCGATGTACGCGTCGTTGTGAAATTTCTTCCGGCGCTGTGGCTGGCTGCGGAGATCACGGCCTGATCGATGCCAGCTCGGGTCTGGATCAGGCGGGATTGACCCTGGTGCCCGGCCATCGTATCCCTCTCTCATGGATCGCATCGCGATATCCAGGTTCAAAGCGAACTGCGCAAGCGTCTTGGAACGCGTTCGCCGAACCGGCCAGCCTATTGTTGTGACGCGATTCGGCAAACCGATCGCCGAAATAGTTCTGTCTACGCCCCAGCGTGCAAACCGATGGATCGGCAGCATGGCAGGTACTGCACGAATTCTCGGCGATATCGTCGGGCCAGCCGTGGAAGCGGACGTCTGGGAAGGGCAGAGAAGGAAAAAGAACCGGCACGGAGGCCGGCGCTACGTCAGATTGAAGATTGATCTCTTATTCCCGTGGCAAAGGCTTCCAGCCTTGATTCTCTTCTTTCGCTGTTTGTCTGACATCCTCGAATCTCACGACTGACTTCGCCGGTTGACTCCCACGCCTGGCCTCGCGATGCTCGATCGCAGGTGAAGATTACCCAGGACTTTGTGGCCGCGGGCTTGCGGCACGCGCGCTACGTCACCAATGAGCGGGTGGAGACCGCACTGTATCTCGCCTTGGTGCTGGAAAAGCCGCTGCTGATTGAAGGTCCCGCCGGCTCGGGCAAGACCGAGATCGCCAAGGTGCTGGCGGAGATGCTCGATACTGGGTTGGTCCGACTGCAATGCTACGAGGGTCTGGATGAGGCACGCGCGCTCTATGAATGGAATTATCAGAAACAGCTTTTGCGTCTGCAGGCCGACGAACAGCAGGGGCTGGGTTGGGAGCAACTGTCGCAGCATATCTTTTCGCGCGAATATCTGCTCGAGCGTCCGCTGCTCAAGGCGATCTCTTCGCCGCGCAAAGTCGTCCTGCTGATCGACGAAATCGATAAGTCCGACGAGGAGTTCGAAGCCTTTTTGCTGGAGCTGCTGTCCGACTTCCAGATCAGTATCCCGGAGCTCGGAACCGTCCGCGCCCAGGAGCGGCCCGCCGTGGTGCTTACTTCCAACCGCGCGCGCGAGTTGTCCGAAGCGCTGCGCCGCCGCTGCCTGCATCTGTTCATCGACTTCCCGGGAATCGAGCAGGAACGCCGCATCCTGGAACTCAAGGTCCCCGGCCTGGATTCGGCGATGGCTGCGGCCGCCGCGCGGCTGGTCAATTCGCTGCGCAAGCTCGACCTCGTCAAACAGCCGTCCATCGCCGAGACGCTGGATTGGGTGCGTGCACTGATGGAGTTGGGTGTTAAGGAGATCGACCAGACCGCGATCCGCGCCACGCTCGGCTTGCTGCTCAAGCATGAGGGCGACCGGGTGCTGGTTGAAAGCAAGGCTGCCGCGATGATTCCGCGCGCCCGCCAGGGCCGTTAATGCGCGAGGCCATCCTCGGATTTATCGGCCGGTTGCGCGAGGCCGGGGTGCGGATTTCTGTGGCCGAGTCGCTCGACGCGGCCCAGGCGGTCGCGGCCTCCGGCCTGGAACGGACGCGGATGCGCGAGGCGTTGGCCGCCACTTTAGTTAAGGATGAAGCCGACCGGCCGACCTTCGATCGCGAGTTCGACCTTTACTTCTCCGCCCCGCGCCATCGCCCAAGCGAGCCCCGGCGCGGGCAGAGTTGGCAGGGGATGGTGGGGCAGCATGGCCGCCCGTCAGAAGGCGGCGCGCAGCCGCCCGCGCGCAAGCCTGCAGAGTCCGTGGCCCGCAAGAAGAGCATCGAGGCGGCGGCACGCGAGGAGCGCGCCGACAAAACCGCCGCGCTGCAACAGGACGAGGAGTCCGATGCGGCTGCGGACCGCGCCGAAAATCCGCGTCAGGAAGATCAGGCCGGCGCCGCGGCGGCGCGCAATCGCGCAGCGGAAAGCAAACCCTTCAGTGCCTATACCGACCTTGATTACGAGCAGGCGCTCAAAACCCTGGAGCCGCTCAAGCGCCGGTTCCGGGTGCGGGTCGGGCGCCGGCTGCGCATGGCCCGGCGCGGCCGGATCGATATCCGGCGGACGATCCGTGCCTCGATTCAGCGCGGCGGCGCACTAATCGACCTGCGGATGCGCCGGCGCCGCCCGCGCCATGTCGACCTGTTGCTGCTGGCCGACATCTCGGGCTCGGTGCGGTACGCGTCAAACCTGATGCTCGGACTGGCGGCGGGAGCGCGCGAATGCTTCCGCACCGTGCACAGCCTGGTTTACGTTGACCGTCTGGCGGAAGCGGGCTTCGAGCGCGGCTACCTCAATATGGCGCCGATGCTCGACCTTTACGCGCGCTCTGATTTCGGCCGCGTGCTGGCGGAACTCCTCAGCACTCGCCGCCATTTGCTGAACCGCGCGACGCTGGTGGTAATTTTGGGCGACGGGCGCAACAACCGCAGGCCCGCGCGCGCCGACCTGCTGCGACAGATTCGACGGCTGTGCCGCGCGGTGGTGTGGCTCAATCCGGAAGAGCCGCAGCGTTGGGGCACGGGCGACAGCGCGATCCCCACCTACGCCCGCGAGGTGGATGAGCTCATAGCCTGCCGCAACCTGCGCGAGCTGGAGAAGTCGCTGAGCCGGGTTGCATAGGGGGAAGGCTCGACTTCTGTGAGGTGTCACCCTGTTACCTATTTTGCCGGTGTGTCTGATAATTCTCACCCCTTTCATCTCCCTTTCATCAGGGGGAGATGGGCGCCGCTGCGGCGCCCAGAGAGGGTCCTTTGTCAGCGCGCATTCTCCTTCGCGCGATTCAAATATGAATGACAGTGCTCAAAGCACGTGCAGCCGTATTTTTGAGTTCTGCTCATCAATGCATTCGCCGTGGAGAGGCCCTTTTGCGCGTGCGCAGTCTTCTCCGGAACTTGTGAATCGCGCGCAGGAAAATGCGCGCTGAAAAAGGACCCTCTCCCGGCGCCCGGAAAAACGGGCGCCGCTATCCCCCTTTTTCAGGGGGAAAGAAATTTAACCCAAAACAATCAGCTGGACTTCTCTGACATGCATGACGATTGCATTGGTCGGTCCGTATTGACGGTCGCAAATCACCGTCACCCTGTCAGGGATTGGAGGATGAAAATGCGCGGGCGTTTTTTCTCACCTGCGGATTCGCCCGCAGCCGGACGGGCGGTTCACGAACCGCCCCTACGACAAAACCTGGCAGCGGCGCGTCTTTGTAGGGTCGCTTCGTGAAGCGCCCGTGTAGGGTGATGCAGCGGACGACAAACTCTGAAAAAACACCTTCGCGTCTTCCAACTGCTGTTTTTGGGTTTAAGCCAGAAAGATTTTGGCTATCGCCGGAAAATGTCGACGTCTTCGGTCAGGAGAAAGACCAGTTTGCTTACGTCCATGAAGTTGGGCTCGTCCGCGCGCACTGCCTTCAGTTCCGGCGTCTCCGTGCTGCGTTGCAGGTGTTCGAGACTGTCGAACCATGCCTCCGCGACGCCGTCGCACAGGGGCGCGTTGCGTCCGCCGTACAGTTCGGGAAAAGGATGGTTCTGGACGTAGCGCCGCAGGCCGGGAACCTTGGCGGCGAGCGGCCCATGATGCTCGCGCCAGTAGGTCTGGAATTCTTCCACGCTCATGCTGGACTTGCGCGACAACAGCGCTATCAGGTGGACGCTGGACGCGCCGGCAGTACCCTCTTTTTGGACCACTTCGGTGGCGAGGAGAAAACGGCGCGTGGTCAGTTCGGTGAAGTTGGCCTGATCGTCAATCGCGACCTGGGCCGCCGGCGTGAGGTTGCCCACTCGCCGTTCCTCGGCGCTGTTGAACCACATCGTCGCCATCCCGTCATAGGGCGGGTCGCTCTCGCCAAAAGGAAGGTGCGAATTGCCATAACTTGAGAGCAGGGTATGCGACTGTATGTAATGGAGGACGTGGGTGAGCGGCCTGGTGATATCGGCATGCGTGGTGCGCCAGTACTGCTGGAAATCGCGCGGGGATATCCCCGGCTTTCTTCTGGCGAAGAAAAGTCCCTTGAGCATAGGTTAGCTATCCTGAGTTGGAGATGGAGTTTCAGACCCCGAATATGGAGCGCATCTTGGCGACCAGCCAGTTTTCGCCGCGCCGGTCGCCGGGCGCCGCCGCGGCTTCGACGCGCTCGCGCGTTTCGCTGATGCGCCGCGCCACCACCTCGCTCACGTCGTTGAGCGATTCGGGGCGCTCGCGGAAGAGATGGGTGAAGGCCTCGCGATTGAGCTCCAGCACCTCCACATCCGAGCGCGCCACGATACTGGCGTTGCGCGGCTCTCCGGTCAACAGCGAAATTTCGCCGAAGAAGGTGGGAGCGTTCAAGTCGCGGACGTGCACCGATCCGCCGTTGGCGGTCTGCGCCATCACTCCGACCGTGCCCCGGCGCAGAATATGGAAGTAATCGCCGACGTCGCCCTGATGCATCAGGACTTCGCCGGTGCCGAATTGATGAACGTGCGTGTTAGGCAGCAGCATCTTCAGCTCTTCGTCAGTGAGCTCGTCCAGGAAGTCAACCTGCCGCAACTCCGTCATCAGGCGATGCTGCTCCTCGGCCTTTAGATCCTCCTCGACGGGCGCCGGATGCAGATGAACGGTGTGAATCGGGTACGGAATCTCAACTGACTGGCGACGCAGCGCATACCAGACGTTGCTGATCACGGTGTCGCGCACCAACTCGTGCGTACCATAATCGGATAGCCAGAACCGCAGCCGGTACTTGATCGCGAATTCGCCGTACTCCACCGCGGTAACTTCGGGCTCGGGATGACGCGATACGCCTTCGGCATGGCGCAGCACGCGCATCAGGATCTCCTTGACGCGGTTGGGCGGCTGGTCGTAAGGCAGACCGATGAAGACCGCATCGGCGACGCCGCCGGCGCTGTAGTTCACCACCACGTCCTTGGCGATCATGTTGTTGGGAATTTCCAATCTTTCGTTTTCGCGGGTCACAATCCTGGTCGCCCGCCATCCGATCCCGTGCACGCGTCCCAGGTAGGTGCCGGAGCGCACCCAATCGCCCGCCTCGAAGGGCTTTTGCATTTGCATCGCGAGGCCGGCGAAGATATTGCCCAGCGTCTCCTGCAAAGCAAAGCCGAGAACTACCGAAATGACCGCCGAGGTCGCCAGCAGGGGGGTGAGGTCGACGCCCAGACTGGCGCGCAGCACCACCATCAGGACCACCGCGTAGAGCAGGATCAGGATCAGGTCCCAGAAGATGTTCGAGGCGCGGAACTTTGCCGGCAGGGCGTAGTCCATCAGGTCGAGCACCAGGCGAATCAGGCCGAAGAAGAACAACACCAGCCCCAGCGCTTCCAAGGTAAGTCCAAGCTCTGAAGTCCTGGACGCGAGGTGCATAAAAACGTCGGCCATAAAACCGGCGGCGATTAGGAAAAGGCCCGCCGGACCTACGTAGGCGTTGTCGAGGCGGCGCACGATCAGCGCCCCGACGACCGCTACGAATGCCACTCCGAGTTCGACCCCGAAGCGCACATGAAGCGACAGGTTGGCCAGACCCAGGACCGTTTGTAGAGAGGTCTCCGTCATTGCCCTTGCAGGGTGTCGAAAGCCAGCATCACAGCAACTTAATCAAAAATCGAGTTTCTCAACACCCTGTTAGTATGGCGAGCCGGAATTGCGCATAGAAGGGCGCGGGGAGACTCAATTTGAAGTGGCGAGGTTTAACTCTCCGTGGACACACCCGGCTAAAGGCCTAATTGAGCGGCCATCTCGTCCAGCAGCCTGTCGGCGTCGAAATATTGCTGCGCCAGCTCGCGCGCCGCCTTCGCATGGCTTCGGTAATCGGCGTTGATTTGCTTGATCGCGTCGAGCGCTTCCGCGGCGTCATTGAAGCCCAGCAGGCCCACACCGGTGGGTAGATACTTTTCGAACCCGGTGAACTGAGTGACCACCGGCCGTCCCGCGGCAAGATAGGTGGCGGTCCGGTCGCTGAACCATCCTGACCGCGTTCTAACGTAAGAGTCCTTGGACACGGTAAACTCGCCCCGCGACGAGCTTACGTACTCGCGATATCCGTCAAGATCGAGCGACATCGGAATGACCGGCCGGATCGTGAAGCCGCCCGCCAGCGCGCGTTCGTAGTCGGGTCCGGTGCCGAGATCGGTGGCAAGCTCGATTGGCTGACCGGACTGGCGCGCAACTTCCAGCACCTGCCTGAAGTTGACGTGCTTTGACCACCAATATTTTTCCCCGTTGATTTCGAGGTCGTTGCCGCTGTTGGTCCACGTGCCGACGGTGGTGAACAGCGCCGGCTCGGCCGGACCCACGCCCTCATGCCAGAGGTCGAGCAGCACGGGTGGACGCGTGCGACGCCATTTAAGCGGTCCGGCGGGCAGCAGACAGTCGGGGGCTCCGATGTTGTAGGCATAGGTGAAGAAGTCGTGATGGCGCCGGGCGGTTTCTATCGCTTCAGCGTCGCCGCGCGCCACACTCACCTGGAACGGGCCGGGGTCAGTTTCCAGATAAACCAGGCGCCGGCAGGACAAATGTTCCTCGCGCGGCTTGGTCGCGATGCACAGGTTGAAGACGGCGTCGGCTTCCTTGAGCAGGCCGCGGCATCGATCACGGCTCAGGCCCAGATACTCGCCGCTGGCCGGGTCGAGAAAACCCCAACGCTCGCCAAAACCGTAACGCTCCAGGGTCGGGACGACCAGCTTCATGTTGGGCCCGGCCTCGGGGACGGGGCTCGCTTTCAGAGGGTCATACACGTACGCCCAGTGATCCTCCAGGTAATAAACCTCGAAGCCCAGGCGCTCGAAGCCGATGAGATGATGCAGCAACTGCCAGACCACGCCCGCGAATGGGTAACGGATCGCCAGGTGCTGGACGACGATTTTTCCTCTATGTTTGCGTTTCACGAAACCTACAGACGCCTGCTTGAGTATAAGGCTTTAGCAAGCGCGTGGCATCCGGGCAATTTCATCCAGATACTGGCCGGCACGCTCGACCGCGGTCCTGCGCTGGCCAATTTTCGCTTCCTCTTCTTCGCCCAGTTGCGCGAGGTAACATCCGCGCGAGGGCAAATACAGCACGGCGCGGTATGGAAATCCAGCCCGCACCGGACGATATGCCTCTTGCGCGATCACACCTTCAATTGCCGCCTCCACCACTTGTTCCGTCGCTTCGCCGTTGCGCTGATACGCCAGCGCCAAGGCGCAGCGGATACGCGCGCCGCGTCGGCCCTCGGGAACCTCCGCCGTGCGGCGAACGATCTCTTCGGCCAGCATCTGGTCGCTGGCGTCCGGTCCCAACCATCGATGCGAATTGACTCCCGGCGCCCCGCCCAGCGCGTCCACCTCCAGGCCTCCGTCGTCGGCCAGCGTGGCGATCCGCGCCAGTTGGAAATAAAAGCGCGCCTTGATCAGCGCGTTCTCGACGAAGGTGGCGCCGGTTTCGGCCGGCTCCCGATCGATACCGATCTCGCGCAGCGAGACCAGCTTCAGTGGATAGTGCGCCAGCAGCAGCCGGTATTCGGAAAGCTTGGCGGCATTGGTGGTGGCAATTAAAAGCCGCGCATCCATAGGGGCAATTGTCAGGGGGGAAATTCTCAGGACGCTGGATTGCGGTTGTAGGTGACCTTGAGCGCGGCGCGCTCGCGGTGCTCCTCCAAAGCCAAATCGATCAAGCGATCGATCAGAGCTGCCAGCGGCAGTCCGGAAACCTCCCACAACTTGGGATACATGCTGATCGAAGTGAAGCCGGGAATGGTGTTGACCTCGCCGACGTAGATTTGCGTCAGATCGCGCGTGGCCAAAAGATCCACCCGCGCCATCCCGCGCAGCGACAGCGCCTTGAAGGCCGCGATCGAAAAATTGCGAATGCGCTGTGACACGTCATCGGGCAGCACGGCCGGAATTTTGAAACTCGCGCCTTGCGGGTCGAGGTACTTTGAATCGTAGCTGTAAAAGTCGTGGCCGTGTTCGACCGTGACTTCGCCCGGCAGCGAGGCTTGCGGTTCGTCGTTGCCCAGCACCGAACATTCGAACTCGCGCCCTTCGCAGGCGGCTTCGATCAGGACCTTGCGATCGTACTGGAAGGCGTCTTCCAGCGCCGCAGCCAGATGGTCCTGACCTTTGACCTTGGTGACTCCTACTGAAGAGCCCAGCGCGTTGGGCTTGACGAATACCGGGTAGCCGAGTTCATCGGCCAGGCGCGATGCGATCCGGGGATCGCGCGTGTAGGCGCCGCGCTCCACCGACTTAAACCGCACTACCGGCACGCCGGCCTCGCGCAGCAGGCGCTTTTGAACATCCTTGTCCAACCCGATCGCGGACCCGAGCACCCCGGCGCCGACGTAGGGGATCCCGGCCAGTTCCAGCAGACCCTGCACCGTACCATCCTCGCCATAGGTCCCGTGGAGCACCGGAAATACCACGTCCAGACCGCCCTGCGCCGCCTCCAGCGGCTGAGCGCGATCACGGTTCAAACTAATCAGAGAGTCGCCGGCCGGTTGAGGTAGCAGGCTAACCGGAGCCTCCGCGGGATTCAGTTCCCCCACCTGCTCGACGGCTTGCCGCAGCATCCGGAGCGCGTCATGGTAGAGGTACCAGCGGCCGTCGCGGGCGATACCGATGGGCACGACCTCGTAGCGCGCCGGGTCCATCGCCGACATGATCGAGAGCGCCGAGCGCAGTGAGATTTCGTGTTCACTCGAGCGCCCGCCGAAGATTACCCCCACCCTGATCCTGCTCACCGCCAAATCTCCCTCAAGCCAAAAACCTCGTTTAGCTCGCCGCTGGTCCGATTCCGACGGCACGTATTGTTTTGACAGGCACTCAGTACCCTCACCCTAACCTTCTCCCTGGTCAGGGAGAGGGAATTTGAATTGCTAGCGCGCAAGCGACTCCGCCAACGCCGCTCGGCTGGTTAATCCAGCCGGTAATTGGGCGCCTCCTTGGTGATGAAGACACCATGGACATGGCTTTCGCGCTGGCCCGCCGGGCTGACCCGGATGAAGCGCGCGAGGCGGCGAAAAGCCTCCAGGCTGGACGCGCCAACATATCCCATCCCGGCCTGCAAGCCGCCGATTAGCTGGTCGATGTTGGAGGCCAGCGAACCGCGATATGGAACCTGGCCCTCGATTCCCTCGGGCACCAGCTTGGCGTCGGGAACTTCCTGCTGCGCGTACCGGTCCCGGGTCCGCTCCAGCATCGCGCCCAGCGATCCCATGCCGCGATACACCTTGTAGGTCCGGCCCTGGTACAAAATCGTCTCTCCGGGACTTTCCTCGGTGCCGGCGAACAGCGCGCCGATCATGGCCGAGGAAGCGCCTGCGGCCAGCGCCTTGGCGACGTCGCCGGAATAGCGAATTCCGCCATCGGCGATAACCGGCACCTTGGCCGGCGCCGCTGCCGATACGCAATCCAGGATCGCGGTGATTTGCGGTACGCCCACACCCGATACCACGCGAGTGGTGCAAATCGAGCCCGGCCCAATCCCGACCCGCAGCGCGTCAGCGCCCGCTTCAATCAGGGCCTTGGCGCCGTCGGAGGTGGCCACGTTGCCGGCGACGACTTCCGCTTCGGGCCATTCGCGTTTGGTCGCGCGGAGCGCCTCGGCTACGTTGTGCGAGTAGCCGTGCGCTGCATCGATACACAGGATATCGCCGCCGGCGCGCTTCAGCGCCGCGACCCGTTCGGCGCGGTCGGCTCCGACTCCAATTGCGGCGCCCACGCGCAGGCGTCCAAAGCCGTCCTTGCTCGCGCTTGGAAACCGGATTGCCTTGTCCATGTCCTTGACTGTGATAAGCCCGCGCAGGCGCTGCTGGTCATCGACCAGAGGCAGCTTTTCGATTCGATGGGTCTGCAGGATGTCCTTGGCGGCCTCGAGGTCGATGCCCAGTTTGGCGGTAATGACCTTGGTGGTCATCAGATCGCGCACCGGTTTGTCCAGCCGCTTGACGAAACGCAAGTCGCGATTGGTAAGGATTCCGACCAGGCGATTTTCGCTGACCACCGGCAGACCCGAGATGTGAAAGCGCCGCATCAGGTCCAGCGCCTCGCCGATCTTTTGCTCGGGATGGACGGTGATTGGGTCGATAATCATCCCGCTTTCATATTTTTTGACCGCTTCGACTTCAGCCGCCTGATTTTCAATCGACAGGTTGCGATGGATGAAGCCGAGGCCGCCCAGTTGCGCGATGGCGATCGCGGTGGCGGACTCGGTAACCGTGTCCATCGGACTGGCGACCAGCGGAATATTGAGCCGAATTCGCCGCGACAGCATGGTGGAGACGTCGCATTGGTGCGGCAGGACATCGGATTCCTGAGGGAGCAATAGCACGTCGTCAAAGGTCAGCCCCTCGCGAAGCTCCTCAAACTGCATGAGTACTCCTCCCTATGGTTAAAAAAAAGCCCGCACGAAGAGCGGGCTGTTATCCAAGCAAGGAACAATAATGTCTGAAAGCGCCATAATCCAGAGTATCAGATGGATAGCGGCCAATGCAATTAGGCCGCCCGGATTGGGCGATTCAGATGTAAGGATGTTTAAGGCGCGGGTCCTCGCAAAGTAGCGAGACGAGGCCGCACTAACCCAATAACCGTTTAGGGTTATGGCAGGCCGGCGCCGGGGGACTCTACCTCCGTCATCTCAACTCGGGCGCTGCGCTTCTTGCGGCAATCATTAGGTTCGACCGTCTCCGAGGTAAGCACGAACAGCGTGCGGCGCCGCGGTCCGCCCAGCGCGCACGCGATCGGCATCTGCTCGCGCTTGATTTGCTCTGCAACGTCTCCGCCACGTTTCACGCGCAATAGCTCGTAGGTAAAAGGCGAAGCGACCCATATCGCTCCCTCGGCGTCCAGTGCGATGCCGTCGGGCAGAGCATCGCCAAGTTCGGCCCACACGCGGCGGTTGTCCAGTGACCCGTCGGCCGCGATGTCGAATTCGGTCAGCCGATGGGCCATCGATTCGCCCACGATTAGCGTCTTGCCGCCGGGCGGAATCACACTGCCGTTGGGGAACATCATGTCGCGCGCCACGATCCGCGCCGCACCGCCCGCCTCCACCATCACCACTTCCGCCGCCTTCTGCGTCTCGCCCTTAAAGAAGTCATAGCCGAAATTGCCGACATAGGCGCGTCCGCTGGCGTCGACCACCATGTCGTTAAGATGGGACGAGGCCAGTGAACTCAAGTCGGCGTGCAGTTTCAAAGCCCCGTCTTCCAGCCGCATCAGCCGGCGGTCCATCATCGAAACCACCAGCATCCTGCCGTCTGGCAGCCATCCCAGTCCCGACGGCGATGCCGCCACTTCAGCGATGACCTCGGCCCGGCCATTCATATCCACGGCATTGACCGTGTGCCCGTGCATGTCGGAGTAGTAGAGCCTGCCGTCATGCCATCGCGGACCTTCGCCGAAGCAGAGATTGTCGACCAGGACTTTGAACTGTCGCATGGGACCTCCGAGCGCCCAAATCAGGATGGGCGGTCGCGTAATCGTTGCCGCACCATCACATAGATCGCCACCGCCGACGCGTCAACGTGCAAGGACCATCTGCCGCTGCCGGCCATGATCGACCCGTGCGATTTTCGTGCGCGAGTGCTATAGTCCGGTTGCCAGAGTACGATGCCGAACGGTGGCGGTTGAGCTGGTGAAAAATCGGATTGTCTGAGCGAAGACCACGGAGGTGCGCGATGCGCGTTCAAAAGTTTGCCCCGATGACCAAAAACTTTGCGACCTTTGACTGCGACGCCCATGTCACCGAACCCCCATGGCTGTGGGACCGGGCCAAAGACGGCCTCAGCAAACGCGAGCTGCAAGCCCTGGAGGATACCATGTGGTTTGACTCCGAGAGCCGCCAGTTAATCGTTAACGGCAACGCCGGTATGGGCATCGGTTCCCAGCGCATCGGCGGCACTCCCGGCATGGTCAATGTGCTGTCGCTGGCCGGACCGGGTCTGAAGCACGATATTCAACGGACCTTCAACGTCCGCAACCTCAACTCCAAGACCGCGCTCACCAGGGAGCAGGCCGACTATCTCGACCACAAGGGGTCCTACGAGCCCAAACCGCGCTTGCGCGATATGGACGTTCAGGGCATCGACCAGGTGATGATCATTCCCACCGACATCGACACCTATCCGTGGCTGCAAAACGCGGTCGGCGCCAAGGCCATGTGCAAGGCCTACAACGACTGGGCCTATGAGTATTGCCAGGAAGACCCGGAGCGGCTGTACTTCGCCGCGCTGCTGCCGATGCAGAACCCGAAGTTCGCCGTGCAGGAGCTTTACCGCGTGGCCGCCAAGGGCTGCCGCGTGGGCCTGATTCGCCCCATCGACGCGATGGGCAACTACCCGATTCAGCCCAAGTACGAGCCGCTATGGAGAGCGATGGAGGAAACCGGTGTGGTTTACGGGATGCATCCGTTTCCCGCCTTCGGGTCGCTCAAGCCCGCGGGCTACACCGAGCAGCATTCCGGCGCGGAACTGATCAACCTGAGCATGACTTCATCGGGCCTTCCCCACGTCTTCCTGACCAACGTGCAAAATTTCCAGGCCGAAGCGGCCCTGTGGGTTACGATGGTGCTCATGTCGGGCTTTTTTGAGCGTTTCCCCAAGGTCAACGCGGCAGTCTTTGAGGCCTCCTCCACCTGGCTGAGCTTTCTGCTCGACGAGTGCGACAAGACCTGCCGGCTTTACCGCAACGATCGCCGCCGATACGCGCTTAAACGCCTGCCCAGCGAGACCTTCTTTAAGCACTGCGTCACCGGCTTTGAGGGTGACGAGTCGCCGCCGTCGCGTCTGCCGGAGTTTTACGGCGACATTCTGGCCTGGTCCTCCGACGTCTATCATCATGACGGCGATGACACCTGGCGGGCGCTGGAAACGATGCGCAAATGCGAGCTGCCCGAGTCCTACCAGGCCAAATTCCTGGGAGACAACGCCCGAAAACTGTACAACATCAAGCCGCCTGCCAAGTTTATCCGCGACCGGGTCACCGAGATCGAGCGGCCCGACTGGTGGCCCACGGACGATGAGGTCAAGCGGGCGCTGGAGCCGGAGGCCGGCCTGCGCAGGTAATTCTCGACCTGCGGGATATTGCCGACCGGCATTTTTCGTAGCGCCGGCCTCAGTGCCGGTTCGTTTTGCTGTTGGAGTTGGGTAAATGGCGACCAGGAAGCATTTTGCAGTATTTGACAGCGATTCCCACGTCGTGGAGCCGCCCGAGCTTTGGACCAGGTACCTCGAGCCCGAGTACCGCACGCTGGGCAAGTTCGCCCTGTGGCGGGAGGAGGGCAAGTTGGGATGCTACCTCAAGGTCAATGGCAAGATGTTCCGCGACACGATGAACTCAAATATCCCGCGCCATGCCATCTGGCGGCCCGGGATGACCTGGGACCAGGTGGGCGAACTCGACCCCGCCGTGCGCCATCCGATGAACGAGGGGGCGTGGAATCCGCAGGCGCGTCTGCGCGACATGGACGCGATGGGCATCGATCAGGCCTTCCTCTATCCGACCTGGTTTGCCGATGGATTCCACCTGGTCGAAGACCCCGACGTGGCCTATGCGCTGGCCCGCGCCTATAACAACTGGATCGCTGATTTCTGCAAGGCGGCGCCGGACCGGCTGTTTGCCGCCGCAATGGTGCCGTTGCAGAACCTGGACTACGCGCTCGAGGAATTGCGCCGCGTGGCAGCTGTGCCGTGCTTCCGTGCCGCGTTCATCCGGCCCATGTTTATCGAGGGGCGTTATTTCACCCATCCTTATTACGATCCGCTGTGGGCCGAGTTGGAGGGGCTGGGCATCACCGCCGCGGTTCACCCGACGGCTGGTTTGTGGAATCCGGAGTGGACCTCCCACGGCCCGTTTGCGGAGAAAATAAAGGGCCGGCTCCAACAACATACCTTTATTGGCGTGTCGGGAGGTGGCCCATTCGCTGGCGGCGGCCCCGCCAATGGCGGGTTCCCGGCCTCGCCATCGCTGGGACATCCGATCGCGCCGATCCTGGCGCCCTGGCTGGACAATCACATGTTCGTCGCGTCCACCTTGATCGGGTTCACCGTGATGCAGCGCTACCCGAACATGAAGGTGGTGGTCGCGCACGGCAAGGCCTCGTGGATGGAGGAAGTGATCGAAAAGATGGAATCCTCCACGCGCACCATTCCGCTGGCGCACTTTTATCCGGTGCGCACGGATGCGGACGAGATGTGGGAGGAAGGCCACGTGATGCTGGGCTTTGACGCCGAGGAACGGATGATCCAAAGACTGCCGCAAAACTTCGAAAAGAAGATAGTTTGGGGTTCGCGCTATCCGCATCACGACACCACCAGCGCCTGGGACGCGATTGAAACCCTGACGCAGGCCAACGTGAACGAATCCACCATCGCGCGCATGCTGGGCGCCAACGCCGCCGAACAGTTCGGGATAAAGTTGGTGCAAAAGGTCGGCGCGTAGGGGTCTGAGCGGCTGCCTGAGCGTCAATCCAATGGCTGAGTCGGCCGTTGGTAGGCTTTAACTTTTCCCGCGTCATCAACCTCAAGTATCTTGTTGATGAGGTCGGATAGTTTTACGCCAGCAGCAAGCAACGCGCGGAAGAGCGTTTTCTGTCTCTCCCGCGGCACATTCGGCCTTGATGATCATGAGGCCCGGGTGAAGCTCCCCTTCTCCCAAAAGCTGGTCGAGATCCCTCCAGTTATTAGTGACGAGAATAAATTCCCTTGTAGGATGAATCGCCCGATTTGGTGGTCCTTCGCACCAGTCAACCCGTGATGGACAACATGATACGCCTCGTAACCCGCTTGATGAGCTAATTCGCAAAGGGCGGGAGACAAACATTCGTCAATCAGGAATCGCAATGGGTTTCCGGCGCCATGGCCGTTTCGGCGGTCGGCCGCGCTTCGGATAGGCATTGGCGTACAAGACTGCGAGTTCCAGTTGTTCGGCGCTTAGCCGGTAATCCGCTGCAAGCTCGGATTCCGCAGCGCCCTTTTCGACCAGTTCGGCGATCATGTGCGCGGGAATTCGGGTGCCCTTGAAAACGGGCTCGCCACCACGGATCTTAGGATCACTGACCACCATTTGTCGGGCTCTTTCCAGCTTTGAAATTCTCTCGTCGAGTTCGCCCGAGGCATTGCGGACCATTAACTCCATCCAGTCGGCGGTAGCGTCTACGCCATGTAGCTGAGAGCTTCCACTGACCACATATTGCGATTTCGACGGACGATACGAAGTACTTGCACGATACAAAGCCGCCCGTCCGGATTTACTAAAGAGTTCGCCGTAGTCCCGGCGGAGCTTGAGAAAGAGAACATCTTTCTTGGAGAGCGTTCGACTGCGTTTTCGGACGTTCTCCAAAGGTCCTTCATCGATCAGGCGGTTGATCTTGCGCAGCGTGAGGCCACTGACTGCGGCGGCCTCGGAGGTCGTAAACAGCATCATCGGTCCGTTGGCTGGCATAATCTTTCCGAAAATCTGGAAACATTATAGCTGGTTATTTCTCCCGAGCATAGCCCTGAAGCGAAAGTAAAAATCAGTACAAATTATCAGAAGCGCTTGGCAGTAACGGAATGCGACCGTTCCCTGCACCCTCACCCGCGCGTCACGGCTGCTGCGAAAAAAACCGCAACAGCCGCGCCGCTTGCCCTCTCCCGCGAGAAGCGGGCGAGGGGGTTACGAGCAGCCGCCAGGCATGAGAACCCAAAATTATTTTCGCTTCAGGGATAGGTGCGCTGTCTTATAAGTGCCCGTCAGGGAGGCAAGTCCGTCACACCTGACGAGGCGCGCACGGACTACCTCCGCTGCGCCGTCGAACGGCGGACGAATTGATCGATAGTGCCGAACCGTTCCACCGCCGCGCGCAATTGCGTGTAGCCGATGGTGCGCCCGGGCATCCATTGCCTGAGCCCCTCCATCTCAAGCAGCGGGCGGACGCGGTCATCGGTATAGGTCATGCCCAGGAGCAACTCGCCGAAGCGCCTGACGGGCGCGCTTTCGGCGTGCTGTGCTATCACTGTGAAATTGCAATGGTCGTAGGCCGGAGTGCGGGCGAGGATGCGAAGCACGCCTGGGGCAATCGTCCCTTCGCGCTCGAACAGGAGAAGGTTGGAGTCGATGATACAGGCGGCGTCGGCCTGATGGCTTAGCAGCGCGCGCACCGCTTCGCGCTCGCCCCCGATATGATCGCCGTGCTTGCCCGGGAGCAGGTCGAACCTGAGCACCTCGAAGTCATCACCGGGTTTGAGTCCCTGATCGGCCAGGAAGCCCAGCGGAATCAGGGTCGCCTGGGGTGAATCGGCGGCGCCCACCCCGACGCGCCGTCCCTTGAGATCCGCGGGCGTGTCTATCGCGTCGCCCGCCCGGACCACGATCAGCGAGGTAAGATCGCAATCCGTATCGCGCATGCAAAGCGCCCGGACCTCCCGCCCTGTTGCCGCGGCGATACTTTCGCTTTGCAGCCAGGCCAGCGGCGAGTTCCATGCCACTGTGATCTGCCCGTCGAAGAGGGCCTGCACCTGGCGTTCATAGTTGGAGAACAGCACATAGTCGAAATCCAGGCCGTGATCCGCCAGGTAGGCGCGGAACCCATCCCAAATCGTGACCACCCTGGGATCGTAAGCGACCGCGCCGAGAATCAATGTTTGGTTGTCCATGGGCAGTGCCATCGCTCTAAAACAAGTCCATCCCGCAGACGGCCTTGCCGATAAAGTCGTAGAGCACGTCGGTGGTGGGCGCCATCACACCCGCTGCCCGCGCGTCGCGGAAGCATCGCTCCACGCCGACTTCCTTGCGGAAGGCGGCGCCCCCGCATACGCGCATCGCGAGATCGAGCACCTCGTCGGCCGACTCACCCGCCGCGGCTTTGCACTCCAGCACGCGCAGCATCGTATCCTCGCGTCCGGTCCGCAGTGCGGCCGCCGTGTCTTCGAGCAGTGTGCGCGCCATGTCGGTCTTGACGCGCATCCGCGCGATGTAGTTGCGGATCGTGGGCAGGTCGGCGAGCTTGCCGCCGGTATCGGCGTAACGCACGCGCCCGGCATGCTCCGCGGTTCGCCGCACCGCGGTTTCCATCAGACCCACCGCGCAGGCGGCGCTCAGCACGTTGAACATCGGCAGCACGGTTCCCATCATGAGATCGAAGCCCTTGCCGTCCTCGCCCAGCATCGAGGCGGCCGGGATGCGCGCGCTGCGAGCTGTGACGGGCGCGGAGTCGTTGCCGCGCAGGCCCATGCCGTCGAAGCGGCCGCTTACCTCGACACCAGGCGTGTTGGCCGGCACCAGCCAGACAGTGCTCAGTCCCGCGGCGCCAAGCGGCTTGGATGACCAGACATAGGCGGTAGCGGCCGAGGCGGAAGTAACCCAGCTTTTGCGGGCGTCGAGAACGACTTGCCCGCCGTTGGCTTGGGCCGTGCCGATTGGCGACCAGAAATGGCTGCGCGAGCCCTCCTCGCTGAAGGCGAGCGTACTCAAATGATCGCCGGCCGCAGCCGCGCGCCGGACCTCGATCGAGCCGTGCGCCTCCAGCACCGCGACGCCGCAGTAATGCATGCACAGCACCATCGCAGTCGAACCGCATTCCTGGGCGATCCGCCGGACGATGTCGGCGGCGCCGGCGAAGCTGAGCCCCAGGCCACCCGCGTCGGGCGCGCTTATAGCGCCCATCAGTCCGGCCTTCTTCAGCGCCTCGATGGAGCGGGACGGAAAGCTGGCGCTGGCGTCGACCTCGGACGCGGCCGCGCCGATCGTCTCGCGACAGACTTGTTCGACGATATTTTGGTAAGTCTCTGAATCAGTACTCATCAGCACTTCACCCGCCGCCTGGCTCGTCGCGGCAAAGCGCTGGAACTGCGGTCCGCTACGACAAGTTTCTGGTCAGCCCGACTCCGTCGGGCCAAGAATCAATTCACTTGATGCGAATCATGATGATGAGCCGATAGCACGAATTTTCACCATCCCGCAACAGCAAGCGACGCGTTACGACACGCAGAATACTACCGCTGACGCGGGAGGTGTGGTTAGACGCAAGCTGCACGCCCGTTCGTATGGATATGGCCTAGCAGGGTGCGGAAAAGTAGCTTTCGGGCAGTTGCGATGATGTTCGCTTTCGGCACCCCTGCATAAAAGCTGGCTGCTTTCCTTAATCTTGTCTCCCTATGGGAGAGATAAGAGAGAGGGAGCAGGCTGCGAAAGTCGTTTTTCCGCAGCCTGCTAGGCGACTAAGGTTTGACCGTACGCCGGCCTTTGCCCGCGGCGACTACTATCGGATCTTCCGCCCCGGGCAGGGCCGAGGATCCTGTCCATTGGACCGTCGTCTCAAAAAGTGGGGCGGGTCCCTGCCCATCGAATGCGCCGGCTGTGCCCGCGCGGATCAAATGGCCTGGGGCTGGGAGATTCTATCGCAGGCTGCCACCCCTTGGCGAAGAGAGACACAGCGTTCTTCGTAACCTGGCGGCTGGTCACGCGTCATGAGGTCTACCCCGCTTGCGGCCTGCTCCATTCCCTGCCGGCGGGCACGGCGCCCGCCCCACTGTTCAGCATTCCAAAAATATTTGGAATTAATCAAAACATTCTGTCACAAAACACTAACGAATCTGTGCTCAAATGCAGCGTCACTTAAGACTTCTTTTGTGCCGGAACTCTTGAGTGTTTTCGGGGTAGTCGAGATGGCCGTAGGGTGCCAGTCTCGCGCCCGCGGACAACCATACCCATTTCCTCTTGCCTGGTGTCGGCTATACGGTTGAGCGCGTTTGCGGCGCCGTCCAGTACCTGTAGGCTTTTGGCAATCTGGTGGAGGGGATTTATGAGGTGGGCAATAGCATCGTGGATAAAACTCAGGATCAAAACCCCGTTCTGTTGGCTAGAGGGATCCTGTGTTGCTCCATCTCTGTTCCGGCTGTTCGACTTGATTCTCTTCATCATGGAAAACGCCCATTGGAAGCGGTTCGCACAACACGCTCATTTCGTCTGATGCGTCTGGATGTACATATTAGAGCCGCGGGTTTCCCTGACCATGCGGATATATTAGATTCGTCTGAAGAACAGCTACCTGGTCATACATGATGAAAAAGGGGAGGCCTATGAGGATTTCGTGCCTGGTTAAACCGTGCGAGGCAAGGGTGGATAGAAGGTTCAAGAATTTGCCTGCGCGAGTTCTTTGAAATCGCAGTCCGAACCTTGGACCTGTACGACAGTATCCAATCGCGCACACTGTGCAGTTAAGACCTCGGACTTTCATGTGCGGCTCCTGCTGGAGAGGGTTTCCCGGGATTTCTGGCTAGCTGTGGATGGAGCCCGTCAAGCCGTTCCGCCGCCTGGAACCGATGGTAGGCAAAGGTGCCGCGCACGGAGGACAAGAACATCAGGCCGATAATGATGACCACAATCGGAGCCTGGAAGCCGTACTGACACCACACCTCTATCCTGCCTGTAACGTAGTATAGTAGTGCAATTACGGCGGTGGTTCTCGACATCCTATGAATTCCTAAAGCCAAAAGACCCATGAATCCGGCGTTGATTAAAGACCACAGATCGAAATCCATGATTTCGAATCCGAGGCCGCTCAAGACCGCGACAATCGTGGTCACAACTAAACAAAAGACTGCGGCATGGAAGCCCTGGCGAGCGGCAAGGCTCGCTCCCTGTTCATCGCTGATCGTGGGCCATAGTGTATACAGGTAGTGACAATTCTTAATCATATGAATTTCTGTTACGCGGCCTGGTGCCGGCGTAGTCTCCAGATGCCGGGGCTTATGCTCTATAAAGACTTCCATGCCGCGAGTTTTTTCCCGTCATCCTGAATTTTCGCCGGTTACCGAATGGAAACGGGGGATCTTGTTGCCAAGGCAATCGCGAGGGAAACCCAGGCGTGGGAACGCCTGGTCGAAATGTATGGTCCACTTGTATGGGGCGTATTGCGAACCTTCCGGAGTCTGGAACCGGAGATTCAGGAAGATCTTTTCCAGGATGTCTTTGGGGTCCTGCTCAACGGGGGACTCGAGGCTTTTCGAGGATCCACCGAGCACGAATTTCGTTGGTATATAAAGACGATCACGCAGAACGAAGCGAAGAACTGTTTGCGCAGGCATGGCCGGCGCTTCGAGGTTTTCGACTCGACGGGCCCACAAAATGACCAGGGCACCAACGCCGCGTCCGCCGCGGAAAGTTTTGACTTTGCCGATACGTCACCGGGACCGGAGGACTTGGTAAGCCAATACGAGATCCGCGCCAAGCTGAATAACTGCATTGCGCAAATTCCGCGGATTGATCAAGAGATTTTTTGGATACGAGAGAAGGGTCTCGACTACAAGCGTATCACCCAGGCGTTAGGTCTGGCCCAGGGAACGGTGGCGTCTAAATACCACCGGGCCAAGGAGGCCATCGGGGAGTGCCTCAGAAAGGCCGGAATCGCGACGGCGAGGGAAAAATGAGGCGGCTCAAGAGTCTATTGCTGGATGAGGGTGTGCGTGCGGACGGTTGAGGTAACCGAATCATGAGCGAAATCGACCGGAAGATACTTAGGCAACTAAGTCAGATGGCCGGTCCTGCTTGTCCTCCGATTAAAGCCTTGGGGGACCTGATAGACAACAAGCTCAGCCCGGAAGCAAAAGAATCTCTGGAATTGCACATGCAGGGATGCCCCGCCTGCATCAATCGGCTGGTTGAACTCCGCGAGCTGAGTTATATGCAGACCGAGGGGATGCAACCGCCGCCCGCGCTTATGGAAGCCGTGAAGTCCATGGTGCGCGCGCGTTCAAGCCAAGCGCCACTTCTGATTCGTATCAAGTCCGGGCTTTCGTCGATCTGGGCTCCTGGCCGCGCGTATCTACCGTGGGGTATCGCTGGCGCCGCCGCAGCCGCCCTGCTCGTCGCGCTGGTTCTCGTTCGTTCGTCCGGGCGCGTTTCGCTACAAAACGGTACACAAGTAGCGCAGCGAATGGTGGCGGCGCTTGCACCCATCTCGGGCGCTTCGCAGGCCCTCAACAGCCGGGTTCTTTCAGCCCTGGAAGAACTGCCAAAGACGCTCATCCTGGAAGAGACGCGCGGAGCCACGGATACCGCGGTTTACAAGAAGGCGGCCCCAGCCACAGTACTGGTTATAACCGACGCCGGTCTCGGTAGCGGGGTGGTCATCAGTTCGGCGGGCGACATCCTCACCAATTACCACGTGATCCGCGGCGCCAAGCGGATGGCCGTCGTCTTCAAGCCCCAACGTGCGGTTGAGATCAAGAAGGACCTCGCCTATGCGTCGAAGCCGATTAAGGTAGATGCGGAAGCTGATTTGGCGCTCCTGAAGGTCGCCGCGCCGAGGCGGCTGCTTCACCCGCTTCCTTTTGCGGATATTTCCAAGCTCCAGGTCGGTGACGACGTCCATGCAATCGGACATTCAGAAGGCGAAGTCTGGACGTATACAACTGGAACCATCAGCCGGATATTTCCGAAATACCAGTGGAAAGGAAAAGATGGGACTCACCGCGCTACGGTTATTCAGACGCAAACGGCGATAAATCCTGGCAATTCCGGCGGACCCTTGCTGAACAACGCTGCCCAGGTGATCGGTATTAACTCGTTTCGCATCGAGGCAGAAGGTTTGAACTACGCAATTGGTTCTGACACGGTTGAAGGATTTCTCAAGCGACCAGTGAGCGGGATAGCGGAAAAGCTCGCAAACGCAAATGGTCAGCTTAGCCGTCTCGAACCCTTCGGCGATCACATCACAGGTGCATACATGAAGTCCCGTAAACCGCCTCCGGACGTATGGCTAGTACATGATAACGGGAGCGATCAGCCGCTCTACGCGGTTACGGGCTCCTCGTTCAGGAAACGACTCGATACGGTATTCAAAGGTATCGATCCGAACTGGAAGGGAATAGTCTATTACTTTGACGTGAACTGCGACGGAGTCGTCGATCTAATCGGATATTCTCCATCGGGAGGCGATACTATTGTCAGCTATCAGCGGCCGCAGAGTTCACTTCGGCTGGATAGTCTTGCCGGTGAACTGGTGAAGGCATTTTCCGACGGCAGCATCCCCTATCGCCAGGTACGGTTCTGTCACTGATGGATGAATGGGTTGCGGGATGAGCGCATTGCGATCCTCTCGCCGCGAGCGATTCTTTTGGGGGCTACCTCGCTTGCTAGCGATCCTGCTGCTGCTGATCCTGTTAAAGACAGCCTGCCATAAGACCTCTTCCGCCGCGAGTCCGCCGAACAGCGAACCTACGTCACAGTTGTCCCCCGCAGTCAATTACGAAGACCTGGTGCGTCAGGCAGGAGCCGTCTTACAGGCCGGTCAGACCGCACTTGCAGTCGAAAAGTACCGGGTTGCGTTGAAGGCTGCTCACCAGCAACGCGCGACTTCAAAAGCTGGAGCAATCGAGCTCCTGCTTGGCATCGCGTACGAGAAGGACCGTCGATGGCAAGAGGCGGCCGACGTCCTCAGCGCTGCGATTCGAGACAACGATCAGCTCGGTTATCTCCCGTATTCTCTTCTGGGCATTTCGTATCAGCAACTCGGTCGTTGGAAGGAGTCACTCGATGCCTTTCAGCAAGCTGCGAAGCTCAAGGCCGACGACGCCGGGATTCAGGCTGGTCTCGGTGCGGGCCTTGTTGTCTTGGGGAAACCTGAGCAGGCGCTCCATCCTCTCGAAAAGGCGGTGCGTCTTAACCCGGGGTTTGCGGGCAATCACTTTGCGCTTGGTGTTGCGTATAGCCAGACAGGCCAGCTCGAAGCTGCGATCAAGGAGTTCAGGGAGGCGGTCAGACTACAGCCGGACAACTTCTGGGCATACGTGAACGCCGCCGATGCTTTCGGCAGAAGCAAGCGCTTCCAAGAGGAGATAATAGCCGCGCAGCAGGCAATCCGTCTGAACCCTCATGTGGCCGAGCCTTATTATCTCCTGGGAACTGCGCATTGCGCGACCGGGCGCATAGATGATGCGCGAAAGGACTATGACAAGGCCCTGGCCATCAAGCCAAGCTACTCGCCAGCGCTGTATGGACTAGGTGTGGTAGCTGAATCATCCGGAGACCTTGAAGGTTCACAGAATCATTTCAATGCCGCATACCGATCATTGGCTGATATCAGTGACTGGCGGAATCGGACGACAATAGAGGCGGCGGTCTTGATAGAAGAGGCTAATATACAGCGCGATCTAGGCAATTACGCGGAATCGTTCGGGCTCTATACGCAGGCGGTCCAGAAATACCAGTTGATCGCTGACCATAAACAAGCCGCGACAGCGCTGGTCAAAATCGCCGAGATGTATCGCAAGGTTGGCGACACTATGGCCTGCGCGCAGTGGTATACGTACGCTCTTCAAGAGAGTCAAAAGGGAGCAGACGTGGACGGCCAGTCTACAGCACTGGTGGGGCTCGGACTTCTTGCCTGGTCGATGGGAGATCGAGCAGCGTCCAGCAGATATGGACAGGAAGCCCAGGGACTGCTGGAGAAGGTTTCAAAAGATCCGAATTCCAAAGCGCTGTTTCTGACTCTGTTTCTCGGTGAGAGCGGTGCAAGGTTGGGAGAACTCCTGGCGGCTTCCGGCGACCCACAAGCAATCCCATTCTTACAGGCCCGCATCGCGGCCTATTCACGCGGGCCTCAAGGGGAGGCGTCTCTCAGGGAGGTCGCCGTGTCGTCCGGTTTGCTTGCGGATGCATACATACGAGCAGGGCGATACGAGCAGGCCCTCGACGCACTTAAACGCGCGGAGGCGATCGCGGAAGAATACAAGAGTCCGGAGATTTTATGGGTCTACCTCCGGATAGGTGAAATACACGAGAAGCAGGGCAATCTGGCTGAGGCCATGCGGTATTACGAACAGGCGGCGACGATGCTGGAGCGATTCGGCGCCGCTCAACGCTTGCCGGAGCTGCACCTCTCGGCGCGGGAACTCGCCTGGGGTAACTACGAAAACCTGACTCGCGTCTCACTCAAATTGTACGCAAAGGACCATAAACCAGATTACCTTCCCCGTGCTTTTACCTTCCACGAAACAGGTAAGGCGCGGGCGTTCCTGGAGCTTCTAAACGAAGCTGGCGTCCGTGTGCGTAAAGGGGTCGATCCAAAACTTGTAAGCGAGGAGGATCGACTGCGCGCCAGGATTTCCGCCCTTCAGAACGTCTTTTCCGACGAGAGATTCTCCGATCTCAAGCAAGCGGGTTTACAGGACGCGCTGGTTGATGAGCAGGCTGCCCTCAAAGCGGTGCAGGACAAGGTAGTCGCCGCTAATTTCAGGTACGCGGCCGTTGTCTCACCCCAGGTCGTCGCAATCGGTGACATACAACGTCTGCTGGGCAATGATGCGGTCCTGCTTGAGTACGATTTGGGCCCCGAGCTCTCGGCCCTGGAAGTTCTAACCGACCGTGAGATGCGAGTGTTTCGTCTTCCCAGCCAGGACGCGATCAGTAAGGCGTTGGGCGAATTCCTTCCAACATTAAGGGCGCCCTTGCTCGGAACCGCGGAGATCACCAGCCATGTGAAATTGGCGAAAGACCTCTACCTGATGCTGCTAGGCCCGGCCCGCGATTTAATCCGTGGCAAGCGTCACATCGTGATAGTGCCGGACGGGGACCTCTACTATTTACCTTTCGAAGCGCTGATAGCTACCGACCAAAAGGCAGATCGGCCAAATGCTTCCCTGGCCTCTCAATCCTACCTGGGCAAGGACTACAGCTTCAGCTATGCACCGTCGGCATCTGTTTTGGTGACCATCGAACGCAATGCGCGGAAGGACAGGGCCGGCATAGCAGCCAACCGACGCCCACTTTTGGCATTTGGCGATCCAATCGTGCGACCCGGCCCGGCAGCTTCGCAAGTAGCGCTCAGCACCCGCGGTGCCTATGAAGAAATGGGAGTCAGCTTCAATCGTTTGCCTTATTCAGGGGACGAAGTTCGTAGAGTGGCGGCCGTATACGGTATCAAGTCCGATTCGGACTCCATCAATCTCGGAAGCCAAGCCACCAGGAAACGTCTGGAGCAACTCGACTTAACCCAGTACCGCATTTTGCATTTCGCTACCCACGCGGTAGTCGGCGATGAGGTCAAGTGGATCAGTCAGCCGGCGCTGATCCTCTCGCCCGAGGGCGCCGGCAAGGGCGACGACGGAGTTCTAAAGATGGCCGAGATCTTTAACCTCCGTCTGAACGCGGACCTGGTGGTGCTATCGGCTTGCGAGACCGCCCGCGGAGAGATGTCGCGCGGTGAAGGTATCGTAGGCTTGACGAGTGCCTTTCTGTTCGCAGGCAGCGATTCGGTAGTGGCCAGTTTGTGGAACGTTAATGATGAATCAACCAGTTTGTTCATGGAGCATTTTTATACGGCCCTCAAGGAAGGGCTGACGAAGGCGGAGGCGCTCCGTAAGGCGCGGTGCGAGCTGATGCAGATGAGAATTAAGGAAAACGCCACAAGTGAGGAAGAATCGCTCGCTTCTCCTTATTTCTGGGCGCCGTTCATTCTGGTCGGTGGGTGGAGATAGTCTGCCACGCTCGGGACCCGCTCTATTCCCTGCCGGTGAACGCACGGCGCCCGCTCCACGGTTAATCCCGGCCTACCGGCGCAACTGGCCGATGCGGCGCGCGAAGGCGCGCTCGCGCTGGTCGATTTGGCGACGACGCGCCTGCGCGTCGGCCATCCGCGTGCCTGGCGGCAGCACATCGCCCAGTTGTGCGAGCTTTACCAAACGGGACTTCGCGATCGATGGGTTCTCATCCTTGGGCGGATGCGGCAAAGCCTGCCATCGTATTAGCATCTCGCCGCTGCCCAGGTGCTCCGTGTCCACCCAGTTGTACACGCCCGGATCGCTGGGAGAAATTACCAGCGTGTAGGTGCCGTCGTTATTGCGCGCCGCCTGCGCGTGGTTGATGCAGCCGGTCGCGCTGATGTACTCCATCCCGATCATCCAATGGTCGCAGAGCTGAAATCCCAGATAGCGGGCGCCTATCGGATCGATGGTCAGAACCAGCGCCTCGTCGTCCGCGACCTTAAAATGCCCAAAGCTGGTGATCTGGGTCAGCAGACCCCCGGGCGTCGGAGTCGGCACGGTGAGTTGATTGGCCGCCAGGCGATAGCATGCCTTGCGGTTGAAATCCAAAACCGCCGGTATGAATTCGCGCAACTTCTCCACCGCCTTTGTTACCAACTCGGCGTTGCTGGGCGCGGGGCGCATCGGAGGCCCGCCAACGCGCTCGATCGAAATCAGGGGCGGCGTTTCGGTGCTCCAATCGCCCAGGCTGGGGCGCAGCAGCAAAGCCATCGACTGCGGCTGCGACTGCATGTGATTGGGACGCCCATTGACCGGGCTTGAATCGATCGTCACCTCAAAGGAATCGTCGGTGCCGATCTTGACATTGTCCAGGCTGAGATAGGCGTTACTGTGGGGGAACGCGTTGGGATAAGGGCCGCCGCGGCCCATGACGGTCAAGGTGCATTCAGCGGGTGCCGGACGGCGCAGCTTGCCATGAATCACGTAGCGCGACTCGCCGTCGATCGCCGCCGTGGCATAGAGGTTGTCGGGATTGTCGATACCCCATCGATTGCCGGGAAAATCCACGCCGAACCATTTGTGCGGCGGCGTCTGCACCCACACCAGCGAGGGGCGGTATGGGTCGCCGTTGACGATCCAATCCGCGGCGGCGCGCACGGTTTCGCCCACGGAACGTTCCAGCGTAGCGCGTCCGGAAGGGGTCTGCGCCAGCGGATCGGCCGCAAAGAGCTTGCGCGCGATATCCAATTGCTTCTGCACTTCGGGGGTTTGGAAAATCTCGATCGATTTGCGTTCGAAGGCCGCCTGCTGCGGATCCTCGACGAAAATGTCTATGGCCATGACCTGCTCCTTGCCGGGAGTGTTGCCGCGGCAGCAGAGCGTATCATCAACGTAGTCGCGCCGGAAATAAACCAAAAGCTCGGTTGATACCCAGGGGTTGGTTGCTCGAGGCATACCCGCGCCCTCACCCGCGGCAAACCCTAACCCCAAAACGAGAACAATTCTGCACTAATTTTTTTCGAAATTCTGTTGGCTGAGGCAAAATATGTATCAACGGCCGAGGCGTATAAGCTCTCCCTCGCCCTCTCCTAACCGTGAAGCGAAAATAATTTTGGGTTCTCACGCCTGGCGGCTGCTCTTAACCCCCTCGCCCGCTTAGTTGCGGGAGAGGGCAAGCGGCGCGGTCGCAATCCGTGACTGCAGGCCAATATAAGGAGAGGGGGCAGAAACAGCCTCTGCGCCAATGTGTTTCCGCGCTCGATTACGAAATCTTTTCGCATTCTCGAATTCCGGTTGCGCCCGCTTGGTGCAATCGAGACAATGGCGCGCCATGGAATCCGGCGACACAGCCACATCGCACGGCCGCCTCGTAATCGCCGGCGTGGCCGGCAATATCCTGGAGTGGTACGACTTTTCGGTCTATGGATTTTTCGCCGGCGCGATTGGCCGCAACTTCTTTCCGTCAAAGAATCCGACCACCTCGTTGATCGAGGCGTTCGGCGTGTTCGGCGCGGGCTTCCTGATGCGCCCGGTAGGCGCGCTGCTGTTCGGCTACCTGGGGGATAAGCGCGGCCGCGAACTGGCGCTGATGCTGTCGGTGATGGCGATGGCGGTGCCGACGTTCTTGATCGGGGTGCTGCCCGGCTATCAACAAATCGGTATCACCGCATCGATCATGCTGGTCGTGCTCAGACTCATCCAGGGGCTTTCGGTTGGCGGCGAGTACACGACCTCGGTGGTATTCATGGTCGAGCGATGCCGCCAGCATCAACGCGGCCTGATGGGGGCGTACGGGAGCTTCGGCGCCTACGCCGGCGTGATGCTGGGCTCGGCGGTGGGCGTGCTGGTGACCACGGTGCTGCCGCGCGAAGCGGTCCACGCGTGGGGCTGGCGCATCCCGTTTTTGTTCGGCATCACGATCGGCATCGCCGGCTATTTCATGCGGCGCGAGATCTCGCGCACCGCGCCGGTCCACGCGATCGAGCCGCCGCCCCTGGGCCGCATCCTGCGCTCCCAATGGCGGCGCATCCTGCAGGTCGCCGGGTTCAAGGTGCTCGATGCGGTCGGCTTTTACCTCGTGTTCGTCTATGCCACGACCTACCTGGTACATGTCGTGGGCGTGCCCAAGCCGCGCGCGCTGGCGATCAACACGATCAGCATGGGCGCCGCGCTCGGGCTGATTCCGCTGTTCGGGATGCTCTCGGACCGTATCGGACGCAAGCCCCTGCTGCTGGCAGGCTCGATTGGAACAGTGCTGTTAGCTTGGCCGCTGTTCCGGATGATGCAGCACCACGACACGTTCGCGGTGATGCTCGCGGGACAGGTCGGCTTCGCGATTCTGATTTCGATGTTCGCGGGACCGGGGGCTGCCGCATCGGCAGAGGCGTTCCAGCGGCACGTGCGATGCAGCGGCGTGGCGGTGAGCCACAACCTTTGCATGGCGCTGCTGGGCGGCACCGCGCCGATCGTCGCCACCTACCTGATCGAACGCACGCAAAGCAACATGTCGCCGCCGTTGTATCTAATGGGGGCGGCAATCGTCTCGACGCTGTTCGTCCTGAGCCTCGCCGAGACCGCCCGCGTGCCGCTAGCGGAGTGAATGGGGCCGGAGGCGCTCACGTAGGGGCGGTTCGCGAACCGCCCGTGCAAGGCCTCTCGTGATAATTGCGCTGCCAAACTATCTCCCCCGGCGCGCATCTGGTTCAACTTCTGCCTGAAAACCGTCTTGAACGCAGCGACCAGCCCGCCCAATGGTTCTATTTTCTTCTCTCAGCCCTCCTAGGGGCGGTTCACGAACCGCCCCTACGAATTGGATTATCGCTTGAGTGCGATTCAGCGCGCCGCTAAGCGCTCAGCGCGCGCTCCTGGGGAATCTCCCATTTGGCATTGGCGAACTTGCGGCTGACTGGAATATCGAACGGGTCGCCCAGGTCCAGCGACTTGGCGATCTCGCGCAGTGCGGGTAAGACCTCCTGGCCCATCAGGCGGATGAAGCTGCGCGAATCCTTGTGATCGATATTGCCGTCGTTGCCCCACAAGGACAGAATCGAGCAGCGGGTTTCCTCCAATCGGATGCGCAGCTTTTCGATGACCTGCTTGGGGGTGCCGGCAATCAGGGTGCCGTTGTCGATCCGAGCCTGAAAAGTGGAGCGGTCGTCGGAGAGCTTGCGCTGCTTGCTGCGATAGCCCGCGCGCAGCTCAGCCATCGGCTTGCGTGCCCACTCGCCCAGGTAACCGGAGGGGGCGGCCCACACGGGATGAGTCAGTCCGGTGAACTCACCCTGCATCCACATGAACTGCTGGGCGTTTTTCATCGCCTTCTCTTCGGTTTCGTCGACCCGCACCTGCAGCAGGGCTCCGCGATATGCAGAACCGCCTTCGTAGCCATGCTGGCGGGCGGTGTCGTCGTACAAGGCGCAGACCTGCTTGGCCGCGTCGCTGGGCAAATTAAGTCCGATGTAGGGATACCCGTGCTCGGCGCACCATACGACGGTCTCGCGGCTGGACACGCCCGGCACCCAGATGCGCGGATGAGGCTTCTGCATCGGGATCACCCAGGGATTGACGACCCGGAACTGATAGTGGTTGCCCTCCCAACGCCACGGTCCAGGCTGCGTCCAGGTCTTGATGATCAAGTCGTGGGCTTCCTCGAAACGCTCGCGATTGAAGGCCGGATTGGTGTTGCTCGCAAACGCCTCGACGCCGCCTCCCCGCACGATTCCCGGGACCAGGCGGCCTTTGGACAGCAGGTCGATCATTGCCAGCTCCTCGGCCAGCCGCACCGGGTTATCGGCCACCGGCAGAGGATTGCCTAACAACACGATTTTGACCCGCTTGGTCGTGGCTGCGATGGCGGTGGCAAAGATGTTGCACTTGGCCTGCATGCAGAACGGCGCGTTATGATGCTCATTGAGCATGATACCGTCCCAGCCGCACTCCTCGACGTACTGATACTCGTCAAGCCGCTCGTTGTAGAGCCGGCTTCCCGAAATCGGATCGAAAAATTTATTGGGGAACAATAACGCGGTGTACCCGTAGCGGTCGCCTTCCGCGGGCGGATAGGTCGACATCGGTTGTTCGGTAAAGTACATCAGATGCATGGTTGCGCGCCTCCTTGTTATGGGGCCCATCCGGCGTGGCGTGGTGCCCTTAACGGATCTTCCCGGTCGCGATTTGCACCTAGCAGAATCGTAGCCGTGTCTGCAATCGTGCGGACTAATCACAAGCCGCCGCGTGAAACCCTGAGGTCACACGCGGGCCGAGCCTTAGATCTTGAGGGAGTGTACACAGATGGCGACCTGTCGCGCGATGGTTCTAACCGCGCCCAAGAAGCTTGAACTGCGCGAGCTCGAAATTCCCGAGATAGGTGCGGACGATGCCCTGCTGCGCGTGGAGGCATGCGGGATTTGTGGCACCGATTACGAGCTTTACGACGGCGCCTTTCCCGCTCTGAAAATGCCCCTTATCCCGGGCCATGAGCCGGTCGGCATTATCGAGCGCATCGGCCCCATCGCCGCGCAGCGCTGGGGCGTGAGCGAAGGGGACCGGGTCGCGGTCGAGCCCAAGGTGGCCTGCGGTGCTTGTCGCTACTGCCTGTCGGGTAGCCATCGGCTGTGCAGCGCGCCGGGCTCTACCTCCTACGGCATCACACCGCTTGAGATGGACTCCGGCTTGTGGGGCGGGTTTGCCACCCATATGCGCCTGGCACCTCACAGCGTTGTGCATAGGATGTCGATGCGTATCGCGGCGCCGATCGCCGTGATGTTCAATCCGCTTGCGGCTGGAATCCGCTGGGCGGTGCAGATGCCCGGCACTACCATTGGTGACAAGGTCCTGATCTTAGGTCCGGGGCAACGTGGACTGGCCAGCGTGATCGCAGCGCGCGAAGCCGGCGCCGGGGTGATCGCCGTGACGGGACTGGCTCGGGACCGCGCCAAACTCGAGTTGGCGCGCGAGTTCGGAGCCACCCATACGATCGACGTCTCGCAATTGGATCCGGTGGCGGCCGTGCGCGACATCACCCGCGGCGAGATGGTGGATGTGGCGGTGGACGTCGCCGCTCTGGATCCACGCACCGTGGTCCAGGCGATCGAGGCCGTGCGGCCCGGTGGCACAGTGGTCCTGGCCGCGGCCAAGGGCGCCAATGCCGTCGAGGAGTTGCTCTCCGATCAGATCGTCAATCGCGAAATCCGAATACTGGGCGCCCGTGGCGTGGATTACAGCTCCTACGCGCGGCCGTCAGTGTGATCGAATCCAGCCATTATCCGATTGAGAAGATGCATACTCACGACGTGCCACTGGAGCAGGCCGCGTATGCCATCGACCTGCTGGCAGGACGGGTGGCCGCGCAGAGCGCGATCCACGTCGCAATCATTCCGTAGGCAGTAATCCGCATCATCATTCTGTGTTATTAAGGTCGAATGAGACTGAAACTGGACTACGGCAGCGATGGCTTGACGGTGGATCTGCCTGGCGAGCGGACAACCGTGATCGAGCCGGTGCCGGTACCCGCGGTTGCGAACCCAGCGGAAACTTTAAGCAGGGCCATCGCGGCGCCCATCGGGAAACCGCCATTACGAACGCTACTGAAGCCGGGCCAGAGGATTGGAATTTCGGTGTGCGACATCACGCGGGCGCAGCCGCGCCAGTTGATGCTCGAGGGGCTGTTTGCGGAGATGCCGGGCATTCGAAGAGAAGACGTCACGATTTTCATCGCCACGGGGACGCATCGGCGCAACAGTCCGGCTGAAATCGAGCAGATGATTGGCGCCGAGTTCGCGCGCAGTTGCCGGGTTGTCTGTCACGACGCGCGAGACAGCGCGTCGCTCGTTCATGTGGGGGATACAAAGACCGGCGTGCGCGTGCTGCTGAATCGAGGATGGGTTGAGTCGGACTTCAAAATCACAACTGGCTTCGTCGAGCCGCACTTCTTCGCCGGCTTCAGCGGCGGGCCAAAGATGGTGGCGCCGGGCCTGGCCGGTCTCGATACCGTCATGACGCTGCACAACGCGGAGCGCATCGCTCATCCCAAAGCAACGTTTGGGGTGATTGAAGGGAATCCTATTCATGAAGACGTCCGCGAGATCTCCCGCATGACCGGAGTCGACTTTGCGTTGGACGTCACGCTCAATCGCGATCAGAAGATCACGGCGGCTTTTGCAGGCGATCTGTTTCAGGAGCATGCGACGGCGTGCGCTTCCGTGCGCAACATCGCGATGCGCGCGGTCGATGCGCCGTTCGACGTCGTGGTCACCACGAATTCCGGATACCCGCTGGATCAGAATCTGTATCAATCCGTGAAGGGGATGTCTGCCGCGGTGAAGATCGTCAAAGACCGGGGCACGATTATTTGCGCCGCCGAGTGCCGGGACGGCATTCCGAATCATGGGGCGTATGGAGAGCTGCTGACGGCGCGAGCATCGCCGCGCGAGTTGCTCGACATGATCAGGTCGCCGGGATTTTCTCGTCCGGATCAGTGGCAGGTGCAGATTCAGGCGCAGATCCAGCTCAAGGCGAAGGTGCTGGTGAAAGCGGGGGGACTATCGGAAAAACAACTGCGGGCCGCGCAATTCGAGCCTATCGAAGATGTAGGAGCGGCCGTCGGAGGAGCATTGAAGGCAGCCGGCCCGAAGGCCAAACTGTGTGTCCTGCCTCAGGGTCCTCAGACCGTGCCCTATTTAAGGTAAGGAGATGAGGGACGGTTACCGAAAGCCGCAGACTGCCCGGCGGGGGCGCAGTCTGATCAGAACCGCTCTCCTGTTAAATTCCGACGTTCCCTAGTGGCCACATCAAGCCACCGCGTTCCTCATATAGGACCGAACCATCTCGCTTCGGTCGACACCACTAACGCATCAAGGCTGGCCAATTGGACCGAGCACCAATTCACAACCGCATCCCAAATACCGGAGCCGTCGAGTAGTCGGTTCACGTGATTCGAGCTAAAACGATAACTTACAGCCTGAGAGTGTGTCTTTCGCCAGTGATGCCGCCTGGCGTGCCTGCGCTTGGTTACCGGGGTCAGCTCGTCCAAATGCTCGGTCAGGTCGGGGTTCTTTGGCAAATCGACCCGTTGCAGCACGCCATAGTTACGCAGCAGGCCGACGCTGGTCCTTTCTAACCGCTGCACGAGGGCAATCTGATCATGCATGAGCGATGTCGGCGGATGATGGCCAGGGGTCACCAGCCACACGGCGACAGCCGCCGTCGCAGCCAACCCCGTCCATTTCAAGGCCTGCCCCCGCCGGTTCAAACCTGGTCGCAACAATTCGAAAGTCGGCTCCCTTTTCGGAGCCAGCCGGCTATTCACCGCCCGCTGCTTATTCCAGGTCGGTCGCCAATTCAAGGCCGACCGCCACTTGAAAGCTGGCCGCCAATTCAGAGCTGGGCGCCATTTGAAGGCAGGCCGCCAATTGAGGTTTGGGCGCCAGTTGAAAGCAGGCCGCAGCCAATAGAGGTTTGGGCGCCAGTTGAAGGCGGGCCGCAGCCAATTGAGGTTTGGGCGCCAGTTGAAGGCGGGCCGCATCCAATTGAGAGTTAGCCGCCACTTGAAGACAGGCCGGAGCCAATTGAGGTTTGGGCGCCAGTTGAAGACAGGCCGGATCCAATTGAAGGTTGGGCGCCAGTTGAAGGCGGGCCGCATCCAATTCAGAGTTGGGCGCCAGTTGAAGGCAGGCCGCATCCAATTGAGGGTCGGCCGCGAGTTGAAGGCAGGCCGTAGCCAATTGAGAGTTGGCCGCCAGTTGAAAGCAGGCCGCATCCAATTGAGGGTCGGCCGCCAGTTGAAAGCAGGCCGCATCCAATTGAAGGTTGGGCGCCAGTTGAAGGCAGGTTGCAGCCACTTCAGGGTCGGGCGCCAGTTGAAAGCAGGCCGCATCCAGTTGAAGGCAGGCCGCATCCAATTGAGGTTTGGGCGCCACTTGAAGACAGGTTGCAGCCAATTCAGGTTTGGCCGCCAGTTGAAGGCAGGCCGCAGCCAACTCAAGGTTGGTCGCCATTTAAAGGCAGGCCGCAGCCAATTCAGGGACGGCCGCCACTTGAGGGCGGGGCGCAGCCAATTCAGGGACGGCCGCCACTTGAGGGCAGGGCGCAGCCAATTCAAGATTGGGCGCCATCTAAAGGCAGGCCGCAGCCAATTCAGAGCTGGTCGCCAGTTGAAGGCAGGGCGCAGCCAATTCAGAGTTGGCCGCCACTTGAAAGCAGGCCGCCAATTCAGGGCTGGGTGCCAGTTGAAGGTAGGCCGCCAATTCAGAACAGGCCGCTGCCATTTCAGCCACGGACTTTTTGGGGCATCGAGCCTGCGCCGCAGTTCGGCCTCATAATCGTCCCATGGCGGAGCCGGCACCTGGTCCAGACGCGAGGACAGCTCTGACAAAAACGATAGAAATGACTCCGCCGATTGGCGGCACGCGGCGCATTTCTCGATGTGCGCCGCTATGGCTTCACGTTCAGCGCCGAAAAGTTCGCCCAGGATAAAGGGCAACAGCGCTGCTTCAGGATGGACGACCCGGACCCGCATCGCTATTCATTTCCAAGCAGCTTTTGAGCGCGGCCAGTCCACCGTAAGTATGGACCCGCGCGGTCTTCTCGGAGCAGTTGAGCACCTGCGCAATCTCCGGGCTGGAAAATCCTTCCTGCACCCGCAGCAATACTGCGATCCGCTGATCGGCCGAAAGACGCCTGAGCGCCTCATCCAGGCCACGGGATAATTGATGCCTGATAGCGGCAGCATCGGGTCGCTCGCCGGCGGGCGGATCGATTCCGGGTTGATCGCGGTCGTCGCCGGGGCCGGCCAGCGGCGGCAGCGGTTTTCCCTGTTTCCCGCGCCGCGCGTGGCCGATGCACAGGTCAGCCAGGATGCGGTAGAACCATCTGGAAAAGCGCGAGCATCGGTCGAATTTATGCGCCGATTTGAACAGCCGGATGAAGGCGTCTTGCGAAATGTCGCGTGCGTCGACCTCATTACCCAGCACCAAGTACGGAATCCGGTAGGCGCGCGCCTGATGGCGCTGCACCAGCAGTCCGAAAGCCTGCTCGCTGTGCTGCGCGACCATCGCGCACAGTTCTTCATCCGTAAGCTCCTTCAAGGTAAGCCCCATCGGCCTGTGGTCGCGGGCCCCCTGCGCGGCGTGGCCGTCGCTGGAGCGGCGTCCACCTTCTCGGAGGTAAAGCCACGCTCGGCGTGTGTGTATCGGGCTAGCGTGATGCAAGAGCGATGCCCCAGCCGATTCCCACCGACATTACATTTTGTAATATTACCTGTCACGCACCGGACCGCTGTTGTCCCGAAACATTACGCGGTATGCTCCGCTATGAGACAGTCGAAGTGCGCTAGATGTAACCGCCGCATCACGGAGCGTGCGACATGGCCTGACTCCTGTGGCCGCGTCGCCTTGCGGTCAATCCGCTACTCGAGGATGAGAGTCGGCTTGATAGTCACGGGCCGAGACAGGTTGGAAAGTTGGGCGAGGTCGCCATTACTGCCTCGTGAATCTCGGCGAACTGCTCCTTAGCTAAGTGCAAGAAGCTGCCCGCGCGAAGTTCCCCAGAGATGGCGTGAATCGCAGACTGCTTGGCGGAGAGGGGGGGATTTGAACCC
>DASZGF010000017.1:0-1718 GCA_035939115.1 Binataceae bacterium (SeqCode)
GGGGCAAACCCCGGCGAGATGCCGATCTATCAAGTGACCAAATATACCACGATCTTCAATTTGAAGACTGCTAAGGAACTCGGCCTTGAAATGCCAGCCGCGCTTTTAGCCGGGGCTGATGAAGTGATCGAATGATCTCGACGACTTCCGCTATTGGCACTTTTGCGAAGTGGCGACTGACTCGAGAATGTCCGTTTGCCGGGGTAGACCGGAAGTCGTGGGCGTTGGCCCAGAATGACGAGATTGACCCAATGCGACATCGGCCGCGCTCGATGGCAATGCTATCGATGCGGATTCAACCCCTATCAAAGTAGGCGTTTTAGCCGCTAAGATACCGCCTCGTGAGCTTGGGGTCGTACATGCAGCGTCGCGATTTCGTCAGGCTACTCGGCGGCGCGGCGGCGGCGTGGCCGCTGGCGGCAGGCGCGCAGCAGCCCTCGCTGCCGGTGGTCGGATTTGTCCATCCCGGGACGCCTGATGCCAACGCGCGTAATGCGGCCTCATTTCGCAAAGGCCTCAACGAAACCGGATACGTAGAAGGCCAAAACGTGACGGTCGAGTACCACTGGCTGGAGGGTCAATACGATCGCTTGCCGGCGCTGATGGCCGATCTAGTTCGCCGCCATATGGCGGTGATTGCCATTCCCGGCAGCGCGCCTGCTGCGCTCGCGGCCAAAGCCGCAACAGCGACGATCCCGATCGTCTTCGGGGTCGCCGAAGACCCGGTCCGTCTTGGTCTTGTCGCCAGCCTCGCACGGCCCGGCGGCAACGCGACCGGCATCAATATTTTCACTAATGAGGTGGTCGCCAAGCGGCTGCGGCTCCTGCGTGACCTGGTGCCCAAGGCCGTTCGTGTTGCTGTGCTCATCAATCCGGCCAATGGTCCGAGCGCCGAGTCCACGTTACGGGCCGTGTGGGAAGCCGCGCCCACCATCGGGCTGCAAATCCAGATCCTAAACGCCGGTACGATCGGCGAGATCGATGCGGTCTTTGCGACCCTTGCGCGCGAGCGCCCCGATGGCCTCTTCGTCGCTCCCGACGCATTCTTCAGCAGTCGCGCCGTGCAGTTTGCCGCCTTAACGACAAACGACAGGATTCCGGCGGCTTATTCGAACCGCGATTATGTCGCGGCCGGCGGGCTGATGAGCTACGGACCTGACACTGCCGAAATGTTTTACCAAGTCGGCGTCTACACCGGCGGCATCTTCAAGGGCGCTAAGCCCTCTGACCTTCCGGTGGTGCAGTCGACCAAATTTGAGTTCGTCATCAATCTGCAGACAGCTAGAGCGCTCGGCATTGAGGTGCCGCCATCGTTGCTCGCCATCGCCGACGAGGTGATCGAGTAAGTGCGCCAGCCGCAAGCTGGTGCGATCCAGCCGGTGAAAGTCCGGCCCAAGTAAGGAGTAGCGTCCGCTTGGTAACGAGTGTTGCGTGGTCACTGGCGACAGTGACTGCGAAGCGTACACAGTGATTGCGTGGGGTGTGGGATTGAGCCACGAAAGATCAGATGTCGCAGGGGCCGAGAGTTTTTATTCGCTCGAAGGCAACATGTGCGGCACCGCTATGCGAGGTGCTGACGCCCTGCCGGGGTCCAAGGCCACATCACGTGCAAAAGGATCGCATCGGAAGCTGGGAGATCTCGGGTTTGACCGGAACGGTGTAGCCGTTACCGGCCCGCGTCGGGAAGGTGAGGAGCTGTAGCCGATGATGAACGGACC
>DASZGF010000018.1:0-65644 GCA_035939115.1 Binataceae bacterium (SeqCode)
CACATAACTGCGACGGCTGAAAGTCCGACCACCATCGACGCGGATGGTGCGGGTTCGGCGGCTGGACCAGTTCCAGCCCAATACAGGGACATCGCCGCGATGACTCAACCCGGCAGTCTGGCGCACATCATGAAGTAGCATTGTGAACGCATTTTGTTGATGGGAGAGAGGCCGACCACGGCGTCTGCCGTCGTATCACAAATGGTCGCGGAAGGGGCTCGCAGAGCGCAATAGTGGCAGGCATGCGGAGGTAGTGCGCTGGGCCGGCTCGTCGCTAGAACACCAGCTCGGCGCCGGGCAGAGGGCAATGGACCGATCGCTTTTGCCTTCACCAATCGAAGATGCGCAGTGCTGGTACACTCGGCTTGCTCTGAACCCGCCGGCAGGGTAGAGCAAAAATGACAGACCGCCAGCCGCGAGCAGTCCCCCCTCTCATAGGCTACGGCATGAAGACCCTTAAGACATTAGTGGAGTGGTTTTCTGCGGACCACCGCGCGGATTACATTCTTGCCCTGTCTGCGCTCGTGGCAATTGGGGCAATGGTCGCCGGCCTTGTCTATCGCGCGTGCCTAGGGGAGCCTTTGCCACCGTGAAAGCGCCGGCGCCTTAACCTTGCCTCCTGCCTCCCTTGTTTTTCTCTAAGGGCGTCGGGCGAAAGTGCTGCCGTGGCCCTAGGACCTTTCACCCTCGCCGGTGAAGAAAGAACCACAGCCACATTAAGCCAACGACGATGATGACCAAGGCGGCCAAGGCTTCGGATTGCTGAGTCGTCATGAGGCCCATCTCGAATATCGGAGTGGGGTCCGGTCCCTCGCAAACCGGGCCCCCACCGTTGCCATGCCGCGGCGGGGCGGGAAAAGGGTGTTAGCTCCCCCCGCAGATGGTTTACCTTCCACTTAACACCGGCTGCCAAAGAGTATCAACGGGGTGTGGATAAGGGTCGGGGCCGAGGAGCGGAGTGGATTTCCATTGGCGAACACAGTGTGCGACGTGCAAGAATATTATCGTCCATCAACAAGCCGTTCATTAGCAGCGCGGGGCGGTCCTATGGCGGCCAGCCGTTTTACCCGGGGGCATCTGTACCGGATTCTGCAAAATCGCGTCTACCGGGGCGAGGTGAACCACAAAGATGCGACCCATCGGGGTGAGCACGCAGCGGTCGTGGACCGCAGGCTGTGGGACGAGGTCCAACAGGTCATGGCTAGCAACCGAAAGCGGTTTCGACGGGCTCGCGGTCCGAGACCTCCTCACTGTTCAAGGGGCTAGTTTTCGTTGATGCGGGAAACCGCATGAGCCCGGTGCACGCCAACAAGGCTGGGTGCCGCTACCGTACTACGTAAGCCAGGCGCTGCTGCAACAGCGCAAGGAGGATGCGGGCAGTCTGCCGCGCCTGCCGGCCCACGACTTCGAAGCGTTGATAAGCGGCCGGATAGTCGAGGTGCTCGGCGCAGATGCCCGGCTGAAGGCGGCGCTGGTCAAGGTGGGCTGGAACAACGCCCACGACCACCAGCGACTGCTGCGGATCATCATCAAGCGAATCGAGGTCGCCAAGGGATTGGTGCGGGTCCAGATCGATCCCGCTACCGCGTTGGCGGATGAAGCCGAGGGCCCACGCCCCGTCTTCGAGCTGATAATGCGGCGCTACAACAGATTCGCGGTTCCGTTTCTGATTTCTGCTAAATTCCGAAGAACTCCGAGGCGCTTCACGCTGATTCCACTTTCCGAACCGGTTTGACTATGAATTGGTTCGCGATGACGGCATCCTCAAGGGTTGTCCCTAATAGCGTCTATCCGCTTATAGTCGGAGATGAACACGAGCAGGCGTCCTTCGCTTTGTCGGACAGATCGGGAGCGTCGCCCTCACCCGGCGATATGCGTGAACCAATCGGACTGCGGGCTTTCGGAGGCCCCTATCTTTTCTCTCCTCATCGGAACCCATACGCAAGTCCAGCGCACACGAGCCGACAATGAGGGCCGCACAATCGGGATCAGTGTAGCACTGTGAGCCCTCCTACCACTTCTCCGTAAACTTCGCCCAGCAGCCCAACGACCCAACCCAATCGTCGTCCCCCGCAGTTACAACCAGCGCTGTCGCGCGCATTGGTGGCACTCGCTCCGTTAGGCACGTCCGTGCCATCGGGCTATCGCCGAACGCTTCCGCTTGTCACGCCCGTGCAGCACTCCACTTCGCGCATCTCGAAATCTGCGCACGGCCCTCCTGTTTCGGGTGAGAGGGCCGCGCGAAAAAAAATTGCGCGGGATTGGAAACACAGAACGCCCTGCCGCTTCGCGGAAGCGGGCGCAAACAACCGATGGAGGTATCGGCAATGGCAATCAACAAAGTAATGGTAATCGGCAATTTGGGTGCGGACCCGGTCGTTCGTGCTCTGCCCAACTCGGGACAGAACGTGGCGAATTTTTCGCTGGCGACGACCGAGCACTTCATAGACCGCAACGGCACGAGGCAAGAGCGCACGGAATGGCTCCGAGTAGTGGCATTCGGCCGGCTGGCGGACACGTGCGAACGATTCCTCAACAAAGGCCGCCAAGTCTACGTCGAAGGAAGACTTACCACCCGCCGGTACGAAGCCAAGGACGGAAGCGGCAAGCGCTACCGCACTGAAATCGTGGCGCGGCAAATCCGGTTTCTCGGGAAGTGCCCCGACGGAACCGTTCAAACGCCGCCTGCAGAAGAAGTCCCCTTCTAATCGCCCCGACCGAATGGAGAGCCGCGAAATGCGGCCCTCCGCCATCCATTAAGTGAACAACAGGAGTATGGAAATGGACGTTTATGGCATCGTAACCGACAAGATTATCAACCTGCTTGAGCAAGGGGTTGTCCCGTGGCGGAGACCGTGGACCTCAACCGGGCTCCCGCGCAATCTCGTCAGCAAGAAGCCCTATCGTGGTATTAACCACTTTCTGCTTTCGGCCTCTAAGTACGTCTCACCGTTCTGGCTGACGATGCGCCAGGCGAATGAACTGGGCGGACAGATTCGGAAGAGAGAAGAAAGCGCTGTCGTTGTGTTCTGGAAGGTTGACGCGGTGGAGGATAAGACCGAGGAACCGGAGAACGAGCCGACCGACCCCAAAGCCCGCCGGCGGTTTGTGCTTGGCTATTATCGGGTTTGGAACTTGGAACAGTGCCGGCTCGCACAGACCGTACTCGATAAGCTTCCGATGATCGAAACACACGATCATCACCCGATAGAAACGGCCGATCGAATTGTCGCTGGAATGCCGAACCCGCCTCAGATTGTGCACGGCGGTTCGAAGGCTTTTTACAGCACGGCCTCCGATCGAGTTACCATGCCACCACGCAACCTGTTCATCTCAGCCGAGGAGTATGCGGCCAGTCTGCTGCACGAATTGGCCCATGCCAGCGGAGCCGCAAAACGCCTCAATCGCCCCTCGATTACGGAGGCCGCGCCGTTTGGTTCAGCCGCCTATTCCCAGGAAGAACTGATAGCGGAAATGGGAGCCGCATTTCTCTGTGCGGAAGCCGGAATCTCACCCGCCGTCATTAATAACCAGGCGGCCTATCTCGCCGGCTGGCTAAAAAAGGTGCGCGATGAGCGGAAGCTTCTGGTTCAAGCCGCCACCAAGGCTCAACACGCGGCCGATTTCATTCTCCGTCGCAACGCAGGTTGCCCATAAAATTTTTCGGCGAGCCCGCCGTTTTACGCGGGCTCGCCAGATTCTCTACGGATTGTCATCCGGTGGACTACGCAGCCGCTTCGAGGTTGTTGCGAGGCGGAGTCGCGGACAATTTTACGCGAACCCATTCTGCGGCCAGTTTCAGGTGACGAGAAGGCGCGGGCGTGTTTTCCCAAACGAGCAAGTCAGATCGGCGGACGCATTGCCTGCCGATATCTTAGAGCTTGCTTTAGATGCCGCCGGCAATTAAGTCGCTATTGGCTTTGTCTTCTCGTATAGATTACTGCGAGTTCTTTCACGGACTCCTTGCTACGATCATTGCAATATTACCGCAGGTCCTGGTTGATTTTCCGGAAGTGATTGAGCGATTCCGCCAATTGCTCCTGGGGATGGCATATAAGGACACTGACGTGTGGCCGCTGCTTGACTTCGAAGGGCTCAAGGTCTGGAAGGAGGGCCGTGAGGAAGAAGGTCATCCTCCGTGAGGAGTTTTTGCGGCCCGCGTTTCACCGCGTCTCGTTTCTACTTCCGTAGCCGAGAACGACGGAGCCAGGTTCGTTCGCAAATTGTCATTGTTGTCAATCGCAACACTCTGAAGTAGGTTCTCGCTCTAATGTCGAGAAGCGTGCGAGTCTTCCAGCCGGACCGGGCCGCGCCGGTCGAGCATCATTCGCATGCGCTAGCCATAATGGCCAAGGCGCCTGTTCCCGGCAGCGTCAAAAGTCGACTCGTTCCCCCCCTTGATCGATACCAGGCGGCTTCGCTCAATCGCTGCTTTCTCCGCGATATGTGCGCCTCGATCGAATCGCTGAGATCCCACTCGGGTGCGCACGGATTGATCGCCTACACACCGGCTGGTTCAGAATCGGCCTTCGACGGATTTTTGCCGGATTCATTCCGACTACTCCCGCAGCGCGGCCCCGATTTAGGAGAGCGGCTCTTCCATGCCGCTGGCGACCTTTTGCAAGCGAACTACGAAGGTTTGTCTGATCAACTCTGACAGTCCGACGTTGCCACGAACGATTCTGGCCGAGGCGATCGCTTGTTTGAAAAAGGCGGGCGACCGAATCGTGCTCGGTGTGTCAGACGACGGTCCGCGAGCAGAATCACAAAATGCAATCGGTCTCTGACTTTAACCGTCGGTCGGCGTATTCGCGGGATGCCCGAGCATTCCCGTGCTTGCGAATCGCAGCGACTGTCACCTCGGCGCGGCTATCGCCGCCTCGATGCATTTGGAAAAAGCTCATCGCATCACCACCGTCGCAAGAGCAAAGTCATCTCCTCCCTTGACAAGCGAGCGCAGGACGCCGACGTCGGCCGGCGCTGTCATGACAGCCCATTGCGGGGACTATGATACCCGTTCCCATTGAGCCGGCCGTTCGCTTCTTGCTTGGCGTCGCGCGCGAGCTTGTCGTAAAGGGTTCGACGAGGAACTCGGAGCATCTTAGAAGCGCGGACCTTGTTTCCGTCAGCGAAAGCGATCGTGCGATTTATGACTTCTCGTACGATCTCTTCAAGGGGAGAGCCTAGATAAACGGTGAAGCAGTTATCGCGGCTACTCGATCTTCTGATCTCGTCGGGTAGCTCGTTAATCGAGATCTGATGTGATGGTCCAAGAAGCACCGCGGTCACCACAACATTATGCAGCTCCCGAATATTTCCGGGCCATCGATACCTCTTAAGGGCTTGCCAGCACTCGTGATCGATTCCCTCGATCTTCCGGCGATGATCATGATTCGCTTGCCGAATGAAATGGTCCACCAACAGCTGCAAGTCGTCGACACGTTTCCGGAGAGGCGGAAGTGTGATTAGAAGCCCATTTAGACGGTAGTAGAGGTCCTCTCGCAAGCGACCCTCGGCAATGGCCTGCTTCGGAGGGCGGTTCGACGCGGCCAGGAATCGCACGTCGATCGGTATCTCCTGGGTGCCGCCCACGCGCAGAACCTTTTTCTGTTCGATCACGCGAAGCAGCTTGGCTTGAGCATCGCTGCGCATCTCGGTGATCTCATCGAGGAAAAGCGTTCCTCCATTGGCTCGTTCGATGTGGCCATCACGCCGGCGGTCCGCACCGGTAAAAGAGCCCTTTTCATGGCCAAAGAGTTCGCTTTCGATTAGGCTCTCTGTGATCGCGGCGCAGTTAACCGCCACGAACGGACCTTTTCGAGCCGAATGATCGTGAATAGCCTTGGCGGTTAATTCTTTACCGGTTCCGGTTTCGCCGGTAATGATCGCGGGCACGGTAGTTGAGGCGGTGCGCTCGATCAGGTTCATGAGTTCGCGCATCGCAACGGAACGGCCTATCATGACTAACTCACAACCTGTGGATTCCCGTCACGACCTCCACCCCGCCAGCCTTGACAAATAGTCCAGATGACCATAATGAGTCAAGAGCTTTTAGACCATTAAAGCAATGACTCGAACGAGCGCTGGGTCGGTTTTAAAATTGAAGGGGCGATGGAAGCCGTTCAGGTTTATCGGCAATTACCGCTGCCTTGATTTTGTAAACACCGAGGCCAAGAAATCCGGAGACATCGTCGATTTTTTACACGGCGATGAAGATTTGGTTACGTGGCTGATTTCAGCGAAACTGTTCGAGCGCACTAAGCTAAATCAGTCGTTGAAGAAATGGGAGGGCAAGCAGACTAGCGGGCTGCTATTGAGCGAGGGTCTCCGGTTACGGGGCGTAGTCGAGGAGATGGCTGGCCAGATTGTTGCCAGGCGGGAGGTTTCACGCAGCGCCCTTCAAGCAATCAACCGCTTGATCAGGACACGGTCAGGAACCACGAGACTGGTTAAGACTCGAGCGGGCTTTTGCACGCGCTTTGAACCGGAGCTTAACGAACCCCAACACCTTCTTGTGCCGATCGCCCTATCTGCTGCGGATTTGCTATGTGACGGGGACTTCTCCCGTGTCAAGCAATGCTCCAACCAGGACTGCGGCGCCTTCTTCTATGACACGAGCAAGAATAGGAGACGACGCTGGTGCGCGGGAAGTAGTTGCGGCAACCGAATACGCGTCGCGGCATTCTATCGGCGGCGACATCGCAATGCTGGCGGGGAGCAAGCTGGCAAGAGCTGACTGAGCAAGGTGTGCGTGCGAAATCTGTACATGCACAGGTTTCGGCGCTCTCGGCTGAGCCTATGAGACCTACAGTTAGACGGTTTTTTCGTCTGGCATTTAGATTGCGGTTACCCGGTTCTGCGGTCGAATAGACGCACCCGAGCATAGGGATGAAACGATTATGATTGGACGAGAGACAGTTGCTGCTGCAGTCTACACCGAGTACCTCACGGTTGCCGAACTCGCCAAAATCCTGAAACGCAATCGCAAAACGGTCTATGGCTGGATTGAAAACGATGGGATTGGCGAGGCGGATGGCCTTTTTGTCGTTCAGGGACGGTACTTGATCCACTGGCCGACGTTCCGGGCGAGGCAATTCAAACCTCGCCCAAGATTGCGTGGTCAACTCCCGCAGCACCCGGAGGAGTCGCAAAATGGCGTGGCTGGAAACGGATCGACACGGGCGCCTCAGAATCGGCTTTAAGTATTACGACGGGAGCAAGTGTCGTGAACCCCTCGGGGTGGTTGCAAACAAGCAAACGCTAACCGAGGCGCGGAGGTTTTGCGCGACGATTCAGCTCGAGTTGAAGGCGCGCACGTTCGACTACGCCAGGCGCTTCCCGGACAGCGACCGCCTCCGGCAGCTCGGCATAAAGACGCCAGAGCAGGTCCAGCCCATGAGCGTCAGCGAGCTAGCCGAGAGCTGGCTGCTCAGCAAGCAAGGTGAGGTCAAGAAGTCCACGCACGGCTACTATAAAGAGGTCGCGGGAGTCTTTATCCAGCGCGACGCACTGGGTGAGAAGCTGGTTCGAGATCTGCGTCAGGAAGATATTGACCGATGGCGCGGGCGGGTCGACGAGAAACTGACCCAGACCGGAGGCCCGCTCAGCACACGGCGAAAGAACATGGCGTGGGATGTCCTCAAGCAAATCATCGAGTTCACCCGCACGCGGAAGCTGCTTGGCGAGGATCTCCTGCTCGGCATGAAGCCCTTCAAAGATTCGGGCCAAGCGAGCGATGAGGACTTGGATTTCTCCGAGGAGCCCGACGATGGCGAAGCGATGCCGTATAGGGCGGAGGAGATCGAAGCTATCGTCGCCGCAGCCGAGGGCTGGGAACGCGCCCTTGTGACCTTCTACTTCTTTACTGGAATTCGGCGCGGCGAAGCGCTCGCTCTGACCTGGGACAAGGTCTATCTCGATCGCGACCGGGCGCTGATCAACCGAAGTCTCAGCGACCGGTACGGCGTGACAACGCCGAAGACGAAGAGTAGTCGGCGTCTGATTCAATTCGGTCCCAGGGTTCGCGCCGAACTCCTCAAGCAACGCGAGAGGATGCAGCTACGCAGCAAATACGTCTTCCCCAATGAGAGCGGCGGTCCGCTGAACGTGCGATGGGGAACGGATGTCGTGTGGCGAAGGATTCTGGACCGAGCGGGGTTGCCGCACCGACCGATTGGCCAGTGCCGTCACAGCTTCGCCGTTTTGGCGCTCAAGCAGCACAAGCCGCTCAACTGGATTCAGCGGCAGATGGGACATCGCACCCTGCAGATGCTGTTGAAGCATTACTGGCGATGGACACCGACTGAGGACCTATCTACCGAGGAAATGGCCTCGCTGGAGAACTCGGGGGTGCTGTTGACCTCAAATCATGCCCACCCTGTGCCCACCCGACCCGATTTTGGCAGCGAAACAGGAGTCTAAAACGATGGTTCAAATCAGGGAAACCCTAATGAAACATTGGCGGAGAGGGAGGGATTCGAACCCTCGGTACCGTTGCCAGTACGCCAGATTAGCAATCTGGTGCCTTCGACCACTCGGCCACCTCTCCGCGTTGTCGATCGATGTCGAAACCGGCACTTTAACCCGATTATGATGCCCTGCCTAGGCTCCTGATTCCACCACTTCGGCCGTCGTTAGGCGATTGCAATTCGATAGCGGTCGAGCACGGCTGCCAGTTCGGGGAACTGGTTCAGCCTGCGTGTCGGTCCGGCGTTAAGCTTGTGAACGGCACGGTCGTAGACGGCAATGTTCTCGTCCTGATTCAGGCGGGACGGGTAGTAGATTCCGTCGGGTCTGCGGGGATGGGTATAGAACGCGAGCCTCGTTCGCCGCCCATGGCGATGCGAGCGGGCACGCACCGCGTCGGTCGGTATGCCCATCGTAATCGCGTTGCCGCCCCGGAGATCCACCAGATCGAGTGTCTCACGAACCATGATCTGCGTGTGGACGTAGTTTTCGAGGTCTTTTGGTGCAATCAGGAGCGTCGCTGGATTCTGATTCCTGGTGTCCCGGAGGATGGTCTCCAGAAACGCGACTTCAAACGTCACGCCCATGTAATAAACGCCAAAAGCGTTCGCCAGCCGGCGAGGATTCGGAGAATCGACTCGGGGAGTGCCCATAGCTCAACGGATCAGAGTGCCGGCGCAGAAAAAGGTGGTGCCAGACCGTACCCGCCGCCACTTGTGCCATAAGCAGACGAGCCGACGAAAGCCGACGAGCCGGCCGCGGCACCTGGTCAGGAAAACGCGCCAGAGGCGGAATTCTCGACCGCCGCAAGGACCCCGTCGATCCTGCCGCGCTTCAAAGCGTCCACGGCGCGTGCCCCATCGATCTCCGAATGGTGCTGCAGGAGGAAGCGGTAAACCATCCAGGGACTGTCGCCGAGGATTGAGAACAGACGCGGGAGGCCGGGGAGCAATTGCTGGTTCTCCGAGACTTGCCAGCCCGGATATCGGATTCCTCGCTTCGCAAATTCAAGGCCCAGCACCTCATGCCGCTTCCGCTTGAGACGAATGCCTTCCTCGGACATGCTGAGCCGTTGCGCCATTTCGGCCGTACTCAACATCTCCGGGTCACCAAGAAGTTGGTTCTTAACCGCTTCGCCGCGTGCTCTGGCATCTCTGAGTGACAGCTCCAGCGCCTGTTTCGACCCTCGGGCCGCGGCGACCTCTACGATCTTTCCCGCGACTTCGGTAGCCCTGATCGCTGCCGCGCTTCCAGAGGCCACCCTTTTGGCATCCGCATGGCTCAGAATAATTCTGGCCGACTTTACGTCTTTGATGCCCTCTTTTTCGAGCGCCTTGGTCACGCGTGCCATCTCGACCCTGGTCATTGGATGAAAGGCAACCAGAGCAGTCCCTTGGATGGCGGAGGAGTGATTGCCACGAGATAGGGGAGATTTGCGCCGCACCTCGACGCTCTCTTGTTTTTTCGGTGTATCGGCCATCGACCTTCCTCTGCCACCAATCTAGCCCATTTCGCCAAGTTCGCCAGGTCAGCATGAATATCTGGCCCGAGACAACCCGCAATCCTGCGCATCTACTGCGGCACCCTCACGACGCAAATGGAGGCCACGACGGCTTGCGTCAGGGGCGGTTGTCGTTTGATAGTCCGGGAGTCTCCGGAATAGACCAGTCTGACCGTGGAGGTGGCAAATGGCTTCTCGCGCATCGAAAGGCATACTGAGTGGAATCAAGGTCTTGGACATGACACAGGTGATCGCCGGGCCGTCGGCCACTCATCTGTTGGCTGAGATGGGGGCCGAGGTGGTCAAGATCGAGCTGGGTCCGACCGGGGATCGCTACCGCTTCTTCATCCAGGCGAAAAACCGGGGGACCGCCTTCGTCCGGCTCAATCGCGGCAAGAAGAGCCTCTGCATGAATTTCCGCAAGTCCGAGGCCAGGCAGGTCGTGCGCGAGCTGTTGCCGAAATTCGACGTTTTGGTGGAAAATTTCGCGCCCGGCGTGATGGCCCGCATGGGCCTGGATTACGAATCCGTGCGCAAGATCAATCCGCGCATCATCATGTGTTCGATCTCCGCCTTCGGACAGACCGGCCCACTATCGAACCAGCCGGGCTATGATTTCCTGGGCGCGGCGTACGCCGGGGTACTCGATGTTTTGGGAGGAGAACCCGACCGCTCGCCGACCATGTCCGGCATCGCGATCGGCGACTATCTGACCGGCATGACTGCGATGGCTGGAATCGGGTGCGCGCTGTTTTATCGCGCCCAGACCGGAGAGGGGCAGCACCTCGAAGCCTCGCTACTGGATTCATATTTCTACGCCCAGGACCAGGCGGTGGTGCGCCAGGCCCTTTACGGTGGCAAGTTCATACCCAAGCGGCTTGGCCGCCACGACCGCGCCCTGAGCCCGCAAGGGATCTTCAAAGGCGAAAAGCATTGGCTGTGCATCCTGGTGCCGATGGACAAGATGTGGCGCCAGCTATGTACCGCGATGAACAAACCCGAACTGGCGCGCCATCCCGATTTCGCCACCAATGCCGTTCGAGTGCGCAATCGCGCGCAGGTAATACAGCTCGTGCAGGACTGGCTTGACGCGACGCCCGAAGATGAGGCGCTGCGCCGCCTGCAGGATAACCGTGTACCGGTAGCGCCCGTCCTCAACACTTCCGAAGCCGTCGCCCATCCCCATTTAAGGGAGCGCGGCACGGTGCGAAAAGCGCATGATCCGGTGCTGGGCGAAGTGGATGTGCCGGGATTCCCGATTCGGTTCTCAGCCGCACCGGCACCGCTGGATACACAAGCCCCGCTGCTCGGTGAGCATAACGCCGAAGTGCTAAAGGAGTTTCTAGGCTACTCCGAGGAGCGCATCGCTGCACTCAAGCAGCAAGGAGTGCTGGTGGAAAGTCCGATCGACATAACCCAGGCGCAAGCCAAAGCGAAGCAGGCGTAAGAACCGGGCGAGTGACTGAGCGGCGCGCCTGAAATTTTGGTGCTGGCCCGAAACGGCTTTCGCATTCTCCGCTTTCCCGCGCTTGAACATGCTCTGGAGCATCCGCTATGATATACATATTATTTATGTATATTGTGGAGAGTCATGCGAGTCGCCAAGTGGGGTAACAGTCTGGCCGTCCGTCTCCCGCGGTCGGTCGTTGAAGTGCTCGAACTTAAGGAAGGCGATTCCATCGAGATTCAACTGGTGGGGCCGCGTTCGTTTCAAATCGGCAAGAGACCAACGCCGAAGCAATTGCTCGCCCGGCTGAGGAAATACCGGGGCCGTCTGCCCGCCGAATTCAGGTTCGACCGACTGGAAGCACATGAGCGCGGCTGACGCCTTCTTCGACACCAACGTCCTCCTGTATCTACTTTCAGGGGACGCGGCCAAAGCGAACCGGGCCGAAGAGATTATCGCCTCTGGCGGAGTAGTGAGCGTTCAGGTCCTCAATGAGTTTGCCGCTGTCGGCGTGCGCAAGCTCGCCCTCCGGATTCGCGACATTCGCGAGATTCTTTCGGTGGTCCGAGCCGTTTGCAATGTCACGCCGGTGGACCTCGAAACGCACGATCTTGGGCTCGATCTCGCTGAACGCCACCGGTTCTCCATCTACGACGCGCTCATCGTCGCGGCCGCTTTACGGGCGCGCTGTACGGTTCTGCATACCGAGGACCTCCAGGACAATCAAAAGATTGAGCGGTTAACGATCCGCAATCCCTTCATCGCCTAATTACACATTCTTTGGGTGGGCGATCCTTGCTCGTGTCTCGCACCGCTCTCGTTCGTAGTCCTGTGAGCGCAGGCTTCTGCGACGTCAGCGCTGGTAGTCAAGGGCGGAGGCGCGGCGTGCCGAGGCGGCCTGAGATCAGCCCGGTGACCTGACTTCGAGCGCAAGCCGCAATTGCCCACCGATCTCAGGATCTTTCTCCGGCTGCGTGACTGTCTTTGCCATCGGTGGCGCGGACGCTGATAACGTATTTCCCGGCTGACTACGTCGCTATCGTTGCCTTTGACAGCGCACCTTCCAGCTTAAACAGTTTCTGTGTATTGAGGCGTCCGATCTTCACTTGATCCTTTAAGGAGATATCTACACAGCTGAACCACTCCTCGCATTCGACCATGCTTTCGAATGGATAATTCGTAGAGTAGAGAATGCGATCTGAACCCATTTCCAAAATGCAGTTCATGAGTGCCTGCGTCCGGAAATTACCGCTCGTAGTTACCCAGAAGTTATCGTAGAAGTATAGTGAGATTTTCTTCCTGGCGGGAAGCCCTCGCGGATCGATGCGCATGCGGTGCTCGGCGCGCCAGATCGAGAACGGAAGCATTTCACCAAGGTGACCAAGGATGATCTGCAGTTTAGGATGTTCGTCAAACAGGCCGCTGCACATCAAACGCAGAGCATGGGTAGCCGTTTCGACACCGAACGCCCACGCGGAGCCGAGTAACCACGGGTGCCCCTCATACGGCTTCCTTTGGCTATTAAGAGGCTCGCGGGGATGCAAGTAAACGGGGACATCCAGCTTCTCAACTTCTGTCCAGAACGGACGGTACTGAGGCAAATCCAGATAAAATGAAGTTTCTTCCTCCCCGATCTGGGAGAAGCCGTTGATCAGAGCGCCGACAAAACCGAGGTCTTTGACGCAGCGGATCAGTTCCTTGCATGCCGCGTCCGGATCCTGCATCGGCAGAGCAGCAAAGGATCTGAAGCGGTCCGGATGCCTCGCGATGTTTTCCGCAACATGGTTGTTAGCGATGCGCGCCACTTCCATAGCCTTCTCTTTGTCATGGATCGCTTGGATCGCTGGAGAATTTAGCGAAAGGATACTGAGTTCGATTCCAGTTTTATCCATCTGCTCGATCCGCTGTTTCTGCAAGTCTTGCAGGTTAGCGCCTAGCTCCCGCCAAAACTCCTTTCCGTATGCCTGAGAGTCTGCGAGTGTCTCAGGGATGGCAAAATGCTCTTAGAGTGCAAGCTTCCACGGTCTGTCAAAGTCAGGCTTATCAAATTTCATCTTTGTCTCCTTCTCTTTTGCGAAAACACGTGATGACGCAACAGAAGTCAGGGGTGCGCTTCCGTGCCGCGCCGCTGCCGGATCGATTCGAGCCCGAGGCGCCTCACGTGCTCAAGCTTTCCACTGGACAGGATAAAATCCTGGGCGTGTGCCGAAACCACACGTCCGCAGAACGGCTAAACCGTCGATGCGAGCCGGGCATCATAGGCCGCGACGCATGTCAAAGCTCATTCTTGTAGATTACGCCGTCCTTCATGATGAGCTTCAGATTTTTCTGCGGGTCGGTCATGACTCTCAAGTTTTTCAGGGGGTCTCCTTCGACGATCAGAAGGTCGGCATAGGCGCCGGGTGCAATGACTCCAAGATTTCCGCTTTGCTGGAGCAGTTCGGCGTTTACTCGCGTGGCGGACCCAATGATATTGGCCGGATCGTCCAACTCGATTCTCATCTCGAATTCTCTGAGCTGTGACCGCTGCGCTTCGGCACCCCACAGGTCGGTACCGAACGCGATAGGTACCTGGTAGCGCTTCGCCCATTGATAGACTTGATGACCCTTGGCCACCGTGCCTTTCAGATTTTCGACGATTGTTTGCGGCAGTCCCATTTTGGCCGCGGATTCGATTCGTTGCACCAGGGATATGAAAGTAGGGTCGAGGTACGCCCCATGCCTGGCAATCAGCTCGACCGTTCCTTCGCTGACGAAATTGGCATGTTCGATGGAAGTTACGCCGGCAACCAGAGCTCGCCGAACCCCCTCGTCTGTGTAAACGTGCGCCATGACGTAGGTGCCCCGGCCTTGTGCCTCTTCTACAATCGCGCGCAATTCTTCTAATGAGTATTCGTAAATCGTGGGATGAGCTTCCGACGGAAAGACCACGCCACCGGAAATGAATACCTTTATCTGGGTCGCTCCCCGTCTCAGTTCCTCACGCGCCGCCTTGCGTACCTCATCGATTCCGTCGGCAATCACCGACATCACGGAATACGGGCCGGGCTGACCACATGGATCGCTCACCTCGTCCGGGGTGCGAAAATCGGCGCCTCCGCCAGTCTGCGTCAGGGCCCGTCCGGAGTAGAACAGTCTCGGGCCGATGATTTTCCCTTCGCTCAGAAGGCGTGCTATGGCGTGGTCAGCGCCACCGGCTTCTCTGATCGAGGTGAAGCCGTCCATCAGGCTGCATCGCAGGTAATTGGCCGCCGCAACGGTGATTTCTGAGGCCGGATAGGCGATGTTCCTGGGGCTCAGCGACAATCCCGTTATGTGCGCATGCGCGTCGATAAGCCCTGGCATCAGTGTTCTGCCGCCAACGTCGATCGCATTCGCATAGTCACCAACCAGGGGCGTTTGGGACACCGCAACTATGCGGTTGCCTTCGATCAGAACCTCATACGACTTCTGAAGCTCTGTGAATCCATCCAGGACAAGATTCGCATTGCTGAAAAGCGTTTTGACCGTCTCCATCTTGGATCCCCTTGCTGATTTGCACCTACGCCGGACCGTCGCAACCGGTAGGCCGAGGATTCGTCCTCAACCCAAGGCGGCGTATAACGCGGCTGGTTTCGTGGAATCGGAGATCGGATGTTGCTATGTCTTCGAATGGCATCCTAGCCCCACGGCCTCAGCTTTACTGCCCTGATGGGTATACCAGCTAATACGCCTGCGTCGCTCTGTGTCCGAGCAGCAGAACTTTGAAACTGCCTTTAGCAGTAAAGGTAGCGACAAAGATGTAGGCGAGCGAGAAGGCTCCCCCGAACATGATTGCGGCCAGGCCAAATAGAAGAGCGAGCAGCAGGTTTTTTTGACGGTAGATGATCCAAGCGGCCATCAGGAGAAGATGCGCCGAGAAGTCGGCGTTGAACTGCGCCCGCCAGGGATGATTGAAGTCGCCGAAGAAGGTCGCACCTGCCTGATTGAATCCCAAGGTCGCTACTGCATGGATGCTTACCCACATCACCAAAAGCCAAGCTATCAAGATGGCGGCACGGAAGATCTGCATGCCTACGCCCTCCTACCAGGCGAGTCCGTATACCAGAACGCCTTTGACAAGACAATGGCATGCGAAATCCGTTTGCGAAGTGAGTTCGTGCGGCTTTTCTCGAACGCCCTTTTCTTTCTCTGGTGCGCAATCCGACCAACCGCGAAGACGCTCAGCGAGCGCGTTTTTCCAGTCCCCGCAATAGATCGTCAAGGGCCCGCCCCACTTCGGCACTCCGCCTCTGAGGGTCATCCGAATGGGCGATCAACAAAGCCGCCTCCATGATACTTCCGAAGATTAGATGCGCGAGTGGCTCTATCGGGCGTGATCTGATCAATCGCGCCGACATCGCTGCTTTCAGCGCGGCTGTGATCGAGCCTAGACTATAGCCCTCCTCAAGCTGCCGCCATCGCGGCCAGCCGAGAACCGCCGGCCCGTCAATCAATGTGATGCGCTGAACGTCTGGACGGGTCACGGCCGCAAGATAGACCTGGATGCCTTCCAGAAAGCGCGTCCAAGCGTCAGAAGATGAGCTCCGATTATTAGACGTCTTGCTCATAAGTTCCTGTTCGACGGCGTCGAACACCGCCATGAACAGCGCCTCTTTATCGGTGAAGTGATGGTAGAGAGCGCCGCGGGTTACGCCGGCCTGAGCCGCGAAATCCCGTACACCTACCTCATGGTAGCCCCGCGATGTGAAGAGTTCGCGGGCGGCCTCGATCAACGCAAGCCTTGTGGCCTCCGCCCTCTGTGCCCGTGCGGAATCTCGACGCTGCGTCCAACCCCGCGAGGGGTTGACTACACCTGCTGCCTTGCGCGATATTTTACGTGACAATGTCATCTGGAATTGGCGAAGCGGAGAAATGAACCATGGATCAACGAGTGAGCATGATAATGACAGGTGCGCAAGACATACCCAAGCTGCGCGCTTTCTACGAACAGGGTCTGGGTTGGAAGACCTGGGCCCAGCCTCCGATATCTCGGTTATGTACAAGGTGGGCCATTCCGTCCTGGTTTTCCTCAACGCCGCCTATCTCGCCCAGGAGCGCGGAGAGCCGCTCACAGCGGGCTCCAAAACATCGCTCGCTGTCCTCCTCGAGTCCAGTGAAAAGGTTGAGGAGATTTACAAGCGAGCCCTGGCCGCGGGTGCGACGCAAACCAGCGGCGTAAAGAATCGCGACGGTGGCTTGTATACGGGCTACTTCGCCGATCCCGAGGGCAACAGCTGGGAAGTCGTCTGGAGCCCGCATATGCCGCTGGACGCCGACGGCGCTCTGACCTTTCCCGCACAGTGAACCTGCCGACGGGCCTCTCCGCTCCAGTCCGCCCGGCCAGCGAGGCGCCGCCATGCAGGAATTTTCAAAACGGTTTTGTGCGTCTGTACTGGACGCGGGATAGAAGGCAGAAATCCGAGCCGCGACGTTAGAGAGCAGTCCGTCAGGCAGAACCGCATACGGACCGCTCGCTCGCGGCTCGGATTAGTTAACGGTGCCTGCCGCCATGAGATGATCCACCGCCGTAGAATCCGCCGCTTCCGCCACCTAAATGGCCGCCGCCAAAGTGCCCTCCACCGAAGTTTCCTCCGCCAAGCCGGCCGCCTCCGAATCCACCGGCGAATCCATGATTGCGGGCGATGTTAAAGGCGCCGTTGTAGAACCCTCCACCGGCGAAGTTATGCGGATGCCCGCCAATCGCCCAACCGTCATGGCCCCGATGACCCCAGCCATCCTCGCCCCAGCCATGGTTGTGGTAGTAGGGCGCCCATGCGCCGTATCCGATGGCCGGATAGGAGTTGTAGCCCCACGCCGGATAGGAGCTATAGCCAATTTCCGGGTAGGAGCTGTAACCATAAGCGGGAGAGCCATAACCTCCGTAGTACCCTGGCGCGCCGGCAAAACATCCGGCCAAACCGAGCGCCCCAACCAGGAGCGCACCTATCGCTATAGTTTTCATCCTTTTCATGTTTCTAATGCGCCGGCGGCCGTAGGAAAGTCGAGGGAGCGGAGAACCCTGCTTGCCGCAGGCGTAGTGACCGCCCCTCCGCATTCAGGGCGCCGGCCGGCGTCCTTGTTGGAAAAAGCAGATCAGGAGGCGCCTTGAACGACAGGATGCTTGAGCATCGGCAGTGATCTCGATGTTCCTGGCCCCTGGCCATATCCTTGCCTCCTGATCTGTTAGACGAATTCACGCTTGCACCTCTTCAGGGCGACCCACACTCGAGGAGCTTCGCGCGGGACTCCCATCACCGTGGCTGCGAACGCGGGCGTCCGCGCTTGCGCTTCTCGGGGATGTTCCCAGGGCTGCCATCAGCCTGCAGTTCCGCGATGTCGTTGGCGGCAATCGGCGCCGGATCTTTGTCGTCTACCCAAAGAACTGGTGAATAGGCTCTGGTATACCTGGCCGCCGTCTCGCGCTCGCGCTGGCAATCGACACAGAGCACTGCGGCAGGCACGGCCTCAAGTCGCTCAATGGGAATGTCGTCGCCGCAATCGTCACAGACGCCATAGCGTCCCTCGCGAAAGCGCTCCAATGCGCTTTCGACGGCGGCGGCACGGCTGCCCGCCAGTTCGGCCAAAGAAGTGGTAAGTTCCAGGCCCTCATCGGATAAGGCGCTGTCGCCCTCGTCGCCGAGGGTGGAACACTCCAGCGAATCGCGCTCGCGCAAGGCGCGCATCCATTGCGTTTCCTGGCTGCGCACGCCGGCCAGCATTTCGAGCAATTGCCTGGCCCTTTGTTCGCTGTATGGGTTGAAGTCACCCGCAGGCATCGCCGCGGAAATGGGTTTTGGGTTGGATATCATCGGATTCCTCCAAGTTTCGTCACGACCGACCGTGCTCAGACGACAGCAGGCTGCCGTTGCGCTGGTCACTTCAGAAATGTTTCAGACCAAGGGACAACAGGGGGCACGGCGCATCACATCGCAGCGATACGCCGTGCAGGGGCGGTTACGCGGGCTCGGGGTTGTCCGCGGAGGCGGGTGCGAGCCGCCGATGAATCGGCCAACTATCCATTGGCCAAAGCGGTACGTACGCCGCCATGCGCGGCAGCAGGCCGTGCTGTATGACTACAACAACAGGCAACATCCCGACGGCGTAAGGAGCCCGGGGTTGCGCGCCGCGAGGACTCACTTCCTGCAGCGTATGACACGTCAGATGAAGCTGCGGGGCGCCCAAGGCAGCCCGGGGGGCAACGGAGCGGAGCGGGCACGCAACCTGGGCCATGCTCAAAAAGCAGAAGCAGGCGGCGACAAATAGCGCGGCTCTTGCAATGAAGCGATTTTGTTTCACAACCGGCATTGCAACACGTCTGAGGGTTTGACGGGCAAGGGCGAAATTTATTCAGATCACGGTTTTCCCTGACCGGCGCCGCACCAAAATTAACGCCCGGGGACGCCGGCCAGTGAGCGGCCGGTTGCGCGATCGACCTGCGCCCTGGCCAGCGAGAAGCTGTACAGTGCGTTGGCGTAATCGGCGTCGTCGAAAGTGTTATGCCGCTGGGAGTCTTCCAGCTCGACGATACTGGTGAGTCCGGCCTCGTATCGCTTCTCGGCCAGTTCAAGCTCCACGCTGGAGGCCGCCACGGCGGCCTGCGCGCGGCGGATCCGCTCGGTCGATGCCTGCCAGTCCAGGAACGCGGTCTTGACCTGCAAAATGACCTGCTGGCGCAGGTCGTCGACGGCGTGTTCCAGCGCCTCCTGCTCGAGCCGGGCTTCCTGGACCTGGTGCGTGGTGAGAAAGCCGTTGAACAGGGGCCAACTGATAACCAGGCCAACGTTGAAATTGTTGACCGCGGGCAAACCGGTACCCATCGCGTTGTAACCGCCCATCGCGCTGGCGGTCGGGAAATAGTCGCTGCGGTATTCCTTTATTTGCGCTCCCATAGCGCGAATCTGGTCTTGCACCGCCGCCAGGTCGGGCCGATCGCTCATCGCGGCCCTGACTAGGGCGCCCATGGTGTCGGATACCTTTGCGTAGGTCAGGATGTCGGCGGGCTGATAATCGGGCGCGGCCTCGCCCAGCCCCATCGCGTTGTCCAAGGCAACCTTGCCGTCCGCGACGGCATTGCGAGCGTCGACCAGGTGAAGCTGCGCGCGCTCCAATTCCGCCTGCGTAACATATACGTCGAGTTGCGGCCGCAGGGCGGCGTTGGCTTTGACCTGGGCCTCGTGCAGATGGTACTGCCGCTGTTCAACCGCCTTTTCGTACACCCGGACCATCTGCTGGGCCGCGAGCAGGCCGAAGTAGCGTTGCGATACCTCGAAAATCAGGTCGAGATCGACCAGCTCTTCCTGGGCCTTTGCGGCGGCGGCCTCGTACCTGCGCTGCTCCACATATCCGCGCCGGCGGCCGAAATCCAACAGGAACTGCGAGAGCGACACGCCGCCAACATAGTTGTTGTAGGTATCGGCGATTTGACTGGTGTCATTCGACGGCAAGTCGTGATTGCTGCCCGACTGGCGCGGAAACATCCCGTCGATATCATAGTATTGGGTATTGCCGATGCCGTTGGCGGTGCTGCGCAGGTACTGAGCGGTGCTGTAGACCTGCGGCAAGAGCGCCGCCCGCGCTTCACCGACCCGTTCTCCGGCGGCGCCGCTTTGCGCGGCTGCTTCCTGTCGCCGCGGATGAAACTTGAGCGCGATTGAGATCGCCTCCTTCAGTCTGAGCTGTGAACCCGGCGGTATCGGACTCGAATCCGGATCAGCCGGCATCGCCAGGGGGGCAAGCGCCAGGATAATCCAACCGGACAGAAACAAACTGCCGCAGGTTTTCCACATGAGTCAATTCTCCTATCCGATGGAAGTGGCAGGCGTTGCTAGCCTTCAGTCGCCGCGTTGTTGGCGACGTTGGTTTGGGGCGCAATCCGGTACTCAACTTCCTCGCCGCTGCTCAGGGTTGGGCGCATCGCGCTGACCACCAGTTCGTTGCCCGTCAAACCGGAAGTGATTTCCACGTACTGGCCATCGTTGATGCCGATTGAAACCGGCTTTTTCACCAGGTGGCCATTGGTGACAACGAAGACAAATGGCGAATCACCCAGTGCTCCAATCGCCTGGATCGGCAGGCGCAGCGCGCCGGGATGGCGCACCAGGTCCAGACTGACGTGAGCGTACATCCGCGGGTAAAGCTGACGGGACGGATTGTCGATGTCGATTTCGGTCATCATGGTGCGGGTCGCCAGATCCAGCGAATTGGCATAGCGCGCGACTACGCCGGCAAACTTACGTCCGGGAAACTCCTCGAATTGGAGTATCGCCGGGGTTCCACGCCGCACCAGCGCGCACATCTGCTCCGGTACGTAAACGTAAACCCGCAGCTTGTCGATTTTCGCCATGGTCAACACCGGGCCGCCGCCGTCGCGATGGCCGCCGGCGCCTTCGGTGGCGCCGGGTGAAACCAGCCCCGACATTTCATTGACACCGACGTCACCGCCACCCGCCCTGATCAACGCTCCCGGGTCGGCGAAGCGGCCCGTGATGACTCCGGCAAAGGGCGCCACGATCCGCGTGTAATCGACCATCGTCTGAAGGGTCCCGACCGAGGCCCTGGCCTGCTGAAACTTGGCCAATGCGACGTCCACGTCCTGCTGCGAAATCAGGCGCGGATCGCTCTGCTGCACCTTGCGCAGCCGCTCGTAGGTAATGCGCTCGATCTGAAGGTTGGCCGCGGCCTGTTGCAGGTTGGAGCGCAGTTCGGGCACCTGGAGTGTGGCGAGGACCTGGCCGGCTTTGACCCAATCGCCCTTATCCACGGTTATGCTTTGGAGATAGCCGGTCACCTTGGCATGCAGGGCAGCTTCGTAAAAGCCGACCAGGTCGCCCGGCATTTCGATCGAACGCACCATATCCGCGCGCTGCGGACGCATGACACTGACGATCGGCTTGGGCAAGGTCGTTTCGGTCTCCGCCCGCCGCTCGCAGCCGGCCAGCCCAACGCCGATTGCCAACGCGGCAAACAACACCATGGTTGCGTGCGTTGTCACTCACTTACCTCCCTGCGGGCATAGAAAAACTCGTAGATGCTGGGGACCAGGAACAAGGTCAGGACGGTGGACACGGCCAGCCCACCGACGGCGGCACGGGCCAGCGGCGCTGAAGCCTCGGAGCCTTCGCCCAGCTTCAGCGCGATCGGCATCAAGCCGGCGACCGTGGCCAACGCTGTCATCAGGATCGGCCGCATCCGGATGCGGGCCGAATTTATCACCGCGTGACGTAGCGGCTCTCCCTGGCGCCGGCGTTGATTGGCGAAGTCCACCAGCAGGATCGAATTGGAAACCACGATGCCGACCATGACGATGATGCCCATGAACGATTCGATGTTCAGGGTCGTGTTAGTCGCCCACAGGGTCCAGATGACGCCGATCAGTCCCATCGGTACCGCGAACATTATGATAAACGGATCCAGGAACGACCTGAACTGCGCCACCATCACGAGATAGAGCAGGACGACGGCGAGCGAAAGCCCCAGGCCGAAACTCGAAAAGGACGCGTGCATGGCGGCCACCGAACCGAGATAGGCAATCGACACGTCGGGCGGGAGTTTCAGGTCCTCAAGGCGCTTTTGAATCGCCGCCTGAGCGCCGCCCAGGTCCTGCGTGCTCGGCGACACCATCACGTCAACCACCCGCTGGATGTTGTAATGATCGGCTTCCGATGGATGGGTCTGATGCTCGATGGTAGCAACGTCGCGCAGCAGCAGGCTTTGCGCGTGTCCCTCTTCGTTCCCATAACTGCGCACCGGGATGTTCTGCAGCGATTGGATCGCGTCGAAACCGGACGCCGCCTCACGGTACTGGGCGGTCAGAAAATAATCGTCGTTGTTGTGATGGTCGATCCAAATCGATGGGTGTAGGTACAAATTGGAATTCAACGCGGTAATAACCGAAGATACCACCTGCTTCTGGGTGAGTCCGAGCCGCGCGGCCCTGATCCGGTCAACGTTGATATTAAGCGTCGGATACTCAGCCTCCTGCGGAATATAGGTTTGCGACACCACGGGCATACCTTCGATCAAGCGCTGCGCCTGGAAAGCCGTCTGGTAGAGTGTCTTGAATGATCGTCCCCGCAGTTGCACGTCGATCGGCGCCTGCGCGCCGAAATTGAGCACCGCGTCGATGATGCTTCCTGAGGCGAACAAGGTGGTGGCCTCGGGAAGTTCCCGCGGCAAAATCCGCTTAAGCCGCTCGACATAGTAACTGGTTGGCCGACTGTGCCCCGGTTTGAGTTCGACCTCGATGAAGCCCGTTTCCTGCGATGAGTTTGGGGAATAGATCGCCGAGAGGCTGGGAGCCAAACCGATATTGGAGACGACCATGTCAAGATCGCCTGGCGGAATCACCCGGCGAATCACGCCCTCTATCTCCCGCGCCAGGGCGGTGGTTAATTCCAGGCGGGTTCCCGGAGAATCGCGAAAATTGATCGTGAACGTTCCCGCGTCGGTTTCCGGAAACAGTTCCGTGCCCAGACGTGGGTATATCGCCAGACTTAACCCGAACAGCAGGGCCGCGCCCAACACAACTATTAGCTTGTGGTCAAGCGCATGGGTCAGCAGCTTTTCGTAACGGCGGGCAAAGCGCTCATATACGCGATTGAACCCGCCCAGCAGGCCTCCTCCTTGAGTGTGCTCGGCCGCCATCGCATCTTCCACCGTGAGAAATCGGGCGCAAAAGATCGGAATGACGCTCATCGCCACCACGTAGGAAGCCACCATCGATAGCACCACTGCCAGCGCCAGCGCGCTGAAGAGGTATTTCGCCACTCCGAACAGGAACATGACCGGGAAGAAAACGATGCAGGTGGTGACGGTCGAGGCCAGCACCGGAAGCGCCACCTCCTGCGCACCGTCAAGCGCCGCCGCCATCGCCTCCTTGCCCTGTTCAAGGTGCCGGTTGATGTTTTCCAGCACCACCACCGAGTCATCGACGAGCCGGCCGATAGCCAGGGCAAAGCCGCCCAGTGTCATAATGTTGATGGTCGATCCGTTTATATACAGCCCAAAGGCTCCCGCCAGGATCGACAGCGGGATGGAAAGAAAGATCGCAAAGGTGGAGCGAAAGCTGCCCAAAAAGATCAGGATCATGAGTGAGGCCAGCACCGATCCGGAAATCGCCTCGTGCGCAAGGCTGTTCACCGCCTGCCGAACATATATCGACTGATCGAAGATGGTCTTAAGGTGCATTCCGGCCGGGAGTCCAAACACCTTCGGGATAAGGTTTTCGACCCCATTGACCACGGAGATGGTGTTGGCGCCCACCTGGCGCAAAATCGGAACGTAAACCGAGGGCCGGCCGTCGATGAGTACCTTGTTGTATTGAATCTGCGACGAATCCTCGACCGAAGCGACATCGTCCAACAGCACGGGCGCCTGCCCCCGGCCAATCTTCACCGGCACGCGGTTGATGTCCCGGATGTGCGGGATCATGCTGTTGGAATAGATGTAGTAGTCAGTAGGGCCGATTTTGGCGTCGCCCGCGGGCAGGATCAGGTTGGACTCGTCCATGGAGTGGACCACATCCATCAACGACATTCCGCGCGCCTGCAAGGCTTCGCGATTGACGTAGGCCATAACCTGGCGAAACTTGCCGCCGAAAGGAATCGGCACCGAAGCCCCGGCTACCGTGGCCAACTGGTTGCGCACGTTGTAACGCGCCTGATCCTCGAGCTGGGTCTCGTCGTAACCCTTGCCCTCCAGCGTGACCAGCACGACCGGCAGGGACGAGGCGTCATACTGAAGAACCAGCGGCGGCAGCGTGCCGGGCGGCATAATCCCGAGGTCGGCCATCGCCAGGGTTCCCATCTGCGACGCCGCCGTCGCCGCGTCAGTGCCCGGTTGAAAGAATACCTTGATCAGGCTGACGCCGGCCAGCGAGCGCGATTCGATATGTTCGATGTTGCTGCCCAAAGTGAAAAATCGCTCGTAGCGAAAAGTGATGTTGTCCTCCATGTCCAGGGGCGGCATCCCCTGGTAGAAGGTCGCGATCACCACCGCCGGAATCTTGATGTCGGGAAATACATCGACCGGCATTTTGCTAAACGCGGTCAGACCCAGAATCGTGATCGCCAGGGCGCCGACGATTATCGTGTAAGGGTTGCGCAAAGCAAACTTAGGCATCGATGCTTCTCCAATGTGCGAGCGCCGGCCGTCTCATTTGACCAAGAAGCTGACGCGCGATCACGATTTGCGCGAGGTCGCGGAGTCCTCACCTGCGACGGGCTTGGATTTGACGATGAGCACGGGACAACCAGACTCCCGGATGACGGTTTCCGCGACGCTGCCCAGAATGAAGTGGACGATACCGGTTCTGCCATGGGTGGACATCACGATGAGGTCAATGTCGAGCTCGGCCGCCACTTCAACAATCACGGTCTCGGGAATGCCTCCGCGGACAATGACCTCATAGGCGACCCTGCCCTGAAGCCATTGCGCCGCGATCTGAGCGAGACTGCGTTGTGCGGCCTGCTCCCAGTGCGGATGCGGTCCGATCGCGACGGGGGCGTCCATGTCAGCGGCCGGTATGCGCGCCACGTTTAGAAGGTAGAGCGTGGCCCCATTTTTTTGCGCAATATCGCGTGCGTACTCCAGCGCCGAAAGCGCCGTATCGTCGAGGTCGACCGGGCACAGAATTTTTCTAAACTCGATCATTTGAGTCCCCCGTTGGCCAAGCGTTTGGCGGATTCGCGGATTTCCCCAACACTCGCTAGCGGCTCGCGCGCCGACGCCAGGGATAGGACGGACCCCGAACCTCACGAATCAGCCCGAGCCTGCCTCGCCTTTTATGCCAGGCCGCCTGCGGTGCCTGCGAATGTTTATCGCACCCGGCCTGCAAACTGCCGCGACGCCGGGCCCCCGCAATCGAGCCTCTGGGATCGTTTCGCACTTCGGCGCCGACTTCACCGTGCGCCAAAATCGCTTCTATGAACGGATCGTGGTCGAGTCCGGCGTAACCACCAGCGGCTTCGCGCACGAGGTAGGTCGCGGCTTGCAACAGGGCGCTGTGACCGGCAATTTGCCGGATGGTTAGAAGCTCGGCCCGGATGTGCCAGGCCTCCACTTTGTAACCTGATGAAGAATTCATTGTGGTCCTGCTATTTCCGTTATCAATCTGATGCGATCAGCCCGTATATGAGGCGGCTGCGCCATCGGCCTGACCCACCGATGTTGCGGCAAGCCAACTCGTTACGGATACGAAACTATGGACGTGAAACAGCTAGGCGCTGAGGTCTGAATCGCCGGACTTCGAAGGTGGGATATGGCGATAGACTGGGGGGAACGCGATCGGCCAGTTGGGCTGGCTCACGCTCACAACCAGGAAACCTGGTTCTTGCGTAGCCGCCATCAAGGACGGGTCGCTGCGAATCAGCAGATCGTAAAGCGCCTGGGCCTGCGGACCGCCCGCTGACACCTCGAAAAAGGTGTGGCGCTCAAGTCCTTGATGCACCTGGTTCAGTTGCGGCGCGAAGCCCAGCCGGGTCCGGCTGAGCGGACGGCTGGTAGCCGCCACCGCGAGCGCACAGAGGAACACTGTCAAAATGATGTGAGACAGTATTCGAGAGCGTGCCCGGGTATTCATGCGGATTAGGATCAAAAATAGTAAAGCGCAAACGCCTGGTCAATACAGATTCAAATGGACACGCGGCTCCCTTCCATCGCATCCTGGTCAGTGGGGCGGCGTCCCGCCCGACCAATGGCGGTGCGGGCCGATTTACGGAAGCCGCCGGGTAAGAGCATCGGTTGACGCTGCTTCTTCTTCCGGCACTTGTGGTGCGCCATTGGATACCTCAACCAGCCGATCCTGCAGTTGGCCGGCTCGGTCCAGGATCGGATAGCCAAGGGCCGCGATAAGGGAGTGAATCCGCTTCAGATCCCGAATGATTCGCAAATAGAAGTCGTCTGAACCGCCGTTTTGCGCCTGCGTTCCTCGCAGACGCTGGAAGTAGCGCTCGGCCGCATTGCTCTCGAGTTGCCAGATCAACTTCTTTCTTTCGACCAGCTGCCGCGCCGTAGCGTCTTCGCCACGCAGGAAAACAGCCAACGCAAGGTTCAGGCTTTCGATTACCTGGGCATGCATCGAGGCGATCTCTTCGAAATCCTCCGGCGCTAGAGACCTGCCCGGCTTGATCCTGGTGGCAGAGAACTCCGTCAGAATATTGGCGAGGATATCGCCGATGTAATCGAGGTTGATCGTAAAGGTGAAAATCTCCTGACTCCTGAAACTGTCATCCTCGTTCAATTCCTCGCCGCTGAGTTCCGCCAGGTAACGCCTGACCGAGACCCCGAGCCGGTCGAGGATCGGGGCCATGTGACTGATCCTGGAAGCACGCTTGCGATCATCATTGCGAAACACCTTGAGCGCGCCCTTGAGCATCGTTTGCACCATGTCCGCCATGCGCAAGGTCTCGCGCGCCGCATTTGCCAGCGCGACACTCGCCGTCCCGAGCGCAGCCTCCTCAAGATACTTCGGCGCCCCCGCGTCACCCGATGGCGGGGGATCGGGCAGCAATCGCACCAGTAATCCGGCGACGCTATCGACCGGCAAAATGAACAGCACCGCGAGGGCGAGATTGAACGCGGTATGAAAATTGACCACCATTCGAGCCGGTTCCGGTTCGATTCGTGCCAGCACCGTGGATATGTAGGGCAGGAGCGGAAGCACGAGGATGCATCCGGCCCCGCGAATGAGCATGTTGCCCAGCGGCAGACGCCGCGCCTGTGGCGATCCGGCTTCCAGCGAGGCGGGGATCGTAGCGCCGAAATTCGCGCCAAGAACGAGCACCAGCGCCGGCGCAGGTGCGAGCATACCCGACTTGACCAGCGAGAGAATCAGCAGGACTACCGCTACGCTTGAGTGACACGCCCATGTCAGGAGCGCGGCAAGCACCAGGGCCAGTAACGGTTGATTGACCAGCGCCTCCAGGATCGCGCCAAGCTGGGGCGCCTTTTCAATCGGGCTCATCGTACGAACGAGCAGATTGAGCGCGAGCAACATCAACCCCAGGCCGATTCCTATTCGGCCCAGATTCTTAACCTGTCCGTCCCCGCCCCGGCGAAACAGGACAACGCCGACCAGAATCAAAATCGGAGCTACCACGCCAATATTGAAAGAAAGCAGCTGTACGATCAGGGTTGTGCCGACATTGGCTCCCAGCATGACGGCGAGTCCTGGGGCCAAATCGATAATGCCCCTGGCGGCAAAGGAGGTTGCCATCAGCCCGGTCGCGGTACTGCTCTGCAACACCGCCGTAACGGCCAGACCGACCATAAACGCATTCAGCCGATTGCTAAGACTGCGTCCAAGCCAATGACGAAAGTCAGAGCCGTAACCGCGCAGGACGCCGGTGGTCACCATATGCGTGCCCCACAGGAGCAATCCCACGTCTCCGGCAAGATCGAGCAATATCAAGGTGGGGGACATCAGCCATTTTCCTACTGAACTTAATTAAGCTTACGCCATGGTCTAGTTGCTCACCAATAGAGACGTTAGCAGCTTCCGTGCCCACAGGCTGCGAAGAACCAGCCCACTTGAAAGGGCGCACTCGGGTCAAGATATCGTTCGCCTGTAACTCGAAGTGGGGACCGAGCCGTATGGCTGCGATGCCGCTCTCCCCAGGTCCTTACTTTATCAAGTTGAACCTTGTTCGAACAAGCCATACCCCATACCGTGTGACGGTTAATGCGTAGGAATATTCACGGCTACCTGGTTGAATCGTGAGTCAATTATAGGGTACCCTGCACGGTATAGAGGTGAGCGTACAATATGGGTCATACGATTCGAGAGAAGGAAAAGCTGCTCAACCGGGTGCGGCGTGTGCGGGGCCAGGTCGAGGCGCTCGAACGAGCTATCGCCGAAGAGAAAGGATGTACCGACGTGCTTCACCTGATCGTCGCGGCGCGCGGGGCAATGAACAGCCTGATGGCCGAGATCATCGAAGACCATATTCGTATGCATGTCGTCGACCCGGCAATCGAACGCAATTCCGCCCGGGCAAAAGGCGCCGAAGAGCTGATCGATATCGTCCAGGCATACCTGAAGTAATTGGGGGGAAGTCATTTTATGGAACACCAGTTAAGCGCCAGCCCGGCTTCGATTCAGCGGATGCAGGGCGACGCAGCGGCGCCGGCCGCCGATGAGTCCGGCGAGCACGCATTAAGCTGGGTGGCGGCAGCGCGAATCCTTGTGGTCGCGTTGGGCGCGGCCGCGGTGTGGTTTCACCTGTGGGAACCGTTCGAACGCGTCAGCCTGATCGGTGTGGCCGGCGTTTTGATCGGCGGATTGCCGATTTTCACCGAAGCGGCCGAAAACCTCGCCGCACGCCGCATGACCATGGAATTGTCCATGAGCATTGCGATTATCGCCGCCGCCGCCATCTCAGAGTTCTTCACCGCCCTGATCATTACCCTTTTCGTACTCATCGCCGAGGTGCTCGAGGGCATGACGGTCTCGCGTGGTCGGCGCGCCATCCGCGACCTGTTGGATTTCCTGCCGCGTTCGGTCACGGTTCGCCGCGCTGATGGTATACGCGAAGCTTCCGCCGATGAACTTCGGCCCGGCGACGCCGTGCTGGTCAAACCCGGTGCCGCCGTACCGGTGGACGGAGTCGTAGTCAGCGGCCATTCGTTCGTCGATCAGTCACGCATCACGGGTGAGTCGATGCCGGCGGAGAAGATGGCGGGGGCGCCGGTCTATGCGGGAACAATCAATCAATCGGGAGCGCTTGAGATCCGCACCGAGCGGGTCGGCCGCGATACCAGTTACGGCAAGATTATCGAAGCGGTCGAAAATGCCGAACGCTCGCGCGCTCCGGTGCAGCAACTGGCCGATCGTTTGGCCGGATACCTGGTGTATTTCGCGCTGGCGGCCGCGGGGCTGACGCTTTTCATCACGCATGACATCCGCTCCACGATCTCAGTGGTGATCGTCGCTGGAGCATGCGGAATCGCCGCCGGCACGCCGCTGGCTATTCTCGGCGGCATCGGCCGTTGCGCGCGCCTGGGGGCGATCATCAAGGGCGGGCTCTACCTGGAAACCCTGGGCAGAGTTAACACAGTGGTCCTGGACAAGACCGGCACTCTCACCTTTGGCCAGCCCGAGGTGCAGGTCGTGGTTCCCGGCCCCGGCTTCTCGGAGGCTGAGCTGCTTGACGCCGCGGCATCGGCGGAGATGCGCTCGGAGCACCCGCTGGGAAAGGCAATCGTCGCGTACGCCATCGCGCGCCATCGTGCCGTCCGGGAGCCTGACCAATTTGATTACACCCCCGGCCTGGGCGTCACGGCCAGGGTTGGGGGTGCGACGGTTCTGGTCGGCAATCGTGCTCTGTTAACTGAAAATGGAGTGGAGGTGTCTAAAGACCTGTCTTCTGATATCAACGCGGCTTCGGAGGTTTTCGTCGCGCGCAACGGGCAATTCCTTGGGGCGATCGTCATTGCCGACACGGTTCGTCCCGAGGCCCGGCGCGCCGTCGCCTCGCTACACCGGATGAACATCCGGACGATCCTGCTAACTGGTGACGCCAAACCGGTGGCCGACGCGGTCGCGCGTGAACTCCGGATCAGTGACGTCGAGGCGGACTTGATGCCCGACGCCAAGCTCGCGCGCATCAAGACTCTGGTGCGAAGCGGTTGCGTAGTGGCGATGGTAGGTGACGGTGTCAATGACGCACCCGCTCTGACCCAAGCCAGCGTCGGAGTCGCAATGGGTTCGGGCACCGACGTTGCGCGCGAAAGCGCGGACGTGGTTCTGCTGGGCAACGACCTGGCCAGGTTCGCCGAAACGTTGGCGATCGCGCGCTGGACGCGCCGGATCATTTGGCAAAACTTCGCGGGCACGCTCGCGGTCGATGCGGTAGGCATCGGGCTGGCGGCCGCCGGACTGCTCAATCCGACCTTGGCGGCCTTCATTCATGTCGCCTCCGAGATGACCTTTATTCTCAACTCGGCCCGGTTGCTGCCGCGCTCGCAGCAAAGCCCGGCTGCCGCGCAAAGGCCCGCATCGAAGGAGGAGCTTCTAGCCAGAGCCGCGTAGCCGGCGGAAACGACCGGTTACGCGCAAGGAGTAATTCACCCGGCATAAAAGACGGCCTTGTTATCAATCTTCTCCTCGTGACCACGGCGAGATAAAAGAGGGGGAGCAGGCTGCGGAGACTTTTTCCGCAGCCTGCTACAGAACTGGTAAAATGCGGCTTCACCAATCGCAGGCTTGGCGATCTGTTCCAGTGCCGCGATTCGTTCGCACCATTGTTTCCTATTTGCTTTCGCGGGCTCGCGTTGGTGAATGCTGCAAGGTGTTTCTCATCAGCGCGCGGCCATGAGAGACTCGTAAGCGGATGGTCTCGATCGGCACTTCCAGGACCCTGGCCGCGTCCGCGTAGCTCAATTCCTCGACATCGACCAGGAACAACGTTGCCCGGTAGTCTAGAGGCAGGTTCTGGAACAGATCCTGTAGCTCGAAACCCGCGGATCGTGCACTCACAGAGCACCCGGCTCCGGTTGAATTGCGGCTAGCGCGGCACTGGCGTTCAATACTTCCCGGCAACTGCTGTCGCGTGGCTGCTGCCTGCTCGCGCGATGACGCTCGGACGCGAAAAACCCCGAACAGGATTGTTAACAACCACACGCGGCAATTCGATACGGCGCTGGAGTCGGGAAAAGAACTGTAGGCGCGCAGCAGAGCTTTTTCGCACAGATCGCTGGCGCGGCGCTTATCTCCCGTGAGCTGAAAGGCCGACCTGTAAAGGAGCTCCAGGTGAGGCAGGACCTCCTCCTCAAACCGCTTCCGGAGTTCTAAAGCGCCGCCCATAGAACCGGGGCGAAAATCCAAGCGCCCGCGCGAAAACAATTGGTTCCGTCTCCTCAGATATTATCGGCGCCGCATGCGCGCCCCGTGACATAGGAGGGTAATTCCTTCAGTTCACTTTTGTTCTCAAAGGCCTTGCCCTCGACGCCCTGAATCAAGAGAGGGAAAATATCCCTTTACAACGCTAGGTAGCTGGCTCGCTGATGTCAAGATAGAAAAGGGATTTTGTCCCTTTAGGCATTTTCCGCTACAATCCTCGAAAGCGTGATGAGTGAAGTCAGCGAAAGGCTTATCTGGGCGGCGACCAGGACGCTGCGGCCGATGGTCAAGCGATTGCTCCAGATGGGTATCCCATTCGGAGCGCTGGAGCTGCGCCTGCGCGAGCTTTTCGTCGAGGTGGCGGAGAGCGAATTGGCCCTCCCCGACCGGCGGCAAACCGACAGCAGCATCTCGCTGGTGACGGGTATCAACCGCAAGGAAGTCAAGCGCATCCGCTCCAGCAAAGACCAACTCAAAGCTCCGCGATCCTTTGGTATCAATCAGGCCACCAGTCTGGTAAGCCGCTGGATGACCGACCCGGAAACCACCGACCAGCACGGCCGGCCGCGGCCCCTTCCCTATAGAGCCCGCCGCGGCCCGAGCTTTATGAAGCTGGCGCGCAAGCTGACCGGCGATCTCGCCCCCGGGGTGCTGCTCAATGAATTGGTGCGCAGTGGCGCCGCTGAACTCCTTGAAGGGGACATCGTAGTCCTGCGCGGCGACGCCTACGTGCCCAAGGCCAGGCCATCGGAGTTCCTGATTCTGGGTGAAGATCCGGCCGAACTGATCGAGACGATTTTGCGTAACATCTTTGCCGGGGGAAAAGAGCGGATGCTCCAGCGAAAGGTTTACTACGACAATCTCGGCGCCGACGCCATGGATCGCGTACGCGCCGAGATGCGCCGTGAGGGCGAACGTTTCCTGCGCCGAATCAATCGCCTGCTCTCCAAGTACGATCGCGACCGCAACCCGCAAGCTCCCGGCGGGGAACGCCGCTACGCGACGCTCGGAGTTTACTTCTTCGACGACTCCGAAAAACCGGCGCCGCCGGTCCGCGCCGCCCGCTCCAAGCGGACCAGCGGGAGGAAGCGCAAGTGACCATGTTTAAGCGAGGAGTACTGCCGGCGCTGATTGCAGCCCTTTTCCTGTATTCCTGCGGACTCGACGGCGGCTCCAGGGGTTCAGGCATCACCTCGCTGGCTGCGGGAAACGTGGCCAGTGTCCAGACCTCCACCAGCACAATACCGCCTCACGATCAAAACTCCGCACGGTCCGCCCAGGCTGGCGATTTCATTGGTGCGCGGGGGGCAAATGCGGCCAGCCCGGTGCAGGGGATCACCGTGACAGTCGAGCCGCAGGACGGACAAAGCATCACGGATTCGGCGGGTCTGTTCTCGGTCCGCGGCACCTTCGAAGGACCGCTTACGCTGCTGTTTACCCGAGCGCGGGACACAATCCGGGCGAGCATGACGATCGACATTCCCGCCGGCGGCGCGCTGACCTTGAACAACGTACGAATCGACGCCGCCCGGGGCAGCGCAGCGGCGGATTCTCAAAACGTCGATTTCCTCGGCGATATCGTGCAGGTCAACTGCTCGTCCCAGACCCTTTTGATGATAGCCAGTCACCATGGGCCCGGCGACACCGATACCTACACGGTGCGGTTGGATACGTCGTCGCTGCGCGATCCGCTGGGCGACCCGGTAACCTGCGCCGACCTTCGCAACGGCCAGATGGCGCACGTACAAGGAACAGTTAACGCGGACGGAACCTTTGGTCATGCCCTGGTCGTGGTCGACTGATTCGGATATCCGGCAGCCGTAACCGAAAAGGTTCTCCAGTTCGCACAGCAACAGTGCCACCGCGAGTTATGCGTGGGACTCGATCGGCGCGCAGTTAAGTTAGCTGGAGCGCGGCACGAACCGCCCCCTCTCTGCTGTCCGTAAATGCGCGCCCGGATGTCCGGGCATTGGATATTTCAGCTATGCTGGAAGGCACCCAAAAAGATCCGCAAGGCGCGCGAAACTTCGAGTCTGTTATGGAAGCCGCATGGTCCGCGTTGATTATCGACGATGGTCCGGGCGTCCGCCAGTCAGTTCGGCCGAAAACCCAACCTTTTGGTTTGAGGTGCTTAGGAGCGATCAAAATTCGATGTCCCAAATAGCGGCGGCTTGTTCGACCCCGACCAGCGATTTGGCCTGCTCACTAAGCGCAGCGAAATAGGCCAGGTAAGTGTCATTGTTTGCGCGCTGAGCATCCAGCACCTCCAACAAGGAGGCACTGCCGCGCCTGTAGCTATACAGCTTGGCTTCAAGCACCGTGTCAGCATCTTGCAGCAGTTCTCCCGAGTATTGGGAGACTGCTGCACATGCAAGATTGTATCGGATGAATTCCTGGCGCACCTCCGTTACCGCTCTTAGCTCAGTTGCCTCAGCGGTCTTGTCGGCTTGTGCCTCGCCGAACTTCGCCGCCATCAGGTCGCCTCTATTGATGTTGGAAAGAGGAATAGGCACCGACAGCGTGAGGGCAAGCGAATTCCATGGAGGCGCAGGATCGATCGTGTTCGTTATCCGTGTGCTGTGTACCACTCCTACACCGATATCTACGTCGGGAACTCGATTCGCCCTGGTCAAGTTGTATTGCGCTCGCGCCCCTTCGCGGGCCCGCTCGGCCGCGAGAACGTCACCTCGCTTAGCCAAAGCGCTGGCAACAAGCTCTTCCAATCCCAGTGAAAGCGGGCGCACCTTAAGTGTGCCTCTCGGATTGAACATCACCCGTTGATCGCGATCGCCAAGCAGATCAGCCAGCGCAATTAGACCTTGTTCGAAGGTTGACTGCGCGGCGAGGAAATCGCTGCGGGCCTGCAAGGCCGCAACCCGAGATTGCAGGAGGTCCACCTCACCGATATCCCCGGCCCTCAACCGTTCCTGGTTCGAAGCGACCAGACGTTCGAGCGTTTCCAGCGAGCGTTTCTTACGCTCAAGGCTTAGCTGACCCGACAAGCCATCTAAAAAGGCGTTGGTGGCAGTGGCCCGTAGGTTGCGGAAGAAGTCCTCAAGCTGTGCCGCGTTCACCATGAGGTTGCCTTTGGCGACCTCCGTGCGGGCGCGGATTTTCCCGCCGAGCAGAATCGTCTGGGTTACGCCACTGGCGTAAGTGGTCGCCTGCTTCTCATGCGATACGTCGGAACTGAAGCCGGTTTGCAGAGTCGGATTTGGAAAGACTTTTGCCGCCGTTACCTGGGCTTCGGCGATAGGAACGTTGTAGCGCTGAGCGGCGTAATCGAGATTCGAGTGCTCCACCTCGCGCAAAAAAGTCCTGAAGGCAATCGCTTGGGTCTTAAGCCGAGGCTGCGAGCTGATGGGTATCAAGGGTTGCAGCGCAGGAATTTCCCCGGCCTGCGAAGTGTGTCTGGTTGAAGGCGGTTCAGATGTTGGTCGGGTGAGCGGCGGCAGTGGCTGGCTTTGGTGAATGATGGGCTGCGCTTGGGACAAAGCAACAACCGGCGCACACATGAAGATCAGATATGAGGTAAACGCTATCGTTAATCCGCGCATTTTGGTCCTCGTCAGAGTGGCTGTTGAACGGCGCATCTCATCCAGAGCGCACAATCAGGGATATGAATCGGTCAGCAAAGACGCAGGCCGCCAAACCAACCGTGAACAGCAACTACACCCCGCAAGTAATTGTTGAACTGACGGATGCTCATGACTTCGATCTCGGTTCCTCGCTTTCAGGTCTCTGCGCGATGTCTCTCAAAGACATAATAGAGCGCTGGTAGTACCAGCAGAGTCAGCAGCGTCGCCGAGGTGAGGCCGCCAACGACGACAGTGGCGAGCGGTCTCTGGACATCGCTGCCGATACCGCGGGCAAGGGCAGCCGGGAGCAGGCCAAAGGTGGCGACCGTCGCCGTCATCAAAACGGGCCGGAGCCGTTCACCCGCGCCGTGGATGATCGCTTCTCGCAGCGGTACTCCCCTTTCGACCCACCGATTTAAGTTGGAGACCATGATTACGCCGTTTTGAACGGCGACGCCGAATAGCGCGATGAAGCCGACCGCGCTGGAGACATTGAGCGTCATCCCGCGGAGATGGAGCGCAATCACACCGCCGAGCAGGGCAAGCGGCAGATTCAAGAGGATCAGTCCCGCCTGCCGGGCCTTGCCGAAGTTGGCATAGAGGAGCAGGAAGATGATCCCGAGCACCATGGGCATGATAACAGCCAAGCGGGCCTGCGCCCGGCGCTGGTTCTCGAACTGGCCGCCCCAGGTGATTTGATACTCCGTCTGATCGTATTTAACGCTATCGGCGATCTTCCGCTGCGCATCTGCAAGGAACGAAGATAAGTCGCGCCCGCGCAGGTCGAGCTTTATCGTAAGGTGGCGGCGGCCCATCTCGCGCGTAATGGTGCTTTCCCCCGAGGCGAGGGTTACGTCCGCCACCTGCGATAACGGTATCCTCGCTCCCGAAGGAGTGGTCAGCGTGAGTTCGCGAATCGATTCGGGTGTACTGCGCGCCGGCTCGATGTAGCGGGCAGCGACATCATAGCGGCGCTCACCAACGAAGACCTGGGAGATCGGCTCGCCGCCAATCGCCATTTGAACCAGGTCGGTAATATCCGAGACATTGATTCCGAAGCGCGCAGCCGCATCCCGGTTAGCAATGACCTGGAGCTGCGGAAGCGGCGGTTCCTGGTCGATGGCGACGTCTTCGGCACCGGGAACAGTCTTCAAGGCCGCTTCAATTTGCTCCGCCAACTGCCGCGTCTTGGCGAAATCGCGGCCGAATATTTTCACCACCAACTCGCTGTGCGCACCGGCGATCTTGTCGTTGACGCCGTCGATCATCGGCTGCGAAAAACCAACGTCGATCCCCGGCACCTGCTTGAGCAGCGCGTCCATGCGCCGGATCAGTGCCTGTTTGTCGCCACCCCACTCGTGATAAGGCTTCAGGACCACCGCGGTCTCGATGTGAGAGGGCGTCCACGGATCGGTGCCGTCGTCGTTGCGCCCCAACTGGGTCACGACATGCGCGACTTCGGGTTGGGACATGATGATCGAGCGCAACTGGCCGGCGACTTCGCTGGCCTTGGGCAACGAAATTCCCGCCGGCATCTGGATCTGCAACCACAGCGAACCTTCGTCCAGGTAGGGCAAAAATTCGCGGCCCAGGGTGACGGCGAGGACGATCGCGAGCGCCGCCGCGGCGCCACCGGGTACAAGCGCCAACGATGGCCGCTCCAAGATGCGCTCCAGGACGACCTCATACCTGGCGCGCAGCCAGACCAGCACCGGATTGCGGAAAGCTTTCCGGGGTTTCCTGAACGCCAAATACGCCAGGCCCGGTATCAGCGCCAGGGCAACCAGAATCGCAGCCCCCAACGCGTAGCCGACGGTATAAGCCATCGGGGCGAAGAGCTTCTTCTCGACCCGCTCAAACGTAAACAGCGGTAAGTAGGCCGTAATGATGATTAGCGTGGCGAAGAACATCGGACGCGCGACGTGACTGGCGGCATCTTTGATATCATCCAGCTTCAGTTCTGCGTCCGCTTCGGCTTCGCGGCGTGCAAGGATCGTCTCTGTCAGGACGATGGCGCCGTCGACGATAATGCCGAAGTCAATCGCCCCCAGGGACAGCAGATTTGCCGGAATGCCCGTGAGGTGCATCATGGTGAAGGCCATCAGCAGCGAGAGCGGAATAGTAGCAGCCACCAACAGCGCAGCTGGCAAATTACCCAGGAAAAGGAGCAAAACCACCACCACCAGAGTGAAGCCCTCGGTCAGCGTGTGGCCGACCGTATGCAGCGTCGTATTGACGAGGGTCGTGCGATCAAGATACGGGACGACCTTCACGTCAGGCGGCAACACACTGGAGTTCAACTCGTCGACCGCTGCGTGAATGCGCTTGAGCACATCCGAGGGGTTTTCTCCCTTGAGCAGCAGGACGATTCCTGAAACGCCGTCGGGGTCGTTGTCCTTGCCAAGTATGCCGCGTCGCTCCAAGGCTCCGTAGCGCACCTCGCCCAAGTCGCGCAGAAAGATCGGCGTTCCTTGTTTTTGTGTGATGACGATATTCCCGAGGTCAGTGAGGGAACGCACCTGGCCGATACCGCGCACAACGAAGCCCTGCTCTCCGTGGACCAGGACACTGCCACCAGCATTGCCGTTATTGGCCTGAATCGCGGCACTCACCTGTTGAATCGTGATGTTGTACTTGACGAGCTTGGCGGGATCGAGCAGGAGCTGGAACTGCGTGGTCTCCCCACCGAAACTGTTGACGTCAGCCACGCCAAAGATTTGCTTGAATTTCGGAAGCACCACCCATTGCTGGAGATCTCTTAGTTCGCGCTGCCCGCGTAGTGGTGATTCGAGAGTGTAGCGGTAGATTTCACCAATCGGTGAGGTCAATGCATCGAGCCCGGGCTGCACCCCGGGAGGCATCACAGCATTGCCGATCCGTTCCTGGATACGCTGGCGCGACCAGTAGTCTTCCACGCCTTCTCGAAACACCAGCGTAATCAAGGAGAGGCCAAACGTACTTTTAGAGCGCATCACCTGGAGTCCGGGAATGCCGGCCAATTCCCTTTCCAAAGGAATGGTGATTTGCTGCTCGATCTCCTCGGCGGCGTGTCCCGGATATTGGGTGATGACCTGGGAAGTGACGTCCGCGATATCCGGATAGGCTTCAACCGGAAGCTGGGTCCACGAATAATAGCCCACCGCGATCAGCAGCACGAAGACCGCGAGCACGAGCAGCCGATTCTCCAGGCAGAACGAGACGAATCGGTCGATCATTGGAGCAGCACCCCCTGGCGCGAAACGACGGTGGCGCCGGCCTCAAGGCCGCTTTTTATTACCGTCTTGCCTTCCTGCTCAGTACCGATGACCACCGGTCGAGACTCGAACGTCCAGGGCTTCGTCTCGACAAAAACACTGGAAGTGTCGCCGAATTGAAAGACCGCTGATGTGGGAACCATGACCTGCCGCTTGGTGGCTTGGGCAAAGGTTACGGCGCCGTACATTCCGGGCTTGAGCCTCCCATCGGCGTTGGAAAACGCCACGCGGACCTTGATCGCCCGGGTATCGGGGTCGAGAAGATCCCCGACAAACAGAACTTTGCCATCGAAGGTTTTTTCGGGATATGCGGAAAACACGGCTTCGACGGCTTGGCCCTTGAAGACATGCCGGGCGTCCTTCTCCTGAACATTGGCTGTAAGCCAGACCGTGGAAAGATCCGCCACGGTCATCAGCGGGGCCGAGTTATCATTGCGGTATTCTCCCTGGCCCACGGTCAAATCCACCACCTTCCCATCAATCGGCGAGTAGACGGCCAGCGGTTGGCCAAACTTCATGGCCTGCGGATTCAGACCGAGCGATCGCAACCGATTTTCGGAGCGCTCCAGCTCGCTGTTGGCGGTTGCGTAGTCGCTTTCCGCCTGCTCGACGTCGCGCCGTGCCGCAATATGGTGATCGTACAGGTCGCGCTGCCTGCTAAGTGCGCGCTGCGTCAGTTCAGCCGCGCTGCGCGCCTTCACGAAATCGCTTTCAGCCGCGGTGAAATCGGGGGAGTCGAGCGTCAGTAGAAGTTGCCCCCGCCTTACCGGGTCGCCAAACCTCACGAAGAGCCTTTGGACGCGTCCGGACAGCGGCGGGAAAATCCGCGCGAAGCGCACCGGATCGGCTTCCACCGATGCCGGGGCTACGAAGCGGGCTTTAACCTGCTCCTTTTGCGCTACCGATAGTGTCAGTTGATGGCGGAGCGGCGAATTCTCCGGGATGAAGATCGCATTCCCTTGCCGCTCAATATTTTCGGTTTGTTGAATACTCGCGTTGCCGGCGCGGCAACCGTTCAGCGCGAGCAACAATCCCGCAGCGAGAAAACTGATCAACAGGTCTTTCATTTCGTTGATGGTCCCGGTGCCGTGCGGCCTGGGGCATCAATGCTACGATCGTCTCCCCTGACAGGCCTCGCCTTGTTTCGTGGCCCGAGTGCTAAAGCGTCCTGGATTCTTGGTCCATTTCGCGTCCTCTGCCATGTTACGGTTCGGTTACGTTTCCGTAACCAACGGCGCACGCTATGTCGGCCTTTTCTCGAACCGAGTTTCTAGCCGGATCTCAAGAAGCGCAAGTTGCGTGCCGTGCCTCTTGGGCAGCGACTTCCTCGTAGCATCGAAGACGGTGTCAAATTGCTTGTGGCGAAACGACCGAAACGAGGACCAAAGTCAGGCGATGCTATCCGAGAGCTAAGCGGACCTTCGTTGCGGCAATCTGCAGCGCTCTTTTCTTTTCGATCTGCCGCAGATTTCGATTCCGAGAGGGCCCATTCGCAGAAAAAGCGTGTTTTCTTTTGATAAAGATCTGTACCGGCAAAATGCGGTGCGACAGTTCGTTATGATCCGGCACTGTGCATGGACGGCAGCTGGGTCAAGCGCCATCTGCGGAGAGAACTCGGCCAACGGGAGGAGCGGCACCGGGCAGGTCAACGACGATCCGGGTTCCTATACCGTTCCCTCCCGCCTCGCATGAGATCCTTCCACCGTGTGCCTCGACGATTTGGCGACAAAGGTAAAGCCCTATACCTGACCCCCAGGTCCCGGATTGGGCAGCCTCCAGGTGGGGTTCAACGCGAAAGAACTTGTCAAAGACACGCTCGCGGAACTCCTGGGGAATGCCAGGGCCGGTATCCGTTACAGCAATCTGTACGCGGCCAGTATGTCCATTCGCTACATTTCGCTCCGATACAATACCGATCGAGACCGCACCCCCTCTCGGTGTGTACTTGAGAGCGTTGCTCAAGAGGTTGGTCAGGACCATGCCCAACCGGGCAGGATCGCCTCGCACCAGAGACGGCTCTTCTTCATGCGGTACCTGCAACCTCACAGCCGCATCTTCATAACGTTGACGAAGAGACGCTGTTGCGCGCTCTATGACCGCGCGCATGTCGACGGTCTCATGGACGAGCCGGAGCTGGCCTGCTTCGATCCGTGTCAAATCAAGCAACTCATCGATGGTGTCGGCAAGCTGCTGGCATCCCAACATGGCGGTATCGAGAATTTCATGTTGCCGCGCCGTCAGATTGTCGGCCTTCTCTGCCAGGAGCATGAGGTTCATCCGCAGGGTGGTCAGAGGAGTCTTCAACTCGTGGGAGGCGACCCCGACCAGCTCCGTTCTCAGTTCATCGAGGCGTGCGAAGTCGGTGACGTCATAAAGGATGGCGACGGCGCCAAACCGCCCCTCCCGAAATTCCGGGATTGGTATGACGGTAAACATGAATTTGCAGCGGCGGCCGTCCAGCGAGACGGAGAGAGCCCGGCTGAATTCCGCCCGCGTCTCGTTGCCGCGCTCACCGCGAAGCGCGGCGTTAACTGCCCAAAGGCTCGGTGAAGGCAGCGGCAGTTCGGCGATACGCTGTGCGTTTTCCACGCCGGTGGCTTTGAGCACCGACCTCGCCAGAGGATTCGAGGCAACGATGCTGCCCTCCGGGTCGATCACCAGCACCGCGTCGGGCAAAGCCCGAAGGGTGGATTCAAGCGTCTCTTTGGCGCGCAAGACCTCGCCCAGATTGAAGCGGCGGAATTCGGCCAGCGCCTCGGCCATCCGATTAAAGCCGGCCGCTAAGCTGCCTAGCTCATCGCTCGCGGACACCCGCGCCCGCCGGTCGAAATCTCCCGCGCGGAGTGCTTCCACGGAGCTGCCAAGCTCCTGGATTGGGAGCAGCACCGATCGCGCCAGAGCCAGCGCTACAAGGGCTGAAATAAGCAGTGCAACAGCCGATATCGCCGCGACCATGATTGTCGCCCCCCGCGCATCGTCGCGCGCGACGGTCGCCGCAAGCTGCATCGATTCGAAGTTGGATTCGCGAATGGTTGCGCAGTCGGCGACCGCTTTACGCAGCGCGGGGTTCACGCGCTGGTAGTACACGGCCATCGCATCGCGGTCTCCGGCCATCGACAATAACACATCGCCCGCCGAGCCATACTCGCTTGCATGTTGCTGTAACGCCGATGCCGCCTGCTTCTCTTTGGGTTGGTCGAGGGTTTGCACCAGATTGGTATACGATTGCGCGAAGCGCTCCCGTTCGGCCTGGAGCTTTCCCTTTGCCTGTTGGCGGTTGCCACTTACCGCTAACAGGAGGGCATCGTCCTCGCGTTCGAGCGCGTCCGACAGAACCGCCGTTAGGTCAATGGTTCGCCGGCTTACCTGCAGCGTCTTGCCGGCAACCGCGGTCAGGCGCGCGAAGGTCCACGCACTCCATAGGCCCGAAAGGATTGTCGTCGTCACCAGCAGGACGCCCGCCAGGATGAACCGCGTCTGTAGGTGCCGGATCTTCATTCAGGTCCCTATCCAGCTGCCCACTTCCGGCGGACCTCAGGCAAGACCGTAGCGCTTGCGTTTGCGCTGCAGCGTGGTCGGATCAATGCCGAGAATTTGGGCCGCCGCGTCAAAAGATGAAGCCCTGGCCACGACCCGTGCGATGTGTTCCCGCTCGACCTCAGCGAGGGAAAAATCTTCACCGAGTATGGGGGTTACCGATCGAGCGGTTCCTTGCCCGGCCGTCTGGTGGGCGATTTCATGCGAGACCTCTTCCAGCCCAAGGTCTTGTGCTTCCAAAATACTGGCGGGTGACAGGATTACTGCGCGCTCGACCGCGTTGCGCAGTTCCCGCAGATTACCGGGCCACGAGTAGTCGACAATCGCGCTCTCGCAGCGGGGAGAAAAGGAAAGGTGCTGGCGTCCTTGCCGGCGCTCAAAAAAATGCAGGTAGTGTGCGGCAAGTGGTAGTATGTCCTCTCGCCGCTCGCGCAGCGGAGGTACAGTGAGCGCGATTACGTTTAGCCGAAACAACAGATCTTCGCGAAATCGTCCCGCCTTGACCTCCTCTTCGAGCGGCCTGTTCGTTGCCGTGATGAGGCGCACGTCGGCCCTGCGCTCCCTGGGATCGCCCAAACGTTCGTAGCGGCGATCATGAAGGAAGCGAAGCAGCCGTGCTTGAGCGTCGGCGGTGAGATCAGCTACTTCGTCAAGAAACAGGGTGCCGCCCGCCGCGGTATCCACCTTCCCTGCAGCGTCGGATGCGGCTCCAGTAAACGCGCCCCTCTTGTGACCGAATAGGGCGCTACTCATCAGATCGCTCGAAAGCATGGGACAGTGGACGGTGACGAAAGGTCGATCGGCACGCTTGCTGTGGTGGCGAATCCACCGGGCAAGTACGGTCTTTCCGGTGCCACTCTCTCCGCGCAGCAGAATTACAGTATCTGAAGCGGCAGCTCGCACAGCGGTTTGAAGAAAGGCGGCATACGCTGGGTTACGCGTTTCGAAGGTCGCTTCCCCCTCAGTCTCATCGAGCCGATCCTGAAGTTCAGACAATTGGCGGCGTAGAACGTTGGCGGACACAACTCGTCGGGCGGCGTGGCGTACTTGCTCCGGCGTAAATGGCTTGGGCAGATAGTCGACGGCACCCAGCCTCATGGCCTCGACTGCGGTTTCGAAGGAAGCAAACGCGGTGATTACGATGACGCCGATTCCCGCCTGACGGCGCAGGATTTCGGGCAGGACCGTCAGTCCAGACTCCGCCTGCAGCCAAAGGTCGAGGAAAACTATGTCGAACCTGGCCCGCTCAAGTGCTTCCAAGGCTCCCGCCGAGGTCCCAACCCCCAACACTCGCGCGTTGTCGGCTTCCAGGCACAGACGCACGGATTGCCGCACACCTGGGTCGTCGTCAATGACCAATGCCGACCAAGCCGTATCCATAGACAGCTCCGATTCCAAGAACCCCCCTTATACCTGGTGAACCTCTTGAGTGCGCGATTGCTCTACCAGGAGGCTGCGCAAAGAAGGATTTCCGCCGCCTGCTCCCTCACTCTTATCTCTCTCGCAGGGAAAGAAGAAGACTAAGGACTGAAGCCAGCTTTTATGCAGGGTGGTGACCCTTAGATGCACCCTTGCCCACCAAACTTCTTTTTTCCGCACTAGTGCTGGACATTCACTCATCTTCTTGTAGTCCATAGCGCCTAAGCAATCGATGACTAGAGCAAGCAGCGTGCCGTGCTGGTTCACGCGATCTAAATTCTTCGACGACTCCCAGGTTGGTGGAAGCACTCGCCGCCGGTCCGCGCCGCCCGCTCCAAGCAGGCCACCGGGAGGAAGCGCAAGGTTACCCTCGTGGCCCTGGCGCCTCATCCAGGAAATTCGCAGGGGTAATCCCATAGATGTCGAGATTGCCGCTGAAAGCAACGCTCGCTATCATCCTGAACGAAACTGGTTTAACGAAACTTGCAGCCCATCGTCGCTTGCTATCCACGCAGCAAGCGGGTGGCCAGAAAAATCGCCAGCATCCCCACCACCGTCGCGACGCCGACCAACGGCGAATCGTGCTCGCGCGCTTCCGGCAGCAGGTCCGAGGCGCCGATGTAAAGAAACGAACCGGCAAAAAACGCCAGCAGCCAGGGCAACAACCCCGCTCGAAGATTGAACAACAGCGTCGCGGCGGCCCCCAGCACCGGGGTCAGCATGTCGATACCGAGCCAATAGACGGCGCGCCGCAGCGGATTTCCATGAGCCAGCACGACGGTCACTGTGTTCAGCCCGTCGCTCAGATCGTGCGCGATCACGCCCATGGCAATCAGGAGCCCTACACCGAAGCTGGCTTGGAAGCCGACTCCGATAGCGACGCCGTCCAGGAAGCTGTGCAGCGCCAGTCCGCCGGCGTTCCACGATCCAAGCTCCTGTTCATGAGCGGCCATGGCGTGAGCGTGTTCGCGCGCACGATGCATCGCCGTGTAGCGCTCCAGTCCGAAGAAGGCCAGGAAACCCAGCGCCACCACCGGCATGTAGGAAGCCCCGCCGTCCATCGCGAAGATCTCAGGCAGAATGTCGAACAGCGCCACACCTAACACGGCACCGGAACTGAAGCCCAGCAGCAGGTGAAGCCGGTCGCGCAACCGGATGGCGGCCAGACCGCCCAGCCCGGTTGAAATCAAAGTAAGGCAGGCAAACATTAAGGGCACCAGTCGCATGGCGCCCTCGACATTATAGGGTTGGAATCGGCCAAGCGACTCGCCGGCGCTCCTTTCCTAGCGCCGGCGTCCCTGCCGGTTGTTAATCCTGAAATGAAAATAATGTGGTTTCGCGGGCTGGGCGGCTTCGCTCAACCCCCTCGCCCGCTCAGTAGTTGCGGGAGAGGGCAAGCGGCGCGGCTGTTGCGGTTTTTTTCGCAACAGCCGTGACGCGCGGGTGAGGATGCAGGGAACTGTCGCAATTCCTGGCTGCCGGGCATCTGATGATTGACTCTGATTTTATTTCGCTTCAAGGTGAATCGGTTTGACGCTCGAGCACGGTGGGATTCACCACGCTGGTCGGTTTGCCGGCGATGTAGTCCAGGATCTGGTCGAAGCAGGTCGCAAGGATGTATTCGAGCTGATTGCGCTCGACGTAACCCAGATGCGGCGTGCAAATGACGTTGTCCATGGAGAGTAGTGGATACCCGGCGGGCGCAGGTTCCTCTTCGAAGACGTCAACGGCAGCCGCTCCGGGGCGTCCCGCGCGAAGGGCCGCCTCCAGCGCTCCCGGCGCGATGATTCCCGCCCGGCTGGTGTTGACCAGCAGCGCGTCCGCCTTCATGCGGGCAAGATCCTCGCCGGTGACAATTCCCCGCGTGGCCGGGATCAGAGGGATGTGCAGGGAGAGCACGTCGGACTCGGCAAAGAGCGCTTCCCTTGACGATGCCACCTCAAACCCGTCGGCGACGGCGCGGGTTTTTGACGCCTCGCGTCCCCACGCGATCACCTTCATGCCGAACGCCTTGCCGTAACCCGCCACGACGCCCCCGATAAGCCCGTAGGCATAGACTCCCAGCGTCTTGCCGCGCAGGCCAATGCCGACCGGATACGCCTGCCACTTGCCGGCCTTGAGCGCGGCAACCTCCTGCGGGATATTGCGCAGGGCCGCGATTACCAGACCCCAGGTGAATTCGGCGGTGGCGTAGGACGGCGCCCCAGCGCTCATCCGCGAGCAAAAAACCACGCCGCGTCGCGTGCAGGCGTCCACATCGACGTGCGGGTAAGGTCCGACGTGGCTGATGATCCTGAGCTGGTTCAGCCGCTCCAGCAGCGGCGTCCCGACCGGCGTGCGCTCGCGAATCAGCACCAGCGCCTGCGTATCTTTCAGGCGCTCGGCCAAAACGTCGACGTTCTTGGTATGGTCGTTCCAGATGGTAACATCATGGCCGGCGAGCTTCTGAAAGCACGCCATCTTCCTGACCGCATCCTGATAGTCGTCCAGAATCGTGATTTTCATATGATTCGGACACGCCGCTTTTGCGCAACGCGCGTGTGCAATCCCATATAGATCGTGGATTGAGTAACCCTTGGCAAGGCGGTACCCTCGGAAAATTAAGCCGGCGGCTTCAAATCCGCGTTCTCAAAACCTGCGACGGCTACTTCGAATCGCGCGACGTCCGCAGACGCCGATTTTCCGCTTCGAGTTCCTGGATTCGCCGCTGCAGTTTCTCGATTGACGCGGTGACCACCGCGGCGTCAAACCTTTGCGTAATGTGTTGCGGGCAGTTGATGTCCCAGGCCTCAACCTTAAACACAATCGCCTGTTCGGGCCGCGCTTTGTATCCTTTGGGCATCAGCCGCGCCAGCAGTTCCGGGTCGTTATCGACGACCCGGGCGCGGCCCCAGATCTTGACCCGCTGCCGCCCTGCGTAGTCCATCAGAAAAATAAACGCGCGATCGTTCTCGGCCAGGTTGCCGGCGGTAATGTACTGGCGATTGCCCCGGTAGTCGGCGAAACCCAGCGTCTTGTCGTCGAGGACGTGGATGAAGCCCTTGGGGCCGCCGCGATGCTGAACGTAGGGCTGGCCGGCCGCGCTCGCCGTGGCCAGATAGGCGCTGTCACGCTCCGCGATAAAGGCCGCGATCTCGGGTGTCACGGTTGTCTGCCAACCGCCTCCTTCCTCCATTCGACGATACTGTTTGCGCGAACCCGCCGCTCCTGCATCGCTTTGACGGAATCCGTAAAAGCGACGTCGCTTGATGGCCTGTCGGTCATGTTGACTGCTCCTTCACCAAACCGAAAATAATTCTCATCAAGCGCATACAGACAACCCTCACCCACCCTCTCTCTTGGAGTAAACGGGGAGCGTTATAGATACACTTTTGAAGTATATTCTGTAACGTCTCCCCTTATGTTTAAGGAAATGTGACATGGGCCTGCGGTCCAGGTACCGCCGGCTGCGAAAAGAACTCGCGCGAATCAGCGCACAGGTCGCCGGCGCGACGGCGTGCGATTGAGAGATTTGAACACTGGCGGTTCGATCGCGGATGGCGTATGGATCGCCTGCGAGCCTGGCGCAGCGAAACAGTAGGGCGGGCGTCCCTGCCCCGCCGCCCAAAATGGCGGGCAGGGACGCCCGCCCTACTGACACCGAAGGAGAACGCGATGATCAAAGTCATAGGCCTAATCAAGCGCAAGCCGGGTATCAGCCGGGAGGAGTTTCTCCGTCACTGGAAGGATGACCACGGTCCGCTGGTCATGCAAATTCCGGAGCTGGCCAGACACGTGCGCAAGTACGTACAGGTCCATCGGGTCAGCATTCCGGCGTTGGACGCGCAGGAGCGCTACGGCCAGGCGGCGCTGCCCGCGGAATACGATGGCGCCGTGGAAATGTGGTTCGACAACGCCGAGGAAATGGGCAAAGCGTTCGCCGTGCTGGCGGACCCGGTCATCTGCAAGCGTCTGCGCGAGGATGAGGACAGCTTCATCGACAACGCAGCCAGCCTATCGGTGATGGTCGGCCAGGAGTTCACGATTTTCGATAGGAAATGACGCGAGTGTGCCGGGCTGGGTGCCTGCACCCTACATGGCGGGCAGGGACGCCCGCTCCACTGACCTGTACCTCTAATTAAACATTCAAGCCAAGTCAGTGGGGCGGGCGTCTCTGCCCGCCGTTCAACAGCCCCGCAAACTGCCGGCGGGTGTCAGATTGTCAGCGGCCGGTGAACTTTGGTTCTCTCTTCTCCGCGAATGCCTTTAGCGCCTCCTTGAAGTCGGCCGTGTTCATGCAGGCTACCTCCGACAGCACCTCGAGCTGGGTGGCTTCCACAAAGCCCGAATTGATGCCTGCGTGGATCGCCTGCTTGGATAGTTGGAGCGCCAGCGGCGTGGCCTTGAGCGTCATTTGCGCCATCTCGCGCGCTTCATCCATCAATTTTTCCGGCGCCACGACCTTGTTGACCAGGCCGACTTCCGCTGCTTCGCGCGCCTCCAGCGTGCGGCCGGTGAGCACCAATTCGAGCGCCTTTGTCAGACCCAGGATTCGCGGCAGCATGTAAGTGCCGCCGAATTCCGGTATCAGCCCGACGCGGGCGAAGGTCAGCGCCAATTTGGCGCTGTCCGACGCGATCCTGATGTCGCACGGCAGCGTCATATCGACGCCGGCGCCCACCGCGATACCGTTGATCGCCGCAATCAGGGGCTTGGGAAAGCGCAAGAACTTCAGCGGCGCGGTGGTGGCAAGTTCGCGGGCCTCGGCGATTCGCTCGCGAGTCGTAGGCTGGCGCTGCTCAGCCAGGTCAAGCCCGGCGCAAAAGGCGCGTCCCGCGCCGGTCAGGATCACAGCCCTGGTATCGTCGGCGGCGGCCAGCGCGTCGAGCACCGCCATCAGATCCAGGATCATCTGGCGGCATAGTGCGTTGAGGGCCTTGGGCCGATTAAGCGTTATGATTGCAACTTCATCTTCCTTATCGACGAGCAGGGTCTCGTAGCCGCTGTCCTGGGCCATCGCCGTCAACCTTCCGCGTGAAAATTTCAAGGGCGCCGCGGTTGCCGCGACGCCCTTGATTCCTAACGCCAGGGATTCGATCCGCTGGGGCGCGTCACTTCGATTTGCTTTTCAGCTTGGGCATAACTTCCTTCGCCAGCAATTCGATCGCACGCATGATCTTGTCGTGCGGCGTCGTATAAAGCTGCATGAACAGCAGGGCTTCGTCCACGCCCGCGTCGGAGAGGTGCTGCAGCACCTTGAGGCAGGTCTCGGGACTGCCGATGCAGGCGCCGCCGGCCTTGACGATTTCCGACAGCGGCACCTCTCGCGCCATCTTGTTGGCCTCGACCGAATGCTTCATGAACCATTCGTACGAGCGCGGCGGCTTGCCGTCGATCCAGGGGGCGAACAGATTGCGCACCGCCTCGCTGTAGGTCTTGAAGTTCGGTCCCTGGATCGCCAGGGCTTCCTCATCGGTGTCGCAGCACATCGTGAAGGTCAATAGCGCGAACTTGTTGTTGACGAAGGATCCGATCGGCTTGCAGTTCTTGATCCGCTCCCGGTAGGTTTGGACGAAGTCATTGGACTGACCCTGCCCGATTCCGAAGCCCAGCACCCCAAGACCATTGTCGCCCGCGAACTCCACTGTGGCGGGCTGGGTGCAGGCCACCCACATGGGGGGATGCGGCTTTTGCACCGGCTTGGGCACCACCTGGCGCTCCGGAATCTTCAAGGTGGGACTGCTGTATTGAAAATTCTCCTGCGTCCAGACCTGGGGAAGGATCCGCAAGGATTCCTCCCATTGCGCACGAGTCACGTCGGGATCGACTTCAAAGCCGGACAGTTCCGATTCGGAAATCGCGCGCCCGCCGCCAAACTCAACCCGCCCATTGGACAGCACGTCGAGCGTGGCGATGCGCTCGGCCACCCGCAGCGGATGGTTGATGCGGAAGGGCAGCAGCACAATTCCGTGCCCCAGGCGGATGTTTTTGGTCCTGGCGGCCAGATGCGCAAGCACCAGTTCAGGCGAGGAGCTGTAGGAAAATCCGGGCAGAAAATGGTGTTCGGTAAACCACACCGCGCGGTAGCCAAGCTGGTCGGCGAGCACGGTCTGTTCGATGCACTGGTCGAAGGTACGCCTGATCCCAGCCTCGGACAAATCCGATGTTTCGAGTTCGAAAAACAGACTCAGGTCCACACGCGAGCCTCCCTATACTGCTGCTAACGACAGAGATTCGATCAGATCAACGCGTTATTTGGATTTGTGCTTGAGCTTGGGCATTACTTCCTTGGCGAGCAATTCGATCGAACGCATGATCTTTTCATGCGGCGTGGTGTACATCTGCATGAATAGCAGCGCCTCGTCCACGCCCGCGTCGGATAGATATTGCAGGACCTTGAGGCAGGTCTCGGGACTGCCGATGCAGGCGCCGCCGGCCTTGACGATTTCCTCCATCGGCACCGTCTGCGCCTGTTTGCGGCCCTCCATGAACTGCTTCATGAAGAATTCGTATGACTTTGGCGGCTTGCCGTCGATCCAGGGGGCGAAGAGATTGCGCACCGCGTCGTTGTAGGTCCTGAAGTTTGCTCCTTGAATTTCCAGCGCTTCCGCGTCGGTATCACAGCAAAGGGTAAAGGTCAGGAGGGCAAACTTGTTGTTGATGAATGACCCGATGGGCTTGCACTTCTTGATCCGTTCCCGGTACATGCGGACGTAGTCATTGGATTGACCCTGGCCGATTCCGAAGCCCAGCACTCCGATGCCGTGATCGCCCGCAAACTCGATGCTGGCGGGCTGCGTGCAGGCCACCCACATGGGAGGATGCGGCTTTTGCACCGGCTTGGGCACCACCTGGCGCTCCGGAACTTTGATCGTGGGGCTTTCCCAGCTAAACGTGTCCCGCGTCCAGGCCTGCGGAATGATGGCGAGTGACTCCTCCCACTGGGCCCGGGTCACTTCCGGATCGACCTCAAAGCCGCTGAGCTCCGATTCCGAAATCGCGCGCCCGCCGCCGAAGTCGACGCGTCCGTTGGAAAGCACGTCCAAGGTGGCGATGCGCTCGGCCACGCGCACGGGATGATTGATGCGAAAGGGCAGCAGCACAATTCCGTGCCCCAGTCGGATGTTTTTGGTTTTCGCGGCGATGTGCGAGAGCACCAGTTCAGGCGAGGAGCTGTAGGAAAACCCCGGCAGAAAATGATGTTCGGTAAACCATACGCCCTTATATCCGAGCCGGTCGGCGAGCATAGTCTGCTCAAGACACTCATCGAAAGTGCGCTTGATGCCAGCTTCGGACATATCCGAGGTTTCGAGTTCGAAAAACAGACTCAGTTCCACACGCGAGCCTCCCTGTACTATATTTTTGAATGAAGTGTTTCTATTTTATCGCCAGCGGCGCGACTGGAGATCCCACCGCTCCCGGTAGCAACAGCGGCTGCGCCACCAGCATGAATTCGTAAACCTTGTCCTGGGCACAGTCGGCAGCCAGTTCGTCCAGTGCCCATATCTCTCCCAGCATCATGCCCATCTCGCGCAACGCCAGCATATGGAACAGCAGCGAGGTTCCCTCGATCTCCGCTGGAGCGACCTCGACCGCGACGTTGTCGACCGCCACCGCCGCCGCCTTCTTGGCATGCAGCCACTCCGCACAGCGCCAGCTAAGCCCAGGCGATCCGGTCAGGAACGCCTCGCCATTGCGGGTCTCGAGAAAGCGTCCCCACCATCCGGTGCGGACCAACACCACGTCACCCTGCTCGACCGCGATGTTCTGCGCCTTGCAAGTCGCGTCGAGCTCATCCGGCGTAACGATGGTGTTGGGGGCCAGATGCTTGAGCCCGTTCTTGCCCGCGACGTCCAGCAGGACGCCGCGCGTCACCACCTGGCCGCGTTCGGCCACCCGCTCGATGCCGTTTTTGGTGGCACCCAGACCGGTGACGGCGGAAGCCGGAAAACCGTTGTACATTTTATGATCGTACCAGACGTGGGAGAGCGCGTCCCACTGCGTGCCCGACTGCAGATTCATCACGATCACGTCATCGGCAAAGCGCATCGGCCCCTGGTACATCATCTTGAAGGCTTCGCCCAAGCTGCCTCCGTAACCTTCGAGATGATCGGCGATTTGCTCGTCGCCGCCATGCACGATCATCGTGCGGATGGGATTGCGGCGGAAGAAAGAACCGCTCCACGGTCCATCATGGTCAAAGGGAGCGCACAGCGGGAAGCTTCGTCCCCGCTTGACCAGGCGGCCGGCGGCCTTGATCTTTTCCGGCGTTATGTAGTTGAGGGTTCCGATCTGATCTGAATCGCCCCACTTGCCCCAGTTGCGCACGCGTTTTGCGACTTCCCGCCAATCTTCCGCCATCTGACGTCCCTCCTCCGTTCGCAATCAGTGCTGCGACGCGCCGCCGTCGATGGTGCAAGTTGATCCGGTGATGAACGCGGACTCGTCCGAGGCCAGGAACATCGCCAGGTATGCTACTTCCTCTGGACGCGCGATTCGTGGAATCGTGCCGGGCCTCGAGCTCATGCTGGTCAAGCCCAGCTTTTTCATCGATATCTGCAGCATCGGCGTGTCCACCGGACCCGGGCATATCGAATTGCATCTGATGTTTTCGGCGGCGCTCTGGAAAGCGACTGCGCGGGAAATCGCGGCGACGCCTCCTTTGCTGGCCGTGTACGATGTACCGCCCCCGCCGCCCAATGCCGCGCCCGACGCCAAATTCACGATCGATCCGCCGCCTGCGCTCCTGAGATGCGGAACACCGTATTTGCACAGCAGGAATATGCTGCGCAGATTGACCGCGATGGTGCGGTCGAACGTCTCCTCCGAAACGTCCACGATCTTGGTGTCGGTCATCAGCGAGATCCCGTGACAGTTGGCCATCGTGGTGATCTTGCCGTACCGCGATGCGGCCTGGTCCAGCGCGCGCTTGACGTCCTCGGTGCGGGAAACGTCGGCGGGAGCGAGAAACGCCTGGCCTTCGGCGATGCTGTTGAGCGTTTCCTTGAGGCCCGCTTCGTTGATGTCAACCAGGGCCACCTTGCATCCTTCGCGGGCAAATACCTGGGCCACGCTGCGGCCGATTCCAGATGCCGCCCCGGTGACAATCGCGACTTTGTCTTTAAGTCTCATCGTCTTTCGCCTTCCAGCCACCGCTTAGGAGCGGCGCGATTTTGATCGTCGCGGCGCCGAGCACCTTCAACCGTTCAATTCCGGGAGAAGTGCGGAATGACATGCTTGCCGAATAGCTTGATCGAATTCATCACCTTCTCGTGCGGTATCGACCAGAACTGCTGCATGCCCATCAGATGATCCAGTCCGGTAACCTTCTGGATGTGCTCGAGCTGCTTGATGCAGGTGTCGGGACTACCGCAGATAACCGTTCGATTGTTGATCAGGTAGTCCATGTTGATCTGCTCCCGCGACACTCCCTTGGGCAGATTGGCGCCGGCGCGCTGCGGCACATCGCGGGTGCCCTCCTTGACGGCGGCTTGCAACTGCCCACTTACAGTAAAAAGGGTGTTCACGTAGGACATAAAGGCGCGCTCCGCATTCTCCCGCGCCTGCTTGTCGGTTTCGGCGCAGTGAACCATGTAGAAGACCGCGGCGCGGTTGTTGACCACCTGCCCCACCGGCTCCACCTCTTTGATCGCGTCGCGATAAAGCTTGATGCGGCGGGCGACCTCCTCAGGGTCGACCATCACCACGAGGGTGAGCAATCCGAGCCCGAGCTTCCCGCACATTACGTGCGTCTCTTCGTTGCTGGAGGCGAGCCACACGGGAGGATGCGGCTTCTGAACGGGCAGCGGCACGATGGTGCGCTCCGGGATGTCGAAATAGCGTCCCTTCCAGGAAAACGTTCCTCCGCTCTTCCAGATGTTGAACAGGATCCGCAAACCCTCTTCCCAGCGCGGGCGGGTTTCTTCCGGGGGAATGCCGAAGCCGCCCAACTCCTGGATCGTGGACGAGCGGCCCGTTCCAACCTCGACCCGGCCTTTACTAAGAATGTCCAGGGTTGCGATTCTTTCCGCCACGCGCACCGGATGATTGTAGGGGAAAGGCAGCAGCACCACGGCGTGCCCGATACGAATCCGGGAAGTGCGCTGGCTCAATGCCCCATAGAGCACTTCGGGCGCCGAACAATGCGAAAAGCCGGGCTGAAAATGGTGCTCGACACTCCAGAAGTTGTTGAAGCCCATCTCCTCCGCGAACGCCACCTGCTCCAGTACCTGATGAAAAACCTGGGCCTCGCGCTCGTGATGTTTTAGCGGGCTATCTACCTGAATTTCATAAAAAATCCCGAAGTCCATGCGCTCTCCTCTAAACCGACTTTACTTCGGCTGTCGCCCAAGTGCCAATCCGGCCCAGATTATCCATTTCCGGTGTGGCGGCAAAACGTGCGGGGATTCCAAGCCCGTACTCAGTTTGAAGCGCCGGTACAGGCACTCCCACAGTAGGGCGGGCGTCCCTGCCCGCCATGGGTGGCGGGCAGAGACGCTCGCCTACTTACCAAGCTTAACCCGCTCATCGTTGGCCCAACCTTCCTTGAACGGCACGATAAAGTGAGGCGTAAAGGTCATGCGCGTGAAGCGCCAGCGGCCGCCTACTTTTAGATATTCGTCGTCATACTTACCCGCGACCATGTGAGCCTCGCCGTTGATGATGGGCCTGGCCTCCAGGTAGCTGAAGCCTTTGGCGCGGTCGCCATGGATCTCGACCACGTGGTTGTGGATGTATTGTTTGACGAAAGTAAAGTGCGGAGAGTTCCCAGATGGCGTACCCGGCGACGGCGGGCCAAGCCGTTTGAAAAATCCCAGTATCCCATCCTTGCCTTTGGCTTTTCCCAGAGGGCCGAATTCCAGCTCCCCATCGTCCGTAAACAAATCAACGATGTTGGCGAATTTCCCCTCGTTTATGTACTCGTGATAGCGGTAGCGAAGGTCGCGCAGGGCTTCACGATCATTAAGTTCGCGCACCGCGCTCTCCAGCTCTCTGACTCGCGCTTCAAGGTCCGCGGCCATGGAATTTCCTCCTTTACCCGGGTCGACCGCGACCATAGCACAAACCCCTGGGGTTGAGGCGGATTTCTCAAGCGCGGCACAATTCGGTTAAAGTCAGCCGCGAGCCGTTCCGGGCGCGGCAGCTTTTCACCTATTTCTTTCCCAAGGAGGCAACACCACATGCTGCATAAAGATAAGGTAGCGGTGATCACCGCCGGAGCGGGCGGCTTCGGCAGTGCTACCGCATTGATGATGGCGCGGGAGGGCGCCCGGGTCGTGATCGGCGACATCGACCGGGAATCCTCTGAAGCAGTGATCAAGGAGGTCGAGCGGGCCGGTTCGCAGGCGATCTTCGTCAATACCGACGTCAGTAAAAAGTCCGACGCCCAGAACGTGGCCAAAGCCGCGGTTGACAAGTTCGGCCGGCTCGACATGCTGATCAACATCGCCGGCATCGGCGGCGGCGGTCCGCTGGAAGAAATGAAGGAAGAGGACTTCGACCGCGTCATCGCGGTCCATCTTAAGGGCACTTTCCTGTGCAGTCAGGCGGCCATCCCGCAGATGAAGAAGAATCAATGGGGCCGCATCGTCAACATCATTTCCCGCGCCGCCTTCAAGCCGCGCGTGGGCGTGGGCGCCTACACGGCGGCCAAGGGTGGCATCCTGGCGATGTCGCGGGTGCTGGCGGCGGAAGTGGCGCCATACGGGATCAACGTGAATTGCGTGGCGCCGGGCACCGCCGAGACCAAGATGGTCAAGACAAATTTCAACACGCCCGAGCTGCGCGCGCAGGAAGCGACGTTCACCGGCGTCCTGACGCGGCCGATTCGGCTGGCCCATCCCGAGGAGATTGCCGCAGCCATCATGTTCCTTTGCTCCGAGGCTTCCGCGCACATCACCGGCAGCACGATTCATGTCAACGGCGGAACCTTCATGCCATGATGGGACGATGATCGCGCCGCCGACTCCGCATCGTACGCTGGAACTCCGGATGGACGACGGCGCGATCATCCTTGTGCGCCAGCATGGAAATGTCGGCGGCCCGCGGCTGGTGCTGAGCCATGGCAATGGCTTGGCGATCGACGGCTATCTGCCGTTTTGGCAGCCGCTATGCGAGCGCTACGAAGTCATCGTGTTCGATTTCCGCCAGCACGGCCGCAACCCGTCCGATCCGCGATGGGCGCATGATTGGCCGACTTTCGTCACCGATATGGAGCGGGTCTGGCAGGCAATCAACCATAGCTTCGGCCTCAAACCGACGGCGGGCGTCTTCCACTCGATGTCCGCTATTGGTTCGATTCTACATACACTCGAATACGGACGGCGCTGGGACCTGCTGGCCCTGTTCGACCCGCCGCTGTACGCCCGCGACGGCCACCCGCTGCGCACCCTCAATCTGGCCGCCAAAGGAGACCTCGCCGCGCGCGCCCGACGGCGCAGGCAGAGCTACGACAGTCCCGATGAATTCGCGCGGCAACTCGCATCCGTGCCGGCCTTTCGGCGCTGGGTGCCTGAGGCCTACGGCCTGATGGCGCTGGCGACGCTGCGCCGCGATGAAGCCTCGGGCACGTGGGTGCTGGCCTGTCCGCGCGAACTCGAAGCGCGGGTGTTCGAGGCCACCGCGGATCCCACGATCTGGCCGCGAATGGCGAACCTGCCGGTGCCGGTCGAGCTGATTTGCGCCGATCCCGACGCCGAAGATGCCGGGCCGCCGGCGCTGATTGGACGCGCGATGGCAACCGAGGTGCCCATCGAGTACGAGGCAATCCCAGACACCAGTCATTTTCTCCAGATCGAGCGGCCGCAGGAATGCATCCGCACAACCGAAGCGTTTCTGATTCGGCATGGCTTTTTCGGATAACGATGAAGGACTTGTTCGAAGCGGTTGGTTTTCTAAAGCGCAGCGGCCCGGCCGAGGTTGCCCGTCTCGCCAAAAGCAGCCGCGAAACACTGGATGCAGCCTTGCGATTCGAAGTCGTGTTCCGGCGCGGGGCGAGCGCGGAAAACGGATCGCCGCGGCGCAGTTCGGAGCACGAGAGCGCGGCCCTGGGGCTGAGCGTTGAAGTCGGAGGACACGCAGCGGCCAAAGGCTACGGCTATAGCGGAATCGAGATCGGCCACGCGGCTTTGAAGCCGGTCCAACTGATCCAGGCAATCCGGACCGGGTTCAAGGCGGCCCACGAGCGGGCGCGCCTGAACGCCAAGCGCAACGACGGGATGCTGCGCCAATATGGCTCGGGCACCGCGGCGGGAGCGTGGATTTCGCGGCCGGCGTCGCAAGCGGACATCGCCGCGTGCTACGCGCGCGACCCGCGACAGGTCACCAACGCCGAGGTCGCCGCGTTGACCGTCGAAGCCTCCCGCGCGCTGGCGCAGCTTGGCCATGAGATGGTGTTCAACGCCGTCTCCGCGTTTACAGAACTGCGCCACGAGCTTTTCATTTCGAGCGACGGAGCGCTGATTTTCCAGGGATTCGCCGTCAGCCAGGGCGATTGTTACGTGGTCGCGCAGAGCGGCAGCGGCTATCAGGAATGCTCCGACACCATTGGCCAGCAGCGCGGCCTTGAATGCCTGGCCGAAGGATGGCCGGAACATCCGGCGTCCAATCCCGACCTGATGAGTTTTGCCCTCGAGCTGGGGCGCGAGGCGCGGACGGTAGCCGCCGCGCCGCCGCTCAAGGCGCCCGACGGCGAGGTCGTGGTGGTTACCGACCCGCATTTCAACGCGCTGATGGCGCACGAAATCGTCGGCCATCCGAGCGAGGCCGATCGCGCGCTCAAGATGGAAGCCGGTTACGCCGGGCGCAGCTGGTTGCTGCGCTCGCTCAGCGACAACGAGATCGGCCGCAGGATTGGCTCACCGCTGCTCTCGGCCTGCTCCGATCCCGCGCTGCGCGCCTATGGACATTACGATTACGACCACGAGGGGACGCCGGGGCGGCGCGTCATGCATATCGACCGCGGTGAGTTCAGCGGCTTTCTCAACTCGCGGGCGACGGCGGCGCTGCTGGGCGTGGAGCCCAACGGGTCGGCGCGGGCGAGCGAGGTCCAGTATGCGCCGCTGATTCGGATGTCGAACACCTTTTTCATGCCCGGGGATTCGCCGCCGGAAAAAATTATCGGCGAAGTCGAACACGGCTACTACGTATGCGGCAACCGCATCCCGTCAATCGCGGAATCGCGCGAGAGCTTCCGCATCTCGGCCCGCCGTATTTATGAAATCGATCACGGCCAGTTGGGCCAACTCTATCGCGCCGGCAGCATGATGGGCGGCTCCAAGCATTTCTTCATGCACGTTGACGGCGTTGGGAACGACCTGCGCCTGATCGCGATTCCCAACTGCGGCAAGGGACAGCCGATGCAGGTCAAGCGGATGTCCAACGGCGGACCTACCCTGCGCTCGCGCGCATGGTTGGCCGGAGAATGAGACGCCGATGCTGAGCGCAGCCGAAATCAGGCGTTTCGTGGCCGATGCGTCCTCGCTGCTGCAGGGCAATCGCGATCTGGCCGCGTTCGAGGTCTACTGCTCCAGCGGCGAACAGATCGTCGCGCGGCTTAACTTTACCGGTGAGATTGCCTGTCGCGGAGTGGAAGAAGTCAAATCTCTGGCCGCGGACGGGTTCGCCCTGCGCATCGTCACCCGGCGCAATCCGCACGAAGCCGGGTCAGCGTTTGTGGCTGGCGATCTGAGCATGGACGGCGTCAGACGCGCGCTTGCTCAGGCGATGAACGCAATGATCGTCGACCCAAACTTCCCGGGACTGCCGGCTCCTTCCAAAGCACAAAAGCCTAGGGGCGCCGGCACAGACCATCTGCTGGGCGCTTCCCACCTGGTTATTTCCCGCGCCGCGTGGGAAACGCTGGAGGGCGCGATGCGCGAGTTCGCGCGGCGCGTGCCGCCCCAATTGAGCAACCCCGGTTTGATCATCGGCGGCGATTTCACCCTTACCCGCGAGCGCATCGCGCTAACCGGCTCCGCGATGGCCGGGATTCGCGCCGATCAGGACGCCTATTTCACCGCCTCCATCACCACCATCATCGAGGCGCTCCAGGCCAAGGCAACCGCCAGCGCCATGGGGCGATCGAGCGCGGAGTTGCAGCGGGCCCAAGCCACATTGGGCAAAGACGCAGTCAGAAGAGCGCTGGATACAAACGAGCCCGTCTGTCCGCCGTCGGAGAAGTATCGGGTGCTGCTCGGCCCGCAGCCGCTGGCCGAGATTCTCAGCTACATGGTGATTCCGTCGCTTACGTCCGGCGCCTTCTATCGCTCCGACTCCGCTTATCATGGCCGCTTCGGCAGCCAGGTGATGGACCCGCGCATCAGCCTGATCGATGACCCGGCATTAAGCCGCGGCGCGATGCAGCGGCGAATCACCTGCGAGGGTCTGCCCGCCATCCGCACGATGCTGATCCGCGACGGCCGGCTGGCGGGGCTGCTCTCCAATTTTTACGACAGCCACCGGTTGGCGGCGGACCATGCGCTCGCACAGAAGCTGGGAGAATCCGCGCCGCCGCGGCCCGTCTTCGCTGCCAACAACGGCTATCGGGTAAGCGAACACGGCGGCCGCCGTTTCGATTCCGCTCCGCATGCCGCGGCGAGCAATGTGTTAATGAAGACCATAGACGGCGTCAGCCAGGCCGAGCTGATAAAGGCGGTGCGCAACGGAATCTACGTCGGCAGGGTATGGTACACCTATCCGATTAACGGTCAGCGCGCGGGTGATTTTACCTGCACCGTCAGCGGCGATTCGTATCTGATAGAAGATGGCAGGATTGCCGCGCCGATCGCCCCCAACTGTCTGCGGATCAACGCACACATAGATGATGTCTTCGGCGCGCCTGCGGCAGTCGGTAATCGCCCCCTACCCTCCTTCGTCTGGGGCCAGCCCGAGGCGTTCTACCTGCCCGCGCTCGTCGTCGATCAACTGCCGCTGGCAAGCCTCCCCAACACCACCAACGCCGGATGAGCGATTAGTTTAAGTGCCCTGTCTCGTCGAAAGGTCGGCGGGCGAGTTGCTGGTGCAACTCGCCCGCTTCAAGCAGTCGGCTTCCTTGCCGGTGTCGTCAGCGAAGGATGGTGTTTGACGTCGCCTTCGGCGCCGGGACTGTCGGCTTCGGGGTAGGGGTCGGCCTCGGCGTCGGCTTGGGTGTCGGCTTCGGCGTAGCAACCGGCGGATCGGGCTTGTCGTACTCGAGCACGCGGTTGTTGCCGAAATCCGGTACGTAGAGGTTACCGACACTGTCGACCGCCGGCGTCAGCGGTCCGCACAGGCTCTTGCAGCTCGGCGCCCAGCCGCCGAAATTACACGAATTGGTAAAGAAGCTCGGTTGCCCGATCACCAGCTCGGCCGTAGTAGTACCAGTGACCAGCGGATTGCTGTACCAGAGAATCCGGTTGTTGCCGGTATCGGCGATATAGAGGTTGTTCGGGGCCTTGCTGGGGTCAGCCGCCATACCTTCGGCGTTACATAGAGTGGCCGCACCAATCGTACGTTCCTCAGAGTCCAGGTTGCAGTCCGAGCCGGTGAAATTGCCGAGTTGACCGAACACATGGCTGGCAGAGGCGCCACTGGCCGACGGCGCGGCGAATTCCAATGTACGGCTGTTGTCGGTATCACCAACGTAAAGGTTGCCGACCGCATCGGTAGCGATCTGATCTGGTCCGGCTAGCGAATTGGCGGCGGGGAAGATGAAACCGCACGTGTTGTCGCGATTGGAGTAGTTGGCTGTGAAGTTGGCCTGGCCCACTACCAAGGTGGGAAGAGGATTAGCGCTGAAAGGCGGCTTGAATACCAGCACTCGGTTGTTGTTCTCGTCGGAGACGTAGAGCGGGCCGCTGGCTCCCGGGCCAAGCGCGACTCCCGAGGGCAAGCACATGCCGCCCTGGGTGGCAGTGCCGCCAGGGGGAGGAAGAGTGGGGCAAGCATTGTTGGGAGGGCAGACGCCGGTATTGGTGGTAAAAAGGCCAGCCTGGCCGAACACCACAGTAGCCGCCTGATTGGCCTTGATCCCGCTCAGAAACGGCTTGGGATACATCAGGACGCGGTTGTTACCCCCATCAGCCACGAACAAGTTGCCCACCGCGTCAACGGCGGCCGCATTTGGAGCGCTCAGGGTCTTGGCAGTGGGCCCGCTGAACGAACCCTGGTTGCTACTCCCGGAAAAGAAGTCAGGCTGGCCGATGACGATATTGGCTGCCGAGTAGGTGGTGAAAGTCGCCGCGGAGGTGTAGCCCAGCACGCGGTTATTATTGGTGTCCACCACCCACAGATGGTTGGGCGTGACGCTCCTATCAATCGCAACCGCGGTCGGGCCCGAGAGTGCGTTTGCGTCGACCGTGTTGGCTGAGGTGTGGGCAAAATCGGGCTGCCCGAGGACGAGATTGGCGGTGGCCGCAGGACCTGTGGTGGCGCTGTAAGGCCAGCGGAGGACCCGGTTGTTACCGGTATCGGCTATTAGCAGATTTGTATTGCCACTGTCCGTCGCGACCCCCCTGGGGCCACAAAGCGTCGCGTTGGAAGGCGGTATGCCAAACCCGCCGTTGCACTGGGTGCTGCTGAAACTGGTTTGTCCCATTACAAAGTTGGCGAGCGGGATCGACGCGATCGGCGGTTTGAACATCAAAACCCGGTTGTTGCCGGTGTCGGCAATAAACACGTCGCCCAGCCCGTTGACCGCCGCTCCTACCGGACCGCACAGCGTTCCGTTGCTGGGCGAGCTGTTCTGGTTGCAGCCGTTGACGTTAAAGGCACCGCCCTGTCCGAACACCAGGTTGGCGCTGGGGATGATGCTGGTGAGCGGAGTGTTGAACTTCAGCACACGATTGTTGCCGGTGTCCGCCACGTAGAGCGCGTTCGACGCGTCCACGGCCAAGCCGGAGGGACCAGACAGACTCGCGGCGGTGGGCGGGCCAGCTGTGCCGTTCCCCAGATTGTTCAGGCAGTGTTGAAGCTGCCTATCTGGCCAAAGACCACGTTTGCATCGGTGGCCGCGTTAAACGGGGCCTTGAAGGCTAGCACCCGATTATTGTTGGTATCGCCAACGAAGAGGTTGCCATTGCTATCGATGGCGACGCCCGACGGAGCGCACATGCTTTCCTGGTTCGGCCCCGGCGCGCTGAAGCTGAAATTGCATTGGTTGGAAGTAAAATTGAGCCCCTGTCCGAACACCATGTTGGCGGCAAGTCCGGCAGTCTTTCCGCTGGCAAACGGGGTGTTGTATTCCAGCACCCGGTTGTTCCCGGTATCGGCCACGTACACGTTGCCCAGCTTATCCACCGCCACCGCTTTGGGACCATTCAAATTAGTTGCGCTGGCTTGGAAGCCGCCGCCGCTCGAAAATAAATCAGTTTGACCGATCACCATGACGGCCGGGCCGCCATTGACCAACGCTGTTATACTGCTGTAGCCGAGCACCCGGTTGTTCGAGGTGTCGGCAACGTACACGCGGTTGGGCGTAACGCTCTTGTCGATCGCCACTGCGTTGGGCTGGTTCATCGCCTCCGGATCGACCGTATTGGGGGCGCTGCCAGCGCAGTTAGGTTGTCCGAGTATTCTGTCTGCTACCGGATCGCCAGCAGCAGCCCATGCGACCTGGTTCACCCCTACTAGGACCATCCCAACCACGAACATTAATATAAGAGTAATTATCCGAGTGACTCGGTCTTTCCACGCGTGCATAAAAAGATTCCCCGATCTGCGATTGAGCACAGACCGCTCCACTTGCCCACCGGCAAAATCGCGAACGTTAAGGTTTACGAACGTTAAACTCACAATTCAGGCACGAGGCTGCCAGATTTTTTAGCATTAAACCAAAACCATAGCAATAAGCTACGACTGCAATTGGAAACACAGTGAAGATAGAAAGTGCAAGACTACGACCATTATTGGAATAGATCAGTCGATACCGTGGTGCTCTGCCGGCCTTCGGCCGATTTCCTACCAAGGTGCGGAAAAAACAGTTGTGTTAGGGAAATTGCGAAGCTGGGGCCCGGCCTTCCGAGGATTTGCCCGCCTGGTCTTTAAGTGGCCCGTCCTTGGCAAACAATGCTGCGACTGCGCCTTGATAGATCACGTTCCAGCGCGCGTCGGCGCCCCAGCCGAAGTACAGAACGAAATCGTGGGTCTCCGCCCGGCCAGCCAAGCAGGAAACTGATGGTGATGGTCAGGTTGGCGTTTTCGTTAGGCGCGCGGCGCAAACCTCTCCCCGACCAATATCGGCCAAAGCCGAGGCGCGGCGAATTCAATTAGAAGAATGCGCGCGACCATGCGGCCGCTTGCGGCCCGTTATTGGCTCAAGGTTATCGCGAATGCACCGTCTAGGGGCGCCGTTCCGGATGGGTCGGGCGAGCCGTTGACGCCATCGGCAATCCAATAACCAGTGATGTTCCCATTGTAGACTGATTCCACCCAAAACTCGGCAAAGCCCTGGACTTTGCAGCAGCCGCCCACGGCGCCCCAGTCGACCAGGGGAATGGTGACGACTCGCGCGTCGTTGGCGGTGTAATTCGATGGTGGAGTCGGGGACCCGGAGGGATCCACACTATCGCCGAGATTGATGCGGCTTTGAATGGCTGTGCTGACCGGACCAGTGATCGCGCCGCGGTCAGGCCCTATCGCATCATAAAGCGACACGCTGCCATTATAACCGACCGGAAAAACCGTGGTGAACGATTTGCCACCCAAATACAGCGCGCTCCAGTTGTTGGCAGGGATGGTGCCGGTCGGACTTGGCTGGAAAGACAACACGGTTCTGGCGCCATGCGAGTACACCGTGGTGTATTGCAGCCCAATGGGTACGATCCCGTTGATCGAGCGCGCACCTTCTACGGTCGCGGTGGCGGAGACGTTCAATATTCCGTGGGTCACTCCGACCAGGCGTCCAAAGTAAAATGGGACCGTTCGTTGGGCCCGCATGGTAAGATTGCAGCCCGGCTCCGCGGATGGTGGTGGAGCTGGCATTGTGCATCCCACTGGCGGAGTTGGGATAGCGCACGTCACCGGCACCGGGGTCGAGACCGGCGCCGGGCACTTGGTTCCATACGATGTCGTAGTTGAGACCACTTCCGCGGCGGCGACGCCGTTTAAGCACGAAGCATACATATTGGCAGAGGATATGGCGGTGCAGGGCTGATCGGGAAGATACTTCGCGCCTGACAGCACCGAAGCGTCGGCGGCGGTCTGCAGCCTCACATAGTTGAAGAAGTAATTACCAACGTCCGCAGCCAGCCCCATGGTCCCAATTATCACTGGCAAGGCGATTACCAGGATGGCGAGTACCTGGGCACGGCCACGACGTACGCGTTGCCGGCTGGATTCTCCCATAGCCCCCCTTGGAGTATCCACTATTTTACTACCTTCGCTTCAGGTCAGTCACCCAATCTCACCCTGAAATTCTAAGCTGCTTCCTCGGCTCGGCCAGCCCATGCGCCCGTTATTCAATCAGCTTGACAGCGGTCGCCCCCAGGTCAGCGGTGCCTCCGGTGGTAATTGGTACCGTTCGCTACTGCATTGATGAATTGCCCGCTGATAATCGGATCTCCACCGCTGCATCCTGACCCTTTAACGACACCGCTAAGAAAAAACTCCGCAAAACCGTACACATTCAGCTCACCGGACGTACCATGGATATTAGGAGAATTCCAATTAACCAATGGAACCGTCACCACACGCGGGTCGCCCGCCACATACGAGCTTGGAGTATCCCCGGAATAAGTCGGATTACTTAAAGCAGCGTTGATACGAGCTTGCGCACTCGTAGCAGCGAGGTTGTAAGCAACGTCCTTGATCCTGGAACAGCCCGTGTCTACCGGAAGACATCCTGCCGGATTCGAGGGGCATGACGAAACTTGGCTGGCAGCAGCAGTGCTGATGGGCCCCCAATTGCCAGGTGCCACACCTCCACTGCTTAAGTTATAAGTCTGATATTGCGTAAAGCAGGAGCTTGATGTCGGGGTACCACAATACTGTATCCCAACTGGAAACACATCATAGGCAGTGCCCAACGGGCCTGCTTGAGCCTCGGCGGAAACATTCACGGTTCCCTGAGTCACTCCCACAAATCTGGCGAAGTAATACGGGACATTCCGGCTCATGGTCATCTGGAGCGTGGAGGGGGTCGGGTTCGTTGTCCCCGTAATTTCGCCGGTCGCTACACCATTGAGCGCAGTAGCGTAGTATTTAGCTGTGTCGCTTGGAGTACAGCGACCAGTGGAACCAGTTCCGCAGGTACCACCGCAACTTCCGCTGGGAAGACAATTGGCGCCGGCGAGTACCGACGCGTCGTCGGCGGTCTGGAGTTTGTAAGAATTGTAGTAGAGATTTCCGATATCCGTTGCCAGGCCCATGAAGGCGATAAAAGCCGGCAGGCAATCACCATCAACGCCAGGCTTTGGCCCCACTGACGCAATGATCTGGGATGCGATGGGATTAATTTCTTCATAAAATGGCCTGTCCTTTTGCCGGCTTGATCAGGCATTGTTAGCGAAAGTTGAAGGAACGAAAAATCTCGATCATTTCGGGTCCGATCAGGATCATCATCATTGCTGGCAGCAGAAAGAAAATCAGCGGAAACACCATTTTAATAGGTAGCTTCTGCGCCATTTCCTCAGCCCGCAGGCTGCGTTTGACGCGTAGTTGGTCGGCGGTGGCGCGCAACGCCTGTGCCATTTCAGTGCCGAGTTTTTCGCTCTGAATCAGGATGGCCGAAAAGGTTTGATCTCATCCACCCCGGTCCGCTGCGCTATCGCGCGCAAGCCCTCTCCGAGCGAGGCGCCAGCGGCAAGTTCGGCGGACAACGTACCCAGTTGGGCGCCCATTATGCGTCCCTGGCGCTCACACTCCCGCCCCACGATACGGATTGAAGCCAGCAGCCCGAGCCCACACTCAACGCACACCACCAACAAGTCGATAACGTCGACAATCTCGCGCCTGATTTTGCGTTGACGGGACTTCGCTAATGCCCGGACAGAGTAGAGCGGAGCCAGATAACCCACAGCTGCCCCCGCCGCAATGAAGATCAGGGGGGAACTTCCAACGACCGCCGCGGTAACGTAGCCGAGCAAAGCGCCGCCCACGGTCGCCAGGCGAATGATCTGAAAGATTGTGGGCGCTGCGGGATTGTAGAACCCGGCGTACTGAATCAAACTGACAAGCTTGGCAACCGCAGGCTTCTCTAAGTTGGGCGCGGGCATCCGGCGTTGGGCCCATTGCAGCACAGAGTCTGCCAAGCCACGGTCTACGACGTTCTCCTCGTCGTAGCGCCCTTCGCTAAGCCGAAATTTCGTCGCCACTTCCCGCAGGCGCCGCTGAACCGGACGACCGCCGCGGTCTACCGCAAGGTAGAGCGTCGCGCATGCCGCAAAGCTGAGCACAAAGAACCAAAATACCGGTATCAGCGGGCCCGTCTCCATTAATAGTCCACCCGTACCATGTGGTAGATGGTGATGAAGGCCAGCAGTTCAAACAAGATGGTGTCTGTCAATTGGTAGAAAAGCATTTAGCATCAGGACACGGCGCTGAGCGGTTATAGTGTTAGTTCCCTACGCGGCCTGTGCCCGCGAGTTGCTATTATCGATATCGCGCCAGCCGACCAGGCGGCGCAGGGTG
>DASZGF010000019.1:0-25114 GCA_035939115.1 Binataceae bacterium (SeqCode)
ACCCTGCGCCGCCTGGTCGGCTGGCGCGATATCGATAATAGCAACTCGCGGGCACAGGCCGCGTAGGGAACTAACACTATAACCGCTCAGCGCCGTGTCCTGATGCTAAATGCTTTTCTACCAATTGACAGACACCATCCAGGGTGGTTGCGGTTGACGCCAATCCAGTGATGGTTGAAAAGGCGCGATTACGGTTCGCCAGAGAGATCCAGGATCGAAGGCTGACCCTGTTGAATGTCGGCATATCCAATGCTCCAGGCACAGCAACATTCTGGGTTTCCGATCACTCCGACTGGAGTTCCTTTGACCGGACCATCGCATCGCGAGACGGCAGTGGTCATCGGTCCATCCCCGTGTCTGTCGTCCCGTTTGCGCAGCTCGTTGCAGAGTACGGTGTGCCCCATTATCTGAAAATCGATATTGAGGGAAACGACAGGCTTTGCGTGGAAGCCCTTAAAGGGAGCACACTCCCCAAGTATATCTCTGTTGAATCAGAATGTGTCGGCGACTCTGTGGCGCTCTCTGATGAGGCGGCCGCGGCGATGCTGAGATCACTTCGGGACGTCGGCTATCGGAGATTCAAATTGGTGGACCAGGATAAGGGGTGGCTTTCGGTGCGATCCAACGCTGCCGCACGTTTCTGTATGCGCCTTGTGAACAGCGCTGCTTATGGCCGGCTGCGGGTTAGAGGCCTATGCGCAATCGCAAGAAGATTCACGGATTCCGCACGAATCGCGAGCTTGGGATTCGATTTTCCACTGGGTTCCACTGGACCGTGGGGCGATGAGGTTCCCGGTGACTGGATGCCGTTCGAGACAGCAATGTCCGTTTATTTGCAAGAGAGGCAAGCATTTGTTGCTACGGGCCAACCTCTTCATTGGTTCTGGTACGATTGGCACGCTACGTACTAACGAGCAGAGGTTGTCGCTGCGTACTGCCAAACACCGGACCCCATCGTTAAGCGGCACCGACCTTCCCCCGGAAGTTGCGTCGGCCTTGGGGACGACCCCCAGGCGATGAGCCGGTCGTGACCCATCAACCGCCCGCGCGCCGCTTTCAAGCTTGTGGTGGTTGGGTGTAATTTAATCGGATATGGGTACGAGGGCTGCTGTCAGGCGGAGTCGAAAGGATCGGGCGGAGCTGTTGGCCAAGTCGCCGCGGCTTCAGCGCATCGTCGAGGAGTTGGAGGACCTGTTCTTCAAGGAGGGGTTCCTGCACATCCACACCGAGGAACTGGCTCATCGGCTGCATTGCTCCAAGCAGACCCTCTACACGCTGGCGCAAAGCCGCGACGAATTGTTCGAGGTGATTCTGGAGCGGTTCCTGTCCGGAATCCGCACCCAGGCGCAACAGGCCGCAGCCGAGGCGCCCGACCGGGTGGCGGCGCTGACGGGATGCCTGGACGCGATCAGGCATGCGGTGAGCAAGGTCAGCGTCCGCTTTGCCGAAGACCTCAACGAGTTCCCGCGCGGTCAGCGGCGCCGCCGGGAGCATGAGGACTTGATGGCGACCTTGATCGCCGGCATCATTTCAGCCGGCGCCCAGGAAGGCGTTTTTCAAGCAGTTCATTCGCGGCTGACCGCCGAGGTTTTGATTCGCGGCGCGGCCAGGATTGTGCAGCCGAGCTTTCTGGCGCACAGCGGACTTAACCTCTCGCAGGCTTTCACGGAGTTGCACAAATTTTACCTGCACGGCCTGCTGCGGCCCGAGGTCTCCGGTCCCGGCAAGGATCAGGAAAGCGGCCAGAGCCGCCAACGTCCAGTCAATCTGGTTGCGTTCCGGTAGTGTTCCAATAGACCCGAGAAGCACTTGCGCGAGGGCAACATGCCGTTGGCTTAACTGCCCTAAAAGCGAAAACAAAAATCAGTACAAATTAGCAGAAACGCATAGCAGTCACGGATTGCGACCGCTACCTGCACCCTCACCCGCGCGTCACGGCTGTTGCGAAAAAAACCGCAACAGCCGCGCCGCTTGCCCTCTCCCGCAACTAAGCGGGCGAGGGGGTTAAGAGCAGCCGCCAAGCGTGAGAGCCCAAAATTATTGTCGCTTCAGTCAGGAGAGCGCCGGGGAGAGGTTCCGCGCATCGCCTGTGCAACTGCTTATCACTATGCGCCCACATCTTTCGCTCGAAGTCGGCGCTTAACATTCTGTCCCCTCTCCTTATCTTAAGAGAGGGTGAGGGAGAGGTCATATGCAGCGTCAATGCCTCTTTCATCCTCTATCGAAGCCACATGTGTATCTTCGTCCACGCAAATGTACAAACTCCATCCGCGGGCGCAGCGCCCGTGAATCGATGGTGGGCACGGTGGCTCGCCCTACTGTTCAGGCGGCTTGGGCGCTGCCGATATCCTCTGGCGCAAGCTTGCGCTGCGCGATTGCCGCAAAGCCGTCGCCACTGACGTAACTGTCCTCGCCCAGCACCAGGCCGTCTTTGTCCATCGGCCAAACGATCGCCATCCGCGCTTCATACATGTAGAACGCGTCGGGATCGTCGACCGCATGGCCCATCGCAATCAGGGTCTTGCCCGGATAGGCCATGCGCATGACGCCTTCGGTGAGCACGCCGTTCGCATCGACCAGCAGCCGATCGACGTCGAGTTCAAGGCGGTAGGCGCCCGACGCCGCGAAGTCGACATAAAATTGCCGGATAACCGCCTTGCCCTTGGGATTCATCCGCGGACCGCTGGAGCCGTAGGCATGATAGTGGGCGTCCTCGGCGACTGTGGCCATCACAGCGTCCAGGTCCATCGCCGCCTCCGCCTTCCTGTGGGCAAGCACGGTCTGCAAATTGCCGCGAAGGCGTGGATCGGTTTCGCCGGCCAGGCGCTCCTGCACCAGCCGCCAGGTGTTGCGGGGATTGATCTTCATAGCGCCCTCTCTATGCGTCGCTATGCGACCTGACGCGTTTGGGCGGCAACGCCGTGGCGCAGCAGGTTCCCGGCCAGCGCCCCGGTGGGTTTGCCATCGACGAACTCGACCTCGCCGTTTACCAGGATGTACCGATAGCCCTCGGCCCGCTGCACGCGGCGCCATTCCCCGGCCGGCATGTCATGGGCGATTTCCTGGGGCATGATCTTCAGACCGTTGTAGTCGTAGATCACGATGTCGGCGGCATAACCCTCGCGCAGCATGCCGCGATCGGCAAAGCCCGCACAGTAGGCGGGCAGCGCGCTCAGCTTCCAGTGCGCGTCCTCCAGGCTCATCGCGTTGTTCTCGCGCACGTACTTGATGATGTACTCGCTGGGATAGATGCCGCCGGTCAGGTACTTGGTGTGCGCGCCGCCATCGGAAAGGCCGGGGATCGCGTAAGCATAGGTGGCGACTTCGATTTGCAGGTCGAGCCGCGTATTGTGGGCGCGGGCGAAAAACTCGGTGCGCAGCCGCTCGGAGACCGCCAAGTCGAGCATCGCGTCGATGTAATGCTTGCCCAGCTTGGTGGCCGCCGCGGCCAGCGTCAGGCCTTCCAGGTTCTTGTGCTCGGGTTTTTTGACCTCGCTGATGATGATGTCCCAGAAATCGGTTGCTGCGTGCGGCACGTTGTCGCGCAAGGCCGCACGGCGCCCAAGGTCGCCCAGCTTGTGCAGCTTGTCCTCGACGTTGCCCAGCATCGCTTCACACCAGGGCTCGGAATCGTCGAAGATGTTGAGGTCCTCCGAGAGGTCGAAGGTCAGGCCCGCGTCGGTGGTGATCGCCTGGGGATAGATGCGCAAGCCGCGCGTATGGCAATTGTCCAGCCATTTTATGATGTAGCGATGCCCTTCGGGCCGGCTGTCCGTGGAGCGCAGCGCATTGTAAATCAGCGGGCGGCCACTGACCTCAGCCAGCTCCTCCAGATGGCGCATGTCGGCCATCGGGTCGGCGGTTGAAAGCACCGTCTGAATGAACCCCTGGTTGCGACGGCGCAGAACCCGCGCCAGCGCGACGGCGGTTTCGTTGTGCATCAGGTCGGTTACCATCGGCGTGCCGTCGAAGTCGCGCTGCACGCAATTGCCGCCGCTGGGATGCAGCCGCTGCGCCGACCACCCGCATCCGCCAGCATCCATCGCCTCGTCCAGGGTGCGGCACATCTCATTGGTCTCGGCCTCGGTGGGCCTGCGCGTCTTGGCCGCCTCCAGACCCATCACATAGGTAATGAGCGGCGACAGCGGTACGTAGGGCAGCAGGTTGACGCCCCTGGGCCGGCGCTCGACGCTGTCGAGAAATTGAGGGAAGGTCTCCCAGTCCCAGGGCATACCGGCCTTCATACAGGCGTAGGGGATGGCTTCGTTGCGGGTCATGGTCAGCATCGAACGGTCGCGGTCGGCGGGATGGCAGGGGGCAAAGCCGAAGCCGCAGTTGCCGATTACCACCGACGTCACTCCATGCCAACTGGAGATGGAGCAATAAGGGTCCCAGAACAGTGGGGCGTCGTAATGGGTGTGCAAGTCGATATAGCCCGGCACCACCAACAAACCGGCGGCATCGATTATCTTGCGGGCGTCGTGCTCCTTGAGTTGGCCGATGCGGGCAATGCGGCCGTCCTTGATCCCGATGTCGGCTGCAAAGCGCGGCATGCGGGTGCCGTCAATGATCGTTCCGCCTCGGATAATAGTGTCGAATTCCGGCATTCGGCCTTGGGTCCTTCTTGGATTTCGTACTCCTTTAGCCAACCCGTACCGTTATGTCAAACGAAGTACGCTCCTTCGTACACCTGTCGTACCATTCAGTGTACGCGCGATCGCGTCGGGCCCTGGCCTTGAATTTCCTGTTACGAAGGTGCAAAAAACAGGATTGGGGACAGCGCCAAGAAAGACTCAGGCAACTTTGGCGCTATCGGATGAGACCGGCTGCGGGGCGAATGCAACGGTGTCGCACCGGTCACAACCAAAATATGGGGAGATAGCTGATGTCCATCGGTACATTGGACTCTTTGAGCCCGGCCCAACGACGCTTTCTGCTGCTGGACAACGGTGTGGGCCCGTTGGTGGTAAATTTTCTGATCAACGGAGTCATCGCCTGGCTGCTGTTTCGCAACTCGGCCCGAGTGCCGCTGTGGGGGCAAAGCAGTATCGCTGGCGATACTATCGCCACCAGTTTCCTGCTCCCGGCGATCACCTGCCTGATCGTCACCCCGCTTGCGCGTGGGCGGGTGCGCTCGGGCCAATTGCCTGCGGCAGTTGAAGCGGCTTGGAGATGGATTCCGCGCAACATGGGCTGGCGTGCGCTGTTGATCGGGCTGGTCTGCCTGCTGGCGCTGACCCCGCTGACCTTGCTGGTGTTCGGCGCTTTGGGTGTCGGCGAGTTGACGCCCTGGCACTTCGTCTATTTCAAGGCCAGTTTCGCCGCGATTGAGGGCGCAATGGTCACTCCGTTTCTCGCCCTGTGGGCGATCTCCGAGGCGCCGCCTGCATTTGCCGCCGTCAGTCAGCCCGCTTAGTTATCCACTCAAGCGCCTGATCGAGGGCTCGCGCCTGCCCGACCATCGATATTCGTAAAATCCGCCCGTCCGCACGTTGCCGACCAGCCGCGGCCGCATGCACGCGATACACGTTCCGGTGCGATCTCTGACGCTCGGATAGACGATGCCGTTGGCGCCGCGCTCCAGCAGTTCGCGGCCCAACCGCTGCGAGCGATCGTAGCTGTCAGGGACCAGGTAGCGGGCAAAACGGGCGTTTCTTAAATCATGAAAGGCGGCGGCGAAGTCCGCCAGGTAATCGGCCATCTGCACGAAGGTGTCGAACCATCCGCCGATCTCCTCCAACTCCGCCGTACGATGGAAAATCGACTCGGCATACGCAGTTCGCAGCGCGAAGGCCGCGTACCAGGCGCCGCGCCGGCCATCGTTAAAGCGCCCGCCCTGCGGCCGCGGATGGCAAAACGAGGCCATCACCACGCTCGCCATCGGGCGCCCCACGACCCATTCCTCTTTAGGGATGTCGTGCAGCAGTCCCAATTCGGCGCTGATGCGATCGTTGGTCCATCCTTCCAGCTCGAACACCGCTTCAAGGTCCGCGGGTGCGGCGACGGTGTCGAAGACACCAACCGACGGATAGCGGGTGGGAATCAGGCGATGGGCGCCGCGGCGGAGGATGCGGACGGTGGGCGGGATCAGTTCCATCCGCCGCGCCGGGCGTCGAGCAGGCGGCGAACTCGGTGCAGGCCGTCGATACCGCCGTCGATCATAATCTTAAGCGGCGGGTCGCCGCCGAACAGCGCATTGGTATTGCGCAGCTTGACCCATTGATCGGCGAGTTCCGGCTCCGGATAGAGGATGTGCAGCGCCTTGTAAATTCCCACCACCAGCGAGATTCGCACCAGCATGTCGTAGGGCAGAATGCCGACGCGACCGCTCTTGTATTTGTGGTAAGTGGACGGGGCCGGCCATCCGAGCAACCCGCGCTGGTCGCTGACGTTCAATGTCCAGGCGGCGGCGATATTGAAAAAGGTTCGCAGGCCAGCTCCCGAAAGCCGCCGGCGCACTTCGGGATGCTGACGGCGGTCGGGGCCCACTGCTTGGGCGGCGGTAGCCGCGGGTTGCTGCGTTGCGCGCATGGTGGATAATCGACGTTAGTTTATCTCCAGATATAGAGATATTAGTCCAAATCCGGATCCCACGCCACTCTATCGTGCTGGCCGCAACGCTCGCACCGGTGCCGCTAATGGCGCAGGGAGCGGTTCGTACCGCCCGGTGTTCCAGCGTACAGGCCGGTTAAATTGAACTTTCCGGATATGAATGATACTTTGCTGCGCGGATGAAGGTCTGAATTCGGGGACCATGCGTGTTAGAGCGCTTTTGCGGTTATCGGGGAAAAAAGCAGCACAAGACGTTACCAGGGCTTGCGTGCCGGGTTTACACTTGCGCCGTTTACCGCTTGGATCGCGCATACTCAAGGCCCCAACTTCGGCCGTCATCTGGTTGGGAGGGTTGGCGTCAACCCGTACGTTGACCAGTTGCATGACAATTTAGCTGCCGTCGCCCGTGAAAAGGGATTTGCGACCGGATACGGATGCCGAACCGCAGTCGCAGTTCTTCTCCAGCGCGAGGCCCGATACAAGGAGAATTGAGTTGAGTATTCGCGCATTGATATCAGCAACCGCGATCGCTTTGTGCCTGCTGGCGACGCCGGTCCTGGCATTCGAGCAGTTGCAGCAGCCCCCGCTTCCGGTCGGCACCAGAATCACCATGCAGAACTGGCAGAAGTACCAGAGCTATATGCCCCAGGGCATTATCGAGATGTGGAAAGGGACCCATCCGTGGAAGCTGCCGGCAGACGCGGCGATGGAGGTGGGGCCGACCATCGAGTATCCCAATCCCAAATGGTGGTACGATGTGACCGAGAAATACAAGGGCCAGACCAAGCTGGTGAAAATGGACACCGGAGGGTTCACCGTCAGCGGTTATGTAACGGGAATCCCCTTTTCGCCCACCGAATTCGACGGACCCGACGGCCAGTACAAACTGCTATACGATGAGTATTACTACTACCATCCGGCGCTCAACTACTACGCCAGCGAAGGGGATGAGGTGGATCGATACCTGAACGTGAACCTCAGCTATTCCTTCCAGGTTGGGACGCTTCTGGCTCATGGCAGCGATCCGGGCTGGCCCGCGTTTTCCGACGTAATGAAGGGTTACTTCTATGCGTACTACGACGAGCTGGTGACCCCGGAGCAGAGTAAATATACTGCTCCGCTGGACCTGGTTTACGACGATCCGAACAAGATGCCGGAATCATACGTGTTTCTGCCCTCGCTGCGGCGCGCGCTGCGGCTGTCCTCGGGGGGGCGCTGCGCCCCCTATGCCGGCGGCGATTACTGCGGCGACGATATACTCAACGGCATCCCCAACCCGACCGGATGGTTTTCGGTGACCCGGTTGCCAGACCGGAAAATCCTGGTGTTTCGCCAGGGCCCGGCCAATATGGCCCAGTTTGACAAGAAGAACTTTTACTGGCCGCCGCTGCCGTTCCCCAAGCCCTCACTGGGCAAATGGATGGTGCGCGACGCCTATGTGGTGGACATCAAACGCCTGCCCCAGTTGTCCTCGGGCTATTGTTACGGGATCCGCCGCAATTACGTGGATAAAGCCAACTACAACCTGCTCTACGGCGACCTTTACGACGCCAGCTCCAAGTTCTGGAAGTCGCTGGCCTTCCTGGAGTCGGCGGAAAGGGTGCCCCATAGCGACGGCTATCTGATGGACGTGCGCGGCAACAACTGGATGATCGACATGCAGGGCGAGCATCTCAGTTGGGCCATTACCGGCATGACCAAGGACATCTTCCTGCTCGACGACCAGGTGCCCGAGCAGTATCGCGACCAGAAGCGCTTCGCTTCGCCCGCCGGGCTGGCGGACGTGATGAGGTAACGCCCGGGTAGCATCGGTTAAAAGCCGCGGCCGCACCCCATGCGGCCGCGATTTTTTTTGGCCGCGATCAGACCGCGGTGACGCGCAATGTCATTGACGGCTGCCCGCCCATCCCGCTGCCGGTTTGCGGGTCGCGGACCGGCTGCGTCCCGCCGTCGCCGGAAGTCGCCCGCACCCGAACCGAAAAATCGCCGGGCGCGGCGGGTGCGAAGCGGTACTTCCATACGGTCCAGACATAGGGCGAACTGTTGGCGGGTAGCCTGGCGTCGTGCCAGGTCTTGCCGTCGTCGGTTGAGACCTGCACGCGGCGGATACCGCTGGGTCCGGCCAGGGCCCATCCCACGATATCGACCGGGGCTTTGGCCGGCACGGCGCGCGCGAAGATGTCGAAGAACGATCCCGGCAGACGGGGACTGAAGAAGCCGGAGTTGACTTTGCGCCAGGCGCTGTTGCTCCATCCCCGCGCTTCCCAATAGCCGATGAACTGGCGATCCACGAACTGAATTTCCGTCAGCCACTTGGGCTGCTTCATCCCGTATTTGCCGGGGATGAAGATGCGCAGCGGAAAGCCATGAACGGGGGGTAGGGGAACGCCGTTCATCAGGTAAGGCAGAAAATTTTCCCCGCGCACGATTTCTTCGGTCGGGACGCTGGTGTAATAGCCGTCGGCTGCGCGCATCGCGGCGTACACGGCGCTGCTTTTAACCCCCGCGCGCTCCAGGATCGGCGCTAGCCTGACGCCGGTCCAGCTGGCGTTGGAGATGGCGTCGCCGTTGGGCGGGTTGGAGATGCATTCCAGGGTCAGCGTCTCCTTGATCGGCGCCATCGCGCGGATGTCGCGGTAGCTGAGGACCAGCGGATGCTTGACCAGGCCGGTGATTCGCAACCGCCAGGAACCGACGTCGACCGCCGGCGTGCCGCCGTATGAGGTGACGTAGAACTTGTCATTGGGTGTGGGACCGCCGAAGGACTGCGATGCCGGCGCCGCTGCCCAAGCCGGCGTAAGTGGCGCATCGATCGCGGCAATCGCGAGTCCTGTCAGGATGATGAAGTCGCGCCGCCTCACAGGCACAGGATAAAGGAGAAAAGAGAAACGAGAAAAGAGAAATGAGAGGAAAACCGGAGTCTCGGACTGTTTGCTCTCGATTCTCTTTTCTATTTTCTCTTTTCTCCTGCGGGTCGTTTGCAAAGCGGCCGATTTTGTTGTGAATCTGGCATTCAGAGCAAAATCCCGTAGGTGGATGTTGATGGCAAAGACAAGAGCGATACCGGCAAAATTTGTTGATGCGGAAGACCTGCTGCACGAGACGGCGATGGCGCAGGTTGGTTTTGACGACTTCGGCGAGCAAGATTACCTGACCGGTCTGCGCGTTCTGCTCAAGGCGATCGATATCGACCTCCAGCTGAATGCATCTGCCCGTGAACGGGTGTTCGGCACGGTGCTGCGCGCGCTGACCGGCCGGCTCTATTCGCAAAAAGGATGGGCGGAACATCCTGAATGCCTCGAAACGGAAATTCGGGAACCTTTGGTCATCGTCGGTCTGCCCCGCACCGGGACCACCGCCCTGCAAAAGATAATGTCGCTGGATCCGCAGTTTCAGGGACTGGAATATTGGCTGGCGCCTAATCCGTTGGTTCGGCCGCCGCGTGAACAGTGGCCGACCAATCCGCTTTACCGGAGCATGGTTGCCGCGCTTGAGGCGGTTGATAGAGAAGATCCCATGTCGCGCCTGATTCATGACGTCGTGGCGGGCGAGCCGGACGAGTGTCTATATATGATGCTTCAAAGATTTGTCCATAATACCTTTGGCGCCAGTATGGCGACGCCAAGCTACGATGAATGGTGGATGGCGCAGGATGAAACGCCCAATTACTACCGCCATCGGGACAACCTTAAACTGATCGGCCTCAATGAGCGCAACAAGCGCTGGCTGCTGAGGAACATCTCACACCTGTTGTATCTGGATTCGTTGCTCGAAGTGTTTCCCGACGCCCGGATTGTCCACACCCATCGCGACCCGGTCGCCGTAGTGCCTTCAGTTTGCAGCCTGATAATGAGCGGCCAGCGCGCGATACTCGGACCCCAGGCGGATCCTCGCGCCTGCGGCCAGCGCGAAAATGAGTTGTGGAGTATCGCAGTAAAGCGCGCCATGAAAGTGCGCGAGCGCTACCCCGACCATTTCCATGACGTGGACTTCCGCGACTTCGTGGCGGATTCAATTGGAGTAGTGCGGGGTATCTATCGGCGCTTCGGTCTGAGGCTGGATGAGGAGGTCGAGCGGAAGATGCGGACCTGGCTCGACGCGCACGCGCAGAGCAGACCGGGATTTCATAAGTATACACCCGAGCAGTTCGGATTGACCGAACAAGGTATCCGCAGCAAGTACACTGATTATATAGAGCACTATCATCTGGCATGAATTAAGTGTTGGGAAGGGGCGGATCTTAATCAGGCAGAGCAAATAGGCTTCGCACCATTGTCCCAATGCGATCTGAGAAAACTGTCATCCTTCGCTGCGCTCAGAATGACACCACTTTTTCTGCCAAATTATTCCTCCCTCCAGGATAAAAGAACCGGCACGGAGGCCGGCGCTACGGGAGCGATTAATGTTTAGTGCCGGTGCTGACCGCGGCCGTGCGGCGTATTGAAATCGATCGCCGGTCCCTTGGGGATGATTCTGGTCGGATTGATGGTGGCATGGCTCATGTAATAGTGCCGCTTGATTTGGGCCAGATTGACCGTCTCGCTGACGCCTGCGACCTGGTAAAGTTCGCGCGTATAGCTCCATAGATTTGGATAATCAACGATACGGCGCAGGTTGCACTTGAAATGGCCGTTGTACACCGAGTCGAACCGCACCATGGTGGTGAACAGCCGCCAGTCGGCTTCGGTCAGACGCTCACCGGTCAGATAGCGCTGAGCGGCGAGCTGGGACTCGATCTCATCCAGGGTTTTGAACAGCGCATCAAACGCCTCCTCGTATGCTGTTTGGCTGGTTGCGAAGCCGCATTTGTAGACACCGTTGTTCACGTTGTCATAAACCACTCGGTTGATTGCATCGATCGCACTGCGCAACGCGGCCGGATAGAAATCGACCCCGGCGTCGCCCCATTGGTCGAAGGCGCTATTCAGCATGCGGATGATTTCCGCGGACTCGTTGTTGACGATTGTTCTGGTCTGCTTGTCCCATAGCACCGGCACCGTGACGCGTCCGCTGTGGCTGGGCCGTGCCGCCGTGTAGACCTCATAGAGATAGCGCGTTCCATTAACAGCGTCCGGCGTTGAGCCCGGAGTTATCGAACCATCGGGTGCCGCGAACGCCCATCCGTGCTCGCCCATGAACGGATCGACAACCGAAACAGAGATGGCTCCTTCGAGTTTTTGAGCTTGCGAAAGATCAGGGTTCGGTGCGCCCAGGGATAGGCCAGCGATACATAGAGATGGTAGCGTCCGGGGGCGGCGTTGAAGCCTCCGGTCCCGCTCGGTCCGGGGCTGCCGTCGGGGGTCACCCAGTTCCTGAAGGCCGATTGATCGCGGACAAAATGTCCGGTCGGCCCGTTCTCGTACCATCGATCGTGCCACACGCCGTTGACCAGTAGTCCCATCGCAAAACCCCTCTCCTAATAGCGTCGTCGCCGCCGGTTTCGAATGGTCTCAAGTATTACCACCCTATTTTAGCGCCCCACGCGTGGGACCGTGTGATTGCGGCTGAGTCGCGCTGACGAAACTTGCCGGCACGAATGCTGGTATAGTATCATAGAGCATGCAAACATTTCCGAGCCGCTTTATCGTGCTGTCAATGCTGTGCGCGAGCAGCGGAGTTGCGTTTCCTGCCTGCTTATCGGTCGTTAACGCTTTCTTTTCATGCCAGTAACAATCTGACGTTAATTTATTGCACTTCATCTCGCATTTGCATTTGCCGTGCACAGGAGTGACCGGAATTGCTTGCAGCAGCGAGGGTTTCCTCTGGATCGAAAATTGCTTGTTTTAATTGGCACCTGCTCGGAATTCCAAGCGAGGTAAGGAGTTGTTTTGTATGAGTCTGGTGTTGGCGGGGTTTTGTGCGGTGAACTGCTGGGTCATACCGAAACTGTGGGAGCCAACCCGCGTGCGGCGTCTTCCAGTCACTCCCAAGCCGCCCAAGGGAGGTGTTGTTGTGCGCATGCGTCTGCCTGCGCGGGCTGCCTTAAGGACGGCGGCACAACCAGCCTTGCTGCTGGCCGCCTAGGCAGCGGAAAAACCTTCCGCAGCCTGATCAGTTCACTCTCACCCTCGCCGGAAGATGATTGGAAAAGAGGCTGGTTGCTGCGCAAAAGGAGACGCGTTTGCCCTCTCATGACAGGTTTGCCCGCCGGTCGTCCTCGTTTCAGGTTCCAGGATTCCCGCCGGTGGGCGGCGCGATACGGTTTAGCAATGCGTTGCCGCCCTGCTGCAAATCGCGCAGCGTAATCGACTCCAGTTGGCGGGTCTCAGCTTGGCGCAGTTGGCCCAGCAAATCGGCGATCCGCTGATCTCCCCAGGTATCCATCTCCAGCCCGCGAAACGCGTCGCCCAGTTTGATCTGAGCCGGGTCGAGGCTCAAAAAAAGCCCGCCGCGGGCAGTGTGATCGGCTGAAGATTCGATCACCAAACCGATTTGTTTGAGCCCCTCAATAAGCGGGATGAGTTCCACCGGCCGCATCCGCAACTCGCTGGCCAGAGTCTCCAGCGTGACGGTCTGCCGCCTGTTGCTGAAACGCTCGGCCAGGCGCAGCAACGTAAGCAAGGCCGCGTAGCGGGTGAAATTCAGGGAACGGGGCACGACTTCGTAGCGCGTGGTGCCACGTTGCTCGGCGAAGCAGATTTCGACTCCGAACAGCACGATGGTCCATCCCAGGTAAATCCACAGCAGCAGCACGGGGATGGTCGCCAGCGCGCCGTAAATCGCCTTGTAGCTGGACATGCCGACCCAGAAATTGATGTAGGCCCATTGCACCAACTGGAACAGCGCCGCGGTGACAAACGACCCCAGCGCCGCCGCCCTCCATCGCACTCGTGTGTAGGGAAAAAAAATGAACAGAAAAAAGAAACCGATCCACAGGATTAAGGAGGGCAGCGCCAGGCTCAGGGCGTGCCAGGGGTGGATGCGGTTGGAAAAGGACGTGGTCAGGGCCGCCGCCGCCACCAGCAGCATAGGGATGGTGAAGACCACGCTCAGGTAATCGGTGAATTTGCGCAAGTAGTTGCGGCCGGTGGGCACCTGCCAGATAGTGTTAAACGCGTTCTCGATAGTGCCCAGGGTGGAGATCACCGTCAGCAGCAGCGCGGCGCCGCCCACCGAACCCAGCGTGGCCGCGTTGACGTTGCCGACCAGATGCATCAGATCGTGGGCGGTCTCCGCATTGCCCAACGCCAGGTAGCGCTCGATCAGGGGTTGCATCCGCTCGGTCCCGCCCAGCCCCTTGAGCACTGAAAACGCCAGCGCGAGGATCGGCACAATCGACAGCGTCATCGTGTAGGTCAAGGCCGAGGCCCACAGCAGGTCATTGTTGTTGATGAAGTTGACTACCGCGACCCGCACGATGGTCGCGAGCCGGGCGGCGAGGAGTCGAGGATTGGCCAGCAGGCGCATCGCGCCCGTGGCCTGACGCCGGTAGCCGGAAATATGCTGGGAGTAGTCCATTCGTCCCTGATGCCGTATCGACGACATCGTGGACTATATTTTAACAGGGTGGCGGCGGGCCACCATTGGACACTTGCAGTGGCGGCATTGGTCAGGATGGCGCAAAATACAGGAGCGGCCGCGCAACCCTGTCAGCATCCGATAAGCCGCACCATCTTGAGCGATTCCCAAACGATCGCCACAGTCAGAATTATCGTCACCCAGGTCATCGCGCGGATCCGGGTCAGCATGCTGTTGATCTTTTCGACGGTAAAGGGCGGGCCGTCGCCGTGTGCGGCCACTTCTTCCTGGCGCCCGATGCGAAAGGCGAGGCCAAACGTGATGTAGGTCTGGATGAAGATCAGCAGGAAGACCAGCCCCAACTTAAGCGCAAGCACACCGCCGATGCGGGCGAAGTAATCGACCGCCATCGCGGCCTTCAGGTCGGTCAGCCGCATCGCGCCGGTTATCACCAGCACCCCCATCATCGCCAGCGTAAACGGGTTATAAAAGCGGAAGCCTTCGATCAGGATTGCGCGCCGGCCGGCCTCGTCGGGCGCGCGCTGCGCGACCGGCAGCAGCATGTAGAGCATCGCGAATTGCGCGCCGAAGAAGGCTGCCAGCGCCAAGACGTGGACGAGGACGAGCAGTTGGGTGATTAGCATCGTGCTTGAAGGAATTTGTTCTCAATGCGACAGTAAATACCTGTCACGGAAAGAGAAACCCTCACCCTGACCCTCTCCCTGGTCAGGGAGAGGGTCAGAAAAGGAGCAGCATTTTGATGCTGCCAAGGTGGGAGTACAAATGAAAATTATCTCTGCCATTTTTATCCCTCTCCCTGACTAGGGAGAGGGTAGAGTGAGTGTGGTCCCCATGCGCCGCCGCCGGCCATTTTCGCTGCATGTAACAGCATCGCTTCAGGAATGCCGCGCCTCCAACCATCGCTCGGCGTCGATTGCCGCCATGCATCCGGTGCCGGCCGCGGTGACTGCCTGCCGGTAAACGCGGTCAGTGACGTCGCCCGCCGCGAACACGCCATCCACGCTGGTGTAAGTCGAGCCGGGCTTTACCACCAGATAACCGAGCTCATCCATCTCTAGCTGGCCGGTGAACAGGCTCGTGTTGGGCTGATGCCCGATCGCCATGAACACCGCGTCAGTGGTGACATCCCTGGCGGCGCCGGTCCTGACGTTGCGCAGCCGCACTCCGCTAACGCCATTCTTGTCGGGCTGTCCGTAAATTTCTTCGATGGTGCTGTCCCAGATAAACCCGATTTTCGGGTTTTTGCGGGCACGGTCTTGCATGATCTTGGAGGCGCGGAGCTGGTCGCGCCGATGCACGATCTCCACCTTGTTACAGAACTTGGTCAGGAAGGTCGCCTCCTCCATTGCGGTATCGCCGCCGCCCACCACCAGGGCATCCTTGTCCTTGAAGAAAAAGCCGTCGCAGGTGGCGCAGGCGCTGACCCCATAGCCCATCAGGCGCTTTTCCGATTCGATTCCCAGCAGTTTGGCGGTCGCGCCGGTGCAGATAATCAGGGCTTGCGCACCAATCACCCTTTTGTCTACGGTCAGCTCGAACGGATATCGCCGCAGGTCGGCAGCCGTCACCTCGCCCACCAGAAAGTCGGTGCCGAAGCGCGCGGACTGCCGATGGAGCACCTCCATCATCTCAGGTCCCTGGATCCCATGTTCGAAGCCCGGATAGTTCTCGACCTCGGTAGTGATGGTTAACTGGCCGCCGGGTTGCGGGCCTTCGATCAGCAGCGGATTCAAATTGGCGCGGGCGGTATACAGGGCCGCAGTCAATCCGGCCGGGCCGGAGCCAAGAATTACGATGGGAAAGGTTTCCTGTTCCATGATATGGATTCTACCGTTTCACCGGGTTCGGGCTATTATGCCCATGCGTTTATCTCGATGCACCCCTACAGGCGATACGATGGCGGATAACAGAACCACGATGCGACCGAAGCTGCGCGCCGTGACCGGCGATGGCGCAAGCAAAGGCGGGCAAGGCGGCGGGTTGACGCATCTGGATGCGCGCGGCCGCATCCGGATGGTTGACGTGGGCGAGAAGGCGGTGACGCGGCGGGAGGCGGTCGCGCGCGGCGCGGTGCGGATGGCGCCGGCGACGGTCGGCGCAATCGTCGCCGGGCGGCTTAAGAAGGGCGAGGCGCTGGCGGCGGCGCGCATCGCCGGCATCATGGCGGCCAAGCGGACCCATGAACTGATCCCGCTGTGCCATCAGATTCCCCTGGAAGTGGTGGAGGTGGACTTCCGGCCCAATCAGCGCCAGGGGCTGATTGAAATTCAGGCCCGCGCCGTAACCTCATGGCGCACCGGCGTTGAGATGGAAGCGATGGTCGCGGTCAGCGCCGCCGCGCTGGCGATTTATGACATGGCCAAGGCGATCGACCGCGCGATGGTGATCGACGCGGTGCGGCTGGTCAGCAAGGAGGGCGGCCGCAGCGGCGATTACAAGCGGCCGGGCGAAAAGGCCTGGCGCGAGTTGCGGCGGCCATAGCCGATGGCTTCGACTCTGGACGAACGGACCTCGACCCTTCCCCGCGTCATCCTCAAAAAGGGGCGCGACGGCCCGGTACGCGGGATGAATCCCTGGATCTTCTCGCAGGCGATCGAGCGCGTCGAGCCGGCGCCGTTGGAGCCCGGCGCCACGGTCGAGGTCAGGGATAGCCGGGGAGAATTGCTGGGCGCCGGTTACTACCATCCGGCGACGACAATTGCGGTGCGGATGCTGGCCTTCGGCGCGCAATCCGACCTCGCGGCGGTGGTTGCCGCGCGCCTGGCGGATGCGATCGAACTGCGCCGGCGCGTCGTGCCGGAGGACACCACCTGTTGCCGGCTGGTCAACGGCGATGGCGACGGGCTGTCGGGCCTGGTGGTCGATCGCTACGCGGGCGTGCTGGTGGTGCAGTTTCTTACCGCCGGGATGGAACGGATGCGTGATGATGTGCTGCGGATGCTGCGCGACGCGGCTGGCCCGCGTTCGATCATCGAGCGCAGCGCCGGATCGGTCAGAAGGGAAGAGGGGCTGGCGGATCGCGCCGGACTGATTTCGGGCGACGGTGCCGATGAGGTTATCGTGACCGAGAACGGCTTTCGTTTAACGGTCGCCCCAGGACGCGGGCAGAAGACCGGCTACTTCCTGGATCAGCGGGAAAATCGCCGTCGCGCAGGGATGTTCGCGTGTGGCGCCAGAGTGCTGGACGCCTGCTGTTACGCGGGCGGATTTACAATCGCGGCGCTCGCCGGCGGCGCCGCACATGTGACTGCCATCGACACTTCGGCGCCCGCTTTGGAGTGGGCGCGCCGCAACCTGGAGCTCAACTGCCTTTTGGGCGAGCGGGTCGCGCTGGTGTGCGAGGACGCCGGACGCTATCTGGCGAACTGCTCCCAACAATTTGACCTTATCGTGCTCGACCCGCCGCCGTTTGCGCGCAGCCGCAAGGACGTGGTGCGCGCGCAGCGCCTGTATATCGAGATGAACCAGCTTGCGATGCGGGCACTGACGCCGGGCGGTATGCTGATGACATTCAGTTGCTCGCAGCATTTTCGGGGTGAAGATTTCTTCAGCGCGCTGCGCACCGCGCAGGTCAAGGCCGGGCGCACCCTGCGAACGTTGGGGTGGATGGGCGCCGGCCCCGACCATCCGGTGATGCTCGGCCATGTCGAAGGTGAATACTTGACCGGAGCGCTGCTGGCGCGGCTTGACTGAGACGCAACTGAACGTGGCGAGCTGGAAAAACCTGCCGCGTGGGAGTCCAAAAGATGAAACTGGAGCGCCTCGATCACTACGGTCTGGAAGTGAGCGACATGAAACGGGCGGAGCATTTTTATACGACCGTGCTGGGCTTCGAGGTCGTGGCCCGCTTCGGCGACCAGGTCCTGATGGAATGCGGCGGCCAAAACCTGGCGCTGTTTGGGGTTCGCCGCCCGGCCCTCACGGCGGCAGAGCGCGCCGCCCTGATCGGCCATCCGCTGGGCAAAGGCCATCATGCGTTCAAGGTAAGCCGCGGTGATTTTGCCCAGTCCAGGGCCACGCTTACCGCCGCCGGCGTGGAATGTGCTACGACCATCGATTGGGGCGATCACGACTGCATGTACTTCCTGGATCCCGACGGCAATTTGCTGGAGTTGGTGAGCTACCGGTGAGAGTCGGGATTGCTCTGCATCAGTAGGGCGGGCAGGGACGTCCGCCCTACTGAACTGAACTGAATGAGTTGAACCTTGGGCCGCCGTTTGGGTGGATTATCAAAAGAACGCCGGCACGGAGGCCGGCTGCTACGGGGCAGTGGATTCCGTTTCCCGTAGCAGCCGGCCTCCGTGCCGGCGTTCTTTCACGTACGGAGCCAGGCAATCCGCACCCTCACAGCCTGCCGATCAGACGCGAAAGAGTCTCGCGCCTCATCGACAGGCGGGGAAGCCTGTGCACGACAGGCGTCCAGCCCGTGGTTGGGGACGGTCCCCTGAAAGTTTAGCGTCAGCATCGTAGGTTTTCGGCAGGACGAGACGAAGCGTCTCGCCGTGGTTATGTTTTCTTCATGAAAAGCAATTTCCTACGCCTGCTCGATGAAAACCCGGGAGTTGGCGAGGGTTCCGGCATCGGCCGGGAACGCATCAACCCCGACGGACAGCTTCTGGACGCCTATTCAGCGGCGGTGGCCGGTGCGGCGGAAAAGATCAGCCCGGCCGTGGTCAATATCCGCGTCCATCATCCGGGGCAATCCGATCCGCAGCGTCCCGCGGGGGGCGGGTCAGGTTTCCTGTTCACCCCGGACGGGTTTATTTTGACCAACAGCCACGTGGTGCACGGCGCGTCGAAAATCGTCGTCACGCTCGTCGACGGGCGTCGTTTCGAGGCGGACCTGATCGGATCGGACCCTGATACCGATCTGGCGGTCATCCGCATCGGAGCAGCAGGACTGGCTGCGGCGGCCTTGAGCGACTCCCGCGCCGTGCGAGTCGGCCAGATCGCAATCGCTATCGGCAGTCCCTACGGGTTTGACTACACGGTCACCGCCGGGGTCGTCAGCGCCTTGGGACGTTCCCTGCGATCGGTGTCGGGCCGGCTGATTGACGACGTGATTCAGACCGACGCCGCGCTCAACCCGGGCAACTCGGGGGGACCGCTGGCGAACAGCCGCGGTGAGGTGATCGGGGTCAACACGGCCACTATCCTGCCCGCGCAGGGGCTATGTTTCGCGATCGCGGCCAACACCGCCCGGTATATCGCTGGGCGGCTGCTGAGGGACGGGCGGATAAGCCGCGGCTATATCGGCCTGGCCGGCCAGAACATCGTGCTGCCACGACGTCTGGTGCGCTTCTTTCAACTCGGTCCGGAGACCGCTCTGCTGGTGGCTTCGGTAGAGCCCGGCGGCCCCGCTGAAAAGGCCGGCTTGCGCGAACAGGACCTGATTGTGGCGTGGGACAGCCGGGCGATTTCGGGAATCGAGGACCTGCAGCGCGCGCTGTCGGAAGCGCAGCCGGGCTCGACCGCAAGCGTGACCGTAATCAGGGGGACGGAGAAAGTTGCGCTGGAGGTGGTACCCGCTGATCGACCGGTTCACCGCTAACGAGGCTTACCCGGGCCGGTACAGCATCCCGGCGATTTTGGCCACCAGCGATCGGGGCGCGAGGCGTTGCGCCTCGGTCGCAACCCGGTTCAACGCGCCGTTGATATACATCGAGCGGTTTCTTCGGGCGGCGCGCAGCGCCTGCGCCACGACTGTGTCCGCTTCCATGTACATGAAGGACGGCACCGTGTCCCCGTTACGCGCCACCGCCTGGAATTCGGTTCGCGTGGCGCCGGGGCACAGCGCCATCACACCCACGCCCGTACCGTCCAATTCGTAGTGGAGCGCCAGCGAGAAACTCACCACGAACGCCTTGGTGGCGGCGTACGTGGCCATGTGTGGAACCGCCTGAAACCCTGCCGCTGAGGCTACGTTGATGATAGTTCCCCGCCGCGCGGCGATCATGTCCGGCAACCACAGACGCGTCAGCGCGACCAGGGCCGTGATATTGAGGTCGATCTGTTCAATCTCGCGGTCCAGCGGCAACTGGTCGAAGCGGCCCCGGGTACCGAAGCCGGCATTGTTGACCAGCAGGTCGATGTTCAATCCGGCCGCCACGACTGCGTGGTAAAGCTGCGCCGGCGCCGCCCGCTGACTGAGGTCCGCGGGGAAGATACTCACGCTCGGCGCGCCCAAACTCCGTGCGTGCTTAGCTACCTCCTGGAGGCGATCCTCGCGCCGCGCGGTAAGGGCCAGTCCGCATCCCTCCCGCGCCAGGCTATAGGCAAACTGCTCGCCAATTCCGCTCGACGCGCCGGTGATCAGGGCAGGAGCCACTAGAGCTTGCTCCAGTCCACTCCCCAGGCTGCCGCCAGTTCCGGCGCGCTGGTTAGAAAGGCCAGTCCGACCAAGGCGTTTTTGAGCACCATGTCGCCATACTCGGGCGGAAAGCCGACCACGCAGTCGGTTGGGATAACGACGCGATAGGCGCGGTTGACCGCCTCGATGGTGGCCCCGGTGATCGCCACATTGATCGAAACGCCGGTGGGCACGATGGTGCGGATTCCCATGTTGCGGCAGATGCTGTCGAGGCTCGTGTCATGGAACGCGGTCATCCCATGGGTGCGCCAGATTACGAAATCGCCTTCGTGCGGTTCCAGTCCCGGCACGTTGGCGGCCTCCGGCGACCCCACCGTCATCCCACGCCGCCCGCTCTTTTTGAGCGCCTGCGCCAGTCGCGTGTTGGTCATCGATCCCAAACCGTCGGGGCGCGCGCCCGCGGGGCAGTGAAATACATGCACTCCCGCCTTGTGTGCGGCCTTGAGCAGCTTGGACAACTGCGGAACCAGGTTGCGGGAGGCGGCGGCATCGCGCAAAGCACCCAGTGGTCCAGGCGTGTAATCGCCCATTACTCCCTGCTGGACCTCGATCGCCAGCAGCGCGGTGGTCTCGGGTTGAGCAAATTCCCTAAGGTCAATTGGCATGGCGTGACTCCCTTGGCTTGCTAACCCGCGCCGGTCGCGCGGTTAGAAGCCATTGGCTCGCGTGCAAGGAAGCAACACGATATCAAACGCCACCGCACCTCGCGCAAGCGAAACTTCTATCCTTCGCAGGCTGCGGCTTACTCGCGAAGCCTGGCGTACATCAGCGCGTCGCCAATGCGATTGTCCTTGAAAATATAATTGCGCAGGCGGCCCTCCAGCGTATATTCGGCCTTTTCCAGCACCCGTGCCGACGCGGGATTCCATTCAAAGACCATCGCCTGCAGACGATTCAGTTGGAAGGTGGCAAACGCGTACTCGGTCACGGCCTTGACCGCGAGGGTCGCAAATCCGCGGCCCCACATCGACTCGCCTAGCCAATATCCAATCTCGGCCGTCATCCGATGCACGTCGGAAAAAACTTCAAGGCCGATCCCGCCGATCGCTTCGGCGTTGAATTCGATTGCGAAGCCATGGGGATCGCCGATGTCGGCGGCGCGCAAGGCCAGCCACGCGCGCGCGTCCGCGTCGGTATAAGGGTGGGGAAACCGGTCCCGAAGATTGAGCCAGATCTTCCGGTTGTTGCCATGGCGCACGATGGCGTCGGCGTCGGAAAACCGCCAGGGTCGCAGTATCAATGGACCCGCGTTAATCATGGGGTTAATTTTTCTCCCGTAGCGCCGGCCTCCGTGCCGGCGTCTTTTTTCCTCTGAGCAACGCCGGGCTATCAATCGCGATCAAAGTGTCTTTCCCAACACCCTGATGCTAAAACCAAACCATGAAATTCGGAACCTTTATAGCTCAACTTCCAGGGCTGGATCTCGCCCCCATGCTGCGCACAATCGAAGAGCTGGGTTTTGAGTCGGTCTGGCTCGGAGACCACATGGCCCTGCGCGACGATCATAAGGCACACTACCCGTATTCGCCCAATGGCCGCTATCAGTTACCCGCCAATTATCCGTTTTCCGATCCATTCGTGCTGCTGTCCTATGCCGCCGCTATCACCACGCGGCTGCGGCTTGCGACCGGAGTCTACCTGCTGCCGCTGCGAAATCCTTTTACGACCGCCAAGGCGGTGGCGACGCTCGACGCGCTGTCCAACGGTCGGTTCATCTTTGGGGTCGGGATGGGTTGGATGTCCGACGAATTCGAACTGATGGGCAGCGACTTCCAGGATCGCGGCGCACGCATGGCTGAATACCTGGCGCTGATGACCGAATGTTGGAGTAAACCCGTGGCGGCTTTTGAAGGCCGCAGCGTGAAGACGGAAGGTTTCAGCTTTTACCCGCAACCGCTTCAACAGCCGCATCCGCCCTTTGTGCTGGGTGGCAATACCGACCCCTCGCTCAAGCGCGCCGTCCGTCTGGGCGACGGATGGTTTGGGATCGTAACCAGTCTCGAGGAAGCCCGCGATCTGCTTGGGCGGCTTGCAGAATTCGAACGCCAGGCGAGACGTGAACGCAAACTGGAGCGGTCGCTGTTGCTGGGAGGGAACGTGAGCGTGGACGACGTCAGAGAACTGGCCGCGCTTGGAGTGGATCGAATCATCGACGCCGGCTGGTTCGGCGTACGCGACCCGATCGCCTATCTGAAGCAGTATCGCGACCGGTTCGGCGCGGAATTCGAGTAGCCCGGCAGGACTTGAAGGCTCCTTTTTCCCAGCGGGGTGGTGTTCCTGCCCACCAGGTCCAGTCACTGGCTTCCAGCCTGTGACTGGCGATGGAAAATCAGTGGGACAGGCGTCTCGCCTGTCGATGACGCGCGAGCTTTTTTGCTTGCGCCACCGAATATCGGCCGGAAATTCAAGAGCACCAGGGAGGCACTGAGGCCGGCGCTATAAGAATGTAAAGGGGTGGCGCGAGAAAAGATCTCGCGCATCTATGACAGGGGCGGGCAGGGACGCCTGCCCCACTGGTAAAGTATTTAAACTCCGGTCTCGGCGATCACATGCGCGATTGCATGCTGCGCGCTGTGGCTGATACTTAGCTGAAAGCTCGCCACGTTGCGCCGGAGGGCGAACTCCGCCGCCTTGCCCAACAGCTTGATTGTGGGCCGCCGGCCGCGCTCCCTGAATACCTCTATATCCTGCCATCCGACGTGGCGATTCCATCCGGTGCCCAGCGCCTTCATGGTCGCCTCCTTGGCGGCGAAGCGGGCCGCATAGCTCTGAAAACGCGCACGGCCACGGGACTCGCAGTAGGCGATTTCACCCTCGGTAAAAACGCGCTGGCGGAAACGCGCGCCGGTTGCCGGACGCTCCAGCGCCTGCCTGACGCGATCGACCTCAATCAGATCTATACCGGTGCCGAAAATCACTCTTGTGTTCCATTACAGGTGCAGGATAAATGCGGGCGCGACGGCATTGCTCATCGCGGTATCCCGCCGCATGATATCAGCCACTGTATGAAAAGGAAGCCGGAGAGTTTCGATGGTTAATGTCACGGTAAACAAAAACAAATGCATCGGCAGCGGCGACTGTGTCGAGACCGCGCCGAAGGTTTTCGCGTTCGATGATAAAGGCAAGTCCGAAGTGATCGATCCCAAAGGTTCTGACGACCGCGTGATTGTGTCGGCGGCGCGCAGTTGCCCGGTCAAGGCGATCACCGTGGTCGATGAAGCCACCGGCCAGCAGTTGTTTCCGCCGCCCAAGCAGTAATTGCGAGGCCGCTCAGCTGCCGAACAGGCGTCTGTAACTGCGCTCGACGCGAAACGCCGCCGAATCCGCGGTTACCGGCTGTTCGGCCGCGGCACCGAGGTCGAGGATCATGCACTTGATCGAACCGCCGCCCTTGGCCAGGAACTCGCTGACGTCAGTCGTTACCGGCTCCACGCCGCGCTCTTGCACCGCGCGCGTAAGCTGGTCGCTGATGCCCCGCGGCATGAACAGATACAGTCGGCCCTCATGCTGGAGCTGGAAGGAGTTTGCCGCGTAGATGGCGGCGTCGGCTTCGCTCAGTTCCACCAGGTTGGCGCCGAACGCATCCAGCAGGCTATTGCGCGACGGGACACTCAGCCCGGCCATGTAAGCGAGCAGGAATTCGCGCCGCGGACCGAAAGAACAAAGCACGGTGTCGCCGTGATAATGGGCCTCCAGGGCCAGCTCGAGCGTGAGGATCTCCCGGTCCGCCGCGATTGCGCCCAGCTCGCCTAAGGCCTCCGCGTCGGAACGAAAGCCGTAGACGCGCCGCCACGGCGGTATCGCCAGCGCGGGCACGAAGCGCTGGCGCACAACACCACCGTAAGTGAACAGCATGTAACGGGCCGCCGGGAAGAAATCCGCTTCGCCTTCGAAGCGATGCGCGATGGCGCTGGTCTTGAAACCCAGCGATTCGATGAAGGGGCGGTAGACCTCGCGCTCCGCTGCGCGGGTCGGTAGCAGATTGGCGAGATGGAAGGTCTTGTCCGCCGCCGGGCAACCCTCGAGCGGATAGAGAAAGCCGGCGTTGGCGGGATAGACCAGGCCCGGCAGCTCTGGCTGCGCCGGTACGACGAACACCTCGGAGCCGTGATCGAGCAGCGCGCGCGCCATCGCATGCCATTGCCGTCGCGCCAGTTCGGGGTCGACCTTTTTCTTAAATCCGAGGACGTTGCGGGTATGAGGATTGGCGCCCCCACGCACAGAAAAGTACTGCGGGTCGCCCATGATGATCGTCCTGGACATCGGTTGTGCCTCTGGCTTTGATCATACCTGCGCCAGAGCATTGAAGTGAAAGCGGTGGTTAGCTCGCGACCTTCTTTTAGCAATCTCTTCGGAAGTCTCGCGGAAGAGATCTCTTTCAAAAGGTCCCTCACCCGCGGGCCGCTTCGCGCGCCCGCGACCTTGTATCTTTAAACCAGAGCCGCAAGATAGAAAAGGGCGCGGTAGACCGCAACGACCGAGGTCTCACAAGGCCGGGGGAGAGCAAGGGTCGCCGCGTCCGGATAACCAAGCGTCCGCAGCCCGAACAGTCGACAGGGCCGTGTCGCAGAAGCGAGCCCGCATCGGATTACAAGGCGGGGCAGGACGCGGGCAAAAATGGAGGAGGAGCGGGGCGATGGCGGAGGAAGTGTATGTTGGAATTGATGTAAGCAAGGCGGAGTTGGTAATGGCGGTTCGTCCCAGCGGTGAACG
>DASZGF010000020.1:0-3637 GCA_035939115.1 Binataceae bacterium (SeqCode)
CCCACAATCTCGGCGGGCCCACCCTCCGCGCAAAGCGCACAGACATGACTATCGGCGCCGCGCTGCCAATGCTTAGTGTTGGCGCAGGTCGGGTAGGCCGTTCCCGTCAGGTACGGCTTGTTCTCGGTATCGGCCGGGGTCCGTCGGGTAGCGGCAGCATGGGGCCTTCGAAGGTATCGGTCGGGTAGACGCCCAGGAACGTGCCGCCCGGGAACGCGTCCATCACGACCATGGCGGCTCACGGCGCCTCTCCCCTTTTCCAGCGTTGGTGCGCGCGCGCGTCACGCGTATAGACGTCGAATAGAGGACGTCCCGCCATGAGCCGCCATGGGGGAAAATTTCCACACCCCAATGTGGTCATTCGCGCGTCCAGGCTTCGCCGCAGGCCGGGTCTACGGGATCCTTCAGGATAATGCCCTCGAAGCCGCGGCCCCAGTTCTTCTTGACGTGCTTGAAGCCGTGTCCCTTAAGACGATCGATGAACTCCGTCTCGGTACCGATGTATTCCTTGTTCGCGCCGGCCCAGGCCTTCCAGGACCGCCAAAGCGGCCGCGTTGAGCTCTTCGCGTTCGGGTCGCGCTCACAGCACTCATCAATCCAATGCTGAAATTGATCGGCGTCGTTGAAATAGTCCGCCGTGGTGTCGATCACGCTATCCGGCGGGTTCACGCCTTCCTGGTGCCAAGCCACAGCGCCGTTGATTATCCAGCGCAAAATTCCGGGTAATTCGCTCTGCAGCTTTTCTTTCAGTTTTAAATCTCTGCCGGTGCCCTTGAACTCAACGTTGAACGGGATCATGAACAGGCGGCGCTTTATTGCCGGGTCAACGTTGTGCAGGCGCGGGCGGGTATTGGCCATGATCCACAGCTTGTGAGTTGGGGTGAAGTTAAAAAAGTCACCCCTCATAAACCGGCCCTTCAGTTTCGTTACGCCGCCGGTTAGGCGCTTAAGCTTAGCCTCAGCCCATGCCTGCCCCGCGTCGATCTCGGAGGTAAGCGCCATCCGGATGCCGCGCAGATCCGCAATTTCCGTAGGATGGGCTTGAAACTGCTGCTCGAGTAGTAGCCCGGGCGCCGCAATCCCACCGTAATCGCCCAACGCTACCCTGGCGGTCTCGGCCAAGGTATCCTTCCCGTTGCTACCGGTCCCGATCAGAAAAAACAGGCATTCCTCAGCTACACTCCCCGAGGCCGTGTGCCCCAGGGCTCGCTGGATGAATCGAATCAAATCGACATCATGGTCGAAGATTCGTTCAAGCGCCGATAGCCAAAGTGGGCACTCCTCGCTGTCGGCAGGGGCGGCGGCCGTCACCTGCGTCAGGTAGTCGGTTGGGCAGTGGGCGCGCAGTTCGCCGGTGCGCAGGTCTATGGTTCCCCCGGGCGTGTTGAGTAGGTAAGGGTCGACATCCCACTGGTCCACCGTCGCGGCCAGGCGCCGATCGGCCCGCGCTAAGGTGTGCACCGCCGCAACCGTCTTGGCGGACGTGATCTTGGATGCCACCTGACCGCCGTTCTTGAGGCTTTCGATCGCCAAGGCAGCAGCAACCCGACAGGTCCGCCGCACCTGGTCGAAGGCCTTCAGCGTCCGGTCCTCGCGCCATCGTGCGCTATCCCATCCAAGCCACCGGTTCCACTCCGCGAAATGGCGCAAGTCGTCCTCGTGGCTGTTGGCGAAGGTCAGGGCAATTGAGTCGTCCGAAAATTCGGGCGGACGCAGATCGTCCGCAGGTGAATCCGCCGCCGCAACCTTCAGGTCTACCGTTGCCCCATTGGTGGTGTGATGCCCATTGCGGCCGGGATCGTAATCAGGCTGGTAGATCTTCCGCAGGTCCGACCACTTCTTGCCGGCGCAGCTATTGTGCTGGCAGCCGGCCGATATGGCGCCGCTCGAAAGGCGCGCGATAAAACTACCCTCCTGATCATGCCCGCCGCCGAATGGGCAGCCAGTACCACGATCAAACAGCCATTTCTCACCGCCACTCCACGGCGTGGGCCCATGCACCGGAACGGCGTGGTCCCGAATCCACGCCCCGAGGTCGAAATCGGCTTGCTTCCCGTTCCCGTTGCGGTGCTCGGGCTTCGGCTCCTCGGGCAGCGTCGCGGCCAGCACCGCCAACTGCTCCGGGGTAGCGATTTCACCGGGGCGCAACTGAGGGTCGTATAGGATGCGCGATAACCGGTGCGGCCGCTCCTCGGTCGAATCACCCTTGCGCGCGACCGTGCCGTACAGCTTCCAGATGCGGGATGCATTGCCGACCTTGATATCAAGGTCGACCTTCTCGTCGCTGAAGCGCAGCGCCAAAGCCTTCAGGCCGCGCTCGATCAGCTTGCGGCTTGCGTCGTCGTTCGGCAGATCGATCGGGTAAAGGAGATGGCCGCCGTTGCCCGAATCGCCGACGATCGGCTCGACCCAGCTCAGCCCGGCCAGGTACTCGCGAATCTCCTCGGCGCGCGCCATTGCCGCGGCCTTCTCGGAATCGCTCGACGAGATACCTGCCGCGCGCCGCGGATCCAGGTCAATCGGAAGCCAGCGCCGCCGGACGATATCGGGGTCCGCGGTTGTGCTCTGTGGCTTCTCGACAATCCTGTTGGCAGCCCTGGCCAGTAGCGCCGTGCTGCATGGGTTCAGGGTGACGTAGACACCAGACGCCTTGATGCCGGCGGCCAGCCGCGCCGCCTCGGGCAGGTGCTTATAGTCGAAATAACCGCTGTATGTTTGGTTATAGGGCCCGTGCAGCCCGCGGATCTCGATTACGCCGTCGTCGGGGCAGAAAAGCTCAAGCGCCCGCAGGATTTCTGCGGGATCGGCTTGCGAAAAGGCACGTTCATGATTCGATACAGTTCCCACAACATCACGTCCAACTCCAAGATTTCGGTCCTCAAAGAGAGCCCGACGGTTTCGCCCCGCCGGGCTTTCGCGTTCCAAGTCATTTCTCCGCCGCCATCGCGGCGGCCGCGCTCTCGCCGCCGCCAACCGGCGTCCGGGATGCGAGCCAAGCTTCAATATCGCGCCGACGCCAGGCGACGCGACGCGGTCCTAATTTAAATGGCATCGGGAAAGTGCCCTGTCTCCCCCAGCGCCACAACGTTGAGCGGGCGGCCGGGACTGCCTTCTGCACCTCGGCCAGGCCGATGTACTCATCCGTCAGTCGATTTTGATCCTTCACCTTTTTAACCTCGGTTAATGGGTTTCGTTGCTGAACGCAGCATAGGGTATTGTGTGCGTGCCGTTTTAATGTTAATAGATAGAAATGGGCCGCGGGCTATCTGATCATCAGAAAGCCGTGTTGGCGCTGGCGCGCGCAAACAGGCTAGACGGCAAAAATGGGGCGGACTTATCTCACTTGGAAATTCGGCGCGTGCTCTACGGCTTAAGCGCCAACTCGGGCCGTAGGTGGCCGCACTGGACTACACCTAAGAGCCGAAGCGCGGACGTCGCCATTACCGTGATGGTCCATGGTCTAAGGCGCCGCGGGTTGATCAAGAGAGTACGGATCCGTACGGCCGGGCGGGCCGCCCTGGTCCTGACGGCGGCCGGTTTGGACCTAGCTGAGCGCCTGCCGTCGCTGCAAACAATTCTTCAAAAGCTGTCGTGGACCAAATTGCCACCCGGGACGCAGCAAGAACTCTTTGGCGCG
>DASZGF010000021.1:0-3395 GCA_035939115.1 Binataceae bacterium (SeqCode)
CCGATGGCGAACCAAGCAGCTCTTGAAAGACACATGCAGGAGTGGTGCGTCGAGAAATGGCATGCCGAACCGGCGGTGTCCCAAATCCGCGACTGGGTGGGCCCCGCGTACCGGATGATTTCTCGATCCTCGGCGGCCGACCGGACCGCCAAGGAGACGGCCGACAATTCGTCGCCGAAATTTGCGGAAGCAGCTGACGGGTGAATTTTCGGCGACGTCAAATGCCGGCGTTTGGAATTTTCGGCCAAATTGCCGACGGATAAGTAACCATTACCGGCCGACTTCGGCCGACTGTCCTGGCTATCCTCCCGCTACCGCGCCGCTTCCTGGCGCTCCACGAGAGGCAAGCATGGACCCAACTCAGCACCGCAAACCCATCAACGCATCAGAAGCCGCCGAATATCTCGGAATCAGCGTCAGCACGCTCTCAAAACGACGAGTCTTCGGCGGCGGGCCCAAGTATCTGAAGCTCGGGCGCCGAGTCGTTTATGACCCCCGAGACCTTGATGCTTGGCTCAATGCGCACCGCCGCGCCTCAACGTCCGACCCGGGCGCTCAGGCATCGGGGCGGTGAGGGCTGGCGTGCTCAAGGGGGAAGGGTCGGTCGCGCCCTGCGTACCGAGCCGGGCAAGGAAATGGCGTTGATTTTCGATCACGCCGGCAACCTGTGGCGCCATGGGCTGTGTGACGAGCCGCGCCAATGGTCCCTAAGGAGTAAGAGGCGCAGAAGCGTCGGCGCAGCTCTGGTCAAGGAATTTCCCGACTGCCATTCCATGGTCGAGATCGAGACGGGGACATGTCCCGGGTACGGCTTCGTTTTCGCCGAAGGGTTGCAGCGTAGAAATCCAGTCGTGATCGCCGGGGTGCTCGATCAGGTCACCATCGCGGACCGACTGCGGGCTGTTCGATGGGCTGGTGCCGATCCTGACAGGCTGAGTTGGGTCGCGAAAGCACGTGGCTACAGGCTTGTCTGGATTTGGCACCGGTTGCGCGAACAAGCCAGGACCGAGCCATGACTGGTCCGATCCCGTTCCGAGGGCGCGACGATAGCAGCGGCCTGCGCGTCCCGCCCACCAACGCGCGCGCCGAGCAGATGGTCCTCGGCATGTGCTTAGATGACAACAGGCTATTTCACAGGGTGGCCGAGTATCTGACCGCCGATGATTTTTCCAGTCTGACCCATCAGAAAATTTTTGTGGCCATTGGCCAGGTGATCGGCACCGGCTCGACTGCAAACCCAGTGACGCTGCAGGAACAGTTCAACCGGGATGAGGTGATGTATCTCGCGCGCCTCGCCACTGGAGCCGCCTTAGGAACCAATATCGACGATTACGGGCGCGTCGTTCTCAATCTCGCAAACTGGCGCCGCCTCATCGTGGAGTTCGAAGACGGGATCGAGCGGGGCTACAACGCCAATTTCGCGACAAGCGCAGAAGATTTCGGAATGCGGCATCAGGCCCGCGTTACGCAGATCCTGCAGCGGGCGATGGGAAATAGCTGGCTCGAACCTGCCAATCTGCTCGGTAGCGATATGGCACCGCCGTTTCCGATCGATTTCCTACCGGGCGCGCTGGCCGACTTCGCGCTCGACCAGGCCAAGATCATGCAAGCACCAGTCGATTTCATGGGGATACCGCTGCTCGTTGCTGCAGGGACAGTGATCGGCAAGGATTTCCTGATGGCGCCAAAAGCATTAGCGAGCTGGACCGAGCGGCCCTGTCTTTGGGGCGGCTGCGTCGCGACTGTCGGATCTAACAAGACCGCCAGCTTTAACGCGGCGCTCGCGCCGATATGGCGGCTGCAGCAGGAGTTCCGCAAAGCGCACCACAAGGAGATGAAAGTCTACCGGCTAAAGGCGGCGCAGGCGAAGGAGGCGCTCAAGCAATGGGAAAAAGCATTGGCGAAAAACGGCAAAGAGATGCAGGAGATGCCCGAACCTCCCGAACCGCCTGTGCTGCGGGAGATTATCGGCACCGATGCCACCCAAGAGCGTCTGGTGGAGATGATGCAACAAAACCCGCGCGGTATCATGCTATATCGCGATGAGCTCTCGGGCTGGTTCAATAGCTTCAATCAGTACCGGCCGGGCTCTGACGAGCAGTTTTTTTTACAATGCCATGCGGGCGGCCCCTGGTCGCATCACCGCAAGAACGGCGATTTCTTCGTGTCGGACCTTTTTCTGGGGATCTTTGGCGGATTTCAGCCCGACGTCATCACCGAGGTATTGGCGCGGCACGTCGATAACGGATTGACGGCCCGCTTCTCGCTGTTGGTCTGGCCCGAGCCGAACGGTAGGTTCGAATATGTCGACCGTCGACGGGATTCCAATGCCGCGGCAAGAGTCGAGAGCGTATTCCGCGAGCTCGCGGCGCTCGATCCCGAGCGGTTTGTCGGGCCGCTGCGCGAGGGGGAGACTCATTATCAGCCGTTCCGCTTCACGCCTGGCGCAGCGCAAGAAATCTTCCGCGAATGGTTGATCGCTCACCACGCCATGCTCGAGAGCATACTTCCTGGCGACCGTCTAATTGGCCACTTTCACAAGTATGATGGGTTATTTGCTCGCCTCGCCATCGTGCATCATCTGATACGCTATGTTCTCGGCGAGCCAGTCGAGCCTGCCCGGGTCGACCATGTCAGCGCCGTTGCGGTGCGCGACTTCATCGTTGACTATCTTCAAGGTCATGCGCTGAAGATCTACCGCCACCTCGGCAAAGGGACATCGTTCCACGGCGCCCGGCGGATCGCCGAATGGATCGTCGGGGACCGGTCTATGACGGGTTTCACCGCCCGCGAAGTCAGACGAAAGCAATGGAGCGGTCTCACCGAAGGGGATCAAGTCGACGCCGCACTCGATCACCTGGAAAATGTCGGAAACTGGATCAGGGCGGAGGAGCCGTCCCCATCGGGCCCAAAAGGAGGACGACCGTCGAGGCGCTACGAGGTCAATCCGCTCGTCCGTCGGCTGTTCCATTTTCCATAATACGATTTTGTCAGTTTTGGCAGTGAAAATCTAGTGGGGAAACTTTTTGTTTGTAAGCAAGTAAGTGAGTGAAAAAGCAATTGATCTTGTGGACCTGACCTAACCCCGGAATCACTGCCAAAACTGACAAAACCCTATTAGGAAAATGGAGCGGCAGATCCTGGTCAACCGGCTGAGTGACGGCCGGTTGCCGGGCCCCTGAGGCGCCGATAACCGTGATTATCGGTGGTCGAGCACTCCTGATGCTGATCGCTGCGCGGTTTTCGGGATCCGACTCGGGCAAAGACCTTCTGAGCCGCGCGATCTCGCTGATCGCCTCCGGCCTGCTGCCATTCTCCAGCTTCCCGATACCCGTCGCGCCTGACTCGTATCGAGGACGGGACCGCCCTGCTTGCAGAATCCCGTGTGCTCGAAG
>DASZGF010000022.1:0-41769 GCA_035939115.1 Binataceae bacterium (SeqCode)
ACATCCACCAACCGCCGCTTTCTTGCCATCGCCAATTCATGCCAAGTTTTCCGACCCCAGAAAACTCCGCAAAGCTCTGTGCGAGAGGGATTTCAACAGCTACACGTTGAAAATTCATCCACACGATTTGCAGATGAGCCCGAATATTCTTTTGCGCCGCGTCCGGTTCGAAGCCTTGCCGCGCTTCGCGGAGCAATTCGGCGAGGTCCACCGGTTCGGGGTTGAGCGCAATCCGGCCAGCTTCGATTTTGGCCAGATCGAGCACGTCGTTGATCAAGCCGAGCAGATGGCGGGAGCTGGCCAATATATCGGTCAGATAGTCTTTCTGTTTTTCGGCAATTGAGCCGACCTTGCCGTCGTGGAGCAGTTCCGAAAAACCGATTATCGCGTTAAGCGGGGTGCGCAGTTCATGCGACATGTTGGCCAGAAACTCGCTCTTGAGCCGGTTGGCCTCCTGGACCCGCCGATATTGTTCCGCCAATTCCTCGTTCTTCACGCGAATCGTGCTTTCGCGCTGAAAGACGTAGGTGTCGATCGCCAGTCCCATGTCGAGGAAAACGATCTTGAGCAGGGAGAGCAACGCTTCAAATCGCTCCCGCTGCGCTTGGCTAGAGATGCCCAACAGCCTGCGGGCCACCGAATCCAGATAGCGCCAGTATGCCCCCAGGTAGAGCTTTACGCCCAGTCCGATGCGCTCATGCACGGCTCCCACCAGCAGCCGGTTAGCCACGTAGGCCTGGTCATAGCGGCCGCTGGTCAGCCGCAGGAAATAGCGCTTTTGCAGCCGCTTGACGCGATTGAGGGTGGCCTGGTCACGAAAAAAGTCCCGAGCTTCCTCGAAGGAGAGAAAATGAGCGTAGAATTCCTCGATCACCTCGTCGGCGTATCTGCGGGCCAGGGGCGCCAGCCCGCCCAATCGTTTGGCGTCTTCCTCACCGAGGTCCAGGAACGCCTTTCGCCGCACGATTTCATCGGGCGACAGTCCGTTTTCGCTCAACAACCTGGCGGCTTTATCCTTACTTACGCGCATTGTCAGACGGTCTCTCATACGGCTCGATCCTTCAAACCTTCTTCACCCCTGTTAAGATCGTACTCGCGATGGTTATGCTTGTGGCCGCTTCGCTTCGCGCAACCGCGGCTCTTTGCGCTTGGCCGACGGCACCTTTGCCGGGGGCGAAAAAGACTTAAGATGGCGCTCGATGATCGCCGGCAATCCGCGGGTGTCGATGGGCTTGGTGATGTAACCATCGCAGCCCGCGGCAAGCGCCTTTTCCTCGTCTCCTTTCATCGCATAGGCGGTCAGCGCCACGACTACAATTCGCCGGTATCGCGGGTCGCGTTTAAGCCGCCGGGTCAGTTCCAGGCCGTCGATACCGGGCATTTGTATATCCATCAGGATCAGATCGGGCTGCCAGCTCTCCAGCATCGCGAGCGCCTCCTCGGCATCTATCGCGCTCTTCACCGGGTAACCCTCGGCGTCCAAAATGGCCTGCATCAGCCGCAGGTTGGACTCGTTGTCGTCCACGATCAGAATCGGTTGCGTCTTCATGTTATTTGTCACTCTTCCCATGCGTGCCTTTACCGGCTTTGTTCGAACGGCCCGCCATTAGCCGCGACCGCAATCTCGGGAATTGCGCCGTATTGCACCAAGGCCATGCTTATCTCAGCCAGCAGCGCGCGGACCGAGCCGTCGCCTTTAGCCACGATGCCTTCCGCCATCGCGGTCAAAAGATCTTGCTGCTCCTTGACCAGGTCCTTTGCGGTCAGAACGATAACCGGAGTTCTGCGTCCGTGCTCAGCGGCGCGGAAACGGCGCAGAAATTCAAAACCGTCCATCTGCGGCATCACCAAATCGAGCACCACCACGTCGGGCGGGTTTTCGGCAGCCACCCGCAGCGCCGCCGCAGCGTTGGACTTGGCTTTGGTGGTGTAGCCATTTTGCTCGAGCGCGGACTGGTAAAGTTTAAGCTCCCGGCGGTTATTGTCCACCAGCAAAATGGTCATTCCCTTTGCCGCACGGATCCTGGCTAGTTCGAGAGCCGCGAGCAGATCGTGCTGTTCCACCGGTTTTTCCAGGAAGTCGTGAATCGCGAAGCCGACCCCGGACCCTGCGTCAGCGAGCACCGTCACCACCACCACCGGGACGGTGCGGTTGAGCCCATCCGCGCGCGCCTGGCGCAGCACCTCCCACCCGCTCATGTCCGGCAGCATCAGGTCCAGGGTGATGGCGTCGAATTGGCGTTCGTTGAGGAAGCGCAGTGCTTCGATACCTGTGGCGGCGCTTTCGACCCCGTAGCCGGCAGCTTCCAGAGTATTGACCAGCCATTCACGATCGCGCGGTGCATCTTCGATTACCAGTACAGTGTAAGCACCGGCTTGCGGCTCTTTTTTGGACTGCGGGGCAACATCGGGCATGTGGGCGTGGTCGATTCGCGGCAGGATCGCGGAAAAGATACTGCCCTTGCCCGGAGTATTGGTGACGCCGACCCTGCCACCCTGAGCCTCTACAATACGCTTGGTCAGCGCGAGCCCCAGCCCGGTACCCTGGTACTTCTTGGAGGCACTGGCATCCAGTTGCTCGAACTCGACGAACAGGCGCGGTATATCTTCAGGCCGGATGCCGATTCCGGTATCCTCAACCTCAACCACCAGGTCCTCAGTACCTACCGCGCGCATCCGCAGCGTCACTTGTCCTTCCTCGGGAGTGAACTTCAACGCGTTGGACAGATAGTTGAACAGCACCTGCTTGAGTTTGGCCGGATCCAGCACCACCTGCCCCAGCGCGGGGTCAATCTCGGAGTGCAGCCGGATGCGCTTGCGCGCGGTCAGGGTGCGCAGGATATCGCGTACCTCGGTCATCAGCCGGGTTGGGTCGACCGGCTCGGGGAAGAACTCCATCTTCCCTGATTCGACCTTGGACAGGTCGAGCACGTCATTGATCAATTGCAACAGGTGCCGCGCGCTGGTCAGCACGTCGCCGACGTAGCTCTTCTGTTTGGTGTTGACGGCACCCGCGCGGCCGTCGTGCAGCAGTTCCGAAAATCCAATAATGGCGTTGAGGGGGGTGCGCAGCTCGTGCGACATGTTGGCCAGAAACTCGCTTTTGAGGCGGTTGGCTTCCTGGACCCGGCGGTTTTGTTCCTCCAGTTCCTCGTTCTGGCGCCGCAATTGTTCTTCCAGCCGCTTTTGGTCGGTGATGTCCTTGGAAATCAGCACGAATCCGATCGGCGTGCCGGCCGCGCCGCGCCGCAGGCTGAGCGCCACCGACGCGGTGAAGCGCCGGCCATCCTCGCGCACCCGCTCGAACACCGCTTCGGCTTTGCCGCTGCGCAGCGCGGTGTCCATGAAGGCGTCGACTTTGCCAACCCCGAGATCCTCGGGCGTATACAGGATGCGAGCGTTGCGCTTGCCCACCATATCTTCGGCGCTGTAACCGTAGTTGCGCCGGGCGCCGGCGTTCCAGTTGAGGATCCTGCCCTCCAAATCCATCGCGATGATCGAGTATTCGGTGGAGCTTTCCAGCACGTTGTTAAGAAATGCGGTAGCCTCGGTCAGTTCGGCGTTCTGGCGGCGGATGCGCTCCTCCAGCGATTTTTGGGCGGTGATATCGCGCGCGGCCGCGAATACCCCGCGCAAACGCCCGTCGGCGTCGCGGAACGTGGTGGCGTTGTATGACACCACCGTCTCCCGGCCGTCGCGGGCCCGGATGGTCAGCTCGTAATTGGTCACTCGGTCCTCGCCCAGCACCAGCCGCACCCCTTCTTCGGCGCGCTGGGGGTCGGTGAAGTACTGTTTGAACGGACTGCCGATCAGTTCCTCGCGCGCGTAGCCGGTGATCTCGCAGGTCTGGCGATTGACGTCGGTAATGACGCCCAGGGTGTCGGTGGTCATAAGGGCGTCGATATTGGATTCGATCAGGCTGCGGGTGTAGGCCTGCTGCTAGCGCAGGGCGCGCTCGATTTCCTTTTGCTGCATGATTTCCCGCGCACCGGCCAGGATCCCCGCTACTGCGCCGCTGGTGTCATGGAAAACCGCGGCGTTGAAGGAAACCGGAATCTTACGCGCGGCCTTGGAGCGCAGCACCAGCTCGTAGTTGGTCACCATCCCCTCGCGGAAGGTCTGCTCCACGCCCGTGCGCGCCAGCTCCGGATCGGTGAAGTAGGCGAAAAACGAGCTGCCGGCCAATTGCTTGCGGTTATAGCCGGTCAGTTTCACGGTCTGCTCGTTGACGTCGGTGATGATGCCGTTGGGATCGACCGTCAACAGCGCGTCGACGCTGGACTCGATCAGGCTGCGGTTGTAGTTCTGCTGCTCGCGCAGTTGCTCTTCCAGGCGCTTTTGCTCGGTGATCTCGCGCGCGGCGGCGAAAATACCCGCTACCCGCCCCGCCGTGTCCTTGAAGGTGCCGGCATTGAACGACACCACCGTGCGCTTGCCGGTGCGCGAGCGCAGCACCAGCTCGTAGTTATTTACCGAACCCTCGGCCAGGGTCTGGCGCACCCCGGCCGCGGCCCGATCGGGCTCGGTGAAATAGTCTTTGAACGAGCTGCCGATCAGTTCGTCGCGATTGTAGCCGGTCAACTTGACCATCTGCTCGTTGACATCGGTGATGGTCAGGTCGGGGTCCACCGTCACCAGCGCGTCGACCGAGGACTCGATCAGTCCGCGGTTGTAGTTTTGTGACTCGCGCAGCTGCTCTTCCAGGCGCCGCTGCTCAGTGACGTCGCGCGCCACCGCGAAGATTCCCTGTTCGGCGCCCTCGGTGTCCTTGAACACCGAAGCGTTGAAGGAAACCAGGAATTCGCGCCGGTAGCGCGAGCGCAGCAGCAGTTCGTAGTTGGTGACCGAACCCTCGGCCAGGGTCTGGCGCACCCCGGCGGCGGCCGGTCGGGGGCGGTGAAGTAGTCCTTGAACGAACTGCCGATCAGGCTGTCGCGGCTGTACCCGGTCAGCTTGACCATCTGTTCGTTGACGTCGGTGATGGTCAGGTCGGGGGCCACGGTCAGCATCGCGTCGACCGAGGATTCGATCAGCCCGCGATTGTAGTTCTGGGCCTGGCGCAGCTGGCGTTCGAGGTTTTTTTGCGCGGTGATATCGCGGGCGGCGGCGAACACCCCGCGCAACTGGCCATCCTCGCCGCGGAAGGTGGTGGCGTTGTAGGACACCACGGTCTCCTGCCCGTCGCTGCTTTGGATGGTCAGCTCGTAGTTGGTCACCTGGCCCTGCGTCAGCACCAGACGGATACCGTCCTCCGCGCGTCCGGGATCGGTGAAGTAGTTTTTAAACGGCGTGCCGATTAGCTGCTCGCGGCTGTGCGCGGTGAGCGCGCACATCTGGCGGTTGACGTCGCTGATAATGCCCAGTGGGTCGGTGGTCATCAGGGCGTCGATATTGGACTCGATCAGGCCGCGGTTATAGGCCTGCTGCTCGCGCAGCTCCTTCTCCAGGTTTTTTTGCGCGCCGATATCGCGCGCGGCGGCGAAGATGCCGGCCACCTTGCCCGAGGTTTCGCGGAACACGGCGGCGTTGAACGAGACCTGGGTCTCCACTCCGCCCTTGGCCCGCACCACCAGCTCATAGTTCTGCACCACCCCATCTTCCAGGGTCTTGCGCACACCGGCGGCGGCGCGCTCGGGCTCGGTGAAGTAGCGCGAGAAGGGGCTGCCCACCAGCTTCTGGCGCGCCTCGCCCGTCAGCCGCACCATCTGCTCGTTAACGTCGGTAATCAGGCCCTGCGGATCGACCGTGACCAGCGCATCGACCGAGGCTTCGATCAGGCTGCGGCTGTAGTTCTGCTGCTCGCGCAATTGTTCCTCGAGCCGGCGCTGCTCGGTCACGTCGCGGGCGACCGCGAAGATGCCGCGGACCTCGCCCTGCGCGCTGCGGAAAATCGAGGCGTTGAACGATACCAGCACCTCCTCGCCGCCGGGTTTGCGCAGGGTCAGCTCGTAGTTGGTGACAAAGCCGTCGCCCAAGGTCTTGCGCACTCCCGCGGCGGCGCGCGCGGGCTCGGTGAAGTAGACGTCAAAGCGGCTGCCGATCAGGCGGTCCTTGGCCACTTCGGTCAGCCGCACCATCTGCTCATTGACGTCGGTGATGACCAGGTCGGGCGAGACCGTGATCATCGGATCGACCGAAGATTCGATCAGCCCGCGGGTGTAGTTCTGGGCCTGGCGCAGTTCCTCTTCCAGGCCCTTTTGTTCGGTTATATCGCGGGCCGAGGCGAACACCCCGCGCACCTGCCCGGCGGTATCTTTAAAGATCGAGGCGTTGAAGCTGACCAGCGTTTCGCGCCCGTTCTTGGAGCGCAGCGCCAGCACGTAGTCGGTTACGAAACCCTCGGCCAGGGTCTTCTTGACCCCCTCCACCGCGTTGGCAGGCTCTGTGAAATACTCGGGAAACGGACTGCCGACGAGTTCCTCGCGCGAGTAGCCGGTCAACCGCACCGTCTGTTCGTTGACGTCGGTGACCAGCAGCTCGGGATCGACCGTCAGCAGGGCGTCGACCGAAGCCTCGATCAGCCCGCGCGTATAGTTCTGGGCCTGGCGCAAGTCGTCTTCCAGGCGCTTTTGCGCGGTGATGTCGCGGGCCGCGGCAAACACCCCCTTGAGCTTGCCGTTGGCCGAACGGAAGGTGGTGGCGTTGTAGGAAACTACGGTCTCCCGCCCGTGGCGCGAGCGCATCACCAGCTCGTAGTTGGTCACCCGATCATCGGACAGCACCTGGCGGATGCCTTCCTCGGCGCGTTTTGGGTCGGTGAAATAATTCTTGAACGGGCTGCCCACCAGCTCTTCGCGCGAATAGCCGGTAATCTCGCACATCTGACGATTGACGTCGCTGATGATACCCAGCGGATCGGTGGTCATCAGGGCGTCGATGTTGGACTCGATCAGTCCGCGGTTATATTTCATGCGATTCCTTGAGCTCCTCCAAAATCCTTTGGCTTTCGGTCAGGTCATGGGAGATCATGGTAAAGCCGATCGGACTGCCGTCGGGCGCATGGCGCAGCGTAATCGTCACGAGCGCCGTGAACACGCTGCCGTTCTTGCGCACCCGGCGCAGCTCTCCCGACCATTTTCCGGCCTGACGGGCCTCGTCCAGAATCGCCTGAGCGCGCCCGCTGGCAACGTCCTCGGGGTGATGCAGCATGAACGCGCTCTTGCCGATCGCGTCGTCGGACTCGTAGCCGTAGATGCGGCGCGCGCCCTCGTTCCAGGCCAGAATAGTGCCGCTTAAATCTTTGGCGACGATCGAGTATTCGGTCGAGCTTTCCAGGATAGTCTTAAGAAAGGCCACCTGTTCCGCCACCGTCATATCGGGCGCAGTCAGGGTGCTGGCCTGAGGGCTCGGGAGGTTAGTCATGAACTTGCTCCATGCGTTTGATGACGCCCATCAACTGAACCCGGGTTGCTGCATGCAGACGCCTGCATCGATGAGGAAATAAAGCTTCCCCCTCGCTCGATTCGGCCCCCAGACCACATCCCCGGCGACCGGTGACTGCGATCCTCGCAGCCCAACGGCAATATCGTCATCAAGAATGCCGGAAAGGGCGGTGGAAGGGCTGTAATGAAGTGTTAAAAATGCACGCTGCCAAAAGTTGGGCAGCGTATTGGCGCTATCGCCCAGCGGGGCTCCAGCGCAGATTGCGCTGAGTGCTCGCAGGTGCGGTTCACAAAGGCCTCCGCGCCAAAGTCGATCTCGTTCGCGCGCTTATCACTCCGCCTGAACCCATGGCGCCGACACCAACTTTATCCTTTGCGCCGCCCTGAGCTGGGAGCCGCCGCGGGGCGCCGCGCGCGGCTTCTGGGAGCCCCCTCCGGGGTTCCAGGATGGATGCTGGCGCTCCGCCTTGAGCTTTGAGCTTTGAGAAGCATTGGTCATCTTCCAGCATTCATGAAGTGCCTCGTTATGACGCCCTCAGACGTCGAAGTCGGCCTCAAATGGCCCTTTCAAGGCCTCGCTTCGGGTCGCAAAAAAGACCGAGGCATAACCCTTGCTCTAATGCGTGACAACGATTCATTCACTCCGACTTTCGGGGTGAGCAAGGGGGAATCTGGCAACGGCCTGAAAGCTCTACCAGAAACGAAATGTCTACTAACCGTACATCATCCAAAGCCTTGATTTTACTGATCCAGCTACTCGTATTGATGAGCGCACTAAGTGGCATAGCTGCCGCTAATCCTTTCATTGCTTCAGTGGCATCGCCGGTCCTGGTTGGAGCTCGCTTCACCATCTCCGGCAGCGGTTTTACTTCAGGCACGGTGGTCAACTTCTTCGTCTCGACCTCTTTGGGCGGGATCAACGAAGGGCCACTGACGCCCGCTTCCGTCGACTCGACTTTGCTGACGGTCGAAATTCCCGCCAATGTCCCGCTGGGTCAGGGAGTGGTGGCGCTGCAGGTAGTCAATACCGATCAGGGTTTCACTACTTCCAATATGAGGACGGCGCTGCTCGAGGGCGCGGCCAGCGCGGGAATTCCCAGCCTGACCGCGATCAACGGAGTTGCTTTGGCAGCCACCAGCGCCGCTCCCGGTTATGCCACCGACAACGTCGAAACGGTCGTGCCACAAGGGTCCGAAGTCACTCTGCAGGGCAACGGCTTTGATACCGCCAACGGCGTCGCCGTGGACGTGTTCTGCGCTTGCGCGCGCGGCAAGGTGGGCCCCTTCTTCATCAATCCGGGCGACCCGGGTCTGAGCGCGACGTCGATCACTGTGGCGCTGCCCGCGACGGGACCCAATGCATTGCCGGTCGGTCCGGCTTCTTTCAGGGTCAGCAACAAGGGCGCCGACGGCCATTACACCAGGTACAGCAACGCGGTGTCGGCGCCGGTCGGACGCAGAATCCAGGTGATGTCAGTGACGCAGGAGGGAACCACGCTGATCGTCGACGGTACCGGGTTCTCGACCATGACGGTGCTTAACTTCTACGCCACCCAAAAAGGCGCGATCGCCAACCTGGGCGGCTTCACTCCCAGCGGCGCCGCGGCCATTGCGATCACGTTGGTCAGCGACACCGAGCTGCGGTTCGCGGTGCCCGCGGGCGCTGCCCCGGGACCGGCGTACGTGCAGGCAATCAATCCGCCGTTCGTGCCCTTTTCCAGCACCGGCAACGATCCGAACGGCGCCTTTATCCTGGTGGACACGAGCGCAAGCCCGACTCCCGCTGCAACGCCCAGTGCGACTGCGACGGCCATCGGCACCGCGACTGCCACACCGCGTTCCGCAACTCCTACCCCCAAGTCGAGCGGATTGCCGACTGCCACGCCGACGAAATCGGCTGCCGCGGACGGCATGCTGATGACGGGCGGTCTCGACAATACGGTCACCTCCTCCGGGAGTCATCCGACGCTGGCTTCCGCTGAGACTTACGATGAAACCACGAACGCTTTTACCTCCACCGGGCCGATGGGTTATCCGCGGCTGGGTCATTCAGTGACGGTGCTCAACAACCAGACGATCCTGATCGCGGGCGGACACAACGCCTTCTCCGCGCGGTCGATGCCGAGCGCGGAACTGTATGACATCAAAACCGGGAGCTTCTCCTTCACCGGCAGCATGAACAGCGCCCGGCTGAATCACGCCGCGGTGTTGCTGAACAACGGCAAGGTGCTGATCAGCGGCGGCCAGAATCCCGACTTCTCAGCGATAGACCTGGCTGAGGTATATGACCCCGCCACCGGGCAGTTCAGCCCCACCGCCAGCATGCTCAATGCGCGCCTGGGCCATACGGCCACGGTGCTCAAGGACGGAACCGTATTGATAGCGGGCGGAGCCGACAACGACGGTCTGCTGAAAAGCGCGGAATTATACGACGCCAAGGGCGCGGGCAGCGCGCCGGTTGGATCGATGACGGCCGTGCGCCAGGGCGCCACCGCAACGTTGTTGCCCAACGGCAGTGTGTTGATCGCCGGTGGAGCATCACAAGTAGGTAGCTGCGCCGGATGTGCGACCGCCAGCGCGGAGATCTACAATCCCTCGACCAAGACCTTTACCCGCAGCGGCAACATGGGCACGCCGCGGCGCGGACATAGCGCCACGCTGTTGTCCAACGGCACCGTGCTGATCGCCGGCGGACTGAACGACGCGAGCGGCGCCGTCCTGGCCACAACGGAAATCTACAATCCGGCAACCAGGACCTTTTCCCGCGCCGCCAGCATGAACGTCGCCCGCTTTGACCATGTCGCCGGCGCTCTGGCCAGCGGCAAGGTGCTGCTCGCCGGCGGTTTTAACAGCCCCAGCGCGATCACCAACACGGCGGAACTTTACGATCCTGCAACCGGCAAATTTACCCCGGCGGGCGGCATGACGGATTCGCGCGCCGATCAGGGTATGGGATGTTTTTCACTGACCGGCAGCGATAGCTGGGCGCACGCACCGCGCTGATTGATCTTCCTTCCCCCGCACGTAGCACCGGCGCGGCTCGTATCCCCCTACGAGCCGCGCCGCGTGCATTTTAGTCTGAATTTTAGAAAGGTCCAACCGCGGGGTTGTATACGACAGGCGCCCGCAACAAGTACAATGTATCAGCGCATCTATTGCGCGCACTTGCATGACAACGATTACACTTACAACTCACGGCGAGGAACTCCTCAGAGAGGAACTCGCGCGACGTCCCCACGAGTCTCCCGAGCAGGTAGTCGAACGAGCACTCGAGGCCCTGCTGGCGAAAAAAGCTGGAAACTCGGAGCGAACCGTACAGGAATGTCAGGAGGCTGCATCCATGATCCGTACGCTTCGCAAAGGGATTACCTTGGGTGGATTGAAGATAAAGGATTTGATCCACGAAGGACACAAATATTGAGTATCGCTGTGGTTGTCGATGCTTCCGTGGCGCTCGCCTGGTGCTTTGAGGACGAAGCCTCAACATATGCGGAGCAGGTTCTGGACTATTGCGCTGCGGGCGCGGATCTCCACGTTCCCGAAATCTGGCCGCTCGAAATTGCAAATGCCCTGCTCCGCGCAAACGCGGGGCCGACTTGCAGACGACCGAATTGCTAAATTCCTGACACAGCTTTTCCGGTTCCGCATAGCGGTTGAGCCGGGCTTGCTCAGCCGGGCCTTGGTTGAGGTGCGTAGCCTCGCGCGACTGCATAGGCTGACCACCTACGACGCTTCTTATTTGGAGCTTGCTTTTCGCCGTAGCTTGCCGCTCGCGACTTGGGACTTGGATTTGAAAAAAGCCGCTGGCGCAGCGGGTGTTTCTTTGCTGGACACGCCGTAGGATCCGGCGCGCATTTTGTGCATGGCGTACGAATTCCGGGATTCCCGGCCTTCGACTACAAAAGCGAGCACTCCTCGACTGGACTCTCGACGGCGCCGCGCGGCAATATGAAGCAGCGTGCCGACGCCGATCAATGGAAGCTCCCTATGAAAAACAGGAATCTCCGCAGCCCGGTGGATTCGCCGGCCTGCGCGTGGTGGCGTTCGAAAGCCGGATGGCGCAGGAGGCCGGCGGACTTATCCAGCGCCATGGCGGCGTTGCGATAATGGCGCCCTCGATGCGCGAGGTGCCGCTGGCAGAAAACCCGGCTGCCTTTCAGTTCGCGCGCCACCTGCTCGCCGGCGAACTCGACGTCGTCATCTTCCTGACCGGTGTCGGAGCCAAGGCTCTTTTTGAAGTGCTCGCGCTGGCCCACGCACAAGAAAGCGTGGAACAGGCGCTGGGCCGCATCATTACGGTGGTGCGCGGGCCGAAACCGGCTCGCGTCCTGCGCGCTGCCGGCGTCGAGCCCACGCTTGAAATTGCGGAACCCAATACCTGGCGCGAAGTGCTGTCGGAATTGGCGCTACGAACCAATCTTACAGGCAAGCGTGTCGCCGTGCAGGAATATGGCGTTTCCAACCGTGACCTGGTTGCGGGCCTGGAAGCGCGGGGCGCAACTGTGATGCAGGTCCCGGTCTACCGGTGGGCGCTACCCGAGGACCGCGTGCCGCTGCGCCGCGCGCTGGCCACAATCGCGTCGGGACAGGCCGATGTCGCCTTGTTTAGCAGTGCCACACAAGTCAGTCACGTGCTCCAGGTGGCCGAGGCCGAAGGCTGCGTGGCGCAACTGCGTCGCGGCCTCGGCGCGATGGTGGTGGGATCGATCGGTCCGGTCTGCTCCGCCGCGTTGCGCGAGCATGGTCTGGCGGTCGATCTTGAGCCCGCCCATCCAAAACTCGGCCATCTGGTAAAGCGGGCCGCGTCGCATGCCGGCGCAATTCTGGCCCGCAAACGGATCAATCCTCTCCCTGGTCAGGGAGAGGGAAGAACCATAGCCGCTTCCGCCGCCGGCCCTCCTTCCTCGACGGGACCGCATCCCGGTCCATTGCAAGACCTTCCGATGATGCGCGCGTGTGCGATGGCGCCGGTGCCGTACACGCCGATCTGGCTGATGCGCCAGGCGGGCCGATACATGCCCGAATACCGCCAGGTGCGCGAGCGCCTGTCGTTTCTCGAAATGTGTGGGCGCCCCGAGGTCGCGGCCGAGGTCACGGTCACAGCGGTGCAGCGTCTTAAGGTCGATGCGGCGATTATCTTCGCCGATATTCTCCTGCCCCTGCTGCCGATGGGCGTCGGGCTGCATTATGAAAAAGGCGACGGCCCGATTATCGACCGCCCGGTGCGCAGCCTTGAGGACTTGCAGCGCATCGGGCCGGTGGACGCCGCCGGTGCGCTGGGCTTCGTCGCCGAGGCGATCAAGCTTGCGCGCAAAGCACTTGCCGGCAGTGTCCCGCTGATCGGTTTTGCTGGCGCTCCGTTTACCCTTGCCTCCTACATGATCGAAGGCGGCGGTTCACGCCAGTACCTGGCGACCAAGCGCCTGATGTACAACCATCCCGAAGTCTGGGCCGGGCTGATGCAAATGCTGGCGCGCGTCACCGCTGATTACCTGGCGATGCAGATCGAGGCGGGCGCCGATATCATCCAGCTCTTCGATAGCTGGGTCGGCAGCCTGGGGCCCGATGACTACCGCCGATTCGTCCTGCCCTACACGGCCGAGGTAATTCGGCAGCTGCCCGCCGCCGTGCCCGTGATCCATTTCGGCACTGTTACCGGCAATCTGCTGGAGCTCATGCGCGAGGCGGGCGGCGATGTGATCGGATTGGACTGGCGCGTCAACCTGGACCAGGCGTGGGCGCGCCTGGACCATCGGGTAGCAGTGCAGGGCAATCTCGACCCGATCGCCCTGTTCGCCGGGCTGGACGAGATCCGCGCGCGCGCCAGGGCGATTTTGGATCAGGCCGGCGGCCGGCCCGGACACATCTTCAACCTCGGTCACGGCATTCTGCCCGAAACACCGGTCGACCATGTGATAGCATTGGTTGATATGGTTCATGAAATGAGCGCGCGATGAACCCGCCGTACGACGCCGCCCTGATGGTTGGATTCGGCGGCCCCACGCGCCCCGATGAAATACGCCCCTTCCTGCAAAACATCGCCCGCGGCAGGTCCATCCCGCCGGAGCGACTTGAAGATGTGGCCCATCATTATATAGTGATCGGCGGCCGCTCTCCGTATAACGAACTGGTGCTGCGGCAGACCGGCGCTCTGCGCGCGCTGCTTGAGCGCGAGGGCCCGGCGGTCCCGGTGTACGCCGGAATGCGTAATTGGGCGCCCTACGTCAAGGATGTGGTGCGCGAGATTGCGGCCGGTGGAGCGCGGCGGATTTACTGCTTCCCGCTGGCGCCCCATCGCAGCGAGGCGAGCTGGGATCGCTACCGCCAAACCGTTGACGAAGCGCTGGCGGAACTGGGCTCCGATGCGCCGGCGGCCGATTATCCTCAACCCTGGCACACCCATCCGCTCTTTATCGGCGCGGTGTCCGCGCGCGTCAACGACGCGATGGCGAGCCTGGAGGCGGCGCAGCGCGCTCGCGCGCAGGTGATTTTCACCGCGCACAGCATCCCGGCCGCGATGGACGCGCACAGCGGATACGGCGCGCAAATCGCCGAATCATGCCGGCTGGTCGCGCGCCAGCTCGGTCTTGATCGATGGACCCTGGCCTATCAGAGCCGCAGCGGCAATCCCCGCGACGCGTGGCTCGAGCCCGATGTAGGACAGGTTCTGCATGGACTTGCCGGGCAAACCGCGGTGGTAATGCCGATTGGGTTCATCTGCGATCATGTCGAGGTACGCTACGACCTCGACCTCGAAGCGGCGTCGGTGGCGCGCGCCAACGACGTGACGATGCGGCGCGCCGCCACGGTCGGCGACCATCCGCTGTTCATCCGGATGATTGCCGAACTGCTAAGGTGCGGTAGTATCGCCAACAGGGACGGATGAAGCGCCCGCCGGATCGGGCGGTATGAAACACGTTGTCGTCATAGGCGGGGGAATCGCGGGGCTGGCCGCCGCGCATCGGCTGACGGAGCTGGCGCGCGAGGACGCCGATCCAATCCAGGTAACGCTGCTGGAGCGCTCGGGCCGAGTGGGCGGACCGATAGAGACCGTGTGCGAGCGCGGTTTTGTGATCGAATGCGGCGCCGATTCCTTCATCTCTGAAAAGCCCTGGGCGCTGGCCCTGGCGCGCCGCCTGGGGCTGGAGGCCGAACTGATTCCGACCGGAGAGATGCGCCGCACGATGATCGTATGCCGGGGCCGTCTGACCGACATCCCGGCGGGTTTTAACCTGCTCGCGCCAATTAATTTGCTGCCGATGTTTAAGAGCCCCATCCTGAGCTTGCGCGGCAAGCTGCGCCTGGCGCTCGAACTGATGTTGCCGCGCCGCGTCGCCGACGCTGACGAGAGTATCGCCGGGTTTGTAACCCGCCGGATGGGACGCGAAGTGCTCGAGCGCCTGGCGCAACCGCTGGCCGCCGGCATCTACACCGGCGACCCGGCCGCGCTAAGCATCGAGGCGACGCTGCCCCGCTTCGCCGAACTGGAAAGCCATTACGGCAGCGTCATCCGGGGGCTTAAGGAGGTGCAGAAAAAGATCTCGGCCCGCGACGCCAGCGGCGCGCGCTGGAGCCTGTTTTTGAGCTTCAAGGGCGGCATGCAAACAATCATCGACGCGCTGGCGCGCGAACTGGGCGGCGCAATCCGGCTGGAGACGGGCGTGCAGTCGCTAACGGCGCCGGCCCCACATACGAAATGGCGCGTCGCGCTGCGCGAGGGGACCGTGCTTGAGGCCGACGGCGTCATCTGCGCAGCGCGCGCGGGCGACGCCGCCGGGATGGTGGAAAGCTTCGACGGCGAGCTGGGGGCGAGTCTGCGGCGGATCGAATATTCGTCCGCCGCGACCGTGACCCTTGCCTACCAAGAGTCGGATTTTCCACAAACGCCGCGCAGCTTCGGCTTCGTGGTGCCCGCCGCCGAGCGACGCAAAATCATCGCCGGTTCGTTCTCGAGCGTGAAGTTCGCCGGACGCGCTCCCGATGGATGCGTGCTGATGCGTGTGTTCATGGGCGGCGTGCTGCAAAAGGAAGTAATGGCGCTGGGCGATGATGAGATGGTCGCGACCGCGCGCGAGGAGATCACCGCCCTGCTCGGCGTCAATGCCGCTCCAATCCTGACCCGGGTGGCCCGCTGGGTCGATTCGATGCCGCAGTACGCCGTGGGGCATCTGAGCCTGGTTGCCGAAATCGAGCAGCGCGCCGCGAAGCTGGAAGGCTTTGCGCTGGCCGGCGCCGCTTATCGCGGAGTCGGCGTCCCCGACTGTGTACATAGCGGCGAGCAGGCGGCTGAAGCGGTCTGGTCTTGGCTGCATTCATCGATGCGCCAGAGCGCGGCCTGAAGCGCGATCGCAATGGGTATCGGCGGTTCACCAGGGGGCGCTTTAAGTCGCGGCGATGCGCCGTGGCCCGCGGTTATCGCGCACGCCGACATGGACGCATTCTACGCCTCGGTCGAGCAACTGGATCGTCCCGAACTGCGGGGCAAAGCCCTGATCGTCGGCGGCAGCAGCCGTCGCGGAGTGGTCACCTCGGCCTCCTACGAGGCGCGCGCGTACGGGGTGCGGGCAGCGATGCCGACCGCGCAGGCGCATAAGCTGTGCCCGCACGGAATTTTCGTGCCCGGACACATGAAGCGCTACGTCGAGCTGTCGCGTGAGATTCGCGCCGTATTCGAAAGCTTCACGCCAATCGTGGAGCCGCTCTCGCTGGACGAAGCGTTTCTGGATCTGACCGGCACTCAGCGCCTGTTCGGGTCGCCGCTGCAAGCGGGTTGGGCGCTCAAGCGCGAGGTCTATCGTCAAACCGGTCTGGTAGTGTCGGTCGGTATCGCCGTGGTCAAGATGGCGGCCAAGATTTTAAGCGACATGTCCAAGCCCGACGGCCTGCTGGTCCTCGGTCCCGGACTGGTGCAGGAGTTTCTCGAGCCGCTGCCGGTGCAGCGCCTGTGGGGCGTCGGGCGGGTTACATTGGAACGGCTCAATGCCGCCGGGATTAGAACAATCGGCGATCTGGCGCGCAGCGACGCGGCCTCACTGGCCAGCCGCTTTGGATCGCTCGGAACTCATCTGGCCGAACTGGCCAACGGTCGCGACCCAAGATCGGTCCTGGCCGATTGGCAGCGCAAGTCGTATGGCGAGGAAAACACCTTCGAACATGATCTGGGGCTGTACGCGGTCAAGTTGAGGACGACACTTATCGCGCACGGCGAAGCGCTGGCGCGCCGCCTGCGCGCCGACCAGGTGCGCGCGCGCACGATCACTCTGAAGTTAAAGCTGGCCAAACCACTGGGCGGCGGCCGCTATCCGCTGATCACGCGCAGCTTCTCGCTCAAGGGCGCCACCGATGACGGCGCGGAAATCACGCGCGTAGCGCTAAGCCTGATAGCCCACGTCGGGCGCGAGGAAAAGATCCGTTTGGCGGGAGTCCAAGTCCATAACCTGGAACGTGCCGAGACCACGCAACTAGGCCTGTTCGGCGGCGAGCGCGCCGCGGCAAGCAAACACGCCCGCCTCAACGTGGCCCTGGACAAGGTAACCAAACGCTTCGGCGAAGAAGCCATTTCCCGCGGCCTCGCTCGCGCCGAAAAGGCAGCGCCCAGCACGCGCATCAAGTAATCGCCTGACTATTACGAGTAGAAGTGGGGGCGCAAATCGTCTGCCGGCACGTATTGCGAAGCCTGGCGGAAAATGACTCCGAGCGTCCCCGTATCGAGTTCGCGATGCATCGGTATGGTCAGTGTCTGCCGGCTACCATCGGGGAGAACGCGCCTCAGCTTAACGTGGCTGCCCCGTTGGCCGATGGATACGAAACCGAACTGGCCGAGGATGTTGGTTATGTCAGCGCCGGAAAGGCACTTAAGTTTTGGCACTTGCCACGCTATCGATTTCGAAGGTAGCAAGTACGGCAGGATCGTCTGCCAAGCCGAAGTCGGCGAGGTTTTCACCCTCGAGTTGCAAGGCGATTGCTTCGCGAAGGTTCATTGCCAATGCGTCCAAAGTTTCGGCCTGTGTCACGACCGGCAGATCCAGGCATTCTGCGACGTAAAGCTTCTCGCCTCTGAAGATGCGGACCTGGATGACCTTCTTTTTCATACTTCTATTTTATCACACGGACCGGGCGTGCGATGCTGATGGCGAACAGATATTTGTACCAGCATCAGGCGCGACGTCAGGACTTTCTACGCTGCTGAGGCGGCGCATCTTCGATGTGATCGGGATAGTCGTCACTGAAGCGTTTCGCCTTGGCGAAGTAGCCGCGCCACGAAGTCGGCCGCGGCGTGAGGATCACGCGCTCGCCGTCGCGCTGAATATGACCTCGTCGCAGGTAAACCAGTACTCCTTCGGCAGCCGGACCGCTTGGCCGCGCCCGCTTTTGAAGACCTTGGCTGTTGCACATTTCATGACACGGGACATATTGCGATGATCTATATGCAGATAGGCCGGACACGGCAAGATTTGAAAGCGCAGGTTTCATGTCAGGCCACGTCAGAATTTCGGAGATTTCTGCTATAGACTTGTGGAGTGGCAACCTTTCCTGGCACGGCGCAGAGTCCGCGAACCATGAGCACCGCGGCGGCGCGCAAACCGTTGCGCATCGAGCAGGCCTATCCTGACCTCGTTCAGGTGTGGCGGCTGGTTGAGAGCCATGGTCCGTACCGCTCGATGGCGGGGCTGGAAGGTTACCGCGAATACGGGATGCTATCCGCCATGCCGTGGTTTCGCGAGCATTGGGCGCTGGACGGCCGCGCACTGGCTCCCGGCGTCGATGACCTCCTGCACAACCCCGTCTTTATCGATGGGTCACGTAAAGTCTTTGCCGGCGGCGTCGTGCGCCCGATGACGCTGCTGATCAACCTGATGGGGCCGATGCCCGCCGGCACGCCGCACATCGACACGCCCAGTTTCAGAGGCGCGGAACGGACCAACTTTCCGCTCTGGCTGCTGTTGGTGATGGGCGCGTCGGGGCTGTTCCGGCGCTGGTCGCTTTCCCTGGCTGGCGTGGTGAGCTGGTTTTACGAGGGCGAGGGCGGCGAGTTTGAATATTGGCCGGATGGAAAAAACGGTCCGGCGATGCGCGAGCGGCCGCCGTTCGGCAATACCGCAGTGGTGACCGACAGCGACCGCATGTACCATTGCGTGGGCGCGATCGGCCGCCCCAATGAGTATCTGTCCGAAGGGACCATCAGCGCTTCCTCGCAACTGCAACGGGAGCAAAACGGCGCCTGGCGGGTCGTCGAGGGCGGCAGGGTCTGCGCCGCCTATGAGCCGCACCAGGTGCGTGTTTCGTTGCTGTGGAAGGCGATAGTTTTCGAGAATAATGCCGCCGCTGCGGCCTTCGATGACCATTCCGACGACATCACCCTGGAGCGGGCCGCCGCCATCTTCTGCTCCGACCTCCGCACCCGCGGCATCAAATTCACCGAACCGTCGGACCCCGGCCGCGACCCGCAATGGTCGCGCACTCTGATCGCCGCCTACCCGCTGCGTTCATTCAGTCCGGCGAGCAACTCTTGAAGGTTCTCGCCAAGACCACCGCGCCAGGATCGATTCCCGAGGAAACCGTCGGCGAACAGGCGCAGCGGCTGAGGCCGCCGTTGAAATGGGCCGGTGGGAAGCGGTGGCAGGTGCCGCACCTGCGTATTTTATGGCAGAATCACCGGCATTGCCGGCTGGTCGAACCTTTCTGCGGAGGATTGGCGGTTTCACACGGCTTGATGCCATGTAAGGCGCTGCTCAACGATATCAATCCCCACGTGGTCAACTTCTATCGCTGGCTGAAGGGCGGCCTGACGATATCGCTGGCGATGACCAACGACGAGCGCCTGTACTATGAGCATCGCGAGCGCTTCAACCAACTCCTTGCGCAGGGCGAAGGAGAGAGCGCGGAAGCAGCCGCGCTCTTCTATTATCTCAATCGCACGGGCTACAACGGCCTGTGCCGCTTCAACCGCAGCGGCACTTTCAACGTCCCTTTCGGCCGCTATACCCGCATCACCTACACGCGGGACTTCACGCCTTATCGGGCGCTATTTGCAAATTGGGATTTCATCCAGACCGATTTTGAAGCCATCCCGCTCAAGCGCAATGACTTCATTTACGCCGACCCACCTTATGACGTGGAGTTCCGGCAATACTCCGCGGCAGGCTTCAGTTGGGAGGAACAGGTGCGCGCCGCGCACTGGCTGGCGCGCCATCGTGGTCCGGTAGTACTGTCCAATCAGGCAACGGATCGCATAGTCGAGTTGTATGAAAGTTTGGGCTTCATATTAAAGTTCCTCCAGGCGCCGCGCATGATTAGCTGCACCGGCGACCGCACTCCCGCCCGCGAGGTCCTTGCGCTACGCAACCTCTGAGAGTACCAAGCGGAATCGGGCCTTTGATTCGGCTGAGGCAACGCCGGATAATCTTTTCTTCCGGAGCCAGTCGTTGTTTCATTCTGATCGAGTAGGGGCCAATTCGCGTCACATCCCGATGAGAGTGGGGACGGCGGGCTAACGAGAGGACATCCCATGGCGGCAATGACGCTGTTTGAAAAGGTCTGGAACGAGCACGTTGTTCATCAGGAGTCGGGGCAGCCGGCGCTGCTTTATATTGACCTGCACCTGGTGCACGAAGTTACCTCGCCGCAGGCTTTTGAGGGACTGCGGACGAGCGGACGCAAAGTTCGTGCGCCGCTTCGCACTTATGCGACCCAGGACCATAACGTGCCGACCACCGATCGCAACCTGCCAATCGTCGATCAGGATTCGGCCCGCCAGGTCGATGCCTTGCGCGCCAATTGCCGGGAATTCGGTGTGCGCCTGTTCGACTTGGGAGCGACCGAGCAGGGGATCGTCCACGTGATCGGTCCCGAACTGGGGCTGACGCAGCCCGGGATGACGATTGTTTGCGGCGACAGCCACACCGCCACGCATGGCGCGTTCGGCGCGCTAGCCTTCGGTATCGGCACCAGCGAAGTGGAGCACGTGCTGGCCACGCAATGCTTATGGCAGGAGCGGCCGCGTACGATGGAAATCCGGGTCGACGGCAAGCTGGGGCTGGGCGTGACCGCCAAGGACATCATCCTGGCGGCAATCGGGCGTATCGGCACCGACGGCGCCACCGGCCACGTGATCGAATATCGCGGCTCGGCGATCGCGGCGCTTTCGATGGAAGAGCGGATGACCGTGTGCAACATGTCGATCGAAGCGGGCGCCCGCGCCGGAATGATCGCACCCGACCATGTCACGGTGGACTACCTGCGCGGACGCCGCTACGCGCCGGCTGGGGCAGAATTCGACCGCGCCGCCGCGCGTTGGCTTACCCTTGGAACGGACGATGGCGCGCGCCTTGACTCCAGCGTGATCTTCGACGCGGCGGCGATCGTGCCGCAGGTGACCTGGGGGACCAATCCGGGGATGGTCACCGAGGTGACGGCCAAGGTGCCCGACCCCAGAAGCATCGCCGATCCGTCGCAGAGCAGGGCCGCCGAAAATGCCCTGGAATACATGGGGCTTAAGCCCGGGACTCCGATCACCGACATCAGCATCGACCGCGTATTTATCGGCTCATGCACCAACTCCCGCCTGCTCGACTTGAAGGCCGCGGCGCAGATCGTCAAAGGGCATAAGGTCTCAAGCCACGTGCAGGCGATGGTGGTGCCGGGCTCGCAACAGGTCAAGGCCGAGGCCGAGGCGATCGGCCTGGATCGGATTTTCATGGAAGCCGGCTTTGAGTGGCGCGAATCCGGGTGCAGCATGTGCCTGGGTATGAACCCTGATATCTTAAAGCCGCAGGAGCGCTGCGCCAGCACCTCCAACCGCAACTTCGAGGGACGCCAGGGCAAGGGCGGGCGGACCCATCTGGTCAGCCCGCAGATGGCGGCGGCGGCGGCGATCGCGGGCCATTTCGTCGACGTCCGGAAATGGACCTGAGCGGAGACCAAGGAGTCACTATCATGCGCGCATTCAAGAAATTTACCGGGCTGGTGGCGCCGCTGGATAAGGCCAACGTCGACACCGACCAGATCATTCCCAAGCAGTTCCTCAAGGCGATCGTACGCAGCGGACTGGGCCGCGGGCTGTTTTTCGACTGGCGTTTTCGCCCCGACGGTTCCGAGACTCCCGACTTCGTGCTGAACGACCCGCGCTACAAGGGCGCGTCGATTCTGGTGGCGCGCGCCAACTTCGGGTCGGGCAGTTCGCGCGAGCACGCGGTGTGGTCGCTGGACGACTTCGGCTTCCGCGCGGTGATCGCGCCCTCAGTGGCTGATATCTTCCGCAACAATTCGATGAAGAACGGGCTGCTGCCGGTGATCCTGCCGGCCGCCGAGGTCGATCACATCTTCGCGGTGATGGGCGAGCATCCGGGCTACAGCCTGACGATCGATCTGAACAGCCAGACGGTAAGCGATGCTTACGGCTGGTCGACGCGCTTCGAGATCGAGCCGTTTGCGAAGAAGTGCCTGCTCGAGGGGCTCGACGACATCGGCCTGACCCTGATTCAGAAAGACAAAATTTCCGCCTATGAGTCGGCGCATCCGGTGCCGTATCCGGCGCGTTGAGGGCTGTGATGCGGGAAGGCGCTTGAGGCGGGCAGGTACCCTCTCACCCTAACCCTCTCCCTGGTCAGGGAGAGGGCATCAAAAAACAGGGCGCGATCATAAAGTAGTGGCAGGCCAGAGCAGGACTTTTCTCGCCAGTTCGCCGCAGCGGATGCGGGTGGATGCATACTTGGCAGCGGAATTGGCGCCTGAGTATTCGCGCTCACAGATTCTAAGGGCGATCAAGGCGGGGTTGGTGGACATTAACGGCCGGCCGGCGCGCGCCTCCGAGGCGATTCGCGCGGGCGATCGGATCGAGTTCCGCGTTCCCCCTGCCCCTGCGCCGGTGGTCGCGCAGGCGCCGGCGCCCGAGATCGAGGTGCTGTGGGAGGACCCCGACGTCATCTTTGTGAACAAGCCCCCCGGGATGGCGGTTCATCCCTCGCCCGGCCATCCGCATTCGACCCTGGTTGACGCGTTGGTCGCGCGTTTTCCCGACCTGGCCGCGGTGATTGAACTGGACGGCACCTGGCGGGCCGGGATCGTTCATCGCCTGGACAAGGACACCTCGGGCGTGATGGTGGTGGCACGCAACAGCTTTGCCCGCGCGTCGCTGTCGGATCAGTTCAAGTGCAGAACTGTGGAAAAAGTCTACATCGCGTTAGCCGGAGGCCATCCCGACCGCGACCGTATGACTATCGACCATCCGATCGGACGTTCTCAGACCGAGCGCAAGCGCATGTCGGTCAAGTCCCACAGCGGACGTGAAGCGCTGAGCCAGGTCAGCGTCATCCGGCGCTGCTTTCTGGCGGTGGAGGATGGCGCGCCGATACCAGTGAGCGTGCTCGCGGTGCGTCCGCGCACCGGCCGAACCCATCAGATCCGCGTCCATCTATCTTCGATCGGCCATCCCTGTCTTGGCGATCCGCTCTACGGGCGGCAGGAGCGCGAGCGCCTTCCGCTCAAGCGGCAGGCTTTGCATGCGTTGTACCTGGCGGTCGAGCATCCGCGCCGGGGCGGACGCATTGCAGTGCAGGCGCCGGTGGCGCCGGACCTGGGGCGGGTGCTGGCGGCGTGCGGTTTGAATCCCGAGGATTTGGCCGGTGCGGAGCTGGGAGAAAAAGAGCTGGTCCTGGTGGTGGATTGAACATGGCGCATGCGGCAACCCAATCGCGTTTCGCCTTCGGACACGGGAATTGGCGACAGGATGGCGGCGTTGTGCCAGTATGGGTTAGTGGAAGTATGGGATGAGGCGGAGTATTGGGCGATTTGAAGCTGGTTGACAGATTGCCTTGGTTTGGTTATTTTTGTCTCTAGGTTTCTCACCAAGACTCCTTCGGGAATCGGGACTTTAAGCTCGCACGTCCGCCCTCCCAAAGCGCCAGGCGCTTCTCCAGTTTCTGAAATTTGTCGAGCGGGGGAGCGGTTAAATAGCTTCTGTGCACCGAGACCAAAATCCGATAACGGATCTTTTTTGCCAGCCGTTGGTGGAGGATTAGTTGCAGCACCAGACATCAGGTAGAAAGTATCGCGGAAGGAACATGGGCAAGCCGCGAGTACACAAGGGCGAAGCTCAGCAGGCTGATGACGCCGGTTCGCTTCCGGAATCAGGCGAAGGCCCCCGAGCAACCCCGCAGGAGCCCAACGGCAGTGAAACGCTCGGCGGCGTGGTTCAAAACGGTGGTGTCCCCCCAGCCATGAGCGCGGGGGCGGCTTCGCCCGGCGTGGCGCCATCGGGCACAGTATCCCCGCCGCCGCGTCTGCCCGGTCCGGGTGTCAGCTCCGCGGTGTTGAGCGACGTTGGCGTTCTCAACCTCAAGGCGCTCAAGGGCGCCAAGATCACGGAACTGGCCCATATCGCCCGCGATTACAATATCGACGGCGCGACCAACATGCGCAAGCAGGAAATGATTTTCTCGATCCTGCAGGCGCAGTCGGCCAAGAACGGCTCGATCCTGGGCGAAGGAGTGCTGGAAATCCTGCCCGACGGTTTCGGCTTTCTGCGCGCCCCTGACTACAACTATCTGCCCGGACCCGACGACATCTATATATCGCCCAGCCAGATTCGCAAGTTCAACCTGCGCACCGGCGATGTGGTTTCGGGCCTGATTCGCCCCCCCAAGGAGGGCGAGCGCTACTTCGCGCTGCTTAAGGTCGAGTCGATCAACTACGAGGAGCCTGAGAAGGCCCGCGACAAGATCCTGTTCGACAACCTGACCCCGCTCTATCCCCAGGAGCGGATTAAGCTGGAGTACGACCACGAGGACTATACCACCCGCATCATCGACCTGGTCGCCCCCATTGGCAAAGGCCAACGCGGACTAATCGTGGCGGCGCCGTTTACCGGCAAGACCATGATGCTGCAGGCGCTGGCACGGGCGATTGCCCACAATCATCCTGAAATCGTGCTGATCGTGCTACTGGTCGATGAGCGGCCCGAGGAAGTCACCGACATGCTCCGCTCGGTCAAGGGCGAGGTGGTCAGCTCGACCTTCGACGAACCGGCCACCCGTCACGTGCAGGTAGCCGAGATGGTAATCGAGAAGGCCAAGCGCCTGGTCGAGCACGGTCGCGACGTGGTCATCCTGCTCGACTCGATCACCCGGCTGGCCCGTGCCTACAACACCGTGGTTCCGCCCTCGGGCAAGATTCTGTCAGGCGGCGTGGACTCCAATGCGCTGCACAAGCCCAAGAAGTTCTTCGGCGCGGCGCGCAATACCGAAGACGGCGGCAGCCTTACCATCATCGCCACCGCGCTGGTCGATACCGGCAGTCGTATGGACGAGGTAATCTTCGAGGAGTTCAAGGGCACCGGCAATCAGCAGGTAGCCCTGGATCGGCGGCTGTTGGAGAAGCGCATCTTTCCGACCGTCGACATCCAGCGCTCTACCACGCGTAAGGAAGAGTTGTTGCTGCCGCGCAGCACGCTCAACCGGGTCTGGATTCTGCGCAAGCTGCTGTCACAGCTTAACGCGGTGGAGGCGATGGAATTCCTGCTGGACAAGATGCAGGGAACCAAAACCAACGACGAATTCCTCGAATCGATGAACAACTAGGCGGCTTTGCGCCCGGCGGCGGCGCTTGGTAAAACCAAGGCCGAGCCCGAAAGGAAGATAAAGGGAACTCATGACCGAAATCAGTATGAAGCAACTGCTGGAGGCTGGCGTCCATTTTGGCCATCAGACCAGCCGCTGGAACCCGAAGATGAAACCCTACATCTTTGGCGCCCGCAACGGCATCCACATCATCGACCTGCAGCAGACGGTAAAGATGTTTCGCACCGCCTATGATTTTGCCCGCGACCTCTCGGCCGCGGGCGGCAGCCTGCTGTTCGTCGGGACCAAGAAACAGGCTCAGGACATTATACGCGAGGAAGCCGAGCGCTGCGCGATGTTCCATGTCAACAACCGCTGGCTGGGCGGCATGCTCACCAACTTCCAGACCATCCGCGCGTCGATCGAGCGGCTCAAGAAGCTTGAAGAGCAGATGAGCGATCCCGCGATGATCAACGCGCTGACCAAAAAGGAAATGAGCGATATCGGACGCGAGCATACCAAGCTGATGGCGACGCTGGGCGGAATCAAGAATATGCGCCGTCTGCCTGACGCGTTGTTCGTGATCGATACCAAAAAGGAAGAGATCGCGGTAGCGGAAGCCAATCGGCTCAACATTCCGGTGGTGGCCGTGGTTGACACCAATTGCGACCCCGATCTGATTTCGTATCGGATACCGGGCAACGACGATGCGATTCGCGCCATCAAGCTGTTCACCGCCGCCGTGGCCGACGCGGTGATCGAGGGCAAGCAGCTGCAGGAAGAGCGTCAAAAGGGCCAGAACGATTTGGGTATGGTGGAGGAGCCGGCGCCGAGTCCCGAAGCGCCGCAGGCGGTTTGACGCCGTCGCGGCTTTTCGCGGTACGGTCGAGATGAGATAGGGGCGGCATCTCGCCGATATCAGGGGTTGCATCGGCGCCAGCGCGCCAGCACACTGCCCCGTGAGTCATAACCAAAACATATATCGCCGGCGCGGATGAAACGCGCCGGTTTGGGATTAGCACAAGCCACCTTCAGGTAGGGAAAAATTAAATGGCTGAGGTTAACGCCAACGTCGTCAGAGAACTGCGCGAGAAGACCGGCGCAGGAGTGATGGACTGCAAGAAGGCGCTTGCGGAAAGCGCGGGCGACTTGGAACAGGCTATTGTCTGGCTGCGCCAAAAGGGCATCGCGGCCATGGCCAAGCGGGCCGGACGCGTCGCTTCCGAAGGATGCATCGGGTCCTATATTCACGCCGGGGGCAAGCTCGGAGTGTTGATCGAGGTCAACTGCGAGACCGATTTCGTGGCCAAGACGCCCGAATTTCAGGCCTTGGTCAAAGAGTTGGCGATGCAGGTTGCGGCGGCCAATCCGCGCTGCGTGTCCCGCGAGCAACTGGCGCCGGAAGTGATCGGGCAGGAGCGCGAAATTTATGCCGCTCAGTCAGCGGATAAACCGGCGGCGGTAATTGACAAGATCGTCGAGGGCAAACTGGAAAAATTTTACCGTGATGTCTGTCTGATGGAGCAAGGGTATATTCGTGATCCCGCCCGCACTGTCAGCGAAATCGTCACCGACTATGCGACCAAGGTCGGCGAGAAGGTCGAAATCCGCCGCTTTGTGCGCTTTCAGCTCGGCGAGGGACTCGACGGCACCAAGCCCCAGGACTAAACCCCTCTTTTGGCGGCGAGACCGTGGCGGCTGTGTCCGAACAACAAGCTGTGTCCGAACAACAAGCTGTGTCCGAACTACAAGTTGACAAACCCAGGCCTCGCTACAGTCGGGTCCTGCTCAAGCTGTCCGGCGAAGCACTGGCGCCGGCCACCGGCTTCGGTATCGACCATCAGGCTCTGGCCGGAATCGCGGCGGAAATAAAGGAAGTCGCCGACTTTCCGGTCCAGGTCGCGATAGTGATCGGCGCCGGCAATCTGATGCGCGGCGCCAGTTACGAAGCACGGGGGATGGACCGCACCACCGCCGACCACATGGGAATGCTGGCCACGGTTATCAATTCTCTGGCGCTTCAAGACGCCTTGGAGCGCTGTGGCGCCACCACCCGGGTGATGTCCGCGATTTCCATGCAGGCGGTCTGCGAGCCCTATATCCGCCGGCGCGCGATCCGCCATCTGGAGAAGGGACGGGTGGTGATTTTTGCCGCCGGTACCGGCAATCCCTACTTCACCACGGACAGCGCGGCGAGTTTGCGCGCGATGGAGGTCGGGGCGGAAATCATTCTTAAGGCCAGCCACACCGTTGACGGCATCTACGACCGGGATCCGGTGCTGGATGCGACTGCGCGGCGCTTTGACCAGCTTACCTATATTGAAATATTAAAACGTGGTCTCAAGGTGATGGATTCGACCGCCATTTCGATGTGTATGGACCACAATTTGCCGGTACTGGTTTTCAATCTCCAAAAAGTCGGTAATATAAGAAGTGCTGTTTTAGGTGAGCGCATCGGCACACTGGTAAGCTTGTAAGCGAGTCGTGAGCCATGAAAGATGAAGTCATTGAGGATGCTCGCCGGGAAATGGAGGCAGCTCTGACGGCCTTCAGGCACGAATTGGGACGGGTGCGCACCGGGCGGGCTTCCACCGCGTTGATCGAAGGGCTGGTAGTCAATTACCACGGCGCCAAAGTCAGCCTGCGTCAGCTGGCGGGTCTGGCCGCTCCAGAGGCGAGGTTACTGGTAATCACGCCTTATGACCGCAGTTCGATTCACGAAATTGAGAAGGCGATCCAACAGACGCCAGAGCTGGGTCTGACGCCGCTTAACGACGGCAAGGTAATCCGCCTGCCGATACCTGAACTGACCGAGCAGCGGCGCAAGGAACTGGTGCGTCACATTCGCAAGATGGCGGAGGATTTCCGGGTCTCGATCCGCAACCATCGGCGCGACGCCAACGATATGCTCAAGCAGCTTCATAAGGAAAAGGACGTCACCGACGACGACCTTCGTGCCGCGGAAACGAAAGTGCAGCAGTTCACCACCGAGTTTATCGAGAAGTTGGACAAGGTGTTGACGGCAAAAGAGGCGGAGGTAATGGAGGTCTGACCTCCTCCAAGCGGGTTCAGGCGCATCATCGAGCGCCTAAGTAAGGGACAAATTGGCATCGCTTCCATTGAATGATTATCCCGACCTTTCGCTGGATCCGGAACGCTTGCCGCGCCATGTCGCGATCGTGATGGACGGCAATGGGCGCTGGGCCACACGGCGCGGGCTGGCTCGCCTGGAGGGTCATCGGCGCGGCAAGGATTCGGTGCGCGCGGTGGTTGACGCGGCGCGCGAACTGGGGATCCTCTACCTGACGCTGTTTGCCTTCTCCAGTGAGAACTGGCAGCGGCCCAGCTCCGAAGTGCGTTTTTTGATGCAGCTTCTGCATCGCTACCTCATCACCGAGACCAAGCGCATGATGAAGCGCGATATCCGCCTGATCGCGCTGGGCGACTGCACGCGGCTGCCGCTCCAGGTGCAGAAAGCGCTCAAGGAAACGGTGGGATGCACCGCGGGCAACCGCTCGATGACGGTGGCGCTGGCGGTCTCGTACAGCGGCCGGCAGGAGATCGTGCGGGCCACTAGACAAATCGCGGCGGAAGTGGCGGCCGGCAAACTGCGCCCCGAGGAGATCAACGAATTCACCATCGCCAGTCGGCTCGATACCGCGGGGTTGCCCGATCCGGATCTGCTGATTCGCACCTCGGGCGAGCTCAGGATCTCGAATTTCTTTCTCTATCAACTTTCCTATACCGAGCTTTACTTCACCGAAACCTTGTGGCCTGACTTCCGGGAGCGCGAATTCCTGACCGCGCTGGATGCCTATCAGCGCCGGGAACGCCGCTTCGGCGCGGTGGACGCTGCTTCGCGCCCTCCCCTGCGTGTTGCGAACTAGGATCCTCACAGCGGCGGTCGTGTTGCCGCCGCTGCTCGCCTTTGTCATCTTCGCGCCCCCATGGCTGTTCGGACTGCTGGTCGCGTTATGCGCCGCCTGGGGCCTGTACGAAGTCGTGGAGATGACGTCGGGGGGGAACCCGGCTTTAATTGGATTGGCAGTCGCGATCGGGGCGATTTCAGCCCTTGCGACTGTAGTGTGGGCGCCGGGTTGGCGCGTTCTGCCGGTAGCGGCGATTCTCGCGATGTGCGGATTGATCGCATGGGTAAACCTTTATGGCCCCGAAAAAGGGCCGTCCCGCTCCCTTCTGGTCATAACTGGCGCATTTTATGTGGGTGCGCTATATCCGTATTTCGCGTTGCTCCGCAACCTGGCCGGAGGGGTGCGCTTGCTGCTTCTAATGCTCGCGGCTGTGATGGCCGGGGACTCGGGGGCTTACCTGGTGGGCCGCGCCGCCGGGCGGATCAAACTGATGCCGGCGGTAAGCCCGGGCAAGACCGTGGAGGGAGCCTTGGCCTACGTGGTTTGCGGGGTGGTAGCGGCCTGCATCTTGAAGGGTCCCTTGGGCGTGGGTTGGAGCGCGGGAACTGCGGCTGGGTTTGGGGTGTTGGTAAGCGTAGTTGCCCAGGTGGGCGATTTGGCGGAATCGGCGCTGAAGCGGCTGGCCGGAGTCAAGGATTCGGGATGGCTCTTTCCCGGTCACGGAGGACTGCTTGACCGTGCCGATAGCCTAGTTTTCGCGGCGGTTTTTGCATATTATTACAGTCAGTGGCTTGGGCTTGCCGCTGGCTGACGATTTTTCCGAGGTCTGGATGCTCACATCAATTGTTTCCGCAGTTGTTATCCTTGGCACCCTGGTTCTTATCCACGAAGCGGGCCATTTCCTGGTGGCCAAGCGTTGTGGCGTGCGGGTGTTGCGCTTCTCGATCGGATATCCGCCCAAGCTCTTTGGTATCCGCCGCGGCGAAACTGAATACGTCGTCGGCGCCACACCCTTCGGCGGCTATGTGCGGATGCTGGGCGATGAGATCGGCGACGAACTAGGCCCTACCGACGTCCAGGTGTTTTTGACCGAGGTCGCCCGCGATCTGACGCAGGCCGCCGATAAAGCGGCCGCCGCCGACCCGGAGATTAGGAGTCTGATTGAGGCGGGGAAACAGCAATCGTTCAAGCGGGCAGTGGGCGACGACAGCAGTCCGGCGCTGGCAGATACTGCAACTACGCCGGCTGGTGCTGCGACTACGATCGATCCGCTGTTTGCTCTTACCCAAGCCTTGGGGCAGAGCCCTGACCCGGAACGCACGCTGCGCCGGACCCTGGGCCGGGCGCCGCGCGAGGACGAACGCGACCTGCTCGACGAAGTGCAACGGCGCGGGAACAGCGCCGAGGCGATCAAGTTTCTGTCCGAACACCGGCCGCCCTCGATGGCCCGTCAGATCGAAAAGCGCTCCTTCCCGACCCAAAGCCTGGCCAAACGGTTTGCGATCGTACTGGCCGGGCCGGCCGCTAACATCTTGCTGGCACCAGTGCTGCTTGCGATTGTTTTCATGTACGGTGTACCCACCTTGTTGCCGGTGGTGGGCCAGGCACAAAAGGATATGCCGGCCGCCAAGGCCGGTTTGCTCCAAGGCGACCACATCGTGGCGATCAATGGCGCGCCCGTCCATAGCTGGGACGACCTCTCGGCGGCGATCAAGAAGAGCAACGGTACCCCCATCCAAATCAAACTGGAACGCAACGCCGGGCAGGGCAGCAAAGTTGAAACCCTCGCCATCACGCCCGTCCATGTATCCGAACCTGGCTCGCTTGCCGGCGCGCAGTGGGTAATAGGTGTGCTGCCGCGCGGCGACAGCACGATTCAACGGGAAAACCCATTCATCGCACTGCCTCACGCGGTGATGGAAACCTTCAGGATGACCGGTCTGCTGGTGGTTGGGATCGCGAAGATATTCACCGGGGCGACCCCTGTACGCCAGGCCTTGGGCGGTCCTATCATGATTGCCCAGATGGCGGGCCGTGAGGCGCGCCAGGGATTGGCCAGTGTTTTGATGTTCACGGTGATGTTGAGCGTGGAGTTGGGAATCATTAACCTGTTGCCGGTTCCGATGCTCGACGGCGGTCATCTGTTTTTTTTCGCGGTAGAAGGACTGCGTGGACGCCCGCTCAAAGTGCGCCATCGCGAGATCGCACAGCAGGTCGGACTATTTCTGCTTGTGATGCTGATGGCATTCGTGATTTTTAATGACATCTCAAGGATTGTTCAGGGCTGATTTTCTCCTCCGGCAAAGTCGCTCGACCGGTCCGGTTCTCGGGCTGGAAACAGGCGGCCCGCAGGCTAGCCTGGCAATCTCCTCGCAGGGAAGGATTCTCGCCGTCGAAGCGCCGGCCCATCGGGCGCATGGTGAGTCCGTAGTTGGCGCGATCGGCGGATTGCTCCGGCGCACCGGCCTGAACGTCAGAGAATTGACTGCGATAGCGGTCGGAATCGGCCCCGGCTCCTTTACCGGCTTGAGAATCGCGCTAAGCTACGCAAAGGGAGTGGCGCTGGCAACCGGATGCGCGGTCGTGGGGATCCCCAGCCTCGACGGCTTGGCCCTGTGCGCTTTGGAGCTGCCCGATTTGGCGCCTCAAGCCATAATTTGCCCGATTCTCGACGCACGTAAGCAAGAGATGTACGCCGCGCTTTACCAACAGGTGGAGAACGGGCTAGAAAAATTATCCGGCGAGTTTCTGGCCACGCCGCGGGATTTGGCCAGGCAAATAGAAGGGGCAGTGGTTTTTTGCGGTGACGGCACAGCCCGCTACGGCGACCTTCTCATCGAGGCCGCGGGCCGTGATCGCGCCGCCTTGGCCGACTTGAGTGCGGCGCCGGCGCCGGCGGCGATGATCGCGGCGCTGGGCGGGGCGCGGGTGGCGGGTGGTCAGCTTGAGGCGGTCGGCAGTCTTCAGCCCCTCTATGTGAGGCCGTCTGAAGCCGAACTGAAAACTAAGCGTCCGGCGAACACTGCCGGTTTGGAGGCCTTATGGAGCATCGAGAAGAAGAGCTCATCCGCCAGCACGTAGACCATGATCAAGAGTTGAAAGCTCTTTACGAGGAACATCAGCAGTTCAAGCGCCAATTGGAATTTTTTCGGGTAAGACCCTACCTGACCACCGAAGAGGAAATAGAAAAGAAGAGAATCCAGAAAGTGAAGCTGGCACACAAGGACCGCATGATGGAAATTCTTGCTCGCTACCGGTAGCCGTCCTCACTACCTACCGGATCCAGCGTGTACGAGGTTTGGCGCCGAACCGATGCCGAGTCATACCATAAGTGTTTTAGTCGAAAATGAGTTCGGCGTGCTTGCCCGCGTCGCCGGGCTATTCTCAGGACGTGGTTACAATATCGAATCACTGACCGTAAACGAGGATCCGATCGACCCGACGGTGTCGCGTATTGTGCTGGTCACGTCGGGCGACGACCAGGTGCTCGAGCAGATCAACAAGCAGCTCAACAAGCTGGTGTCGGTTATCAAGATTCTCGACTACAAGGACGTTGAGACCATCGACCGCGAGTTGGTGATGGTGCGGGTCGCGGTGGACGACCGCATCCGCTCGGAGTTCGACTCGATTGTATCCGCGTTCCGGGGGCGGGTGGTCGATATTGGCCCGCGCTCGATCACGGTTGAGTTGACCGGCGATGGCGAAAAAATCCAGGGCTTCATCAATCTCTTGCGCCCGTTGGGGATCAAGGAGATCGTGCGCTCGGGCAAGATCGCCATGGCCCGTTCGGTCCAGCTAAACGGCGGCGCACGCCGCTCAAAGGAGATTTCCCCATGAAGGTGTTTTTCGATCGCGACGCCGATCTTAGCGCGCTCAGACCCCACAAAATCGCCGTCATCGGATACGGCAGCCAGGGCCATGCCCATTCGCTCAACCTGCGCGACAGTGGGATGGATGTGTGCGTGGGGCTGCCCAAAGACAGTAAATCGTGGAACAAGGCGACGACCCAGGGACTGCCGGTGTTGGAAACCGCCGAGGCGGCCCGGCAGGCCGACATAATCATGATGCTGGTTCCGGACGAGGCCGGCGCGGACATTTATAAAAAAGAAATCGAGCCGGGACTCAAGCCCGGCAAGTACCTGGCTTTCGGACACGGCTTCAATATCCATTTCAAAGCAATCGTTCCGCCCAAGGACGTCAATGTCTTCATGATCGCGCCCAAGGGGCCCGGCCACCTGGTGCGATCGGAATATACCAAGGGGCGCGGCGTGCCCTGTCTGCTGGCGATCCAGCAGGATCCTTCCGGCGATACCCATAAGATAGCCTTGGCGTGGGGTGCGGCGATCGGCGGCGGACGCGCCGCGATTATCGAGACCAGTTTCAAAGAAGAAACCGAAACCGACCTGTTCGGCGAACAGTCGGTGTTGTGCGGCGGACTCACCGAACTGATCCGGGCCGGCTACGAAACCCTGGTAGGGGCCGGCTACGCGCCCGAAATGGCGTATTTCGAATGCCTGCACGAGGTCAAGCTGATCGTTGATTTGATCTATGAAGGCGGCATCTCGAACATGCGCTATTCGATCAGCAACACGGCGGAATACGGCGATATGACCCGCGGCAAGCGGGTGGTGGGACCAGGGACGCGCCAAGCGATGAAGGAAATCCTGGCCGACATTCAGTCGGGTAAGTTTGCCCAGGAATGGATCGGTGAATATCGGGCCGGGATGTCCAACTTCCGCCGCCTGCGCCAGGAAAGCGAGCAGGATCCGATTGAGGAAGTCGGTCGCAAGCTGCGCTCCTACATGCCGTGGCTGGCCAGCGACCGGCTGGTGGACAAAGCCAAAAACTGACCCCGCCGTGGCAGCTTTATCTTCGCATCGCGCGCCGCCGCAAGGTTCCGGGCGGGATCGCCGCAGTTTGCCGCTCGCTCCGGAAGGGCTGAAAATCGCCCTGCCGCTGCTGGCCGGTGGACTGATTCTTATTTTGCTCCGGTTGCCTGCCGTGGGTGTTATCATCCTGGTGATGGGCGCCCTGACCACCTGGTTTTTCCGCGACCCGGAGCGCACCGCGCCCAATCGCGACGGTATCGTGCTTTCGGGCGCCGACGGCAGGGTGGTGGACGTCAGCGAAGGACCGGCACCGCATGCGGAGCATGGCCGCCATCGGCGCGTGTCGGTGTTCATGTCGCCGCTCAATGTCCACGTCAACCGCGCACCGGTGGAAGGCGAAGTGACCGTGATCGAGCACACCGCAGGGCAGTTTCATGCCGCGTTCAGCGACTACGCCAGCGAGCACAATGAGCGCAATCTGATCGTGTTCGCCGACAAGCAGGGGCGCAAGCATGCGATGGTCCAGATTGCCGGCTACCTGGCGCGGCGGATCATCTGCCGGTTGCATACGCACGATCCGGTGCTGATTGGGCAGCGGGTGGGCATCATCATGTTTGGGAGCCGGGTCGATCACTTTTTACCGCCCGAGTACCGCGCGACGGTCCGGGTTGGAGATCACGTCAAGGCCGGAGAGACCGTGATCGGGGAGTTGGCGCAATGAGGGAGCATGGCTATGAGGGCGCGCACCGGCCCAGGATCCGGCTGATTTCGGGGCGCCTCAAGGTGCGCCGCGAGGTCGCCGAACCGCTCAAACGCGGCGTGTTCCTGGTTCCCGCCGCAATTACGTCGCTGGGCCTGCTTTCGGGCTTTTACTCGCTGGTCTCCAGCATCAACCATCACTTCGAACTGGCCGCGACCATGATTGTGGTCGCTTTCATCTGTGACGGACTCGACGGCAGGGTCGCCCGCGCCTCGCGCACCTCCAGTCAGTTCGGGATCGAATACGACAGCCTGTCGGATGTGGTCGCCTTCGGCGTGGCGCCCGCCGGACTCATCTACATGTTTGCGCTTTCCGCGATAGGCAACCTGGGCTGGGTTCTGAGCGGAGCATACGTAGTATGCGCGGCACTCCGGCTGGCCCGCTTCAACACCCAGGTCGCCACGGTCGACAAGCGGCGCTTTGTCGGACTGCCGGTTCCGGGAGCCGCCGCCATGATCGCGGGCCTGGTGCTCGCCTACAGCTATTTCGAATTCAATTCGGCCCGCGTGTTGGGCGCTTTCGCCGCACCGCTGACGTTGGCGCTGGCCTGCCTGATGATCTCGCGGGTGCCCTATCCAAGCTTTAAGTCGATCAAGCATCGCGACCGGGTGCCGCTGGAACTGCTGGTCGTGGTTGTAATCGGCGTAGCCGCGATGATCACGATGTCCCAGCTCACGCTGTTCCTGCTGAGCAGCGCCTATGTGCTGTCGGGACCCCTGCTGTTTTTGCGCGGCCAGCGGATTGCACCGGCGCCATCGGCGGAAAGTGGCTATCGGCAGAATCACACGGCGGGCGCCGCGGACGAAAAAACCACGCAGTCTATCGAGGCCTGAACTTGCTGGCGGGCCCCTGATTAGGCATCGCCAAAGAAATCCTCCGAAACATCATAAGCGCAAGCAGGCTTCGGCGGCGAGATGGAACAGCCGCTCGCGCATCGCGTGGCGATTCCATCCGCGCGCGTCCCATTGGCGGCCGGCCAGGCTATCGCCGCCGTAAAGAATCTGGGCACACTGCACGCGGCGAAAGCGCGCGACCGCGAAGAACGCCGCCGCCTCCATCTCGACCACGATGCAGCCTTCGCGCCGCCGCCGGTTCATCCGCCCGCGTCTCGCGATAGACCGCGTCGGTGGTCCAGGTCTTGCCGCGGATGTATTCGTGATGGTCCTCGCGCAGCACCGACTCGATCGCGGCCAGCGCGCGCGCCGTGGGCGCTACCTCGCGTGCGGGCTTGAGATAATGATACGAGGCGCCTTCGTCGCGAACTGCGGAGTCGGGCACCACGATATGGCCGACCGCGATCGCGCTGTCCAGCGTGCCGGCGCCGCCGCAGGCGATGAACTTGCGGCATCCCAGCGCGATCATGTGCTCCAGCCGGGCGGCCGCCGCCGGCGCGCCAACTCCCGGCGAGACCACGGCGAGCCGCCGACCGCCATAGTCCAGTTCATAGACCGGATAGTCGCCCGCCTCGCTCCGGCCGGTATGGACGTGACGCGCGTTGGCACCCTCGTGCACTAACTCCCGGATCACCTCCTGGAAAAAACACAACACGCAGTGCTCCGCGATATCGATCCGATGGATGACGCGAGCGGGCTCGATTATCGCAACGCGTCCGGCGTCGAATTCGAGCAGCGGTATAGATGCGCGTTTCGCCTTGGGACGGGCGCGCTGGGCGTGTGCGCGCGGGCGCCTGGCGGGTTTCCTTTCCGTAACTTTCACCTTTACCTTTCGCTAACCGGGCTACAGTAACGTACCGCCCGACGGGACGTAACGATCGAAGCGTCCAAACGGCCGCGATGCCATGAACAGATTGGAAAAAGCGATCCGAAAGCCAGCCTCCAGCAATGCAACCAGAACGGCTGCATTGATGCCCGGTACCCATACTCTGAGCTTGGTCGTACTGCCCTCGCCCAGCGCGTCGCCGGCCGCGCGCAGAAGCTCCAGTTGAAGGCGCGGAGTGCGGGCGCAAAGCGGACCTATCTGCCCGGCGCAGTAGTAGACGTAGCCCGCCAGCTCCTGCGTGCCGGCGCTGATCGCGAGGCACTTCAGCTCGGTCTCCCGATGGGCAAACCGATGGTCCGCGTCGCGCAGCCTTCCCCATCCGTATTCGTCCAAGGCGCCAAGCCTGCGAATCCACGTGCTTGACGCTTTAGGCCGGACAATTTGTCCGCGCTGCGACGGGAGAGCGCGGAGCGCTTCGGCGTGTCCCTCCAGGGCGAATAGCGGGAAGCGCGGGATCATCCCATTGCGCGCATAAAGGGCCTGCGCAGCGCGCTCCGGACTTGAGCAGACTGCGCGGATACGCACGCCGCGGCGCATCCCGGCTTCAACGCATTTTTGCAGCAGCGCTGCGCCGACCCCGCCGCTTTGGACCTCGGGATGCACGAACAGGTTGGACAGGAACCACAGATCGCCGCGCACAAACCCCTGGCTGAATCCGGCCACGCGCCCGTCGCGTAGGGCGACCCACGACATATCGGGCCCCGAGCGCAGCAAGTAACGCATCGGCGGTGTGGGCTGGTCGTCAAGCGGCATGGTCGAAGGATCGAGCCCTTCACGGGCGGCCAAATCGCGCAGCGCAAGCCCCTGCACCAGCCGCATCGCGGGCAGGTCGTCGTTATGTGCGGGACGATAAGTGGTGTCCATCCGCTATCCTCATTTTCAGCAATTTTGACGTGGGCCTGTAACCTTTCATCGCCCGGTACTTTATAAAGTAAGGAACAGGGCGGGAGAGTTCCACTTGACGGGTCCAGACAAAGCGATAACGGAAGGGGCCGTCAGCTTATCCGTGTATTCGCAAGCCCGCTGCCGTTAACTCGGTTGTGGTCCGGTATCCTCAGTAGGTGCGAAAGATTCCAGTAAATGGTAAATTTTCGCCACCGGCGGGGCTGCGTCCTTGTTCAGAAGCGTCCTCCTTGAATAGTTCGCCGCCGGTGAAGTGGAGCTAATATGCCGAGAAGCACCGAAAAGCGGCCGCATAACTCACCCACTATTTTCGGCCGTGAGCGAGAGCTGCGGTTGCTGTCTGATGCGGCGCACACCTGCGGACCACGCGTGATTCACGTTTATGGTATATCCGGTATCGGCAAGTCTGCTCTGATTCGAGCGTTTGCCGCGATCGTACGAAATAGGAAACGAGTGATTTGTCTGCTGGATGGCCGCGGCATAGAGCCGACGGAACGCGGCTTCCTTCATGAACTGTCGCGCGAGCTGCGAATCGACAATCCGACACTTGCCAAAATCTCACGAGTCCTCTCGGCAGGGACAAAACCGGTCCTTATTCTTCTCGACTCTTACGAACAATTGGGTCTTCTGGACGCCTGGCTCCGCCAAGTTTTCATGGTGCGCCTCAAGGAAAATGTGCGCCTTATTTTGGTCAGCCGCTTCCCACCCGCGCCACAGTGGACTGAGTCGCCACAGTGGCGCGGAGACTTTCGTGCTTTCCAATTACAGCCCCTTGGCGAAGCCGCGGCGCTTGAGCTGCTGGCCAGCGTTGGCGCCAATCCGGTGCTCGCGCGCGGGGTGGCGAAGTTTGCCTGCGGTCATCCGCTGGCGCTTGTCATTGGCGGAAGTGCCGCGACACAGGTCCCGTCGGGACCCTATCGCACACCTCACAGCGTCGTAAGCACTCTCGCGCATCGATTTTTGGCTGAACTCGAGGACCCACGGCTAAGAGAAGCTCTGCGCGCCGCATCGGTGGGTCGCCGAATCACGCGAAGTCTTTTGCGGGCGTTGATGCCCGAAGCGGCCGATGGCTCAATGTTCGATCGACTGGCCAGGGCTCCCTTCATCGAGTCGGCGCCCGACGGTCTGATGATCCATGACGCGGTACGCGAGGCGATTCGCGCCGATCTTGAAGCGATCGATCCGAAAGCGTTCCAGCGATATCGCACAGCGGCTTGGCAGCAGCTGACTTACGAAGCGAAGTCGGCTGCGATCCCTGATTTGTGGCGCTACACGGCCGATCTGATTTTTCTCATCCGCAACCCGGTGGTTCGCGAGGCGTTCTTTCCGCACGACGTCGCCAAATTCTACGTCGAACCTGCCGCGGCGGCGGACGCATCGAAAATACTGAGCGTAGCGGCAGCTCACGACGGCGAAGCGGGCGCCAGGATAGTCGAGCGCTGGTGGAAGCATCTGCGTCATGCATTCTATGTGGTCCGCGATACGCCCGCGGAGGTTGCAGGTTTCTACTATCTCTTTGATCCCCTTGAGCCCGCGCCAAGCCTTTTGCAAAGCGACCCGGTAGCATCGACCTGGATGAAGCGTCTGCAGAAAAGTCCACTGAACAAAGGCAAGAGCGCGCTATTTCTGCGCCGCTGGCTAAGCCGCGATCACGGCGAAGCGCCGTCGCCGGTGCAGGCAGCCGCGTGGTTGGACATAAAGCGGCATTACATGGAGCGGCGCCCCTTCGTGCAGCGAGTATATCTCACTTTGACGAATTTTGCGCCCTATGCGGAGGTCGCTTCCGGCCTGGGTATATGCCTTCTCGACGAGCCTGCAGTTGCTATCAGTGAAGGACGTTTTTTCAGCCTCGAACTTGATATGGGTCCCCGATCAGTGGATGGGTGGCTCGCGCGGCTGGTATCCGCGGAACTGGGCGCGGAGCAGGATGGTCTTCTCGACGAACGGCGTAGAGCATTGGTTGTGCAAGGGCAAACGACTGACCTCACGCGAAAAGAGTTTGAGGTCATACGCTACTTGTCCCTGAGGCAGGGCGAAGCAGTCTCAAGAATCGAATTGCTCAACGACGTATGGGGCCTCAAATATGACAGCGGCGGGAACGTCGTGGACGCAATCATCGCCTCACTGAGGAAGAAACTTGGAGAACTCAGCTACGTGATCGAAACTGTACACAGGCACGGCTATCTCTATAGAAATCCGCGGCTGACGGAAGTCGAAGCTGTAATCGGCCGGCAGTGATTCGCCTGCGGGATCGAACAATGGGCCATAAGCGCCTCCTCTCTCACCCAGCGTAATCGCAATTCTCATAAATTTCTCATCAATTCGTCGTGCGGCGCCGGCTGACGCTGCCTAGAATGGCGATGCGTTGGTTAATCGGCGCGCCGAATCGCGGGCCGACATCGGTTTTCGATGAGCAGTTACGGTCGACGCGAGCGGCAATCGAATAACAGTTACACAGAGGAGAAAGAAGATGCCCCTAGTCCAAGTTCGTTTGATCGAGAACGTGTTCTCGGCCCAACAAAAAGAACAAATGATAAAGAAACTGACCGACGCGATGGTCTCGATCGAGGGAGAGAACCTGCGCGGTGTAACCTGGGTCACCATCGAGGAGGTGCGCAGCGGTGATTGGGGAATCGGCGGAAAGACTTTGACCACCGACGCGGTCAAGGCGCTCGCAGCGGGTAAATCCGCGGCATGAACGCACGGCGGCAGCCTGGCGCGATGCAGACCGCCAGGCTGCCCATCTAAAAGCCCCTCGTTCATTTCGATTTCAAGAACGAAGGGTGGCGCTTGATCGCCGCAAGCCACGCTGACCTGCGGCCCCGTCTGGCATTGCAAAGATTGCAACGGATTCAAGGCGCGTCGGTTTTACGGGAACCTTCTGAAGCCGACAAGTGTTTTTCACATGGCCACTCGGCGCATCTCAGCTCGACAAGCTTGGACTTGGGTAGTCTGAAACGCGCGACGGGGTTAATAATTCCTCCTCCGCAGTGGCGGAGTTGTGGCCGCGCGACCGGTTCCGCCTGGTTACCGAGTACGGATCAGCCCGATCTGAAATTAGAGGAGAACGAATCGATGAAAATGACTTATTGCGTTTCCCTAGCCGCATTCCTGGTTGTCGCGCTGCTCGGCGGGGGCACGGTGATAGCTGACCCGCAGAACAACACCGCGTTCGGAACGGGCGCTGCCAGCCAGCAGCGGAGATTTCAACAGCGCCTTTGGGAGCGACGCGCTCAAGAACAACGATACCGGCGAGTCGAACACCGCCACCGGACTTAACGCGCTTACGCACAACACCGCCGGCACTGAAAACACCGCTACTGGAGCCGATTCCCTCCTAAGCAATACAGAGGGCAGCGGGAATACCGCGACTGAGTGGACGCGCTGAAAAGCAACACCACCGGCAACGGGAATACCGCCACCGGAGAGGAAGCGTTGCAAGACAATACGATTGGTGTCGGTAACACCGCCATGGGAGGGGCCTCCCTGTTGAGCAACACTACCGGCGATGAAAATACCGCGGTCGGAGAGTTCGCCCTTTTCGTTAACACCATGGGAAGTGACAATACCGCCACCGGGCGCTTCGCGCTGGGAAGCAACAGCGTGGGAGGCCAGAACACCGCCACCGGACGCTTCGCCCTCTTGAGCAATACCACCGGCTTCAACAATACCGCCTCCGGATTCGGCGCGCTTCAGAGCAACACCTCGGCCGGCGCCAATACCGCCACCGGAGCGGACGCCCTTTTCTCTAACACTATGGGCGTCTTCAATACCGCAGCCGGAGTCGACACCCTCTTTTCCAACACCACGGGATTTGACAATACGGCCACTGGTGCGGACGCCCTCTTCACCAACACCACCGGCGCACAGAATACCGCCACCGGCGCCAACGCCCTCTTCTCCAACACCACGGGCTTAGCCAATACCGCCACCGGAGTGAACGCCCTGGATTTCAACACCAGCGGCCGCGAGAATACCGCCACCGGATTTGACGCTCTCAACGGCAACACTACCGGCAACAACAATACCGCCGACGGATTTCAGGCCCTCTTGCACAACACCACCGGCGCCGACAACACTGCCAGCGGCTTTCAGACACTGCAGAACAACACCACCGGCAACTTTAATACCGCTACGGGCGAGCTCGCCCTCGGCCTCAATACTACGGGAGTCCATAATACCGCTGACGGACAGGGGGCGCTCTTCCGCAACACCAATGGAGGCAGCAATACCGCCAGCGGATTGCACGCGCTCTTCAACAACACCACGGGCAGCAACAACCTCGCGATGGGAACGAACGCGGGGGTAAATCTGACCACCGGGAACAACAACATCGACATCGGCAACCTGGGTGTCGCGACGGAGTCCAACACGATTCGCGTCGGTATCCAAGGGCTCCAGAAGGCGGCCTTCATCGCCGGCATTTTCGGTAGTTCGGCAACTGGTGATGCGGTAGTGGTCAGCAATACCGGCAAGCTTGGCATCGTGCTGTCGTCGGCGCGTTTCAAGCGCGACATACACGATATGGCGGACTCCAGTGAGGCGCTGATGAAGCTCCGTCCGGTGACCTTCAAGTACAAGAACGATCCGGAAGGCATCAAGCAATACGGTTTGGTCGCCGAGGAAGTCGCCCGGATTTATCCGGAGTTGGTTAGTTACGGCACTGACGGCAAGGTTGAGACGGTCCGCTAT
>DASZGF010000023.1:0-2721 GCA_035939115.1 Binataceae bacterium (SeqCode)
TACCTCGCCCTCGATTGCGCCCCATGATGGGCAAGAAGACATCTACATCGTGCTGGACGATTTCGGCTCTCTCGGGCGCTCGTGGCGCGAGACCGACGAAGCAGGAACCGGTCGCGCGACGCTGATCCGAAACCTGCTCGACGGACAATACGAAAGTCCGTTCCGCATCGTCGCGTTCAACACCGCCGAAGGATGGTCTCGGGACGTTACTGTTGATATCGCTGACGAGCTGCGCCGCCGATATGCCGAGAACGACGACGTGCCTCAGTCAGTCCTCGCGTTCATGGAAGCGGCGACCCACCGGCACTGAGGCGTGCCAGCCCGCCCGCAAAAGATCACCTTCGGCGAGATGCGCCGCCGCAGCCATCAGGCAGGCGATGTACAAGCCGGATTTCAAACGCCCCGTTGCCGAACAGTACGCCCGGGCGCGACTGGGCAAGCGCTTCAAGTGCGGCCTGTCGAAGTCGGTCGGCGAGGCCCTACTCAACTGTCGGCACGCTGGAGCACGTGATCCGGGATTTGAGCTAGTGGTTGCCATGGTCGCATCGGCCATGTGCTTGGAACCTGTCAATCGCGATTGACCACCTTGCCGATGCGCCCCGGCTACTCAGATCCAGACAACCATCTGAACATAAACACAAAATTGGTTTTTGATTGGGTGCGCGCGAACTAGCTAACATGGTGGCCAGCGGCATTGGCATTGGCGGCATCGCCGTCATCGTCCACAAGGATTCCAGCCTACGGATGGCATCCCACCGTCATGACGGCGCCGGGACAAGCAATCGGCGCGCAGCTGCGCCGAACAGTTACGAATTACGGGAGTGAGGTGGCCATTCCTCGGGCCGAAGGGTTTGGGGTTACATCATGGCTTGTCCTTGCAATGTTTTCGGCGATCCGGCTTCGAATGAGCGACCATGCGCTAGAACGCTCCAGGCGATGCGGGCGAGTTTGTTGGCGAGTGCGATCGCCAGCACGTTGTGATGGAGCCGCTTCCTGGCCGCCTCGATCCAGGGCTTTAGCCCGTGGCGCTGCCAGATTTTCGGTTTGATCAGCACCACCCACGCCGCCTGCACGAACAGAGCCCGTAGGTAGCGATTGCCACGCCTGGATATCTTGCCGAGGATGGTACGGTCCCCAGTCGAGATCTGCTTTGGCACGAGCCCCAGCCAGGCGGCGAAGTCGCGGCCCTTGGTGAACACATCCCCTGCGCCGATCGCGGCCACCATTGCGCTGGAGATGATCGGCGCAATACCGGGCACGCTCATCAGCCGCTCGCAACCGGCATCCTGGCGCGCGATCGCTTCAATCTCATCTGATAGTCGCTCGACCCGCTAGTCGAGCCGGCGCCAGTCGCAGGCTAGATCTTCGATAATGTGCACCATGCGAGGTGACAGGACATCTGGTGGCGTGGCCAGGATGCGCGGCAGCTCGCCACGTAAAAAACGTAACCCCTGCCGCACCGCAACGCCGCGCTCCAGCAGGAAGGCGCGGATTTGATTGATGATGCCGGTGCGCTGGCTGACCAGCCGCTCCCGTACCCGGTGCAGCGCCTGCAGGTCCAACTGATCGGCGGTCTTCGTCGCCACGAACCTCATCGTCGGCCGCTGCACCGCCTCGGCGATTGTCTCGGCATCCCGAAAGTCATTCTTCTGTCCCTTGGAATAGGGACGAACATACTTCGTCGGCATCAGCCGGGCATCATGGCCAAGGCTATTGAGCTTGCGGCTGAGATGATGCGCGCCAACACAGGCTTCCATCCCAACCAGACAGGGCGGCATGTTGGCAAAGCGTGTTTCCACCTGGCCACGCGACCACTTCTGGCGCAGCACAATCGCGCCGCGCTCATCGTGGCCGACAACATGGAAAGAGTTCTTGCCGATATCGATGCCGATCACGGCGATTGTGCTGTCGAACTTCCGGGGCATGGCGTGCTCCTTGTCTTTGGTGCCCCTCCCCAGCTTCTATAGCTGGTTGGGGCAGGAGCACGGCCGGACCATCCCATTAACGGACGTTTGGTCTGATCGGCCTTCCCGAACCGCTTGGCGCAGTTTCTGATCGCCGTTGCCGCGTCACCCGTAGTCGCGGCTACCAAAATTTAGCATCCTGCCGTCGGACGCACCGCATTTGGGGAGGTTGGCATGGCTACAGGGCTGTTCGGAGTGAGCTGGACCGAAATCATCGACTTCCTTTTGAAACTCGCACCAGCCGCCTCCATCGTGGGTGGCATTTTGGCAGCGCGGGTACAATTGAGGAACAATCGGCAGATCAATGCCGAAATGATAGCGAAGAATCACTATCGAGAGATGCTGGACGCTTTTCTAAAAAATAGCGACATACTCTACTTGGGGTCAAATCCAACATCGTTTGCGGAGTTGAAGAAGGATATCCCGCGCTATCGTCGCTATCGAACGCTCTTCACGCTTATGTCCTTCGCGATGCAGGAGCTTTATCTGGCGATGGACCTGAAGCGTGAGAAAAATTGGGAGCATATGATCCGAGTGTTTATTTCGCTCTTCAGGAATTTCATTCTCTCGCCAGAAGATTACACCCCCTCCAATCATCAGGCTCTGACGCCGAGCTTCCTCGCATTCTTGATGGACACTGCACAGAATTTCGAGCACTCCGCAGCGCGGACGAGCGTGGCGCAGTATCTGAAGGATGAGACGCGGCTGACATAGTCGAAGGCCGACTAGTTAGCCATTCGATGTCGCCTATTGGCAC
>DASZGF010000024.1:0-12322 GCA_035939115.1 Binataceae bacterium (SeqCode)
AGACCCGTGGATAGACCTGCGCTTCACCCTTCACGGTCAGACGGATCAGTTGCGCTTGTATGTCACAGACATCAGCCTCCGCAAGCCGGTAGCGCGATTTCTTGGGAACCATAAGTACAAGACGATCATGGAGCTCGGCAACATGGACGTGGACTTCTAGCGAAAGGTCGCCGCCCGTCGCGCCGCTTTCTGGACCCTCCCGACGTCGAGCCCGAGCCCATCGTAGACGTCGCGCAAACGAATTCAATACCAAGATGGTGTTTGCGACTCCACGAACTGGCGCTCACGGTCACGACCTCCTCGATTCTTCCAGGCTCTACCGCCTCGCAGGCCGAAACCTGGCTCGATTGGTTCGCCTTTCGGACGAATCGATATCGAGCACGATCGGCTAGAAATCGGACGGATCCGGCGACCGGGCAGGTCCTGCTTCTCGCCCGATCGGAACCGGCAAACATGATATTGCCATGCCCGGCGGTGTAATCTTTGTTTAGCGACGACGATGCTCAAGCTGCTGCCGCTGCTCGCGAAAAACATACCGCGCGCAACCCGCGCCGTACCCTGCTGACGGTCATCTCCATCGCCGTTTCCATTTTCATCTTTGCGGCGCTGATGGCCCTGCCCACCCTGGTCAGTCAGGTCCTGCGCGAGCGGGCCAACTCGCAACGGCTGGTGGTGGCCAGCAAGGCCGGCTACTTCTACAACCTGCCCTATGCCTACCGGCAGCGCATCCAGTCCCTCCCGCATGTGAAAATCGTGTCGGGTGAGACGATCTTCATGGCCACGTATCGCGATCCGGCTGATCAGGTGCCCGCCATCGCGATCGATCCGGAAAGCATCGGGGAGCTTTTCAGCGACTGGGAAATCGCGTCTGACGCCGCCGCCCGGTTTGCGCAACTGCGCACGGGCGCTCTGGTCGGCGACACATTGCTCGACCGCTTTCACTGGAAGGTCGGCGACCAGATCATCCTGCACGGCACTTCACTGCCGGTCGATATCCAGCTCACGATAGTGGGCAGGCTCAGGACCTCCACTGCAGCCTTCCTGATTATCTTCCGGCGCGACCGGCTGGACGAAGCTCTCCACCGCCCGGGCACTGTCAACATATTCTGGGTCAAGGTGGACCGCTCGCGGTTCATTCCCACGGTTCTCCAGGACATCGATCGGATTTTCGCCAACTCTCCCTCTGAAACGCTGAGCCAGTCGGAGCTGACTGCGTCCCAAAATCGTGTGGGGGAGATGCGCGTACTGTTTGACGGCGCAAGATTGCTGGCAGCAATCGTGGTGGTCGCAATCGGACTGGTGGCGGTCAACACCGCGGCGATGGAGGTGCGAGAGCGGCGGCGCGAGATGGCGATCATGCGCGCGCTGGGATTCAGCCGAGCCGCCGTGGTCGGGATGGTCGTGGCGGAAGGATTCGTCATCGGGCTGACCGGCGGCGCCACTGGATGCGCCAGCGCATACGTGGGACTCAAGTTTATGCCTTACGCGTCGCGCTCGCTGGGGATCCTGGCATACGCGATCGTTATGCCGGCGCGCAACATCATAAGCGGTGTGTTGATCGCCACTGCTATCGGAGTTGTGAGCAGCTTCGTTCCCGCCTTTTTCGCGACGAGCAACGACATCTCCAGCGACATTCGCGCGCTCTGAATTGATCCGCAGCTACTCAGATCCAAGGATCTCTCGCAAACGCCCAGGACTGCAGGATGGGGCCCGTCAAGGGGATCTTTAGCCGCCTCGATTTTTCTGAAAGGCTGCGAACGGGACCGGCGGTTCGCACTGACTCGTTGCTGGAGCAGAGGGGATTCGAACTGCCGGTCCTCTTTGACCCTTTCTCCCTTGGAAAAGGGGCGGAAGTCCAGCCCGTTTTCAGCCAGAATTTGCCAGCGGATTCGCTGGGAGAACAATTCGCTGATCGGTTTTAGCGCAGTGACCCCCGCTAGACTTCGAGCCTTCGTAAGGCCCAGGCACTCCAAAGAAGACCGGCGGTTCGAATCCCCTGCTCTGCTCCAGCAACGAGGCGCTGCGAACCGGCGGTCCGGGTCGACGTCAAACAATCTCAAAATGTCCAAGTAACGCGTGGGATATACCGCTTAATCGGCTCATTCATTATTAACATACCACAAACGGAAATTTGGTAGCGAGGCTCATACGGAAAAACCCGTCTGTCCGCGAAACGGTTTCAATTCGCCCCGCCGGCCTGCCGGCGCTATTTCGGGCGCACCTCGCGCCTGATTATATGGCCCTGATCGTCGTAATACTCGGCGATGTCGATGGCTCCGCGCTCCCTGGGGTCGAGTTCCAAAATGGCGAGCTTTCCCTTGCGGAAGATTTTGATGGCTTCGGGCTTGCCATCGAAATCATCGTCGTGGATCTCGCGAGCGATGACACCGTGGTCGTACTCCTCGATCAGGTCAGGTCGACCGTCGAAATTGCGATCACGTTCGATCCTCACGAGTTCGTTATTTTTGTAAAACTTGGTCAGATCGGGCCGGCCGTCTCCGTTGGTGTCAAACTCGATCTTGACCTCACTTTCGCTTAAACGGTATACCCATTTATCGGGCCGTCCATCCCCGTCGCGGTCATAGACGGCCTCAGCAACCGGAGAACGGCTGCACGAGAACAGAAACACAGTGAGAGCCAGTGCCGAACAAATGCTCGCGAGAGCGCGCATGGCTTTTTCTATCGCGCGAAAGATCCGATCGCAAGCATGGCTGCTTCTGGCCGCCGTTTTTCTCCTGGCCCAACCGCTGGCTAACTACGGTTCGCTGGGCGTTTCACGCCCTTGCGCCGACGCTGCCGCTGGTTCGCTGGCAGCTTTGGGCGCTGGCCTTTTGCCGTTGGGGCCCAGTATTCAGTCGGTCCGCGCCGACTCGTGGCAGCAGACGTCTATTTTTGGCCGGGGTAAACACTCATTTGTGGCGCGCGCTCGATCGATCCAAGCGCCACTGAAGGAAACCGCTCATTTCCTGGGTACCGGTCCTACTTCTTACCTTGCTCGTTCGGCAGGGATCCACACGGGACGTTCACCACCGCCCCTGTTCAGCTAATTCCCCTTTTCCAAAGGCTGGCGTTTTTCGGCCAGGACTTTCGGCCAGGACCACCAACTGACAAATGCGGCTGCGCATCACGCGAGCGCGGTGCGCAAAAGGCCGGCGCTCACCGGAGAGCGCTTGGAGCCTGCCTGATCACAGAGGCGAAGGTTGTGCGATTTCGATTTGTATCGATAGTGCTGCTGTTTTTGCCGCTATCCCTGTTGCTCGGGGTTCAATTGGGACAAGCGGGCGGGGAGGTCCCATTAACTCCCATAACGGTTGAACAGTTGGTGCAAGCCGTATTGCGGGTCAATCCCCAGGTTCAGGCCGCGCGAGCGCGCTGGAACTCGGCCGTCCATCAGATCAAGCAGAACTACGTTCCCGCCGATCCAACCTTCAATTATTCAAATCTCGAAAGCAGCAAGGACTTCAACGCTGCCGCTCACGCCCACGCGTGGAGCGATAATTTCCAATTTCCGGGCAAGGCGCTCCTGCAAGGCGATCAGGCCAAGCGTACGGCGGAGATTGCCCGGCTTACCTATGAAGCGACCTGCCGCGATACCAGGGCGGCGGCGGAAACCGGCTACTACCAGGCCCTTCTGGACGCCGCCTTGGCCGATGCGACCACCGCTCAGGTGGCCGATCTCGGGCGGGTATTGAAAGTGACCCAGGTGAACTACGAAACCAACCAGGCCGCCCAGACCGATGTGATCAGTGCCCAATTCGACTACTCGACCGCCCGGCAACAGGAAGAGCAGTTGTTGGTTAGCGCGCTGAATGACAAGCGGCAATTGAATCAACTGCTGTTTCGCCACGCGGATTCTCCGCTGTTGCTGGACCGTCGCATAAAACTCATGCCGCTTAAGGTTCCGTTGGACAGGCTGGTTGAACAGGCGGCGATGAGCCGCCAGGAAATCCTGCAAACCGCTCTGAGCGAAAAAAACAACGAAACGGCCTTGACGCTCGCCAAAATGGAATATCTGCCGGATTACAGTTTGGCCTACGAATTCGACTATCTCCTGCAGCCCGGCGCGCAGCCGCTCCCCAATGTTACGCAAGGCAATACGTTTTCGATCGGGTTCAACATGCCCATATTCTTTTGGTGGAAGCAGCGCGAAGACGTCACCAGGGCAAAGTTCGACCTGGCCGCCGCCCGCGACGATCTGGGTTCCATCACCAGCCAGACCGAGATTGCGGTCACCCGCCTGTATTCTCAGGCGCAGCTCTCGTACAAGATTGCGCTGACCTATCGTGACTACCTGGTTGCGCTGGCGCGGCAGGATTTCAACGTCGCGCTGATTGCCTATCAGAGCGGAAAGATCCAATTTCCGGATTTGTCCGGCGCTCTCCAGAGGTCTTACAACGCTCGCATCGCCTACCTCCAGGCTGAAAATCAGTTTCTGGCGCAGGTAGTGGCGCTTGAACAGGCTGTCGGAGAGCCGTTGTCGCAATGAAGGGCATTTACGGAACGCTGGTACTGGGCCCAATGATGGCGGCGCTTTTGTTGAGCGCGATTGCCGGATGCGACCGGCCCTCTGCCAGCGGGACCGCGGCTACCGACGCGCCGTCATCCGAGGCGCCTCAACTGGTTCATCAAGCCGACGGCCGCGAGCTTATGCTGTTAACTCCCGCCCAGGTCCCGGGCGCGTCCGTTACAACGGTCAAGGAAGTCCCCCTACCTGAGATACTGGAGGCGGTAGGCCAGGTGACCTTCGATGACCGCCTGGTGTCGACGATCATATCGCGCGTCAGCGGACGACTGGAGGATATTCGGGTATCGCAATGGGACACGGTCAGGCGCGGCCAACCTATCCTGTCTCTCTATAGTCCCGACTTCATGACCGCCGAGGCGGAATACCTCGAAGCGGCTTCAAGCGGGAAGCAGACCGGAGGACCGGGTATGCCGGCGGAAGCTTATGGCATGACGGCCAATCTCAAGACTGCGGCCGTGCGCAAGCTCCAATTGCTGGGCTTCTCACCGTCCGATATCGCCGGAATAAAGGAACCCACTCCTTCGGTTTGGATCCGTGCGCCGATTAGCGGAATCATCGTAAGCAAAAGCGCGGTGCGCGGGGCCCAAGTGAACCCCGGCGATCAGCTATTTTCCCTCGCCACGCTTGATCGGGTCTGGATCACGGCCGACATTTATGAAGACGATCTCGCCCGGGTTCATGTTGGACAAAGTCTCGAAGCGATTACGACCGCGTACCCCGACATCGTCTTCAGAGGCGTGGTCGACCGAATCAGTCCCAGCCTTGATCCCAATACCCACACACTTCAGCTCCGCTGTGCGGTAATGAACCCGGGCTCGCGGCTCAAGCCGCAGATGCTGGCGCGCGTGCGGCTGGTAACTCGTCCCGGCGGGGCACTGGTCGTGCCTCAGAAAGCGCTGGTCTTCGATATCGACAGCTATTACGCCTACGTTTTTATCGCACCGGATCGAATGGACCGCCGCAAGGTGACGATCGCCTCGTGGAACGACCGCGGCTTCGCTCGAATCGTCTCCGGCCTCGGGCTCGGCGAACAGGTCATAAATTCTGAAGCGCTCCAGGTTGATTCGCTCTGGCACGTCGCCCACGGCCAGAGTTCGTAACCTTGTTCAGGTAAGCCGCCGATGATTCGCGCGTTGATGGAATTGGCACTGAACGGGAGGGTGATCGTGCTCGGGGCGGTGCTGGCGCTGGTCATGGCCGGGGTCTATTCATTCGCCAATCTCGACATCGAAGCTTACCCCGATCCGGTCCAACCGATGGTGGAGGTTTTGGCGCAACCCGGCGGCTTGAGCGCGGAGGAGGTAGAGAAGCTGGTGACGGTGCCGCTTGAAATCGGCCTGGCCGGCATGCGCGACCTCGAGGCGATGAGATCGATCTCTCTGTTCGGCCTTACCGACATCCGCTGCTATTTCAGTTGGGACAGTGACTATTACTGGGACCGCGTGGAGACCATTAACCGGATCAACTTCGTCACCCTTCCCCAGGGCGTCACGCCCGGCATCTCACCCGAGAATTCAATCGGCGAGATATATCGCTACCGGGTCGTCAGCGCCGATCATGATCTGATGGGTGAAAAGGAGGTCGAAGACTGGATCGTCGAAAAACAACTGAAGACCGTTGACGGTGTAATCGACGTGTCGGGCTTCGGCGGCCTGACCAAGCAGTACCACGTTGACGTCGATGCGCAAAAACTCGACCATTACCAGGTTCCGCTCACCACGCTGATCAATTCGATTTCCAATTCCAACACCAACGTCGGCGGCAATTACCTGGCGGTCGGCGACCAATCCTTCGACATTCGGGGTCTGGGCTTCATTCACAGCCTCTCAGACATCGAGGACATCGTGATGTCAGCCAGCCGCTCAACACCAATCCGGGTCGGCAATGTCGCTGACGTCAACATGGGTTATGCGCCTCGTCTGGGCATTGTCGGCATGAACAATCGCAACGAGATCGTCGAAGGCATCGTGCTGATGCGCAAATACGGAGACACGCTCCGGACACTGGAAGGAGTTGAGAAGAAAGTCGCAAGTCTGAACAGCTCCGGAATTCTGCACGCAGGCTATCAGATCATTCCCTATTATGACCGCACCAACCTGGTCGAAACGACACTGAACACGGTCAAAGAGAATCTCGGCATCGGTATCGCCCTGGTCTTCCTGGTACTGCTCTTCTTTATCGGCAACCTGCGAACGGCGATCATCACCGCGATTAACATTCCCCTGGCGCTGCTTGGCGCGTTTACGCTGATGCATCTGTCCAACACGCCCGCCAACCTGATCTCGTTGGGAGCGATCGACTTCGGCATCATCATAGACTCCAGCGTCATCGTGATGGAGAACATTTTTCGCCACCTGACATCGCCGGACCGGCCCCACGAAAGCACGCGGTCAACCATTCTGCACGCGGCTCAGGAAGTCGGAGGGCCGATGTTTTTCTCGACCCTTATCTTCGTCATCGCATTCCTGCCGCTGTTCACTATGCGAGGTGTCGAGGGTGCGATCTTCTCGCCGATGTCCCACACCTACGCTTATGCGCTGGGGACCGCGATATTGTTGGCGGTCACGCTTTCACCCGTCCTCAGCTCTTTCCTCCTGAGCAAGAACCTGCGTGAGTCCAACAATCCGCTGTGGGGTTGGATTCAGCATTTTTATCACTGGCTATTCGTCCGGATACTAATGTGGCCCCGGCTGACCCTGGCCGTTGTGCTGGTAATAATTGTGGCCGTCCTCTCCAGGTTCCCGTATCTTGGCGGCGAATTCCTGCCCCATCTGGAGGAGGGCAATATCTGGGCGCGCGCTACCTTGCCGCTGTCGAGCTCGCTGGATTACTCGGCTCACATTTCGGAGCGCGCTCGCCAGGTGTTCCTGTCGTTTCCGGAGGTCAAGCAGGTCGTATCGCAGACCGGGCGGCCCGATGATGGCACGGATCCAACCGGGTTCTTCAACGCCGAGTTCTTTGTCGATCTGAAACTGCCCAGGTATTGGCCGTCCGCAATCGACAAGGAAGAACTGATCAAACAGATCGATGCGCGGCTGAAAAGGCGCCTGCCCGGGATCGGGTTCGACTACTCGCAGAATATAGAGGACAACATCAACGAGGCCCTGTCGGGCGTCAAAGGGTCGAACTCGGTCAAGGTCTTTGGCTCAAACCTCGAAGTTGATGAGCGAATAGCTAATCAGGTGCAGGCAGTTGTGAGCCGCGTTCCTGGGATCGTGGATACGGAGGTTTATCGCTCGCTGGGGCAGCCCAATCTGCTGATCACGCCGGATCGGAAGGCATGCTCCCGCTACGGCCTGAACGTGGGCGACGTCGAGACTGTAGTTCAGGCCGCGATCGGCGGACAGGCGGTCACGCAGGTGCTGGAAGGAGACCGGCGTTTCGATCTGGTGGTGCGCTGGAAACCACAGTTTCGCACCAGCCTGGACGCCATCGCCCAGATCCGGCTGCCCTTGCCGGGGGGAAGCGGCTATGTGCCGCTGGCCCAGGTGGCGCAGATTGATGAGGCCCAGGGAGCGTCATTCGTCTATCGCGAGAATCTGGAGCGCTACGTGCCCGTGCGATTTTCGGTCCGCGGCCGCGACCTCCGCAGTGCGGTGGAGGACGCCAAGGCCGCGGCCGCCCGGGAAGTAAAGCTGCCCGAGGGTGTTCATCTGGAATGGGCCGGCGAGTACGGCGAATTGCAACAGGCCAACCGCCGCCTGATGATCGTCGTGCCGTTTGCTCTGGTCCTCATCGCGGGCGTGCTTTATGGCGCGACGGTCTCGCTGATCGATACCTTCATCATCATGGCGCAGTTGCCGGTGGCGTGCCTGGGCGGAGTGCTTGCTCTGCTCCTGACCGGCACGCCCTTCAGCGTCTCCGCGGCGGTCGGCTTCATCTCGATCTTTGGTATCGCCACCATGGATGGGATCCTGCTGAGCTTTTATATTCGCCAACTCTGGCACCAGGGCCATCCCTTCAAGGAGGCAATCATCATGGGTTCGGATCGCCGCTTGCGGGCCACCATGATGACCGACCTGGTCGACGCTTTCGGTTTGTTGCCGGCCGCGTTATCGACCAAAATCGGCGCCCAAACCCAGCGGCCGCTCGCGATCGTGGTGATCGGCGGCGCACTGGCGATCCTGGTTCTGACGCGCATTCTCCAGCCGGTGCTCATCTACCTGTGCCATCGGCGCCTGCGCCTGGCCGAGAGCCGGCCGTCGGAGGGCTAGCTCCAATTGCGAAAATAATTGTGGGTTCCCGGGCTTGGTACCTGCCCGCAACTCCCTCGCCCGCTTATAGTTGCGGGAGAGGGCAAGCGGCGCAGCTGTACGGTTTTTTTCGCAACAGCCGTGACGCGCGGTTGAAGGTGCAGGGGACGGTCGCAATCCGTAACTGCCAAGCGTTTCTGTAATTTATACTGATTTTTATTTTCGCTTCTGTCTATATCCCGATAGTCTCGATCTCGAATTCCTGCGCGCGCGGCGCGTAGGCTACGGTCGGGACGCACGCACATACGGCGGCAGCCCGAGCCGCCGACCCTGCATCAGGATGTCTGGCGTGCGGTCTTCCGGCGGACGGAGGGTTGATTCCCGCCGCGAGTTCATTGCCACTGACGCGAAGCTGCGATGAACTTGAACAGATTCTCGTCAGGCTGAGGAAGCAAAGTAGGACACCCCGCCCTTCAACTGAGAGGAACAAAGTAGGCTCCGTTGCTGGAGTGCGCCAACTCACTGCGAACCAAGGCGGAGCCTGACGATTGGCTGCTTTTTCAGCCGGTCTTCTGAAACTTGAGCGCGACTGAATTTATGCAGTAGCGCAGACCCGTCGGCCGCGGACCGTCGTCAAAGACGTGTCCTAGGTGCGCGCCGCACCTGGCGCACCGCGTCTCGGTGCGACACATACCGTGGGAGTTATCGGCGCGGTTCTCGATGTTCTCCTCGGCGACGGGCTCCCAGAAACTGGGCCATCCAGTTCCCGATTCGAACTTGACCCGTGAGGTGAAGAGCGCGGTGTCGCAGCACACGCACCGGTAGATGCCGTGCTCCTTGTTGTAATTGTATTCGCCGATTCCGCACATCTCGGTGCCGGCACCGCGGGTCACGTGGTATTGCTCGGGTGTGAGCTGCTGCCGCCATTCGGCGTCCGACTGCACAATCTTATCGACCAAAGCGGCGCCTACCGGCTCGCCGTTTTCGCCGTAGTTGAGAATTTTGACAATGGCCATAACCGGAATTATGCGCCCCCGCCTGCGTTTGCTCCAAACAGATTCAACGCAGGGCGCTCAGCCTCTGACGCTGACGGTCGTCCTCAGGCGCGCCGACCAGGCGGGTTTCGACCGTTATCGGTGCTTCCGATTGCGTCGGTTCGGAGTGCCTCGTTGCTGGAGCGAAGGGGATTCGAACCGCCGGTCTCATCCGACTAAAAGTCTGGTTTGTCGCGCATTGGAAAAGATTTGTTTACCACCGCAAACCTCGTTGGGGTGAGGGCTCTACCGCTTGCGGTTGTCTGATCACACGTAGCGTCGGTTCTACTGGTTTTCCTCGGGACTGCATCAGGACGCTTGACCGGTACCGAGTTAGCGCGCCGCAGCTGGATTGGGTCATGGGCAACCATGATCCCTACTCCGACCGGCGCCGCTCGGGATGACAAGCAAAAGCGAGACCAGTAGCCGCGATGGGCTCGCAAGCGGGGATTTATGTTCTCGCCGCATCTTAAGGCAGGCAGTCGTTCCTGCCGTTCCCATGGCAAGCCTGAGCCGGCGTGACGACTGCAAGGTAAACAACTCCGTTACTGAATGGTGGGCCCTGAGCAGGATTGCTTGAATCACTAAACGAAGCACTTCCGCCGGTTCTTGGGTTAACCCGGTACAGTGAATCGGGAGGTGAGAGGCAGACGATTATGTCCCCGGACTTCTCTATCCCGAGGCCGGCGAGGAAAGTACCACCGAAATCGCTGAGGACGGTGCGGTTGCCCGTTTCAGGATCTATTCTCAGGAGTCCAGATTCGCATGAAGGGCCAAAGCACGCATTCGCTAGAATCCGCCCAGAAGTTCCTGCCAGACCCTTAAAGCTGTTGAAGAGCGCAAACACGCCCTGGGCCTGATTACTGAAATCGCTTACGAGTTTGCGCTGGCCCGTTTGCGGATTGACCTGAAAGAGCGCTGAGCCGGAAGTAAATTCCGCACCCTCCGGGCTAATAAGGATCTTCCCAAAGTGATCGAGTGCGAGGTCATCAATGAACCCCATGGTCTGCCCCTGAGTGGGATTCGTGAAGTCGGTGACAAGAACACGTTTATCGGTGTCAGGATCCACGCTAACGATGCCGTTTGTCGTCACTTTGCCAAGAGCTTGCCCGAGGCGTCCACGGCCAGGCCATAGTAGAGGTACCCTTGAAGAGCACCCTGATTGAAGTCGCTGATGAGGGTGCGATTGCCGGTTTCAGGATCGACTTTAAAAATGGCTCCGCCTCCAAAACCGTTGTAAAATAGAGTAGAGACATATATTCGCCCATTTTTCCCCAGTGCGACGCCAGTTAGGGAAAATTGTTCTCCTGAGGCTCCTTGAGCCGGATTGCCAAAATCGCTGAGGATGGAACGTTCGCCGGTCACCGGATTCACCAGAACAAGTGCGCCGAAGTTGTTCGTTCCACCAAGCTGATCGGCGACCAGGATATCGCCAACGGCCGGTATCTGTCCGGCTTGGGCGGGACTGCCTGCCAGCAGTAACGCTCCGAGTAGCCAAAGGCAACAGTGGAGTGAACATAGCCTGAGTAAGGTATTTGACTTATTCATGATCTTGCTCCCCTTCGATCCTGTTGTGGGGCGTCCCGCCACCATCGACACGCTGGCAGAGCCGATCGAGTCATTGGACTGAACCGAGCAAGCCGCCCCCTGCGTTTGCCGCGCTCCCCTGCTATGGCGTGCGGGATCGCAGACCAAACTAAGATGTTCGCCGAGCACTCCGGAAGACTGCGTTGAGGGCCCCCGGGCCGGAGAGTACTGGGCCGAACACTTACCTAGTCGCAATCGCTCGCAAACCCTTACGTGTCCGCCGTCTCTGGCTGATGGTGCCCAATGCTTGGATGGGAAGACGGTGAATTAGGTGTGCACAAAAAGCATGAATTTAAAAGAAAGTCAAACTCAATACTGAATTATGAATGATGGGCCACGTGGATAAAATTCTGAAGGGTCCGGTCAAGAAGGCGCGGCTGATGTTGCTCCCCAGCACGAAAGATCCTCACGCTGCCGAATACCTGCCGCGGGAATCAGGCGATTGCGTAAGCCTGCTCCCGCTTGCGGTTTCTCTTGAATTTCACGCTTTTCAGCCTTAGCGGGACGTGGCGGGCGAAGGCGCCCAATGGCGTCGGATGGCCGCCCATTTCGACCCCACCCATCGCGGGCTATCATCGGGACCGGCGGTTCGCAGTGCCTCGTTGGTCGAGCGGAGCGACTGTGTTGTTTGTCAAGCCCGGGGGGCGAGTTGCCCACAAGGTCCACAGCCTCCGCGCTGCTCGGCGGCGGCGAGGTCGATGTGATCCAGCCCGACGCTGTAGGTGCTGACCGCGCGAAGTTTCGGCGCGCGGGCGAACAACTCCCGGTCGATGCGAGTCCGCGGGTTGATGAGCATCCCCTCGGCCCCGGCGCGCGCGGCGGCGAAGCGCGGGTCGCTCTGATCGAGCACGGTGGTGACGGCGGCATGCTGCTCCAGCCGGCTCATCGCGGCGGGGGGCAGTTGCATGGTGACCAGCACTGCGGGTTTCATGGCGCGCTTGCTCACAGGTACGCCGACTTCTTCTCGGGCGCCACGCTGGGCC
>DASZGF010000025.1:0-2242 GCA_035939115.1 Binataceae bacterium (SeqCode)
TTCTTTTGAAGCGCGGCGACGTTGTGGAACAATACGGCAATTCACAGTCGCTCAAGGATTTGTCGCACGACGGCGCCGTGTCAATGCAGTCTTCGGCGACTTCGATCGTTCTGGCTGCGGCAGTTCAAGGCGAATCGCATAGCTTCCTGACTACGGCGCGCACGTGGCTCCGGGATTTGTTTACTCCGCCCTCGACTCAAGACCTGGAACGGCGTTGTCTGCCCTCGGTCGCTTTTACGCACGGCGGGCCTTTGGTCTACCAATGGCAGATAGATCTCAGCACTGCATCAGATGTCGCACTGTAGCGCGGTGGTACTCCAGGATGCAGGCCCGGTGTTTCCGGTAATAGGTATTGCTGGTAGGTGCAAGCTCTGCGGCGTGCGCACCATCATACTCGCGCTGGCGGCCCAGGATCGTTGTTTCGCAATAAATCCCTAGTTTTCGCTTGACTCTCCCCTCACTGGAGGGCGTACGAGGCGCTATGTTGAAGATCGGAGACTTCTCGCCTACAACACGCTCCGCAAAGCTACCAGATGGTTCTAAAATGGGTCGAAGCGAAACGGATATCAGGTCCGATTCGCGAAATTTATCTGCAGCGCGGAGAACCCCTGCGCCAGGATGACGACTCTTATGTCACTGAAAATTCAAGTTCCCACTGCGAAAATCTAGCTGGTGTGTCCGCAAAATCTCGAAAAGGAGACAACCTATGAGCGATAGACTAACCCGACGGAATTTTCTCGCCGCTGTCGGAACAGCAGCGGTCAGTCGCGGTACGTTATCCAGACTCGCATTTGCGGCCGACGAGCCCGCTCAGACGCCCCACAGGGGAACAAACAGCACCTTGGATTATGGCAGTACATGGGAGCTGGTCGCGATGTTGGCGAACCGGAAAATTTCCGCAGTAGAGTTGCTGGAACACGCGATCGCCCGGATCGAAGCGCTGGATCAGCGCATCAATGCCGTCGTAGTGCGCGACTTCGAGCGGGCACACAGTGCTGCCGTGGCCGCTGACGCCGCATTGGCTCGAGGCGACCGAGCTCCCGCTCCTCGGCCTGCCAATGACCGTCAAGGAAGCCCTCAACGTCACCGGGATGCCCACTACCTGGGGCATGCCGATGTTCAAGGGCTGGATGCCGAAGCAAGATTCGGTGGTGATCGCTCGGCTCAAGAGTGCCGGAGCCATCATTATCGGCAAAACCAATGTTCCCTTCGCCATCAGCGACTGGCAGAGCTACAATGAGATCTACGGTACGACTAACAATCCCTGGGACCTTAGCCGGACCCCGGGTGGCTCATCGGGCGGTGCTGCCGCTGCGTTGGCCGCAGGCTATGTATCCCTGGAGCTCGGCTCAGACCTAGCCGGCTCTATCCGCGCCCCGGCTGCATTCTGCGGCGTGTTCGGCCACAAACCAAGCTATGGAGTCGTCCCCCTGGGCGGATTCGCGCCCCCGACCGTCGAACAACGGTTGAGCGCCGATAGCGATCTGCCTGTCCTAGGCCCGATGGCACGTACTGCCGCCGACTTGGCCTTGGCGCTCGATGTACTGGCGGGGCCTGAGGACCGCGAAGCAACCGCCTATCGGTTTGCTTTACCGCCGCCGCGCCATAATGCGCTGAAGGACTTCCGGGTCCTCATCATTGATACGAACCCGTTCCTTCCGACCTCGGCTGCGATTCGCGGGGCTCTCGACGGCCTGTCAGAGCAGCTAGTCAAAGCAGGCACAAAGGTTGCCCGCGTAACGCCGCTGCTTCCCGATTGGGCTGAGTCCAGGCGGACGTATCTGCTTTTGCTGTACTCCTTCGCCAGCTATGGAAGGCCGGCCGACTACTATCGCGAGATGGAAGCGGCTTTGGCCAAGCTGAGATCGGAGGACGAAAGTTCCAGCGCGTTGTGGATTCGGGGTGCAATCCTGAGCCATCGTGATTGGCTAGCGGCGATCGTGGCCCGCGATCGGCTGCGCCGGCAATGGCGTGAACTTTTCCGCCAGTACGACGTGGTCCTGTGTCCGATCATGTCGACTCCAGCCTTTCCTCATGACCATTCGCCCGCCGAAGGACCGCGCACAATCGACGTGGATGGCAAGCAGGTCGACTACAACGAGCAAGCGGTTTGGCCCGGAGTGGCTACGCTCCCAGGTCTCCCGGCAACGGTGGTTCCAGTGGGTCGTTCGGAAACCGGTTTGCCGATCGGTATTCAGATCGTTGGACCCTACCTGGAGGATCGTACGCCAATCACATTCGC
>DASZGF010000026.1:0-2486 GCA_035939115.1 Binataceae bacterium (SeqCode)
TTTGACCGCCTCCTCATCGTCGGTAGCGGCCATTGCCGGCAGGATCAGGGCTGTTGCGCTGAGCGCGAACACGCCCGCGGCGGCCAAATCACGACGTGTCAAGTTCATGGCTATCCTCCCATTGTAAGCGCGCTGCTCATCAGAGCGGCACGTCCTTCTCACCCCAGCGCCTGCTGCAGCTTGCGGCCGGCGACGACCAGCTTAGCAAGATCTGGCGCGAAGGCGGTGCGCGATTTTGGCGGCTATCGCTTCGGCCGGAGCGAGCGCCACTTCCTGGTCCTTGGCCCGAGGCGGCGAGCGGGTCGGTTGCCCCGTCGGTGCCGGCCAGCACCGCGCGGCGAGTTCGGGTCAAACCCGCGTGGTTTTCTTGAACCCGACCTCAAATGTGCTGCAGCGCCACGTGCGGCCGCACCTTGTCGGGCCGAGCAAGCGCGATCGCGGCCCACGCGGCGAGCTTAAGGGTTGCGGTCTCTCCGCGGCAGTGCGGCGGCTCCAAACTGGTCAGCTTTCAAACGTTCGGCCCGGGCGACATATCGACCGCTATCGCATCGCGCACAGTGGGGGACAAACGATAATATTGATGGGACGTGAGGAAATTGCGGTCGTAATCTTTAATGTCAGTCGCGTCGAACATCCGGTAGATGGCGGCAGGAAATAAGGTCTGATCAGTACGGTCCTTAGGGCCGTCCTGACCGAGACGCTGCAGACCATTGATGGTTCGGCTTAGGTTTAACACTTCGTCCTCGCGGCTATAGTAAATAGAAATGCGCGAACTGAGCAGAGATAGACCATCCAAGCCAGTAAGATGAGGCTGTGCGAACGCATCAAAGCCACAATCGCCAGCAGCAAGAATACTTACATTGAACAATTCAGCGTTCCCATTCCCGTGTAGGAACCAATTCTCCACCGCGCTTTCGAGCGCCAGGTTGCCCATGCTGTGGGCGAGCAAATAGGTCCTGCATCCGTTGGCGCGCGCTGTACGAAGCAGGGGTTCGATTTGGGCAAAGAAGCTCATCAGGTGGACGCCCGACAAGCTGGCCATTTTCTGATCGTGGCGGTAGTCGGAATCGAGCACGGGAAAGCTGATGATCTTCCCCAGCGATGGCCAGCTGAAAGCCAGGACGGTTGTGTCGGTCCCTGGCTGGCCCGAGGCTGCGAGGAACTCCCGGTTAAAAGCAGCGCGCGTGATCCCGTCTTCGAAGGTATTGTCGAAACCATGGATAAAGATGAGGAGATTACGGCCCGCGTTGGACAGGTCGCCCGCCACATTCGCGGCAAATGCGCCCTTGTTCGTGTCCTGAATGGAGGTGATCGACCCCTGCTGATCGGCCTTAATATCCACCCCGTCCACAAAGGCCGTGCCGTACATCATGTCCGTCGATACGGATGGAGGTTGAATATTGGGACCATAGCTTGTAACGACAGCAGGGTCGCCGGTGAGGATGCGGTTGCTCGCGAAAAACACAGTCGTTGGCACTGGTTTCGACCTTTGCTGCGCGAATTAACCTGAGGCGACTATCAAGTTGCTCCAGTGCCGCAACGTTCGCTCGGAGTCAACCGCGACCTGAGAGCCCGCACTTTTTGCGATCACAACGACGGGAGCACACCAAAAGCCGACAATCGCCAATCGTTGGCGTTAGCCAGCCCGGCATCCTGGTCGAGCCCTCATCATTCCGGAGGATGACCATGGATAACAAAGCGCAGAAACGAGACCGAACTGGCGATCTATCCCGGCGGCGCGCACGGCTTCACGCTGTTCCCGAACGATCTGTCGAAGTCGGCGACAGCGAAGATGGACGCCTTCCTGAACCGCGTTCTCGGCTGACCGCGAGAAGGATTCGCACTAAGGTCATCTTCCTTCTATCCCATGCGTGATAAAGAGACCCACATGCTGGCGCTGCGCACCAGCCGCCCGAAGCCGCCCAATGGTATCGCCGCTGCGCTCACTCTTAGCTCGCACAGCGCCGCAGCGGCGGGGGCGCCATGCCACCAGGCAAACAGCCAGACAAACCCAAGAGGCGCCTGGACGAAAAAGCTACTTCGCCAGTCTATCGTCCGTTTCGCCTGGGTTGCAGTCTCTGTGGCGGTCGTTGCCCTGGCGACGCCTGCCTTTGCAACGGATGGGATAGAGGAAGTATTGCGCGAGACCCACTGGGGAGAATCGTCGGGTGAACTGGCCCGCCAGTTTGGCGCCAATGCGATCCGGTTGCCCCGCGCATTGGACTTTGGCGACAGCTACGTCGATGTCGTTCTGCACGGCCAGACCCTCGGCGCGGTGCCGATGGTGGTTTTCTTCCAAATGGACAAGATGACGCGCGGCCTTAAGCGCATCCAGCTCGAGCGACCGCGCCACGGGGTCAACCCGCCCGCCTTCCGCGCGATAGCGGCGGCGCTGCATGATGAATTTGGCAAGCCCGATCAGACTTGCATCATCCCCGTGCTTCCCGGTGCCGGGTACCAAGCGGCAGCCGAGGAGAGGTGGGTGC
>DASZGF010000027.1:0-1810 GCA_035939115.1 Binataceae bacterium (SeqCode)
ATGAAAGCGCGGCACCATTCCCCCGTGCCCCGAAGGGAGAACCCCATGAACAATCTCGCCAGAACGGAAGCTGACTTCGATGCGATCGTCATCGGTGCCGGATTTGGCGGCATCTACATGCTTCACAAGCTGCGCAATGAACTAGGGCTGAAAACCCGGGCGTTCGAAAAGGGCGGTGGTATTGGCGGCACCTGGTACTTCAACCGCTACCCCGGCGCGAAGTCCGACACTGGTCTCTGCTCATCCCCGGTTTCGAGGGATAATCCGCTGGCGTTCTGATCGGCTTCAAAAAAACCATTTGACACGGTTACGGGCGAGTCGACTCTAACCGGGGGCGTGCCTGAGCTTCCCAACCTCGACCACCTGAGCCACGCCGAGAAGGATGCCCTGATCCGCGTGCTGTGGCGACGCCTTGAGGCGGCCGAGCGGCGCATTGCCGAGCTTGAAGCGCGGCTCGCCGAGCCGGGGAAAACCCCGGACAATTCCAGTCTGCCGCCGTCGAAGGGTCAGAAGCCGAACCAGCCGGAGAAAACCAAGCGTGCCGGACCGCGCCAAGGCAGCCTGGGTCGCCGTGGCGGCGGTCGTCCGCTGGCGCTGCTTCCCGACGAAACGGTCACCGCGAAGGCGCCCTCCTGCACGCATTGCCGGGCTACGCTGACAGAGGCCGATCAGGTGCTGCACGGGCTCTACGACAAGATCGACCTGCCTGTGGTGCGCCCTGTAGTGACACGGGTGGAACGCTACGCCGGGCATTGTCCCTGCTGCGGCGGTGTCACCCTGGCGCCGGTCCCCGTGGGCCTGGAGGAGGGCTCGCCATTCAGCGTGAACATCGTGGCGCTGGCGATCTACCTACGCTTCACCCACGCGATCAGCTACCGCCGTCTGACCCAGTTGTTCCAGCAGCTTTATGCGCTGCAAATCAGCGAGGGTGCGCTGGACGCGATGTTGCAGCGGGCTAAGCCGTGTTTCGACACCGAGGTCACGGCCATCCTCGCCCGGCTGCGCCGCTCGCGGATCGTCTGCTCCGATGAGACCTCGGTGCGCATCGACGGGCGCACCCACTGGAACTGGGTATTCCAGAACGATCAGGTGGCGATCCACGTCGTGCGCAACAGTCGTGCCGCCTCGGTGATCACTGAGGTGATGGCGGGCCATCGGCCGGTCATTTGGGTGTCCGATCTCTACGGTGCGCAGCAGGGCCATGCCGATCTCTGGCAAATTTGTCTCGCGCACCAACTACGCGATTGCCAATACGCCATCGACGCGGGGGATGCAGTTTTCGCCCCGCGCATGAAGATGCTGCTGCTGCGGGCGGCGGTACTGGCGCGGCGGCGCAAGCGCCTGGCCGAGAGCACGCGGCGGACCTATCAGCGGCGACTGGATCACGCATTGAACGCCATTATGATGCTGGCGCCGGTCAACTCGCATGGCAAAAGGCTGCGAAAACGTTACGGCAAGGTGCGAAACAGTTTGTTCACCTTCCTGGAGCATCCCGAGGCACCGCCTGACAACAACGGCAGTGAGCGGGAGTTGCGACCCACAGCCACCTATCGCAAGGTCACGGGTGGCTTCCGCTCAAACTGGGGCGCCGATCTTTTCGCTGCCGTTCGATCGGTCGTTGGCACCGCAGCACGACGCGGACTCGATGCGTATCAGGCGATTCGCGCTGTCCTGGAGGGGGAATCTATCGTTCAACCGGGTTGAGCAGATACGCGATATCGAGGCTCGTAGAGGATGGGTGTCTTGGCTGACAGTGAACAATTGCTGCCGAAGGAACATGCACAATAAACGGTTTGGTGGGCTCAACAAA
>DASZGF010000028.1:0-12105 GCA_035939115.1 Binataceae bacterium (SeqCode)
CCCGGAGTTCATCGCCAGGCCCACGTCGGCCTGCGCCAGCGCGGGCGCGTCGTTGGTACCGTCACCCACCATCGCAACCAGCTTGCCCTCTTCCTGCTCCTTGCGGATGTACGCGAGCTTCGATTCGGGCGTACATTCGGCCACGAAATCATCGACGCCGGCCTGCCTTGCGATGGTGGCCGCGGTTAGCGGGTTGTCGCCGGTGATCATCACCGTGCGCACGCCGGCCTTACGCAGCCGTTCAAGCCGCTCCTTGGTGCCGCCTTTGACGATATCTTCAAGCACCACCAGCCCGACGATCTGAGGTCCCTCGGCAACCACCAACGGGGTCGCACCCTTGGTGGCAACGATGTCTACCAGGCCCTTGAGCTCCGATGGAATAATCCCTTTTTGTTTTTCAACGAACTTGATCACGGCGTCAGGAGCGCCCTTGCGGATCGCCAGGCCCGACGGCAGATCGAGCCCGCTCATGCGGCTCTGCGCGGTAAACGGTACGAACTGCGCGTCGCGAGGAATGCTATGCAAGGTCACGGTCTGCGCCTGCGTCTCGAACAGCTTGACGATGCTTTTGCCCTCGGGAGTCTCGTCCACCGCCGAGGCCAGGGCCGCGAGGCGCCCGAGATCGATGGCATTGTATCGGCCGACCGGAATAAATTCGGTGGCGTGTCGGTTGCCCACCGTAATCGTGCCGGTCTTGTCCAGCAGCACCACGTCGATGTCGCCGGCGGTTTCAACCGCCTTGCCGCTCTTGGCGATGATATTGGCCTGCAGCGCCCGGTCCATCCCGGCGATGCCGATCGCGGCCAGCAGAGCGCCAATCGTAGTCGGAATCAGGCAGACCAGTAGCGCCACCAGCGTGGGAACGTCAGTGCCCAGGCTATGCAGCGGTTCGCTGAGACCGAGGTAGTTCATCATGTACACTTCGGCGTTGTAGGCCATCGGCCACAGCGGTACCACCACGATCAGGAAAATCAGGGTGAAGGCCGAAAGCACCAGTGTAAGCGCAATCTCATTGGGAGTACGCTGGCGCACTGCACCTTCAACGAGAGCGATCATGCGGTCAAGGAACGACTCCCCGGCCGCCGCGGTGATTCGTACCACGATACGGTCCGAAAGCACCCGCGTACCGCCGGTTACGCCCGATCGGTCGCCGCCGGCCTCCCGGATTACCGGCGCGGACTCGCCGGTGATAGCGGACTCGTCCACCGAAGCGATTCCCTGAATGATCTCGCCGTCGCTCGGAACTATCTGGCCTGCACTAACGACCACAACATCGCCGGGCTTGAGGTCGGTGGAAAGCACTTCTTCAATCGAATCTTTGCTGATAAGACGGTAAGCGGGCGTATCGCGCCGGGTCTTGCGCAACGATTCGGCTTGCGCCCGTCCGCGCGCTTCGGCCAGGCCGGTGGCGAAGTTGGCAAACAAAACGGTCAGAAACAGCCAGACGTCCAGCGCTATGAAGTAAGTAATCGGTACCTGGCTGGCGGAATGCCCAAACGCAGCCTGGATCACGAACAGCAGGGTCAAAACGGCGCCCAGCTCGACCACGAACATCACCGGGTTTTCCCACTGGATATCCGGACGCAGCATCACAAAGGCCTGCTTAAGAGCGGGCTTCATCATCTCAGGCGCGAACATCGCCGTTCGCCGGACCCGCCGCGCTGGCGGCGTCTGCGGCGTGCCCGGAGATATTTCTCGCGCACTGTCCAAAGTACTTGCGGTTTTCATATTACTATCCTCGAACCTAGAACCATTCAGGACGTATAAGAGCGGTGAACAGGTATACGAACAGGAACGCTGACACAGCGGCAGTTACATAAATCATCGAAGTTTCACCTCAGATCTTTTCGCAGGCAATCAGGAACGCGTAGCACAAGCCCATTGCAGCCATTCCCAGTATGAACATCCCCGGCAACCACGTTGTTAGATCCATCCGATTAGTCCTCCAGCTTTCGTGCAGGTTTTCGACTCTGGCTATCAGCCACCAAACGGAATCGGTCCAAGATGCTCCGCTATTGGCCCAAGAGCGGCCACCGGCAGAAATAGGAGCGCGCCGATTATGACGATCGAACCAAACAGCAGACAGCCGAAGGTGAAGCTGTCGTCTCTTAATGTCCCCAGGCCGAAGGGGACCGATTTTTTCGCCCCAAGGCTCGCCGCCATCGCGATTGGCGCTATGATGGGAATGAAGCGGCTTATGATGATCACCAGGGCCGTCGCTATATCAAATTGCGGAGCGGTCGGACCTGGATTTGGATTGTTGTTGAAACCATAAGTCACACCAAGGCCGTCGAAGGCCGACCCGTTGTTGGCCGAAGCAGAGGAAAACTGGTACAGGATTTCGGAAAAACCATGCGCCGCGGGGTTGTTCTCCCCCTTCATGCCCCATGATGTCGCGGCAAACACGCCGGTGGGTCCAAGAATCATGATCGGATGAATCAGCAGCGCGATCATTGCAAGTTTCATTTCGCGCGCGCCGATTTTCTTGCCCAAATACTCAGGCGTCCTTCCCACCATCTGGCCGGCCACGAACACCCCGAGCACCAGGAACAGGAGCAGATTGATCATACCGACGCCCTTGCCGCCGTATATGCAGTTGACCCACATTCCCGCATAAGGCGCCAAACCGGCGATGGGATTGAGACTGTCATGCTCGCAGTTGACCGCGCCGTCGGTGACGTTGACGGTCATCGCCGCGAAAGTTGCCCCAGCCGACGTTCCAAACCGCAGCTCCTTGCCCTCCAGATTGCCAAGGTGCTGGTCCGCGGGCAGACCCGCGACCGCCGGGGTCGTGAACGTACGCTTGCCGCCCGGCGCGCCCGCGCTCGCGATCGCGAAACTTCTGCTGTTGGGATGCGCCGTCAAGCCCGGATTGGGCTTGTACGTGTCATACCAAACGCTCCACACAATGGTCCCGACCATCAAAACCATCATCACAGAGAAGATGACCCACGCGTGGCGCAACCGCCCGAGCATTCGGCCATACATCAGCACCAGTCCAAACGGAAACAGCATCATCCCAACGCACGACAGAAAATTGGTGAAAGCTGTGGGATTTTCGAACGGGTGGGCGGAGTTCATTCCATAGAAGCCACCGCCGTTGGTTCCCAATTGCTTCATCGGTACGAAAGCAGCCAGAGGTCCGACGACAATCGTTTGTTGCTTAGCCTCTCCCTTGTCGGTGGTACCCATCGCGGCGGGCTCCAGCGTCGAGACCTGGTAGCTGCTCTGGTAGGTCATCGGCGTACCCTGTTGCAGGAAGAACAGCGCCAATACGAAGGAAATCGGCACGAACATGTATGCCACGACGCGCCACATGTCGACGAAAAAGTTTCCTAGCGACTTGTCGCTCCGAAAAGCGCGAATTATGGCGGCGAGGCTGCAAAACCCGATGGATGCCGACAGGAAGAAGTTCGTTATACAAAAGAAAATTTGGCTGAAGTTGGAAAAGTGAACGTCCCCGGAGTAGTGCTGCAGGTCGGTATTGGTCATGAACGACACCACCGAGTGCAGGATCGTGGTCGGCGCAAGCATTCCTTTGCCTTGGGGATTAAGCGGCATCCACGGCTGCAGCGACAGGACAACGTAGCCGAACACGAACAGGACGCTGTTGAAAATCAGCAGCGAGGCGGTGTACTGCTTCCAGTTCTGCGGCCCGGTGTCGAGCCGTTTCTCAAACCAGTGCAGCCACCGCGGTGCGTGGTATTTGCCGTCCATTATCCAGGCCAAATACCAGCTCAACGGAATAGCAAGAAGAGTGGTGGTAACAAGCATCGATATCGGTAGAAACCACATTATAATTCAGCCTCCCGGTTACGCACGACCGCGCATCGCGATGATCAGGCGCGTTGCCTAATCGACAATCGACGAACATGCCCTGGGCGCAAAAGGCATGCCCAGAAGCGAATGGCTATCTGTATAATGCTGATTGCAAAATGAACAATCTACACATGTGCGGTTAAATAAGCGGTTTCCGATCTACATAAATGCAGTCTGCAACATGACAATGAGTTTGGATTTAAATATGAAAAACGGTAGTTTTCCGGGACCGGACCCGGTTGATGCCCAGTTATTAAGCTGGTGCCCATAACATAGTCAGTATTGGAATGTCTTGTCTCCAGTCGAAGGTGATTCTGAGCTGATCTGCTGCGAAATGCCGTTGGCTCAGGGCGAACATGTATCAAGGGCCGGCCATGTAACGTCTCCCTCGCCCTCTCCTGACCGTGAAGCGAAAAGAACAAAGGGGGCAAATTATCAGTACGCCTGGCAGTTGCGGATTGCGACGTTCTCCTGCACCCTCACCCGCACGTCGCGGCGGTTGCGAAAAAAACCGCACCACCCGCACCGCTTGCCCTCTCCCGCAACTAAGCGGGCGAGGGGGCCGCAGGCAGGCGGCAAGCAAAAGGAGCCCACTATTATCTTTGCATCGGGATAGCCCTTTGAGGTGCCCCTGCGGGTCTTCTCAACGCGATATGCTTCACGGCCAGCAACAAGTGATTGCCCTGGCGAAGGCTTGATAATCAGCTGTTCGGTTTTGAGGCAGGCAGTCCGGGTCAGTCAAACTGACACGGCCATCCTGGGCGAGGCAGCAGCGGTCGGGAGGTGGCCAGCGTCTTCAACGAAAGCCGCCGGCCTTTATGCGACGCTAAAAAGCCGGCGTCATACCTGCTGCCGAAAAGGTAACTTTTTGGCTTCCGGTTAGTGGACTGTTGTCGAGTAGGGCGATGCGGCGTGCTGAATTGTGGATAAGTCGCGTGGACTTGCGCGACGGTGTGAGGTTTGTGGGGCACCCGCGCGCATCCTGCCTCGCAGGTAGCCCGCCAGGATGGTCGTTATCCGTTTGGCGAGGTGCAATGGAGTAGTCCAGGCTGAGGCCGTCACGGCGGTCAGAGCGAGCGCCGCGGTGCCGTCACGGGGCAATTCCTCTCTGAGCCTGTGAGGTCCGGGCTTAAGGTCGCCGGAGCCATTGGAAGTCGGGTCACGTAATTCCACGATGACTTCGGCTACCGGGGTGATGATGACGCGCGGTTTGAATGAGCGGTCCGGTTCCCGCGCGGCGGCTAGAATTGCATACGCCGTCGCCGACGCCTGATTATCCAGCACCACCACCTCGACCTTTACCTCAGGGCTCAGGTCGACGGCGTATGCAAGTCCGCGATACATCTGAGTGCGCGCGTCCCAGGCATTCCTGGCTGCGATATTGGAGATGATAAAATTGGATATGCTCTGTTGATTGAGCAAAGCCACGACACTGTCGACCGCGTTTGGACTGATGATTGCTTCGATCTTCTTCATGTTTTGAACAACGTCGTTGTCGGTCTATAAAGCGGCCACACCATGCTCGCCAGTCTCAATCCTGACCACGTCATCGAGCGGGCCAATGAGAATCTGGACCCGCCGTTGCGCGCGCCTGGTGCGAACGGCATTGAAGATGTCGCGGGCGGTGGAACGCGCCTGCTCATCCGAAACCGCAAGTTCCACCTTGATCTGACGAACGAATTCCGCGGCGTCCTCCCAGTACACGCGATCGTGCTCGCCAACTTCGATGGCCATGTCCGACGCGACCAGATCTTCGATTCCCCGCCTACGAAGCAGGTTCCGAACCTGGTCCAGCGCATCGGGTGGAATGTATGCCTCAATTAACTTCATATTCTCGAGCAGGCCGACAGGAAAAGGTTTCCCATAGCCCGCTTCCCATCTGCTCTCTCCCGCGGGAGAAGGTTAAGAAACGCAGCCAGTTTTATGCGGGACGTTGAGAAGGTTTCTCGACATCCCGCCGGCGAGCGGCTGGAGCCGGACGCTGGCCAAGTTACCTGAGCAGCAACCGTACCAAGAGAAAAATGACCGATTTTATTGGATTTTCGGGATCAGACGGGGATGGCGGCTTGCGGCTTGCAACAAAGCTAGCGCAAATCGAAAAGCGGGCCGGCGAAATCGATCAAGACCGGAGAGGGATAAAGATGAGGTCTCCCTTCTCTTCCTCCGTTGACCGCCCGGCGTTCGCTACCGCCTTACCTGCTCGAGCTGGGAGTGGCGGGAACCGCGGTAGATGCGGTCTGCGCGTCCGATTTCGCGCCCGCACCGCGCATCGCGGCCAGCTCGATCGCGTTGGCCACGTCGAAGTCGCCATATCGGGAGTTGGAATAGACGTTATCCAGATAAGCCACCAGGTCGTGCGGGGGCAGATCCGACGCGTCCAGGCCACGCGCAACCTGATTCAGGATCTTATCGGCGCCCTTCCAGCGGAAAAGACCGGCCGCAACCTTGAGCTGGTCGAGTTTGCCCAGGCTGGCGCGCGACGCATCCGAATAGCCGGCAACATACGCGGTCTTTGCCTTGTTACCCAGAGCTTTCCAAAAGACTCCATCGTGGCGGACGATCTGGGCAGCCGACGCCAGAGCACAGCTTAAGGTGGTCCCGACCACCACACCGGCGGCGAATTTTATGATGCCGTCCAACCGACCAGAACCGCGACGCTGAGCCATGGTCATTACTCTCTCCCCGCCTTGCCATAAGATTGGCACAGACGGGGCGCTATGGCCAGCAAATAGAGTGCCATTAGGAAAGTTGCAGTTTATCGACGAAAAATCAGGCAACGTCTGTGTAATCTCTCCTTTTTACGTGCTTCTATGCGTTCTTCGGTCTCTCCTGCAACCTTTTGAATTCACCCAATTCGTGAGATGTAGCGAAAAGTCGTCACCATGCGTTCGAAAATTGACGAGCGGGGAAACTGATTCTGAGCCTCCCGACCAGGCGTGCAGTCTCAACACCAGCTCGTGGCCGCTACCGCTCGATCCTGGCGATGCGGCGCTTGCCTACCTCGAGCAGGGCATGGCGGCCTGGAACGAAGCGGAAGTTGACATCCGTGACCGGCTCGCCGTCCACGCGCACGGCACCCTGGCCGACCAGCCGGCGCGCCTCGCTCGTGGAAGGGACGAACTTCAACTGTTTCATTAACTCGCAGATCCAAAGTTCATCGGCCAGCCTGAACACCGGCACATTCGCGGGGACTTCGCGGCGTTGAAATCGTGTTTCGAAGTGCTCACGGGCGGCGCGCGCAGCCCCGGCGTCGTGGTATTCCTCGACAATCATGCCGGACAACCGCTTCTTGGCCTCCATCGGATGAATCGCGCCACCTTTGATAGCGGCCATCTCCTCCAGCTCGGCGTCGGTCAGCAACTCGTAATAACGCAGCATCATCGCGTCGGAAAGCGACATCAGCTTGCCAAACATCTCTTGGGGCGGCTCGGTTACTCCCACGTAATTGCCCAGCGACTTCGACATCTTGCGCACGCCGTCGAGCCCTTCGAGCAGAGGGAAAGTCATCACTACCTGTGGCGGCTGACCGTGGGCGCGCTGCAATTCGCGCCCAAGCAGCATATTGAATTTCTGATCGGTACCGCCCAGCTCGACATCCGCCCTGATCGCGACCGAGTCGTAGCCCTGGATCAGCGGATAGAGCAGTTCGTGCAGGAACAGCGGCTGCTCGGCTTCCAGCCGCTGTTCGAAATCGTCACGTTCCAGCAGCCGGGCCACGCTGATATGCGCTGCTATGTTGATCAGCTCGCGCAGCCCCAGCCCGTCCATCCATTCGCTGTTAAACCGGATTTCGGTCCGCGCCGGGTCGAGTATCTTGAACACCTGGCGCTTGTAGCTCTCGGCGTTGGCCTGGATCTGCTCGCGCTCAAGCGGTTTGCGCGTCTCGGAACGCCCCGAAGGATCGCCAATCGCGGCGGTAAAGTCGCCGACCAGGAAAACCACGGTGTGGCCGGCGTTCTGAAAATCCCGCATCGCTTTGAGCGTGATGGTATGCCCCAGATGCAGATCGGGCGCGGTCGGATCCATCCCCAGTTTGATCCGTAACGGCCGGTCATCGGCAAGCTTGGCGGTCAGTTCGGCCGGCGAGATCACCTCGACCGTGCGGCGCGAAAGCCGCTGCGTTAGTTCCTGTGCCTGTTCCTTGTCCACTGATTGCTGAAGATAGCCGGGCGGCAGCGGTGGGGAAAGTTACCGGCCGCTGGCGGGCACGATGTCAAGGTCAGTTACGCTGGTTGAAGTTGCCCATCGCGCGCTCGACGCCGGCTCCGAGGATCGCCTCGACGGCGTCGGCCGCCCGCTCGATTAGCGGGTCAAAGGCGGCCATCTCCTCGCGCGTCATCGGCTGCAGGACGTATCCGACGGCATCGCGGCCCTGCGGCGGTCGTCCCACGCCCATCCTGATCCGCACGAAATCACCCGTACCCAGCGCTTCGATAATCGAGCGTACGCCGTTGTTGCCCGCGTGGCCGCCGCCGCGCTTGATGCGGAGTGTGCCGGCCGCCAAATCAAGCTCGTCGTGGATCACGATCAAACGCCCGGGCTCGATCTTGAAATAGCCGAGGATCGGCGCCACCGCGTCGCCGCTTGAGTTCATGAAGGTCTGCGGCTGCGCGAACATGACGGCCTGACCGTCGATTGCGCCGCGCCCTAAATGCGCCTTGAAACGGCGCTCAACGAGCCCGACGCGATGGCGCTGCGCCAGCCGGTCAAGCGCCATAAAACCCAGATTATGCCGCGACCGGCGATAGCGCTCGTCGGGATTACCCAACCCGGCAACCACCCACGCGATATGCGTTTGCGTCTCGGTAGGCTCGGCCTTGGGAGCGGAACGCCGGAAAGATCCAAACAGATCACGCAGACTCATGGCACCAGCGGCTGAATTCCAGCCAGATCTCAGCGCAGCAGCTGTCGCCAGAATCTAAGGTGATACTTGAAGTGCGCCAGTCACCATCACCCTGGCTTCTGACATCAAAATGTCCGGTTGCCTCAGCTCGTCGCGCATCAGTCGCCTTCAACCTAACCCTCTCCTTGGTCGGGGAGAGGGCACTTTGGAGCCCCAAACTCTGCATACAGCACTTATGATGCGACGCCACTACGCGGCTCCGTTGCTCTGGCGCGCGCGTAATTTCGCCACTAACGGTTTCAGTTCTGTGAGCAGGGCTTTCATCTCCGCTGGTGTGCCAATCGTGATCCGCAGCGCGTCGTAGAGCAGCGGAGTCGCGAAGTAACGCACCAGGATGCCGCGCTGGCGCAGGGCCGCAGCGGCTTTGGATAAATCCATTCCGGCAAGTCTGGCCAGGACGAAATTCGCCGATGACGGCTGCACCTCGAAGCCGATCGCGCGTAGCGCGGCCTCGGTGGCGCGGCGCGTGGCGCGCACGCGCTCAATGTTGCGCATCACCCAGGCCGCGTCCTCCAGGGCGGCGGCGCCCGCGGCCTGCGCAACCCGGCTCAGATTGTAGGAGTCCTTGACCTTGATTAATCCCTCGACCACCTCGGGGCTGGCGAAGCAAAGCCCCAGGCGCATCCCGGCCAGCGAATACGATTTCGACAGCGAGCGCAGAACCGCGACGTTGTCCATCGAGCGTGCCAGCGACAGCGCATTATGGTCGGCGAAGTCCACGTAGGCTTCGTCCACCACCAGCAGGCGCGGTTTGAGCGCCGCGGCCAGCCGGGCCAGGGTTTTGGTGGGGGTCAGGGTGCCCGACGGCGCATTGGGGTTGCATACGATGGTAAGCGCGGCCCCGGCCCGTACCAGTTCATCGAAAGGAAGCACAAAATCCCGGCCGTAGGTAATTGGTGCGACGCGGGCTTCCTGCACCTCCGCCAGGGTGTCATACAAGGTGTAGGTGGGGCGCGGCCAGGCTACGACCTCGCCCGGGTTGAGGATCGCCCGAAACAGCATCGCCAGCAGCTCGTCCGACCCGTTTCCAGCCAGAATCATCTGCCTGGGGAAGCGGTGATGGCGCGCCGCCGCCGCCACAAAATCATCCGCGAAGGGACGCGGGTACAGGCGCAGATTGTCTCCCGCTGCGGCCTTCAGGATCGCGCGCCGCACGCGCGGCGACGGCGGATAGGGATTCTCGTTGGTATTGAGCTTGATCAGGCGCTGGCCGGGGCGAGGTTGCTCGCCCGGGGTATAGGGCGCCATGTTGTCAATCGCGGCACGGAACATTACTGTGGACTGCTCCCGGTCAGTGATTCCTCAGGCAAGGTGGCATAGCGATGGGCGTCGTGGAAGGGGAGCCGGCGGTGAGGCCGACGAGGTTGGGTGGCGGAATTTCCACCGCATCCTGCTATTGTGTGGCACCTGAAAGTGAAAGGAGCATTGGGGCGGCAGGATCGACGCCGCTCCCATAGTATAAGTCATGAATTCTCGATATCTCATGCCCGCGATAGCGGTGGCGGCGCTTTGGTTTGCGGCATGCAGCAGCGGCGGGGGCTACAACAGCGGCGGCTCCAGCAGCGGCGGCTATGACAGCGGCGGTGGTTATGCCGCCAGTAGCAGCGCAACCGCCAGCGACAGCGGCAGCCTCGGCAGTGACGTCCACAGCGTCGTCCACGCGGAAAAGGAGGACGAGCGGGTCCATCGAGCCCGCAAAACCGAGTCGCTGCTGGACCCCTCCGGATTCAAGTCGATGCCGATTGACACGCCCGCCAAGCAAAAGGTTATCGGAGGGCTGACGCCGCTTACCTTTAATCAACTGGCCCATCACGGCAAGATTCGCTACTGGTTTGCCGACCCTTACTACTGCAAGTGCGTGTACGTCGGCGACGAGCTTGCATATCTGCGCTACAAGCAGGCCAAGAAGGAGCGCAAGCAGGATAAGGTCGAAGGGGCCTACCTCGTTGACCAGGAAAACCAGGTTGATATGCCGATGGATTCCGAATGGGATCCGGTCGGGGCATTCGGCATGCCGTAAGGAAAGGAGTGAGGGGAGAGGAGTGAAAAGTGAGAGAAGAGATTTCTCTCTCGGTTCTGACTCTACCCTTTCCTTCTCACTCCTCTCCCCTCACTTCTTTCTTTCGCGCGAGAACAAAAAAAATCGATGCGACCGATCAAAATCTTTAGCGAACTTTCAGCGGCCAGTTTTGCAGCGTGGCTTCTCCTGATGCCGCCCTTTTCGGTAACTCCCGACGGCAAGACTTTCGTGGATACGCAAGCGCCAATCTCCAATTGGGAAACCTTCTCCCGCCATTCCAACGACACCGAATGCCGCAAGCATCGGGATCAATTGCGCGCAGAGCTCGAAAAGGCCGCACCCTCGAACCAGCAACAGGTCAAAATAGGTTCCGGGAAAAAAGGTTCGAAGAAGGAAGCTGACGAGGGCCAGACGGCCTTCGCCACGCTAAGAAAGCGCGCGGAGTCCGCCCGCTGCGTGTCCACCAGCGATTTCCGACTGCGCGCCCCCTCCGCCAGCCCCACCACCAAATGAACCGACATCTTTAACCCGGCCCATTGCCGAGTGGTGCGGCAATGACGAAATGCACTCCGCTCCTACTGCTTGGTAAGACTCCCCAACGATACTCCGGTCGTGGTGTTGATGAAGGCGGCACCATTGCCCATGTTGAACAACACCGAAACCTGAGCCGTCGCGGTTCCTGTGCACCCGACGCTGCTCGTGGTCGAATTCACATCGATAACACCGGTGCCGTTCGGATTGACCGTGTAAGTGCCGCTCAGGGCAAACTGACAGATCGTGCCGTGCTTGTTTTCGGTTAACTGCCCACTTACTTTGCTGACACCGTCGCTGCTCAGGATTCCCACTCCGGCGTCAGGTTTTCCGCCTGACGTTGTACCCGCAAATCTTAGCGAATAGACACCTTTGAATGACGCCGGCCCAAACCCTGTAGGCGTCGCGGTAGGCGTCGCCGTCGCGGTGGCGGTAGGCGTGGAAGTTGACGTCGCAGTGGGAGTCGCGGTGCGAGTTGGTGTCGACGTTCGAATTTGAGCCGGCGTTTGCGTCGCGCTTGCTGACGGCGACGCCGTTGGCGGTGTCGGCGTCGGGGTGCGAACGGCAGTTAGTGTCGGGCTCGGCGTGGCGACCTCGTGGATGCAGGTTGGGCATGGATCGCACGCCCCCACCAGCATGGCGCACGCCAGCATGAACAGGAGTGAAATCAGCTTGCGGCTCACTGCGCGACCCGAGGTGATTCGTGTGTGGACACAACAGGCTACTGCTTGGTTGCGCTTCCCGATGTCACTTGGAAGCAATCGGTACCGAGCAGGTCGATATGATTGACCACGTTTGAAAATGTGAACGAACTGTTACCAACCGTGATGGT
>DASZGF010000029.1:0-4055 GCA_035939115.1 Binataceae bacterium (SeqCode)
GGGGCGCTGGCGGCCGGTCCTCCCGATCCAGCCAGTTCCGGGACCTATGCTGATCCGCTGGCGCCATTTAACGAAAAGATGTTCTGGTTCAACTTGAAAGTTGACAAGTACATCTTACGCCCGGTCGCCACCGGTTATGCCGACGCCCTGCCCGAGGATGTGCGCAGACATTTCGAAAATTTCTGGGAAAATGTCGGAGTCATTCCACGCTTTGCGAATAACCTGTTCCAGCTCAAGGTGGCTTATGCCGGCGAAGAAGCAGGCCGGTTTTTCGTCAACAGCACACTGGGCGGCGTCGGTTTCTTCGACGTTGCCGATCCGTGGTTCGGGTGGAAGGAACATGATCAGGATTTTGGCATGACCCTGGGCCATTACGGAGTGGGCGTGGGGCCCTATCTGGTGCTCCCGTTTTACGGTCCGTCCTCGATCCGAGACGCCCTTGGCCGTGCCGTTGACGGCTCAATGAACCCGATGAGCTATACCCTTCCCTGGTATATCTCCCTACCCACACAGGCGGGGGCCACGATCGCGTCGACGGTCAACTACCGCTCTCTGAACTTGCAGCTGTTCGAGGATGTTGATCGCTACGCGGTTGATCTTTATGGCGCGGTGCAGGACGGGTATATCGAACGGCGCAAGAAGCGACTCGCGGAGAATACCTTTTAGTCGATCCAATTGGTCAGGATTTATGCGGAAGTCATGGAGCTTCTGGAAGTGGGTTGAGACATCGAAAGCGCGTCGGTGAATTACGATGCGGGTAAGACGTTCACTTTCAAGTATCAGTCTGGTCTCCTTGTTTTTGATCACATCCACCGCCTACGGCCAAGTGAGTGTTTCGAAGTTGAGCGACGAAGTGACCTCCGATTTCAAGTACCTCGCCAACAACACGGTGATGGACGCCACCGACGTGGCGACCGCGCCGCTCCACGTCACCTCGCCCAACAGTCCGATCTTCTCGCCAAAGTTTTACCTGGTGCTGGCCGGTGCTGGTGTGCTCTGGGGCGGGTCCTACGCTTTGGACCAGACCATGCGCAGTCAACTGCGCAGCATGAGCAACAACGACGCTAACCTGCTCCAGGACGTCAGTTATGCCTCGGTCGCGGCCAGCACGGCATTGCTTTACGGCTGGGGGCTTTATGCTAACGATCCCCGGGCACGGGAGGACGCGATAACCGCCGGAATGGGAGCAGGAATTGCCAGCTTGTTCGTCCTCGGAATCAAGCCCGCCTTCGGGCGCAAGCGTCCCTACCAATCATCCAGCCATACCGCCTTTTTCGCCGGCGGCCAGTCTTTCGTATCGGGTGAGGTGACGCCGATGTTCGCGCTCGCAGCCGGCGTCAGCGACTATTTCGACAATCAGTGGTACGTAGCCGCGCCGGTGTACTCCCTTGCCCTGCTCGATGGTTTCGGGCGCATGGGGCACGACGCGCACTGGTTCTCGGATGTGGCCGGCGCCGCGCTGTTCGGGGTTGGCACCACGGAACTCCTTCTCTGGCTCCACAAGCGCCACGAGGCGGAACCGAGCCGATGGCGGATTTTCTCGACCAGTGCGTCTTCGGGACCGCGGATCGCCACCCAACCCTCACTGGGGATGGGCGTGGCTTACAGTTGGTAGCGGGCGCGAATATTTTTAACACTTCCCGCATGTTGGTCCGCGCCGCGGCGGCGAGACGTTCCCGGAGGTATGGAAACGGTTGCCGGCAACGACGAAAATGGGAACTTCAGGGGATTGGCCTCGGACGGGTTTATCACACGGTCTCTTGCGTGCATCTCAGTTTTCGGCGGGAGACGGCCGCCTCGATGAAAGACCGGCTTAAAGGAACGGAGGGCGCTGGTCCGCGCAGTGGTCACCACCGCTGGATATAAGCGCGCTATGGGATACTGGCCGCTCAGTGCTCTCGCGCGGACAATCGGCCCGGGCGATTCCGATATTGTATCAAGCGACTCCGAGTCTTTTAGCCGTCAGGAGCGTCTCTTTGCCCTCCTCAATCTGTTTCTGTTCGGTGCGCTGTTTGCGTTACAGGCGTTTTCCAGATTCGTTCGTGGCAGGCCCGCGGCGGCCGTGGTATGGGTTCTGGTGTTTGGACTGGTGGGGCAAGCGGTCCACCTTGCATGGTTAAACTGGTGGACCGCACCTTCGCTGTCAAAGCGGAGGATCTTAACCTTCTGGTCGCTGGGGTTCAATTCAGCGATCGCCTTGGTGCTTACCTTTATCACCATAAAAGGTGACACAGCCTATTACGCTCTTATGCTGCTGCCGGTGCTCGAGGCCGCATTCAGGCTTGGCCTTGGTGGTACTATCGCAGTGGTACTGCTGGCGGACTTCATCAGTTTCCTCGGCGCGTATGGGTTGGTATTTGGCGAGTATATCGAAGCTGGCGCAATGTCGGTGATTTATACAGTAATGGGAGTTCTTGTATGGCTTCTGGTCAATAACCTCCGCGAGTGCGAAGCGCGGTCTGTGCGCAACCGCGCAGAACTCAAGCGGACCCGCCAGCAACTGCTCTCCGAAGAAAAGCTCGCCGCGGTGGGTCGACTGTCGAGAGCAATCGCGCACGAAATCCGAAATCCAGTCGCAATGATCGCCAGTTCGCTCGCGACCGCCGCGCGCGCCGGCCAGGACGAGGCAGAACGCAATGAAATGTTCGCAATCGCGTCCAAGGAAGCCGCACGTCTTGAGCGGCTTACTACCGATTTCATGGTTTATGCTCGTCCGCGCGCTCCGCAAATCGACCATGCGAACGTCGCCGACATGCTCAAGTACGTCGCCAGCGTCGCGCGAGCTCACGCGGCCAATGAAGGTGTTGCAATCGATGTGAACGCGGACCCTGACCTAGAAGGCGACTTCGACGCAGGGCAGGTCCAGCAGGCGCTCTTGAACCTGGTTCTGAACGCGGTGGACGCATGCCACCCCGGTGACGCGGTCAGCCTCAAGGCTCAAAGAAACGGCAGCGCCGCCGCGATACGGATCGATGTGATGGATCCAGCCGGTCCGATCCCAGGGGACACTGTCGATCGAATTTTTGAACCGCTATTTACCACCAAACAGGGAGGAAACGGGCTGGGTCTCGCCATCGCCCGCAATATCGTCCGCGCGCATGGCGGCGACATCGTACTGAGGATCAACGAGCCGCAACTGGTATGCTTTTCGATCGAAATTCCCGCGCATCCTATTCAACTAAATAGCGCGGACGGGAACCACCATGGGCAAGATATTGATCGTAGATGACGAGCCGCACCTGCGGCGGATCCTGACCTCCAATCTGAACCATGGAGGCCACGAGGTGATTGAGGCGTCCGGCGTCAGCGAGGCGCGGCGTGCCCTGACCGAGGGTCGTTTCGATGCGGTCATAACGGACCAGAAAATGGGCGATGGCGAAGGGCTGGATGTTTTGGCCGCCGCGCACGAGACGGATAGCGCTCTGTCAGTGGTCTTTCTGACCGCGTTTGCCACCATCGAGCTTGCGGTCGAAAGCATGCGCCGAGGCTCTTTTGACTTCATCACCAAGCCATTCGCGCCCGAAGTCCTGCTTGCATCCGCCGGCCGCGCCGTGGAGCATACCCGGCTCCTACGCGAGAACGGCAGGCTGCGCGACGCGGTATTACGCCTCGAGGGTTCCTCGGAAATTACGGGACGCAGCGCCGCCATTCGCGAGCTTCGCGAGAAAATCGCACGGGTGGCGCCAACCAACGTCACGGTTCTCATCACCGGTGAAACCGGGACCGGCAAGGAACTCGTGGCTCGCGCGATTCATCACAGCAGCGGCCGCGCCTCAAAACCTCTGGTTGCCGTCAACTGTGCAGCCTTTAGCGAAACATTGCTGGAAAGCGAGTTGTTCGGCCATGAGCGCGGCGCCTTCACCGGCGCCGACCGAGCGCGTGAGGGCCTGTTCGAGGCCGCGCACGAAGGCACGCTCTTCCTGGACGAAGCCGGGGAGTTGTCCATGCCGGCGCAGGCAAAGCTGCTCCGCGTACTCACGGACGGACTGGTCACGCGAGTCGGCTCGATCCGGCCGCGCCGGGTCGATGTCAGGCTCGTCGTCGCGACCCATCGG
>DASZGF010000030.1:0-15778 GCA_035939115.1 Binataceae bacterium (SeqCode)
TTTCCTCGGCGTTCTTGACGATGTTCCAGACGGTAGCGGGAGCGCCTGGCAGCGTCGATGTAACAACCGTGTTGGTCATCGGCTTGCCGGAAATTTGAACGATCACCGGCTTGGTAGTGTTAACCTGCGATGAAGCGACAATAAATACGTCGGTCGAGTTCAGCCCGGAAAAGACCAGGTCGTCGAGCCCGCCCGTGATCAGGATCGGCGAGAAGGTATAGATCGTGAATACGCCAGTTGTATGATTGACAATCGCGAGTGTAGGATTGCCGTCTTCGTTCTCGGTGGCCCAGACATCATTGGTTGTCGGATTTATCTTGAGTCCGTCCAGGTGGCCCGGGATAATCAGGTTTTGCACCACCGTACCAGAGCTGATGTCGTACTCAACGAGATTGCTCGGCCCGCCTTTGCCAAAAGTATCTACGCCATTGCCGTACCCGATCCAAAGGTCCAGGCCGTCCGCGGTAACCGCCAGATCATCCGGCTGCGTGGCACCGGGTGGGGGAACCAACTTGGTTAGGGTGGTAAGCGTGTAAGGGGCGATCGCGACCGGCGTCGCATGCGCCTGGTGCACGCCAGACAAAACGGCAACGCCCACACAAAGCCTCAGACCCAACGCACTCGATGCGAGTGTTAAGCGAGACATCATAACAACCTCGGTTTTTTACGTGAAGGAGCCAAATCCCGCGTCGGCAAGCTTAACGGAAAACTGTTAAGGGAACGTTAGGAAACCATTAAATAGCATCTCGGGTGGGTGGTACGGTTGCTGACATAGCCCGATAGCATGCTGGGCCACCGCGAGCGTTATCGGACGGTTAACGCCGCATTAATTAGGAAAACTAAGCCAATAATTTTCTTTTAACCCACTGTTTCTCGATCGGTCACATTCCGCCGGTACCCTCCGCTGTCGCAGTGAATTCTTTCGATCCAATGGGAGGAGGTCTCTAAACGGAATGAAAAAGACCCAATCGTATTCTCGAAGACTCCGGGCGGGCGTCGCGATTGGCGCGCTTGCGATTGCGATGGGGGCGGCGCCGAAGGTCTTCGCCGCCGGCAAGATCAGTCACGTCCTGCTGATCAGCATCGACGGCATGCACGCGCTGGATTACCTGAACTGCGCTTCAGGAGTTCCGGGCGCAAACCTGGGCAAGCCGTACTGCCCCCACCTGGCGGCGCTGGGAACCCACGGCGTCAATTACCTGAATACTTCGACCTCGAAGCCGTCGGATTCATTCCCGGGTCTGATGGCGCTCATGACGGGCGGCACGCCGCGCACGATGGGTGTCTATTACGATGTCGCTTACGACCGCGCGCTCAACCCGCCGAAGGTCGCGACCGGCAATGGGTTGCCAGCCGGTCCTTGTACGAAGAACGCGACCCCGTTGGGTACGACGACCGAATACGACGAGGGCATCGAAATCAATCAAAGCCTGCTCACCGGCGGTGACACGACCGGCGACGGCGGGATCGGCGGGATCGATGCGAGCAGGCTGGTCCGCGACAAGGAGTGCAATCCGGTCTATCCGTGGAACTTCATTCGCGACAATACGATTTACGGAGTCATACATCACGCGGGACTTTACACGGCCTGGTCTGACAAGCATGCGTCTTATTCGTCCGTGGGCGGCCCTACTGGCACCTCTTCTGACACTAATGTCAACGATTACTATTCACCGGAAATAAACTCCGATTCCGCGAACTTTGCCTCCGAGGCGCCGCTGCAGCTGGTAATCCCCGCTTGTACGAAGGCCGGGAAGCCGTTCCTGCCGGATCAGGACGCCGTAAGCAAGGGCGATGACTACACCGGTAGTTTCCAGAACATCCAGTGCTACGACGGCCTCAAGGTGAACGCCATCCTTAATGAGATCGAGGGCATGAACCACGACGGCACCAAACCCAAGCCCGTGCCTGCTATATTTGGCATGAACTTCCAGGCCGTCAGCATCGGCCAGAAACTCATTTACCAGGATGGGCCGACGGTGCCGCCGCCTTACACCCTGAAAGGCGGGTACATCGATTCGGTCGGGACGCCAAGCGGTTCGCTGCTCCAGGAAATCAAGTTCGTCGATAATTCAATCGGGCAGATGATCTCTGAATTGCATACGGAAGGTCTGGCCGATTCGACGCTGGTCATCATCACTGCCAAGCACGGGCAGTCGCCGGTTGATACCGTTCGCTATAAGCCGAATGGGTCGCCGGACGATCCGGCTACGATCCTGAAAAGCTACCTGGCCCCTTCGGAGAACAGCGCGATCGGTCCGACGGAGGATGACGTAGCCCTGCTCTGGCTTAGGGATTCATTCGACACCCCCGACGCCGTCAAGGTGCTCGAACACGATTCTCCGGTAAGCGACAACATCGCCGGCCTCGGCGAGATTTTCTCGGGCCCCTCCATTGGCCTTTACTTCAATATCGGCGATTCGCGCACGCCGGATATCGTGGTTACCCCCAATTACGGCGTGACCTATTCGAACAGCTCAAAGAAGCAGGCGGAGCACGGCGGCTTCGGGCATGACGACGTCAACGTGATCGCCCTGGTGTGGAACCCAGCATTCACACCCAAAACGATCACGCTCCCGGTTGAGACGCGGCAAGTGGCGCCGACCGTCCTGACGGCTTTGGGCCTCAATCCGAATGCCCTAAAGGCAGTGCAAACCGAAGGTACGCAGGTGCTGCCGGGTCTCGTTTTTCCTTGATAACCCGACCCTGGCTTGGCAACGAGTCTAACTGACTGAGAGCAGCGGGCGTCCCCATGGGCGCCCGCTGCGCATTTCGGCCATTAGCTACGCCGGCAGCGTTGTCGGCGCCGCCGGAGCGAGCAAAAAATGACCACATTTCCCGGAAATATCTGGCAGGCGACGGCGGCCTCAAGGTGTCTTATAATATCGGCGTGGAACAACTTCCGCCCAGGCAACGCGGCGTTATTTTCTATATCGAGCAGCACAAGGGCGGCCTGACCCTCGCGCTGTCGGCAGTCTTTTACGCGGCAAGCTGGGCGGTGTCGCTGCTGAGTCCATGGCACACGGCGGGCGCGCTGATGCGTTCGGTCGGCGAAGCCGCGCTGGTCGGCGGTTTGTGCGACTACATCGCGCTCAAGATGATTTTCGAGCGGCGCTGGTATCTGCCCAACTCCGGCGTGCTGCCGCGCAACCGGCAGAAGCTCATCAATGGAATTTCATCGATGATCGAGAACCAGTGGCTGACCCCGAAAATGATCGAAGATAAGCTGCGCGACCTGGATCTGGTCAAGCGGCTGGGGCGCTACCTGGAGGGTGTCTCGCTGGAAAGCATAATCGATCGCACCCATCTGGCGGCGCTATGCGAGAGCATCGCCCGCTACATGGAATCCGATCAGTTGACCCGGTTTCTGGAGGAGCGCATGCAGGTCTCGGCGCCGCGGTCGATCCGGATGGCGAACGCGTTGGGCCTCATGACCTATCACAAACTCAGCGAGCGCATTGGCCAGGAATTGCGTGGATTGCTGCGCGGACTGCCCAACAATGCTGACCTCATCGAGGCCCTCGAGGAACGGATCCACTCGCTGGGCGATGAGCTTCAGCAACCCAGCAGCACGGCGTACGAAGCCGCCTATCGTATCGTGGATACGCTGGTCGAACATTCGATTGCCGCGACCAAAGGCCAGATCGCGCTGACCGTCAAGGAAAATCTCAATCGCCTTGACGATGACGAAATCCGCCGGCAGATCGAGAGCCGGACCCGCACTCATCTGGATTGGATCCGCGTCAATGGCGGCATCTTCGGCGCCCTGTTCGGCGCGTTGTTCGGACTGTTGAACTACGCCGTCGCCCACAGCGCGTCCCTGATCGCGCTGGTGCGCGCGCTCTGATTCAAGGCAGCGGGACTCGCCATCGCTACAACACCATGATAGATGACCGCCTGAGAGCCAAGGAGCGGCAACCCTATGGAAATTGAAACGCTGGCGAGCGGGTTCGGCCTGATCGAAGGTCCGCGGGTTGACGAGCAGGGACGTTTGTACTTCGCCGACCATGGCAGCAACAGTATCCGTCGACGCAATCCGGACGGCAGGCTTGAAACCCTGGTGGAGGGGCGCAAGAGCGTGGGCGGGCTGGCCTTTTGCGAGCGTGGAAAGCTGCTGATGTCCGGTCCCTCGCTGGCGCGATGGGATGAGAAGACCGGCAAGACCGAGGATCTGTTCTCAAAATATCCCGGCCGTACGATCAACGGGCTCAACGATATGACCGTCGATGCGCACGGAAGCGTTTACATCGGGTCCATGAACTATAATGCGTTGGAAAGAGACGCCAAGCCGGTGCCGGGAGATCTCTACCGCATTGACCCCGACGGCACCGCGACCGTAGTCGGCGAAGGCTACCAGGTGAGCAACGGCCTGGGATTCAGCCCCGACGGCAAGCTGCTTTATCATGCCGATTCACCTCCTAAAGCCATCTACGCGTATGACGTCGCGGCGGATCGCACGCTCAAGAATCGGCGGGTTTTTGCCAAGGTTCCAGAAGGCTACCCCGACGGTCTGGCGGTGGACGCCGAGGGCGGCGTCTGGGTGGCGGCGATCTTCGCCTACGAAATGGTGCGCTTCAAACCCGATGGCACGGTCGATCGGCGCATCAAGATGCCGTCGCGGATGGTGGTCAGCATGGCTTTCGGTGGTCCCGACCTGTGCGACCTTTACGTGGTAACCGGCGACAACGCGGACCGCCCGCTTAAGGGTACAATCTTCAAACTCCGCTCCGACATCCCCGGCCTACCGGTGCCGAAGGCGAAGTTTTAAGCGTTGTCCGAGTTGAGGCAGGGTTAATTGCCCGTCGGCGTGCTGGGCGCACGCGATCGGCTCCTCGCCTCAAAGCTGATAAATCCGGCAGGTCGGTCCGGTTGCGCCAGATGCCGGCGACGCTATCCAGTACTTGTTCGCGACCCTTCCGTCCACTGTGCGCAAGCCAGTGGTCCACGGCTCCTCGAATGACTTCGCTTTGTGTCATGGCGGTGCGTCTTGCGATGCGCCTGATGCCTTCGTACGCACGTGTCGTGAGATATATTTTTGTTCTTACCATGCTCTGAATTTGTGATGCTTACCCCCAGCAATCGGAAATACACCTCCGTCCTAACTGCTCAATTCTTTAAGAACTCGCTTTGGTTTTCAGGCCTCTTGCAGCCTCGAAGTTAAATGAGCGACTCTGGCGTACCGCGCACAACTCACTTATCTTCCTCGATGGCATCTATTATCGCGGCTAAGACAGAATACGCTGTCCGCGGTTCAGTCTGAGCCGGTGGAAGGCGCTTTGGATTTCTATGGGCTATCCAGTCGCGGTAGTCCTTAATCTGCTTTGCGACCCCGATCTTATCCACCTCAACCAAAGACTTGAACAGATCAAGAAGATCGTCCAACCGCCAGTGTTCTATATCTCTTCCGATTTTTGCACTCAGTTGTTCGGCGAAAAGAACGGGACGCGCTGTAGCTACTGCACCGGCCCTCGTCTGTGCGTATTCGATCAGATAGCGCTCAAACCAAGCCCATAATGCAACAATAGCTAGATCCTCGGCACCCTGACGCGCGTCGTCTATCCACTTTGCGGCTTGCTCCTTTGATTCACCTATAAAGGCGGTGGCTTCCAGAAGCTCGATGCTCCCCCCTCGATCGCCCGACGCGCGATCTTCAGGCAGTCTCGAAGCCTTTGATGGGTCGCAAAGAATTCGGTTAGAGGTTCAGAACTCATACAGATCAGAAACTGCCCGTAACAGGTCCTTGAATAGCGCGGCATCTAACGGACGTGCCCGACCCAGCCGAACGTCTTCGAGCCAATACCATCCCTCGCTTTTAACGTCTCTAAAGACGGGGTGGGAAGAGGGTATTGGATTCGTTCCGCCGCCGATCGTAACGTTGACCTGAGGTCCACCCGCTGCGAAGTAGACTAACGGTTGCCTGTCGCGTGCTCCGACAATCTCGATTCGCCCCTCTGCTGCAATGACGGATGCACCCATGGGAACAACCGTCGCAACATGGGTCCCGTCACCGCGTTTCAATTCGAGCTGAGGAATGTTGTACGAACCGTAGGGCTCTTCCGTAACGGAGTGGTCCTGCCGTTCTGTCTTTAGCGAGGTGTCCTTCACCCACCCATCCACTCGCTTGTAGAGGTCAAGCACGCGGGTGCCGAAAATTCGGGCCTTGTCGAACGGTCCAAGTTCGAGGATAAGTCCGCCTGCCACTATCCGCTTGCCGCCCGTGGAACCGGCGCCAACCGACACAGCACGGATTCCCGCCAGTCTCTTTGGATCCTCGACGTCAAGGAAACCAAAGGTGTCTTTGCGAACTGTAAGCATCTTCGACCCAGATCCGTCGAGCAGTACAGCGCCGACATTTTCGTCAAGGCGGCCTTCTATTACTTTCAAAGAGTTTCCGTTTTCATCGGCGGGCGAGACCCGCGGGCGGACGCGAAGTTGCTCAAAGCTCAGTTCATGCTCAAACAGCGGTTTCCGATTATCCTCAATAATCAGGGTACCTAGCGTTCGTCCCCCTTGTCTAAGGTCAACTCGCATGCGCGTGTTCCCCTTGAACTGCCTTGCCAGGATCCGCCACGTGTCGGTGCACTTGGATCTCCCATTGGAGCCTACGCCCCGACTCCATTAATGGGAAGACCACGTTTGTGCCGCGCTCAAAACCGGCTGAAGTTGGGCTAGCGCAGCCATCGCTGCGAGCGCGGCGGCTTGCGGTCGAGCGCTCCCCAGCGAGGCAACGCGGCGCCCTCCGCGATTGCGCGGGCGATCAGTTGGCCTGCGCGGACGCTTAACGCCACTCCGTGTCCTGCGTAGGCCCCCGACACGATAATGTTGGGGCAGGACGGAAGCCGACCCAACAACGGTACCGTATCCGCCGTAAATGCGATGGGACCGCCCCACGAAGCCGAAAATTTGAAGTCGCGCAATTTGGGATGGAGGCGGCGGACGCGCTCTTGAAGCTGTGTCAGCGCGGTGTGCGAACTCCCGGCGCTTACGTCATTTTCCTCGAGCTGCCCCGGCGATCCGAAGACCAAGCCGGAGCCGAAAATCACGCGCCCATCGTCGATGGTCCTGCCCCACAGATATGGCATATCCGCGGTGTAGAACGGAATGCCCTCGCCCAGACCAATAGCGTCCAGCGTGACGCGATCCAGTGGGGCGGTCGCGCAGGCGAAAGTCAGCGAGGAGTGCACGCTAACGCTATTGGCAAGCAGCGCCGGCAGCCAGGCATTAACCGCTACCACTATGTATTTGGGATAGACAGTATGGCCGGCAAATTCGACGGCCGGCCGCGGCTTGGTGACGATCCGCGCGGCAGGAGTGTCCTGTTGGATCGTAGCCCCGAGCGAAACCGCAGCCTTGAGGATGCCGTTTAGCAGACGCGCAGGCTCGACGACTCCGCCCCCGACGGTTGCGGCGATATGCACCGGCTGGCCGTTGTCATCCCAAGGCAGCGCCACCTGGTCCCGGCTCTTCCCGTGCGCGATTTCCCAACAACCGGGGAGATGCAGGCCGCAATCAATCCTCTCGGCCGCAACGAGCTTGTCAAGCTCCGTTATGTTGGAACTGACCTCTTCGAGCGGACCCGCGGCTGTTCCCTCCAGGACCAGTCCGCCGGTTCGGCCACTGGCGCCGTCGCCCACGCGTCCGGCCTCGAAAATCGTTGCGGCAATCCCGCGCTGGGCCAGATGATACGCGCTGGAGGCGCCGGTGAAGCCGCCGCCGATAATTGCCACTTCGGGATCGTGGGCGCGGACAGGGGCGTGCGGGATTTCTTCATGGGTCCATGGCGTCGCACCCCATCGTCTTTGCCGCTTGCTCATGCGCGAAGCCCAGATCTGTGATTATGCGAGGATGAGCTGATAGGCAAGGTTTTGTGGGGGCGCGGAGGTCGCGCAACGCGTCGAGTCTTATCCAAAATAATCGAGGGCGAGCGCAGAGGCCCGGGAGGGCAGGCCGCCAGCAACTCGCCCTCGATTCGGCGGGAAGGAGACTTGCCTATCGGCTCGCGTGTTTGTTGTTCTCGGGGTTCTCCCGGCTGTTGTTGCCGAGTTGCGCCTTCATAGCGCGCGCCATTTCGAGGTGCGCCCGGACCACCGGGATGGTTTCTTCGACATAAAGGTAAACATCGGGGTCGCTGCGGAACTTGCCTTTTTCGCTTTCAAAAAATTGCAGGGCCTTGGCATGGCCCTGGACCGCTTCGGTCAGGAAGGCCTCGTTGAATGCGCCGCCGCTAAGATTTTCCATCTGCCTTTCATGCTCGTCGATCGAGGCTGGCGTCCCTTCGATTTTTACGTTTTTGGCGCGCGACAGAGCGGTCACAGCGTCTTCGTTGGCCTGATGATCTCCCTTGAGCGTCTTCGTCAAGGTCAGCAGGGCCTGATTATCGCCGGCCTTATCACTTGCCAACTTGGCCATTTCGATCTCTTCGTAATTGATGGAATTGGCCTTGTTTAGCAGCCTGGAGACGCCGGCGTCCTGGGCAATAGCGCTTCCCGGGACAAATGCGCCGACGGCAACAGTTGCTATTCCACCCAAAATCAGACTTGGTATTACCTTGATCAAATGCATTTTTAGTCATCCTTCAATCGAGCCTGGTAACCGCGTCAGAAAAGCGAGCCGACCTGATATCAGGGCGGCGGTCCAATTGCCCGGACGGTTGTGGCGGGAGAGAAGGGGAGGAAGTCCAGGATCGGAACCGCCGCCCTGTGGACTATTTGGCCTGCTTGCCGCTGCAGTCCTTGTACATTTTTCCGGAACCGCAGGGACACTTGTCGTTAGGATTTGGCATTAGCTTCGCCTCCTGATGTTTTCGACAAGCATCATGGATACGCAAGTGACATGCCGCCAGAGCAGCGGCGTTCCGTCGCTCCTTTGTGGACAGACCGAACTCAGGGACCAGGAATTCGGTAACATATACTTATCGTCCTGCGGGCAACAGGTGTTGCGTCGAGAAGACCGACTAATTTGATTCGCGAGCTGCCTCGAGAATCGATTGTGGCGACGGTTGTTCCCGATAGTAAGCTGAAGTGAATATCCATTTCACGCGGCGATTTCGATCGACCAGTATGAAGGCCGGAATCGCACTGTCCGGCTGACGGTCCTGATAATGCTGCACTAATCCCAAGGGACCGAGTAGGCTTTCAGCCGAGTCGCTTAGCAATAGCAAATCGGTGTGGAGAAAGCCCGCCAGCATCGTGGAGCGTTGCGGCGGGTCGGCGCTGATCGCCACGATCTGGACGCCGGCTTTGCGAAACTCATCCTGGCGCCGCGACAGTTCGCCCAGTTCAAACCTTGCGAACGGGCAGAAGTCCCCCCGGTAAATCACCACCAGGGTCAGCGGGCTGGCACTGAAGAGCTTGCCGTCGCGCGCTACATTATTTCGGTCGGCCAGCTTGAAATCAGGGAAGCGATCGCCGACTGCGATTTTTAGCTTGAAGGGCGGATTGCGCGTGCCGCGTAACGTATAGCTGACGAACCTCCCACCGCCGATCCCGAACGTCAGACAAGCCAAAAATGAGATGCCGGCAATTGCCAGCTTGGCGTGCGGCGACCACAGACCCAGGGCCACTCGAAGCGCGGTCAGCGCCAGGATGAGGCCCATCGCGATCAGCAGGTAGGCGGGGTAGGGAACCGCCATATGAATCCCCAGCGATGGCGAACTCCAGAAGTTAATCAGGGTGTAGGCATAGCTGGCAGCGCCGGACGCAAGCAGGAGAACCGCCGCGATCAGGCGCAGGGGTTGAGCTGGCGGCACTTGCCATGCTTGCTCGGCCTCTGCCTCGGTTTGGACCGCGGGCGAGGCCGCTGCGGTGCTTGTGGTAACATCCAGCGTCGGGCAATCCGGCGGCGCGTCGTCAAATGTGCTGCTCATTCAGTCGTCAAGCAGGGCTTCGAGTTGGCCGCAGGTGATGGTTTTGACCCCCCGCTTGCGCCAGCGCTCGCGCGCCGCTGAGGCATTGGCAAGATCGATTTCGTGGATCGCGTCGATGACGACGTAGGGAGCCCGCCCATGTTCGAGCAGCGCGTTGACGGCGTGATCTATACAAACGTCCGTGTAAACGCCATAAACCACAACATTGTCGTATTGCGCCGCCAGGCGGGACAGCAACGCGCGCGCGTTGGCATTGCCGGCGATTACGTCGACGTCCTGCTTTTCGATGATCAACTCGCCGCCGTGCCTCAGCGCGGTTGCCAGTTGGTTGTCGTCAACCCGGTGCGCAGGAAGCGGATGGGGATTGGAGGGCGTGGTTTCTTCGACCTTGCGCTGCCCGGCAGTGCCATCCATACAGTGGTCCGGCCACCTTCCGCCATTACGGGCCAATTCCCGGTCGCCCGGGAAATGCCGGTCGGTCGAGCAAATGCGCCGAATTTTTCGCCGGCGCGCCAGGTCGGTAAGGTGCTTGAGTGCGGGCAGGATGTTCTCGCTGCCTGGCACGTGCAAAGCGCCGCCCGGGAGCATGAAATCGCGCTGCGTGTCCACGTCGTAAAATAAAGTCCGTTCAGGCCGTAGTTTTTCCTGGGAGTCCATGAGCACCCCTCCCGCAGATTTGATGCGTCTGCCAAACAGCCGATAACACTCCCAGTAGGGCGGGTGCCCCTGCCCGCCTTTTCACGGGCTGGAAACCCTGTCACGCAGCCAGAGAGGCGGGCAGGGACGCCCACCCTACTGACTTGAGCATAGCCGGTTCAGCCATGCCATTCACGCGCCTGCGTCTATACCGCCGCCCTAGAAATGCTCCGGTTCGTGCTTGCGGCGGCTGTCGCGCTCGAGCTGCACGGTCATGTGATGGATGTTGAACTTCGCCAGAACCTCGGACATGTCGGACAGCACACGATCCGAATCGACCTGGTCGCCGACCACGGCGTGGGCCGAGAGCGCAAGTTCGCGGGCGGTCAGGCACCATACGTGTAAGTCATGGACCTCCTCGGTGCCGGCTACCCCGAGCAGGCTGCTGCGCAACTCGTCCAGATTGATATTGGCAGGGACCGCCTCCATCAGGATGTCGACACCCTCGCGGATTAGGCCCCACGATCCGTAAACGATCAGGATGGCAATGAACATGCTGACCAGAGGGTCGGCTAGGTGCCAATGGGTGAAGTAGATCAGCGCACCGGCAATCAGCACGCCCAGCGACCCGACGAGGTCCGAGAGCACGTGCAAGAAGACCGCCCGCAGCGCCATTCCATGCGCGTGCTCCTCGCTCCCTTGGTGAGTGAACCAGGCCGAAAAGGAATTGACCAGCAGTCCCATCGCCGCGATCACCATCACCGGCAGCCCGTTGACCTGCGCCGGATTATTGAAACGACGGACGGCTTCGAAAACCAAAAACGCGACGACCACCCACAGGAATAGCCCGTTAAGAAGGGCGCCCAGGATCTCTGCCCGCAGGTATCCGTAGGTCTTGCCCGCCCGCGCGGGACGCGCCGCGACCCACAGCGCAAACAGGCTCAACAGGATCGCTGCCAAGTCGGTCAACAGGTGGACCGCATCGGAGAGCAGCGCCAGGCTGTTGGTGTAAATGCCCCCAATGAGTTCGGTTAGGAAGTAGGCCGCTGTAACGGCCAATACGATCCACAAGCGGCGTGCGTCTGACGGGTGGGTATGCAATCGAACCGCCGGGGCAAGATAATTAAGACATTATTTAATCGTAGCGTATCAGGGACAAGCACTTCGCCGCACCAAGGCGTGCGCGCCCCTGAAGAAATCCCAACTCGATTATGAAGGCGCAGCCGATGACCTGTCCCTTCAGCGCCCTGACCAGCCCGATTGCCGCTTCAGCCGTGCCTCCGGTGGCCAGCAAATCATCCACGATCAGCACGCGGCTGTTGGCAACCATGGCATCCTGATGAATTTCGAGGGAATCTACTCCGTACTCCAGTTGATACTGCTGCGCTACGCAAAGATAGGGAAGTTTGCCGGGCTTGCGCGCGATCGCCATCCCCACCCCCAGCCGGTATGCCACTGCCGCGCCGACGATGAACCCGCGCGATTCGATTCCCAACACCAGGTCGACGGAGCCCAGGAAGGGCTCGGCTATACGGTCCACGGTTGCGGCCAGCGCGCGGGCGTCAGCCAGCAACGGAGTGATGTCTTTGAAAACAATTCCGGGCTTGGGAAAGTCAGGAATGTCGCGGATGAAACCCTTGAGTTCGTCGGTATTCATACGAGCCGGTACAGATCATCTCCAGTCTCCAAGCATGCCTGATAGCGAAGGGCCAAAAAAGTTGTCAGGGCACTAATAGCTGGGGCCGGCCGCCAGGCGCGTTTCGCTGGTGGAACGAACCGGCGGCAGGTAAAGCAGCGGATTGCTCGCAACGTTGTTATGCCGCACCTCGAAATGCAGATTGGCGCCGGTGGTGCGGCCGGTGCGTCCCACCAGTCCAATCTCCTGGCCGCGGCTGACCATCTGCCCCTCCTGGACCAGATTGACGGAATCGTGCGCATACACCGTTACGTAATGGTTTTCGTGCTGGATGATAATGATCTTGCCGTAGCCGCGCATGCGGCCCGCAAAGATGACACGACCGCTTGCCGCCGCCCGCACCGGCGTGCCGACCGGTACGGCGATGTCGACTCCTTCATGCATCGCGCCGTGGCGCAAGCCGAACCCGGAGGAAAGCTTGCCATAAGAAACTGGCCAATCGAACCTGGCAATGGTAAAGGGCTGCTGCTGGAAAGGTGGCAAAGGGGCGAAAGCGGTTTGCGGGGAGACTACGCGTGGGGAGCGCGCGGAACACGACGCCAACACGCCCAACGCCGCCAACGCCAGCACGCTGCGACCCCGCCTCAGTGTTGTCTCACTCCATCGCGCCAACGACCTGCCTCTCCCCTCCCAACCACACCGCACGGCCCAACCCTGCGCCTTCCCCGGGAGCGATTACAGTCGGACCTTGCGCGGGGACCGACTGGCGAAAACGCTATTGCCGGCTAAGACTCAAAGCCGAATTTGCCCGTCATTTTGACGAACCGGCATTCGCCAAAGTACTGCTCCTGCCAGTGTCCGTTCTCGCGCGCAATCCGAACCAGCGTCTGCAATTCCTCTTCGCCCACCGGCGCAATCAGGCGCCCTGCGGGGGACAATTGCTCCAACAGCGGCCGCGGAATACCTGGCATCGCCGCCGTGACGATAATCACATCGAAGGGTGCCGCCTCGGGCCATCCCTCGCAGCCATCGCCCAACTTGAAAAAGCAGTTCGTCACACCCATCGTCCCCAGTGTCGCGATCGCCTGGCGGTGAAGTTCGGCGATGCATTCGATCGAATACACCTGGCGCGCCAGGCGGGACAGAATCGCGGTTTCGTAGCCGCATCCGGTACCGATCTCCAAAACTTTCTCATGGCCCTTGAACTCAGCGATCTGGGTCATCTCGGCGACGATGTAGGGTTGTGAGATGGTCTGCTCGGCGCCGATTGGAAGCGGTCCGTCGTCGTAGGCGTGTTCAATCAGCCGGGGGCTGACAAAGCGATGGCGCTCGACGGCGCGCATCGCCTCAAGCACCCGCGGGTCACTTATGCCGCGGGCCTTGAGTTGCTCCGATACCATTCGTTGGCGCGCCAGTTCCAGATCCATCGCTCCAAACACTATATCGAGCCAAAGGGATAATCAAACAGTGTATCGGCGTTACCGTGAATCTGATTTAAGCTGAGCCCCAGGCCGCGCCGGCATCCACCCCAGGCCTTTCTCTTTTCGGACGGCCGCTATTGCGCTACTTAAGATAGCTATGCGGCCAAGCCGCGATAGCAGCGCCGGCTGGTCCCTTGATCGAAAGGCCGCGCGGCGCGAAACTGAACATACGTTAAAGTCCTGACCCAACAGCCGGGAGGGAACCGACCATGGCCGACTACGACATTCAGATCAAAGGCGCGACTATTGTTGATGGGACGCGGGTACCGCGCTACCGGGGCGATGTCTGGATCCGCGAGGGCAGGATCGCACAGATGGGCGGGCTCGCACCGGGCTTCGCCAAAAAGGTAATCGAGGCCGACGGCTTGATTGTCGCCCCCGGGTTTGTCGATCTGCACACCCATTACGACGCCCAGATTCGCTGGGATCCGTACTGCACCATCTCGGGATGGCACGGCGTGACCTCGGTGGTGTTGGGCAACTGCGGGTTCGGCTTTGCTCCGGTCAAGCCGGATTTCCGCGAGCGTTCGATGCTCACCATGACTCGCACCGAGGCCATTCCATACGAATCGATGAAGCGCGGGCTGCCATGGGACTGGGAGACTGTCCCCGAATACCTCGACTCGCTCGACCGCGCGCCCAAGGGCGTCAATTGTATCCAATACATGCCGACGGCGTCGCTGATGACCTATGTGATGGGCCTGGAGGCGGCCAAGACGCGTGTTGCCACCGAGGAGGAGCGCGCCGAGATGCGCCGCCTGCTCCATCAAGGGTTGGACGCCGGTCTGTGCGGATTTTCGCTCCAGCGTCTGGGTAGGAACTCCAATCAGACTGACTTTGACGGCTCGCCGATGGTCACTGACACCATGTGCGAGGAAGACGTGCTGAACCTGGCGCGCGTGCTGCGCGAGCGGGACGAAGGATTCATCGAGATCACCCAGGCAACCGGCTATATCAAGGATGACCTGGCGTTCGTCGAAAAATTGGCTGCCGAGGCACGCCGGCCCGTGCTGCACAATGCTATCGTCGCGACGCGTAAGGATCCTGGCACGCATCAAAAGAGCCTCAGATGGTTGGAGAGGATGCGCGCGAAAGGTCTGCCGATTTTCGGCCAGTGCGGTACCCATCGGACCGGGTTCGCGTTTACGCTGGAGCACTGGAACCTGTACGACTCCAGCCGTTACTGGAAAGAGATGACCACCGGGACCAAGGAAGAGCGGCTGCGCAAGATGCGCGATCCGTATCTGCGCGAGGGAGCGAAGGGGCAGCAGTCAAATCGCAGGCTTGAGATCGTGCAGGCGGGAGTCGGCGGACGAATTCCGGCGCTGATAGTGCAGTGGCTCAACGACCAGCCGGAACTGGAAAAATACGTCGGCAAATCGATCGGCCAGATTTCGGAGGAAGAGGGCAAGCATCCAACTGACGTGATGCTGGACCTGTCGCTTGCCACCGATCTCAAGGCGGAGTTCCTGGGCCCCAACAAGGGCTTCAACGCCGAATTCACCGCCGAGATGATCAACAATTCGCCCTACACCTTTCCGGGCGTGTCAGACGGCGGCGCTCACACCAAGTTCTTCTGCGGCGGCGCCTTCACCACCGACTTTTTGTGCTGGCTGGTGCGCGAGGAGCAGCGCATCACGCTGGAGGAGGCGCACTTCCGCCTCTCCGCGCTGCCGGCGCATGCGGCCGGCTTCCGCGACCGCGGAGTGCTGCGCGAAGGCGCGTGGGCGGACGTCGTGGTTTACGATTTGAACGGCCTGGGGATCGAGCCCGACTGGATCGGAGACATTGCGCATGACTTTCCCGGCGGTGAATGGCGGCGAGTGCAGCACGCCAAGGGATACCGGGCAATCATCGTCAACGGCCAGATGACGTTCGACGACGGCAAGGAGACCGGTGCCACGCCAGGCAAGCTGCTGCGTCACGGCCACGCGTAGGCTCCGCCTGAGAGTTCATTTCCCTCTCCCACACTCCTTCGTGGGAGAGGGTGTTAGAGGTCAGTGAAAATGTCCGCCTAACAGGTCAGTGAAAATGTCCGCCCTCTGAGGGAAAAGAGAGGGATGGACAAGATGAGCAGCAGACAGTGGAAGCGGTGGGATGCGGTGGAGGGGGTGAGGGTTGGATTGATGACCAACGCCGAGGCAGCGCTGGCGCTGGGCT
>DASZGF010000031.1:0-28208 GCA_035939115.1 Binataceae bacterium (SeqCode)
TAGCCGTTATGGAAGAACTCTTTCTGGAAATACGGTCCCGGTGCCTCGGTGCCTCCTGTACACTGCGGCGGTGCCAGTGCCACATCGCGCGCCGTCATTGTCTGCATCTGGCCGTCGGTGAGCGGGGCATATTGTATCCAATCCGAGTTAGGATTGGGCGCGGACCCGAAACCGCTCCTTAGGAAAGTACCCAATCCCAAATCTCTATACCCGAAGCCGTAAGGATTCGGGGTAAACCCGAAGAAATCCGGCGTAGTCTGATAATAAAAAGCGTCCCTCGGATTTAACGGCAGGCCAAGATTCGCATAGCCAAAGCAGGTGAACAGAGGTCTAGTAGAGGCCGCGTTGCCGGTGTCGGTTTGTCCCGGCGTGAGGGTCGTGGATCTTCCATCGAGGTGGCATGAATTGCAGTTGCCTTTGCCCTTGAAAAGGTTGTAGCCGGCCATCTCATCCGCCGTCAGTGTGTACTTGCCCGCCAGGAACGCATCGAATTTCGATGAGAAAGCGCTGATACGCAGTGAGCGTTCGTATTTGGAAATGGACTGCGCCCAGTGATCATATACGTTATATGCCTTAACGCGGTCTTCCTCTTTTAGCCGAACTGGCGTGGGGTTCCCGCCGAACACCGCCGCTCCTGCAGGGGTTTCGCAGATCTCTTCGGTGTCGTGTGGGAACTTGATATCTAGGGAACCCTTACCCCATACCGTCTCAAAGAGCGGTCGGTACCCGGCGCGGGAAAGCCGGAACGCAATGCAAGCCGCGTCAGGGAAGCCCATTTCCTGGGAATCCAGCGGCGGACCCTGTGCCTGCTGTGCGTCGGGACTCTGCAGCAAGACTCCTGTCGCCCGTGCATCCCAGAAATTTCCACCGGTGAAGACGGCAGTCATTCCAGGCATCGATTGCGTTGGGCTAAACTCGAGTACAGGAAAATCTGGTGAATACGTGTATCGCATCGCGGTCCGCTTGCCGGCCCGAAAATGAAATGTGCCGGGATAAGCGATCATAGTCAGGTTGACCGACGGAATAGGTCCGCTGAAGGCAGCGTACGGCATGTGGCAGGAAGCGCAAGCGATATTTCGGAACGGAGATATATTCTGGTCGAAGTTCATCAGCTTGCCCAGGATTTCCACCGACGCGTATCCGCTGCCCTGAAGTGCCGGAGGGTTGCCTGCAAAAACCGGCGGTGGCAACGCCTTCGACTCTAAGAGAGCCTCGTCGAAGATCCCTCGAACTTCGTGCTGAACCCTGATGATCTCCGACGTCAAATCGGAGGGGAGAATGCCTGCCGGATACGGGTTATAAACCGTTGGTGTCGGCTCTTTCTTTTTTTCCTCCTTCGCTGACGCGAGGTGAGAGGGAATCACATTCCACAACAAGACGCAGGCCACCGTTAGCGCGATAGACAATCCTCGGCGCATGGCTCTTTACTCCTTGGTCTCGGCCACAGAAAGGACCTTTTTCTATGCCGGAGCACGAACAAGAGGATGTTCGGGTTTATCACCACCGCGTCCAGGCAGGAGTCTGCGATTTAGGAGGAGCTCGGCCTTTTTGCAGCATAAACGGCAATCTCACCTCCGAGTCAACGGGCGAAATCGGAACAAGGGCTGCTTTTAAGGCGAGTGACAGCAATGCGCTGTCGACAAATTGTTTATTCCAAACAAGTCATGCTCTTGTCAAGTAATTAGATTTGACTGTCCTGAGCCGAGTAAATTAGTACAGCGGAAAGGTGATCAGTCACGGCGTTGGTATAGCCAGTTTATGGCGGGCGTTGTACAACCTCTGCTGCGTTTCTGCTATTTCAATCGTATGGTCTGCGGCCTTGGCGTTATTGGAAGCAAAAAACATCTCAAGAATCCGCTCTTTGGCATCCTTCACAGTCTTATTTTGTTAGAAACACAGCACGAGTCGATCTGACCCTGCGGCGATCTCGATTGATTTTGCGTACTGAGTTGATCGCCTTCGCGGATAATCATCGGGATTATCTTGTATTCGAGAGTCGCTTCCTCGAAAAAATGGTAATCCTGTGTCCCTTTCGGCAAGATCAGCAGCAAAAACATCAATCATAAGTCTTCTTGCCTATTGGGAAACTCTGACCTTGCATCCACTTGCCTGATTGTCCTGGAGCCGTGTTGCGCCCTCAGAACTTCGCCTATCAGAAACAGATCGGTGAGCAGCGAACGGAGATGGATCGACGCGTTGAGATTGTCCACTAATTGCGAGCTGATCGAGCGCTGTGCCAGGACCAGTCCAATGGCTGCCAGCGCGTTTCGTGCGTCGCGGTCGAGCACTTCAAGAAAGGACTGATATGTCTCGGTGGGTCGGAGGCCTTCCTGCTTCACGGCCTTCGAGCATCCTCCGCTCAGTCCTGCGATAGCCGTCGCCGCGCGCTGGAGAAATTCGCGAATCTGTCCACCCGGCTTGTCAGCTTCATCGCCGCAACGCCCTTGTGCTGCGTAGGCCAGCATGAATTCGTAGCACGTTTCGACGGTGTTGCAGAGCTCGAATATTTCAGCTGCCATCGCTTATTCCTCGCCTTTGGATGTCAGGAGTTTGTGTGCCGAATCGGAGGGTCTGACGACCCATCGCTCAGGATCGTGCTCCTCCAGATAAAAGTCGCGGCTCATCCAACCGAAGATCATGGACTTCGTGATCGGGCGCTTTTCCGGGCGAATACCAAAATAGATATGCACCATGATCAGTGCGATCAGTCCGACTCCCGCAAGGCCGTGCAGCACGTAGATCATCCCCCATGTCATATCGCCGAAGAGATATGGATTGCGGGTAAAAAAGATGGTGCGCACACGAAACATCATGAACACGCCGGTTACGATCGCGGACAACCCAGCCACCATGATGGCACCATGGTAGAGCTTATTCTCGAGCGGATATTTGGCAAATTTCGCAGGCGGCGGCGCCTGCACCCCAACCGATCGCAGAACTCTGTGATAGGCGTCCCTCACATCGATCCTGTCCGGCCAGATCGACCAAAAATCCAGCCAGAACGAGGCATGGAAGATATGAAAGAGGATCGACGCGGTCAGCACGGTGCCCGCGATCCAATGGTACGTGACCCAGGGGAACTGGACGCCAACCTTCGGAAGAAAGGCGGTAAACAGCAACGTCAACATTGCGGTCGCCATAATCCAGTGGAACATACGCGCCATTCGCGAATGCCTGGGCACGCGAGCTGGTATCTCGGGCGCAACAGCAGGCCGAATGTCGGGCGCAAACTGCCTGGGTTTGGCGAAGTACCGCAGGTAAGTGGCATGAACTATAAAAAAGGTTAGTCCTGCAATCAGCGCCACCCATATCAGGAAGAACGCGATATGAATGGGGACCCTCAGCCCCCACGGATCGATTGCCCACTCTATGAAACCCATGTCGCCTCCTGCACTCCGCCAATTGCGCGCTTTACCAGGTTTCTCATCAGCGGAACCTTGTAGGCGTTGAATTGCAACGGGACTGCGCCCTGCACTGCCAGTTTCCCGGCCATTTCGCCGGTTGCGGCGTTCGGCGGCATGCCGCGCACGGCTCCTTCGACAGCCTTCAATCGCAGCGGACGAGCGGCGACGGCGTTCACGGCGATGCGGATTCGCTGGATCCTGCCGCCGGATATCATCATGGCCGATGCGACGTTCATTAGCGGAAAATCCCACACGTTCCGGTCGCGCACCTTTTCAAAATAAAATTTTGCGCCTGCCCACGTGGATGGAATTCGAATAGTCGTCAGCAAATCGCCAGGCTGCAGAATGTGCAGCCGCGTTATGTCGATGTCCGGACCGATGAAGTAGTCTTCGGCATCGACGACGCGTTCACCTTTGCGCGTGCTGATGACGAATTTGGCGTCGAGCGCAATCAGAGCCGGAGCGCAGTCGGAGGGATTCACGGCGACACAGCGGTCCGCGTGAAGAATCGCGTGCTCACGGTTGCGGCCCTCCGGTGTGTCGGCATAACAGATGTTTCCGCCCGCACGGTAACAGGGCCATCCGGCCCGGTAGTACCAGCAGCGAGCATCCTGCGACACATTGCCGCCGATAGTGCCCTGGTTCCGGATCTGCGGCGACGCGACTAACTCCGCGGCCTCTGACAGCAGCCCGTATTTCTCTCTAATGGCGGGGTGTTGCACAACTTCCGTCAGGGTGGTCATCGCGCCGATCTCGATCCCGTCGCTCGTGGTCTGGATTCCCCTGAGTTCGTCGATTCCGCTCAGGTCGACCACCACCTTCGGTTTCTTGATGCGGTCCTTCAGCCAGTCGAAGCTGTCGAGGCCCCCGGCCAGAACCCAGCCATCGCTCCCTTGCAGCTCGAGCAGTTTGTGCGTCTCGGCGATGGAGCTTGGCTGAAGCAGCTCGAACGCCGGCATAACGTCTCGGATGATAGCCATACGGTTCTCTTCTCGTGCCCGTTAAATGTGAGCCATCAATGGATGTTGCATTGGCCGCCCGGCTTCGAGCGAGGTCAGGATGGTATCGGCATTTACCGGCGCGCGCTGAAAGATCTCGTCTCCGAGCGCATTTGAAAGCGCGTTCAGGATAGAGGCGCATCCGCCGCCAACGGGAGGTTCGCCTACGCCGCGCGCGCCCACGGGCGTTTCCGGATCGGGAATATCCAGTGCCGCCCATTGCATATTCACCGGCACATCCAGGATGGTTGGAGGCTTGCTCTGGTGGAATCGCGTCGAAAGCATGGCGCCGTAGTGGGGGTCATAGACCCACTTCTGACCGATCGCATGACCCATCCCCAGGGTCGAGCGGCCAAGGATTTGGCCGCCGAGCGACCGCGGATGAATCACCGAGCCGACGTCGCCGTATGCGAGGAAATCCACGATGTCGTATTTGCCGGTCTCGACGTCGACCTCAACCTCGGCGAAGCTCGCGACATAGGAGAACGTTACGCCATCGCGAGGGTAGTTATCCTTGGCCGCCGCTACCAGGCCCTGGCCCGCCACCGCCGCCACGGACGCCTTGGTCAATTTGTGCAGGTCAGGCGCCGCTTCGTGACCGTCGTAGATGCCGCCCAGTTCAATCGCGCGTCGAGCCGCCTGCGCTAAAGTCATGCCCACGAGACTTCCCTTGCGGAAGACACGCTCATTTGCCACGTCATATTCCTCGGGCACTCCGCCGAGACTCCTGGCGGCAATCTCCTGCAGCTTCCTCCTGGCGTCCATCGCGGTGGCGTACGCGGCCCGCGTCATCGCGTGTGTCGTCTGGCTGCCGCCCGATACGCAGGTGAAAGGAAGGTTGTTCGCCGAGTTGCCCCATACGACGTCGCACTTTTCCCATGGCACACCCAGAACTTCCGCGCCCGCGCGATGGACGTCGATTACCGACTCGGTTCCCAGGTTGCCGATACCGGACTGGAAAGAGATACGGCCATCCGGCCTTATAATCAGAAGCCCGTCGAAGCCAATCGTGCCGCCGACGAAACAACTGAGCGAAACGCCAACACCGCGCACCTTCGAGCCGATTCGTTTGGGAGTGCGCGCGACCCTCTCCTTCCATTTGAACTGCTCCGCGCCGCGATCCAGGGCTTCCTTGATAAATGCGCTCGTTGCGTGCAACCGGGTTCCTTGCACCGGCCCTCCGAATAGCGCCTTGCCCTCCGGACAGTTGATGCGCCGGATGGCTACCTGGTCCAGCCCGAGCTTTCGTGCGGCTTTCGCGATAATCGGTTCGATGATCGTAATGCCCTGCAAACCTCCCGGTGAACTCTGCGCACTGCGGGGCGGAGTGTTGGTCAGGATTGTGGCGCCGCGCCAGCGCATGGCTTGCGGCTGATACAGGAGTGAAACGATACGGCCTGAGGTCGGGACGTCGCCCTGCGCGTCGTAGGGGCCGTTGTTGGAAATAACGAACATATCCAGCGCCAGGATCCGTCCCTCCCTGGAGAAACCGACTTTCATCCGGCCCAGAAGGCTGGGCCGCGCGCGGCCAATGAAGGTCTCTTCCTCGCGGCTGATGCGCATCATCACCGGGGCGTTCGCCCTCTTTGATAGAAGCGCAGGGATCACCAACGAGACGCCAGCCGTGACTTTGCTGCCGAAGCCGCCTCCGGTGTATTCGCTGATCAACACGACTTTACCGCTGTCAATATTCAGCCATCTTGCGATGGCAGGCACGGTTTGCGCGGTACTCTGCGTGCCTGTGTAAACGTAGACCTTCCCATTTTGCCAGTACGCCATCGCGCTGCGCGTCTCCAGCGTCTGGTGGCTGGTGTCCGGTGTGACGAACGTTTCGTCAAGGACGAGCGCGGCATTCTTGAACCCCGCGTCGAGGTCGCCGTACGACCATTCGTCGGGTGTCTTGCCCATCGGCAGTTGACCATACTCGGCGTTCGCGAAATCCTCCTCCGTCCACTTGAGTTCCCCCATAGACGGCGGCGGACTTGGCGGCGCTCCCGGTGCGGGCTCTGGGGGGATAATCCAGATGTTTCCGTCCGTTCTTGGATTCGGCCCGCCGGGCCGCAGAGTTTCGAGCGGATCGATTACGAACGGAAGCGGCTCGAAATCAATCCGGATGCGCTCGATCGCTTCGGCGGCAGTAAGTTCATCAACCGCGGCGACGGCGAGGATCGGCTCGCCCTGGTATACTGGCTCCATTGTGAGTCCGCGTTCACCTTTTGGGTTGGCCTTGATCACCGTGCCGTTGTCGGTAAGGGTATCGGCCGGCGGAGGAACGTCATCCGCCGTAAGAATTGCTCTGACACCGGGCATCGCAAGTGCCTTGCGCATGTCGATTCGCTTGACGCGTGCATGCGGTAGCGGGCTGAGAAGCAACTTGCAGAACAGCATGCCTTCGGCGTGAAAATCCTCGGCATACTTCGCCTGTCCCGTTACCTTCGCATATAGGTCTGGAGTCTCGTAATCTTTGCCGATCAGCCGGCGCCCTGGACCGTAGATGCGCTCGGGCGCGCTGGCTGTCTTAGCATCATTTCCCTCAGGCATTGCCGGCACTCCTCATATTTTCGGCCCCACGCATCAGCGCGGTGAGGATCTTGTCGTAGTCCTGGCAGCGGCACAGGTTTCCCGAGACGCCCTGCGCCAACTCAGCTCGGTTGGGGTTGGGGTTCGTCTTCAGAAATCCCACCGATGCCATGATGAACCCGGGCATGCAGAACGCGCATTGGAACCCTTGTTCGTCGACGACCCCCTGTTGTACCGGGTGCAGCTTGCCGTCAGCACTCGCCAGTCCTTCGATCGTAAGAACTTTCCGGTTGCGCACGGTTTGTGTGAGTACAGAGCATGCATAGTGGGGCACATCATCGATCAACACTGTACAAGAGCCGCATTCGGCCCGATCGCAGCCCAATTTCGTGCCGGTAAGGCCCAACTTATGGCGCAGCGTCCAGGCTAGTGTCTCCTGCCTCATAACATCGGCCCGCCGTTGCAGCCCGTTAACATTGATCGTAAGCAGCCGTGTGCCCGTCACTTCGTGATGCGCCAGCGCGCTGGAGGCACGGAATAGATACCCTGCCGAGGAGACGGCCACGCCGCCAGCAATCACCCCTTTGATGAAGTTTCGCCTCGAGATCGCCTCGATCGTGCTTCCGATCGTTTCCGGGTCGACAAATTTGCTCATCCGAGAAGTACCTCCTGTGGCGTGGAGGAAGGCATATTGCACCCACATTCCCATTGGGAGATGAGCACCGGAAATTGGCGCCTCAAGGGAAATTCAGGTGGCAATTAATAGGCGTGAAAAATGATGTCACAACCGAGGCAGGAGCACCGAGATTGCCGCCACTGGTAGGAGTTTCGGTGACACGTTCATCAGAAATTGACCCGGAACGGCTTGGAGACATTCGCAGGAGCGCGTCAGACCTGCGAGGAAGCTGGGCGAGTGCCACTCTCCACAGAGTTTGACTGCTCCCAGGATTGCTCTGAGACCACATCCGACACGGCAAACTCCGCTAATCGTCAGGGGTGGCATATCGGCGCGCTCATTTGTGATTTCGATTTTCACGCCTTATCGGTGAAGGTCAGGTCGAACGACGGTGGAACGTAGAGTCACGAAAAAGGAGATTACGCCATGAGCAAAGATCTTCATGGAAAACGAATCGCATTCCTGGTGGCTGATGGCTTCGAGCAAGTTGAAATGACCCAGCCGCGCAGCGCCCTCGAAAAGGCCGGCGCGAAAACTGAGCTTATTTCACCGGCAAAAGGTGAGGTTCAGGGAATGAAGCACAACGATAAAGGCGATAAGTTCAAAGTCGATATTGCGCTTGACGCGGCGGAACCCGTGGATTTCGACGCACTTGTGCTTCCCGGTGGTGTCGTGAATGCTGACGACCTCCGCACCTATCCTAAGGCCATCAGCTTCGTCAGAGCCTTCTTCGACCAGGGTAAGCCCGTCGCCGCGATTTGCCATGCACCGTGGATGCTCGTCGAAGCTAGAGTGGTCAGCGGTCGCACGCTGACCTCATGGCCTTCGCTGCAAACAGACATTCGTAACGCTGGTGGCAAATGGATCGATCAGGATGTGGTCCAGGACGGTCAGCTTACGACCAGCCGGATGCCCGACGATATACCTATGTTCAATCGAAAGGTGCTGGATGCGTTCGCCTCCTGAGTCCGATTGGGCATCGGAAGAACTATTCCACAGACAAGTTGGCGCCGCTTTGTGAGCGCCCGAGAGCTTAGAAGGGGAAAGCGGGGATTTGAATGTTAATCGACCAAGACAACTTTTTTGAAATTCTAAAAGAACTCGACCTGCTGAAAGAGGGGTTTTTCGTCGTGTGCGTGCCGTTCTTCGGACAGGCCGACGAACCTGGGCAAGGTGAATACGCGGTCGATCCGAAGGCAGCCTGAAAGTGAGTCGGTACGATGAAGCAATCTCCTCCGAACGTGTGAGACGGCTGCTATAGGCGTGGAAAGCATCGCATGAATGACACATTACCTAGATACCATCTTTGGGTCATCGTTGGAGACAAACGAACATAGCTCGCGGATCCAAATCGGCGGAGACGCGGCAAACATCAGCCGGTATGCAAACGGGCATATCCCTGTGCGAAAAGTCTTGCGCTATCCGCGCAGGAACCCGTATCGGGAAATCAGAAAGCTGCGACGCGTGTTCGAACTCTTGCGCCAGGAAGCGTCCGCTCCGAGCCCGAGTCGCGCGGATTCGCATCCTCCGGAAATCCACAGCGATAGTCCGCCACGCACTCTGGCCGAAAGACAGCGCAGACTCCTGCGCGGTCATCCCTGGCGGGTCGTCATTCTACTTATTATAGCCGGCCTGCTCGCTACGGCGAGCCTACGTTTTTGGAACTATCTCCAATCTTACGAATGGACCGATGATGCCGAGATCGAAAGGCACCTGGACCCGATAAGTACTCGTATCAACGAGACAGTGATCCGCGTTTACGTCGAGAACACGTATCATGTGGTCAAAGGTCAGCCGCTCGTGGACCTGGACCCCCGCGATTATCAGGTCGCGGTCGCAGACGCGACGGCCAACCTGGTTCAGGCGCAACAAGGCCTCCAAGCCGCACAGCAGAACTACAGCCTTACAGTCGCGAATCTGGCCGGTGCCGTAGCCACGAACCACGAGGCGCAGGAGGACGTTGCGCGCTATGGCGCCTTGTTCAAGGAGAGCGTGATATCGAAAGAATTAAACGACGAAATTGTCCGAACCGGGAGGGTTGATGCCGCCGCGGTCGACTCCGATCGGGCGGCGGCCAGGGCGGCGGTGACAATGATCGGGCAGGCGGAGGCGGCCGTGAAAGCAACCCAGGCGGAACTCGATCAAGCCAGGCTCAACCTCAGCTACACGCATATTGTGGCACCCGAGACGGGAGTGGTGGGGGACAAGACCGTCCAGGTGGGCCAACGCGTGCAACCGGGCGAACAACTGCTGACTATCGTCCCTCTAAACGATATTTGGGTAACCGCCGATTTCCGCGAGACGCAGTTGCGCAAGATGCATCGTGGGCAGCACGTCACAATTCACGTTGACACCACGGGCACTGCCTACAAGGGCTACATCGAGGGGTTGCCGGGTGCTACAGGCGAGCTATTCAGCCTCCTCCCTCCTGAAAACGCCACCGGCAATTACGTCAAGGTCGTGCAACGGCTGCCGGTGCGAATCCGCTTCTACCCGGGACAAGATCCCCACCATCGCCTGCGCCCGGGAATGTCGGTTGAGCCGACTGTGTGGCTGAACTCATAGCTGCCGAGGCCGATAGATCGTTAAGTCGAAAATGAGCGCTGCCCCGAAAATACCAAATCCCGCTGCCCCGCCGGAAAGGGCGCCTGTCAATCCGTGGGTCATCGCAGCGATCGTTTCATTGGCTGCATTCATGGAGGTGCTCGACACCAGCATCGCCAATGTGGCGCTGCCTTATATGGCCGGTGGCCTCGCGTCCAGTGTCGATGATGCAAGCTGGGTATTGACGTCCTACCTTGTCGCAAATGCGGTGGTGCTGCCGATTAGCGGATGGTTATCCGCCACCTTCGGGCGCAAGCGCCTATACATGGTTTGTGTCGTGATCTTCACCGCCAGTTCATTTCTGTGCGGCATCGCGCCGTCGCTCGGGATGCTTATCCTGTTTCGCATTATCCAGGGAGCCGGAGGAGGCGGGCTGCAGCCGGTATCGCAGGCGATCCTGAAGGACACTTTTCCACCCGAGCAGTTGGGAAATGGCGTTTGCGTTATATGGGATGGTGGTGGTGCTGGCGCCGGCGATCGGGCCGACAATCGGGGGCTGGATCACCGATAATTACCAATGGCGATGGATCTTCTACATGAACGTTCCGGTCGGAGTTCTTTCGCTTTTTCTCGTTTCGCGGTTTGTCGAAGATCCCTATTACCTGACCCGGCAACTGAAACAAGCTCGCAAATCGCTGAGTATCGACTATGCCGGCATTGGGCTACTGGCCCTATGTCTGGGAGCTCTCCAAGTGGTGCTGGACAGAGGCCAGGAAGATGACTGGTTCGTTTCCCACCTTATTTCGATATTGGCGGTGGTCTTCGTTGTGAGCCTGGTCTCCTTCGTAATCTGGGAACTGACACGGCGCCGGCCGGTGCTCGATCTACGGCTCTTCAAAAACCGCAACTTTGCGGCAGCGGCGATGATGATCTTCGTCTACGGCATCCAAGTCTACGGGATGACGGTTTTCATCCCACAATTCATGCAGGCCTACATGGGTTATAACGCTCAGCTCGCGGGAATGACTCTCGCGCCGGGGGCGACGGTGATGATCGTTCTAATGCCCGTCGTGGGAAAACTGGTCAGGCGAGTGCAAGCGCGATGGTTGACGATGGCAGGATTCCTGGCGAGTGCGTTTGCTCTTTATTTCGTAACCATGCACATCGATCAGCAAATCGATTTTCGGACCGCAGCCACGTACCGATGCCTGCAGTCACTTGGCCTTGCCGTGCTCTTCATTCCAATTAACACTGCTTCATACGTCGGCGTCCCCGAGGAAAAGGGTGGTGAAGTATCCGGCTTGATCAATCTGCTGCGCAACGTCGGAGGCAGTGTGGGAATCTCGATGGTGGAGACGATGGTCACGCGACGTGCCCAATTCCATCAGGACGAGCTCATCGCGCACGTCACACCCGCGCGCCAGTCTTTTCGCACTTTCACGGACCGGATGAGCACGACACTGTTTCATCGCGGCCTCAGCCAGTCGCAGGCTATGCGTCAAAGCTATTTACGCGCATACGACGCGGTAGTTACCCAGGCCACAGTTCAGTCTTACATGGACGTATCGTGGCTGATTGCGGTTGTTTGCCTGCTGATGGCGCCGCTGGCTCTGCTGCTCAAAAGGAACGACACCACACAGGCGCAGGTTGTGGCAGAATGACATCGTCAATTGGCATCCCAATGGAGAATTCGCTGCAAATAGGCAAAATCATACAAATGCTTCGGGTTGCCACACTTTGTCTTCTGTTGCTGTGCACGGCTGGCACGATTGCAGCCTTTGCGCAGACTATGGGAACCGAACCCCAATCTTTCGGCCCGCCGGCTTCCAGCGACAGTGAGGCGGCCGATTCAATACCGTATAGCGCTCCCTCGGAATCCACGGCGATACCATGCACAGGTGAGATCCTTCAGGGCGCTGCAACGGTCCCGGGCTCCGGGCAGCTTCCAAGCATGCCACCTCCGTCATGTCCGAACAGCAACGAAGCTGCTGCGGGCCAATCTGATGACACGTTGCGGCCCGCTGCCATCAGCCAGCCGACCATGCCTGCCAGTCTGATGGCGCAGCCACAATACGGAAAGTCGCCGCTCACGGTCGACTTCTTCGTGATAGAGCAAGGAAGTCCGCAAACGGCCGCATCAACTACGTATGCATGGAACTTTGGCGACGGGACGATGTCATCGCTGCCGCCACAAGCCTTCGTCGCGCATGTGTATCAGCGCCCCGGAACCTACTTCTGTTCGCTGATCATCATGAGCACCCAAAGTGGGGCGGGGACCCTTCTCACCTCGGTGTTAGTGCGGCCGGGCAACAGCTAACACGATTTCCAGAACTTCGGATTGCGGGGAAGCAGGCAAGTTTGTGACGCGATCTTTCACGCCATCAGTTCAACGGTCGAGGAAAAGGAGCCGGAACATGAATCAAACTAAACGCTGGATGTCTGCAGCATGGGCGCTGGCGGGCGGAATTATTGGCGGCGCCGCGGCGACGCAGATTGGTGCGACGGGAGCGCTAGCGGCGACTCATCGTCAGCATGTCCGAACTGTTGAAGCCGAACGGTTCGTCGTTGTGGGTCCCCACGGTGAGGACCGAGCCGCGATGCAGGTCACCGGCCATGGCATCGCGGATATCGCACTATCCGACGCGCAGGGCCGCAATCGCGCGGAACTGCGGGTCACCCCTGAGGGTACGGCAGGCCTGGGCTTTTACAATGCTGATGGCGCCAGACGTCTAATGGTCGGGTTAACCGGCGACAATCGGGCCGGTGTCGCAATTTATTCGAGCGAGGGACGACAACTCATGGCGATGGCGGCCAGCGACAATGGCGACATGTCGATCACGCTTTATGACCACAGCAGCGGCGTTGCAAGGGCCGGACTGGGACTAGCGGCGGACGGCTCGCCGGCGCTGGTTATGTTCGACAAGCAGGGCAAGGAGCGAGCCGAGCTCAGCCTGGATAAGAATGCCAAGCCCAGCCTGCTGGTCGCGGATGCGGCCGGCAGGACGATTACGGCGCTGCCGAAGCCGGAGCAGGTGTCGCGCTCGGACGGACAATGAGCACTGAGCGGTCGTGATTTAACGTTTGTGGTTTCGAAATGAAATTGTGTTTACGCAATACAGGGAGGCTTAAGCCTCAGGAGGGAAGTTCGATGACTAAACGATGGAGGCACGCCGCGATTTACTTACTCGGCGCGCTAGTGTTGGCGGGAGCAGTCGGATGCAGCGGACAACCGTTGACCACCCGTGAAAAAGGCACCTTGCTGGGCGGCGGTTTGGGTGCGGCTGGCGGCGCGATTATAGGCGCGGCGGCCGGAGCGCCAGGAGCCGGTGCCGCTATCGGCGGTGTGCTGGGTGCGGGTGGTGGTTACCTGATCGGCAACGCGCTGCAGAACAACGAGATTCGGGAGTCGCATACCGACGACCGGCTCGCGTACCAGCAGCGGGAAATCGAGCGGCAGCGGCGTGAGATTTCGCATCTGCGGCAGGAACACGAGTCTGAGTAGCGCCGATGCAGGTGGGTTTGGCAAGGGTCTAGAGAGGAACATTCCAGTCAAATCGCCCGGACCTATGGCGCAGGCAATTTTCATGAGAATCCCCGAACACATCATCTATATGCCGAGTCGTCGTCGCTTCCTTCAGAGCGTGGGCATCCTTGGCGGTATAGTAGCGACGTTTCCGGCCTGGGCCGCCACCGTCGATCTCGATCTGCTGGCGGGCGGCCCGGACCGGCGCGACTTGACGACGGCCTTCCCGCAGAAGGGGCGAATGATTCTGCAGCGCAGCCGGCCACCCTTGCTCGAGACTCCATTCGAGGTATTCGATCGCCACATACTCACCCCGAACGATCGATTTTACGTGCGCTGGCACTGGGCGGCCATACCGCAGAGCGTAGATGTGGCTGCGTTCAGAGTGGCGGTTCGCGGCCATGTCAACCGGCCGCTCTCGCTTTCGATGGCGGACGTGCTGGCGATGCCACGGATCGAGTTGGTGGCGGTCAATCAGTGTTCGGGCAATTCCCGCGGGATGTTCCAGCCGGGTGTGGCCGGCGCCCAATGGGAGAATGGTGCGATGGGAAATGCGCGGTGGACCGGCGTCCGGTTGCGCGACGTGCTGGATCGCGCCGGCGTCAAGGCCGGGGCCGTTGCGGTTCGTTTCCGGGGTCTGGAGAAGCCGGTCGTGGAAGGCGCGCCCCACTTCATGAAGTCGCTCGACATCGATCATGCGCGTGACGGCGAAGTGATGTTGGCCTACCAGATGAACGGGGAGCAGTTGCCGCTGCTCAACGGTTTTCCGCTGCGCCTGATCGTACCCGGCTGGTATGCCACCTATTGGGTCAAGATGCTCAATGACATTGAGGTGCTCGACACACCGGACGGGAACTTCTGGATGAAGACGGCCTACCGCATTCCGGATACGCCTCACGCGAGCGTGAAGCCCGGCGAGCAGGGGTTCAAGACCGTGCCAATCAACCGCATGGTGCCTCGTTCCTTCTTCACCAACGTCACCAACAACACGATCGTCGAGTCCGCAGCGGCTGTGCAGGTCAGAGGGATTGCGTTCGGTGGTGATTGCGGCGTTTCGCATGTGGAACTTTCGGCTGATGGGCATAGCTGGCGAAAAACCGAACTGGGCCCCGACGAGGGCACCTACAGCTTTCGCGAGTGGAGCACGAAGGTAAGGGCGCCACAATCCGGAAGGCTGACACTCAAAGTGCGTTGCATCAATACGATGGGAGAGGTGCAGCCTCCAGAGCCGAACTGGAATGGCAATGGCTTCATGCGCAACGTGATCGAGCGCGTTCAACTCACGGTCGCGTAATACCGGAGACAACCGGAGGAAATCCGTGGCATTATCAGCCAATGCAATTGCCCGCGGCGCCGTTGCCGCGGCCGGCGTGACCCTCCTTGCGGTGCTGTCACCTGCCAGGTGGGTCCGTCAGTCGGCACTAGCCGCACCGCCGACTTCAGTGCCTCAGGCTTCGGCTGCGGAGGCTTCACCTGTCGCACCGCCCTCCTCAATCTCTGCGAGCGGCGTGACGTTGCATTCGGTTAGCATCAATCTCCCCGAAAGCGAGCGCACTTTTCCCGGCGGCCCAGAAGCAGGCGCAATCAATAATAACTGCCTGATCTGCCATTCGGCCAGCATGGTGCTGACTCAGCCCAGCCTGCCCAAAGCTGACTGGCAGGCTGAAGTCAAAAAGATGCGCAATGTCTACAAGGCCCCTGTCGATGCCAAGGACGTGCCCGCAATCGTCGATTACCTCGCCAAGCTAAGTGATGTAATGGCTCACACCACAAACCGCCGGCCCGACGCCATGCATGGCGCTGTGATCGTGGCGCAAGGCACGCCTGCTGGCGCGCCAGCCTGCGCGCAATGCCACGCCTTCAATGGCCTATCCGATGGCAGCGGCTCGTTTCCGCGGATTGCGGGCCAGTCGGTCTATTATCTTTCCTCGCAGCTACACGACTATTCCTCGGGCATCCGGGTGAATGCGATTATGTCGCCGATCGTCAAAGCGCTTTCGCCAGACGATATTGCAGACGTCTCGGCTTACTACTCGCGCATCGACGCGCCTTTTCCCCCACTCAAAGCACCCGACCCCGCACTTGTTAAACAAGGTGAGGAGATCGCCAAGCTAGGCGACGCAGCGAGGGGGATTCAAAGCTGCAACAGATGTCATGGACCCGGTGGCGTCGGCGAATCGCCGGCGATCCCGTACCTTGAGGGACAGTACGCCCATTACACCGCCTTTACCCTGCACATGTGGCAGCAGGGCTATCGCAACAGCAGCCCCGACGCCATGCAGGTGATGGCCAGAAAACTTGATGAGCAGGAGACCGCGGCGGTCGCCGCTTACTACCAACAGGTGCGATACCCGCTCCAGGCAGCGGATTCGGAAGACAGCCATTGATGCGATGCAGACCGACCATCAAAATCATTCTTCAGCCGCTTATCTGCCAGAGCATGTCGCCGCACCGATACGAGCGGAAGAAGCGGCCGAGGCACTCAAGAATGGCCCGATGGGAGCGCTGGTGATCGCCAGCATCGCCGTTGGGTTACTCTTTATCGGCTGGCTTGCATTCTACTTCCTGCTGTTTATTCCGCGAGGTCCCATTGGCTGAACTACCATCAGATCCGCTGCAGCGCCCCCTCCCGGACGGCGAGGTTCCCGAAGCGGTCGTCATCCGCACCGAGCAACGCTGGGTTACCCTCATGCTGGCGATGCTGACGGCAATGATGTTGATCATGGTCGTCACGTCCCTCGCGGGAGCGCTGCACCCGGCCAGCAATGTCGAGGTAATCGACTCGCGGACGCTACATCTCAAGGGCGAGTTCGTTGAGAGTAATCTGGGCACGGCGCTCGAGCCCGACGGCTCTTCCACAGTGCGGCTCATAGCCCAGCAGTATGATTTCGTGCCGCGTTGCGTCGTCGTGCCGGCCGATACGCCGGTCAAGTTTCGCCTGACCAGTGACGACGTCATACATGGTTTCCTGCTTCCCGATACCAACGTCAACACCATGGTGGTGCCGGGCTTCGTCTCCGAGGTGCGCACCCGATTTGCGAAGACGGGCGACTACGTGATGCCGTGTCACGAGTTCTGCGGCCTCGGTCATCAAGCCATGTGGGCGCGTGTCAGAGTTGTGCCCTGGGACAATTTCGCGGGGAAAGGTCTGCTGGTGAGGACGAGCTGTGCAAAACAGTAGGCGCTTGGTTCTCTTTCACTTCTGGGTTGCCTTTGGCCTGTTCCTGCCGGCCATAGTCCTGGGTGCATGGCAGATGCTGGTGCGCAGCCCCCTGCCGGCCCCGCTTCGCTCCCCGAGCTTGTACTACGGTTCTGTAACTCTGCACGGGACGGTGATGGCGTACGTGGTCACCACGTTCTTCGCGATGGGCTTCGGCTACGCCATAGCGGAGACCAGTCTGGGCCGTTCTCTTCGCGGGAGCACAGCAGCGTGGATCTGCTTCGTCATCTGCCTCATCGGCAGTGTGATGGCTGGAGCGACGGTCCTGGCGGGTCAAGCTTCGGTGCTCTACACCTTCTATCCGCCGCTGCTGGCGAGCGCCTGGTACTACCTGGGTGTGTTCCTGCTGATCGGCGGCTCGATGATCTGGGTCGTGCTGATGAACGTCAACATGATCGGTTGGAAGCGCGATAATCCCGGCCGCCCGGTGCCGCTCGCCATGTTCGCCATCACCGCGACGGCCGATCTCTGGGCATGGGCCGCGTCGGGCGTGCTTCTCGAGTTGATTTGCATACTGATACCGCGAGCGTTTGGTTGGAGCGATCTGATGGACGCAGCGCTCGGTCGTACGCTGTTCTCGGTGACGCTGCATGCAATCGTCTATTTTTGGCTGATGCCGGCCTATATAGCCCTTTACACATTGCTGCCTCAGGCGGCGGGCGGACGGCTCTATAGCGACACGATGGGGCGCCTTACGTTCATCATGTTCCTGACGTTCTCGGTTCCTGTTGGTTTGCACCATCTCCTGATGGATCCGGAGCACGGCTCGGGATTCAAGTTCCTGCAATCCTTCCTCACCTTCCTCGTGGTCCTGCCGACGCTGCTTACTGTGTTCTCGATTTCGGCCAGCGCGGAAATTGCCGGCCGTCACCGCGGCGGACGCGGGCTGTTTGGATGGATCCCCGCGCTGCCTTGGGATGAACCGATGGTACTGGCGTCGGGTTTGATGCTAGTGATGCTTGGCTTGGGCGGTTTCGGCGGGATTATCAACATGAGCTACGCCATGAACTCGATGATCCACAACACGTCCTGGGTGACGGCGCATTTTCACCTCATCTTCGGAGGCGCCACCGTGATCATGTATTTCGCCATCGCCTATGAGATGTGGCCGCGCATCACCGGTAAAGCTCTGCGATCCAAGCGACTGGCGTGCCGGCAGCTTTGGCTATGGTTTTGGGGAATGCTGATCACGACGATCCCCTGGCACATCGCTGGACTGATGGGGCAGCCGCGGCGCGTCGCCATTTTCGATTACAGCATTCCATTCGTCGCCCGGATGGCGCCGCTGGTGATCATCTCAGTGATAGGCGGGCTCGTTCTGCTTACCTCCGCGATCCTGCTGATCACCGTTTTAGTGCGCTCGCAGCTCAGTGAGAGTTCGCTGACCGAGCCGCTGCGTTATGCGCTAGCGGTGAACCCGCCGCGAGAGGTGCCGTCATCCTTCAACGGCTTCGCGCTCTGGAACGCTATCCTGCTGGTGCTGATGCTCGTGGCCTATGGCTACCCAATCGGACAGTTCTTCTTTCTAAAGAGCCACAGCGTTCCGGCTGTCAAGGTGACGCAACAGTCACTTTCAAATCGGGTGCCGTGATGGCGGCGCGCAGGCTGGAGCCGTTCAAGCTGCTCGATCCGTGGCTGAAGATCGGCTGGTTGTCGGCCGCTGGACTGCTCGCGGTCAGCATCCTGCTTGGCTTTGTCGTGCTCGGCCGCGAACAACAGAATGGTCCGGCGCGCAGTCCGTGGAGCGCGGTTTGCTCAGCGCTGGGACTTTCGCCCGATGTCAGGCCCGCGAGCGAGCCTCAGCCGCCGTTGCGCACGCCGACACGCATCGCATGGACCCGTGCTACACTCGGCCAGATCGCCGAGGGCGACGCCAAGAAGGGTGCGTTTATCGCCCTGAACTGCACGCCGTGTCATGGCGAGCACGGAGCAAGCTCGTCCGGCCTTTATCCCACGCTCGCAGGAATGGATGCCGCGGTCATTTACAAACAGCTCGACGACTTTCGCGCGGGCAAGCGGTCGTGGGGTGCCATGAATGGGATCGCGCAAGCACTATCGCCGCAAGCTTCGGCAGATGTGGCGATGTACTTTGGCAGCCGTACCAACGGTCTGGCGTCCGCCGCCAACCAGCGCTCTCAGGACAGGGATCCGCCCGGCCAGGATATGTCCGCCGCTCGCCTCGCATTTGACGGAGACCCATCGCGCGGCATTCCGCCCTGCGCCGCCTGTCACGGCCCTAATGAGATCAAGCTCGGCGCCTCGCTCTTGAAGGGGCAACAACCTGCCTACGTCGAACGTCAGCTCGCGGCCTTTGCTCAGGGGATGCGCCAGAATGACATCGACCAGCGGATGCGCACGATTGCGTCGCAACTGACGCCGCTTGAAATGCATACCCTGGCTGAGTTCTATGCGGAAGGCGTTGATGAGAAAGCAGATGGACAGTAAGCTCTACGGCGGGCGCCGGCGGGAAGATCGAACATCTCAGCTCCATGAGACGCAGGTCAAAGCCAATGCGAGGCTGAGGCCGTAATACCGGACCGCCGCCGGATAGCGGCGTTGAGGTTGTCAACGGCGTGGCTGCCGAGGTCTAACATGCCAAGTTTCGCGCTGCGCAACCCCTATCTAATCATCGTCGGGGCGCTGATAATCATCCTGCTTGGCGCGACCGCCTTCGTCCAGATGCCGGTCGACGTATTTCCCGACCTGAAAATTCCCGCCGTGGTCGTGGCCACGTTTTACGCCGGAATGCCGCCGGGGGAAATCGAGAAGGATATCACCACCCGCTTCGAGCGGTTCTTCACACTGGCCAACGGGGTCGAGCATATCGAGTCGCGCTCGCTGCCTGGCGTCAGCATGATCAAGGTGTATTTCCATTCCAACATCGACATCAACGCCGCCGCGTCGTCGCTGGCTAACCTGGCGATAGCCGATCTGCGCCACCTGCCACCGGGAACCCTGCCGCCGATCGTCCTGCCATTCGACGCTTCCTCGCTGCCGGTTACTTTGGTGACGGTGGCGGGCAAGGGCTTCGACCAGACCCTGCTGCACGACCAGGCCCAGTACAACATCCGCAACCAGCTCGCGACCATTTCCGGCGCTTCGGTGCCGCCGCCTTTTGGCGGCAAGTACCGCCAGATCATGGTTTACGTCAAACGCGAGGCGTTGCAGTCGCGCGGATTGACCCTGATGGACGTGGTGAACGCATTGAACAGCGCCAACCTGATCATCCCCGCCGGTGACGCCAAAATCGGTCCGACTGACTATTTTGTTTACACCAACAGTATGATCGACCATGCAGAGAACATTAACGACGTCCCGGTCAAAGTCGGCCCTGACCAGGCGCCGGTCTACGTACGCGACATTGGTCGCGCCGAAGACGCCGCCCAGATCCAGCAGAACATCGTGCGGGTCAACGGCCAGCATTCGGTCTACCTGCCGGTGCTCAAGCAGGGCGGCGCTAACACGATCGAAGTGGTGGACGGCGTCAAACAGCTATTGCCCAAAGTCTTCGGGATGCCGCACGGGGTGAAGCTCGCCGCCATCTTTGACCAGTCGACGTACATCCGCACCGCGGTTACCAGTCTGGAGCACGAGGCGGTTTCGGGCGCCGTGCTGGCTTCGCTGATGATCCTGATTTTCCTGGGCAGCTTCCGCTCCACCTTTGCCATCTTCCTGTCCATCCCGCTTTCGATCCTGGCCGGCGCGTTCGGGCTGTATTTCGACAACCAGACCATCAATATCATGACCCTGGGCGGCTTCGCCCTGGCGATCGGGCGCCTGGTCGATGACTCGGTGGTGGTGCTGGAAAACATCAACCGCCACCTGGCGATGGGCGAAGCGCCGCAGGAGGCGGCGCGCGAGGGCGCCGAGGAGGTGGCGCTGGCGGTGCTGGCCTCGACCATCACGACGATCATTGTGTTTGTCCCGGTGATGTTCCTGGTCGGCGTTACCAAATATCTGTTCACCGCGCTGGCCCTAGCGGTGGTGCTGTCGATGATGGCGTCGTACCTGATGGCGATGACGGTCATACCAATTTACTGCGCGCGTTTTTTGAGCACGCAAGGCGCGCGCGAGATGGAGGCGGGCGCCAAAACCGGCGTGTTCGGCGCTTTCAATCGCGCCTACGAACGGTTGGCGCAATCCTACCAGCGGTTGCTGGTACGCGCGCTGGATCATAAGGGGGTAGTGATGGTAGCCATAAGCGTGCTGTTCGTGGGCACGATGTCGCTCTATCCGCGGCTCGGCACGGAGTTATTCCCGGCCACCGACGGCGGCGAGTTCATCATCAATATCCGCGCGCCGCTGGGCTCGCGCATCGAAATCACCGACGCGCTGTGCGCTCGCCTTGAGCAGGTGATTCGCCAGGTGATCCCGCCCGCCGACCTCTCGACGATTGTCGCCAACCTGGGGTTGGCCTCGGGCTTCTCCTCGATCTATTCGCCCAACGCCGCGCCTGATACGGGATTCGTGATGGTCAGCCTCAAGCCGCGCCATCGCGTGCCGACCTCGGAGTACGTCAACCGGGTGCGCGCCGCCTTGGGCGAGAAGGTGCCCGAGCTGCAGACGTTTTTCTCCTCCGGCAGCATCATCGAAGCGGTGCTCAACTTCGGCCTCGCCGCGCCGATCGACATCCAACTGAGCGGGCCGGACTTTCCTCCGATTTACGAAACGGCGCTGAAAATCAAGGCCAAGGTTAGCCGCATGGCGCAAGTTTCCGACGTGTTCATACCGGAGGAGATGGGCTATCCGACCATCAATATAAAGGTTGACCGCGTCACCGCCGCGCGCCTGGGTCTGAGCCAGAAGGATGTGGTGAGCAACGTCATCACGGCGCTCACTTCCAACGCCATGATCGCGCCCTCGATCTGGATCGATCCAATTACCGGCGACGACTACTTTCTGACCGCCCAGTACGCCGAGCAAGACATTCGCTCGTTGGATACCCTGCGCGACGTTCCGGTGCGTTCGTCAATCGACCACACCAGCCGCAACGACGCGCTGATGCTGCGCAGCGTCGCCACCCTGGAGCGCGAGGCCCATCCTGCCGAAGCGGACCATTACAACATCCAGCGTGTGGTCGACGTGCTGGTGTCGCCCACCACCCAGGACGCGGGCGGAACGCAGCGGGCCATTGAGCGGGTTGTAAGAACCGTGCCGCTGCCAAACGACGTTGCGGTCGTTTACCGCGGCTCGGTCTCCGCGATGCAGGCGTCTTTTGCCAGCTTCGGCTTCGGTCTGATGATGGCCGTGGCGCTGCTGTACCTGGTAATGGTGGCGCAGTTTCGCTCCTTCCTGGATCCCTTTATCATTATGTTCGCGGTTCCAATGGGACTCATCGGAGTGGTCTGGATGCTGCTTTTGACCAACACCACGCTTAACATCGAATCGTTCATGGGCATCATCGTGATGGTGGGAATCGTGGTGTCAAACTCGATCCTGCTGGTGGACTTCGCCAATCAGCGCGTCGGCGCTGGCGCGCCGCTTCGCGACGCGGTGGTGGACGCGGCCCGCACCCGCATGCGGCCTATCCTGATGACCGCGCTGGCCACGCTGGCCGGCCTGGCGCCGATTGCGATGGTCCTGGAAGCCGGGTCCGAAACTTCGGCGCCGCTCGCGCGCGCGGCGATCGGCGGACTGGCGGTTTCAACCGCGCTCACGCTGGTGCTGGTGCCCGCGGTCTACGAAATGTTTCATTCGCGGCGGGGGGCCCGCTGATGAGGCGCTTGGCCGCGGCCGGGATAGGCGCGCTGATGCTCGCCGCGTGCTTCGCCTGCCAGGACCGCGACGCGCCTCCCGCCCCGGCGCGGGCGCAGACCGTGATGGTCACGCAGGCGCGCCGCCAGGATGCGATCCGCCAAATCACCCTGCCCGGCGACCTGACCGGATTCTTTCAAGCCACGCTCTACGCCAAGGTCACCGGCTACCTGCGCAAGATCAACGTTGACAAGGGCGACTGGATCCGCAGCGGCCAGGTGCTGGCTGAGATAGAGGTCCCCGAACTGGACCATCGGCTGGCCCACGAACAGGCAAGGCTCAAGATCAATCAGATCACCTATCAGCGGCTGGAGCGCGTGTGGAAGAGCGATCCGAGGCTGGTGGCGCGCGAGGATGTGGATATCGCTTACGCCAATTACCAGGAATCGCTGTCCAACGTGGCCGAGCTGAAAGCGATGATGAAGTACACGCGCATCGTCGCTCCGTTCGACGGCGTCGTCACCGCCCGGTTTGTCGATCCCGGCGCGCTGATTCAGGCCAGTGGCGGTCAGCCCACCTTCGAACTGGGCGGCAGCGCGGCGCGTCCGAGGGGCAACACCACCGCGGTGGTGAGTGTCGCGATGATGAACCGGTTGCGCGTTTACGTTTACATACCCGAAGAGGCGGTTAGCACTATCCGCCGCGGGATGGGGGCGACGTTGACGCTGCGCGAATATCCGGGGCGGCGCTTTATCGCAAACGTGGCGCGCTTTGCCACCTCGCTCGATCTGTCCACGCGCACGATGCTGACTGAAGTCGACGTGGAAAATCCGCGCCATGAGCTTTACCCCGGGATGTACGCCAACGTAACGATCAACCTGGAAACCCATCAGGGCGCGCTCACGGTACCGCCCAGCGCGGTGGGCGGCGCGGGCGCCAACCCAGCGGTTTACGTGGTGCGCAATTCGCGCCTGCAAAAGATCGAAGTCACCACCGCAATCCGCACCGGGGAATACGTCGAGATCACTTCGGGACTTACGGGCAACGAGCAGATAGTGAACAATTTCACGCCGGCGCTGATCGAAGGTGAGCAGGTGCGGACCGCGATAATGCCCAACTCAGAGGCCGACTACACCGCGAGCGCCAAAGAATAAGCGCCGGGGAGATCGCTGACCATCTCCTGGAACATGTAATTTACCGGCGACCGATTACCAAGCAGTCTGGCCAAATCAGAGCACCGCCTTGGCAGTTCCCACCAAAGAAATCCAATAAAGCAGAATGGTGAGGGAACTGCTCCCAGGACCTACCCTGACGGACTGGCAGCTCAGTCCAGGAGCCTCCGCGCGATCTCGATATGGCGAGGCATTCCGATACGGGTGTAACTGGCGAGAGCTTCGCCGAGTAATGCCCGCGCCTTTTCACGATCACCAGGCCCGGCGCGATTGATTAGCATCATCGCATGGAAGCGGGGCATTTCCGTCTGTTCAAGCATATGGGGAAATGATTCCGCTTGCCGCATCGCGATCTGAAAATGGTCTTCAGCGGATTCCCACTGGCGTGCCGCTGCCGCGGCGATACCCGCAATCGTATTCGTGAACCGGAAGATCGGCCAAAGCACCACCGGTCCAGGCCGATCACCTCGGAAATTAACGGGTAAAGCCGCCCAGCTTGCGAATGGTCGCCGAGCATGACGAGGCCCTCTATCACAAGCGCGAGCATCAACCACGAACCCGCCGTGTTCGTTTGGCCGCTACGAGGGAGAAGGGTGCGCTTTTCATCAAGGATTGCCAGCGCGCCATCGCGATCGCCTGTATAAGTCAGCTGTCGAAAAATCGTTCCAACGCCGAACCCCTCCATACAGCTCCCCGGCTCTGCTCGGCGCGCGGCTTGGGCATGCAACAGAGCGTTCGTCCAGTTTGAGCGAAAGAAACCTACCAGACTTAGCTGCACCTCGGACAGAACTTCCAGGTGGGCAAACGATGCTTCCCGGTCAGATTTCGGCACTCGCTCAAAGGCGGCCTCTAGTTTGGCCAAGTCCGGCCCTTTACCAAAGTCTATCCAAGCTCGCGTGCTAAGGCAGAACCCGACCGAAAGAGATTGCCCAATCTTCCTCGCCAGAGGTTCAAGCTCGTCCGCGATTCTCACCGCCTCTTCCGGGCGCCCAAGATAGAGTAAATACCTGATGCAGAATTAGTAACTGCAGGACAAAGAGCCAGGGCGGCAGGTCCGAGCCATCGACTTGTTTGCTTAGGGGCGCGTCTGTGACAGTCTCACGCAACCGGAAGAATTGGATATCTATTATCGACCGAATACTTAGCAATCCGGCCTCAAGCTTTGAATCGGAGAGCTGAGATGCAGTGTTCAACGCTTCCCGCAGCGCCTTGTCGGCTGGCTGATAGATTCCTGCAGCTGCAAGCGTCTGCGCGAGGGTAGCGAAAAGACGCGCCCGATCAGCGCTGACCTCTCCCTGAAGGTAAGTAAGCCCGCGCCGTGCTGTTTTGGTTGCCTCCTGGAAGCGGCTAGCCCAGATGGAGGCAGCGGCCATCTCGGTAAAGCTTCTCCCGATCATCTCGCAATCATCGAGGTTGATGTAAATTTCGAGCACAGCGCGGGCACGGAGGTGGCGCGCCGCTTGGACGCAACGTTTATTGCCACCGACGTACGCGAATCGAAGTCGGTCGAGATGCTGGTCACCGAGAACTGCCGCAAGTTGGCCGCCTGGACGTGATGCACAACAACGCCGGCATCTGCCTGGGAGCACCGCTGGTTGATACCCCGGATGAGAGTCCCTGAACACGATCGCGGTCGATCTCAACAGCGTTTACTGGGGGTTGAAATTTAGCGGCCGCGCGATGCTTAAGCAGCGCAGCGACCTGTTGAAAAACTTCGGCCTTTCACTTTTTTCGCGGTATTCAAGGTCTTATCGCTTACCGCCGCCGCAGACGCTTAAAGTTGGATCGCGGCTCCCGTGCTTTGGAGTTTAACGTCACTGTTTTCTTTTTGAGAACGATCGATTTATGTTTGGTTAGGACGGGCGATACGGGGAACGCGGGCCCATCCAAGGAGACATCGCCGTGAATCTTCGCAGCATCTATCACATCAATATCAATTGTACGAACTTCGATCGGTCATACGAATTCTACAAGAGGCTCGGTTTTGTTGACACTGTCCCGCCGGGTGCGGGTGGCGGTGGGGTTGTCAACGAAAAAGTGCTGCGGCTTGACGCCAAGGCGCGTTCGTACGGCGTGATAATGCAACTGGGGGAGGACCCTCATTGCAGCCACGTGGATCTGATTGAGTGGAAGGAGCCCCGGACCGAAGGCCGCCCTTACGAGCGGCTGGATCATGTCGGCATCGCGCGCGCATGCTTTTACAGCAAGAACATCTGGCAGGATTATGAGACGTTGCGATCGTGGGGCGTGAATTTCTACTCGGAGCCGCAGATCGCGGTTTACGAAAAGGGGCAATCGGCCGTGGTTTGCTTCGAGGACCCCGACGGCACCGTGCTGGAAATGGTTCAGTTTCAAAAAAGCGCGACACCGCCGCCGAGCGCCGCCCGACCGGACCTTGACGGCCAGCTCCATCTGGTCAGCGTCTACCACATCAATATCAACTGCACGAATTTTGATCGGTCGCTGGAATTCTACCGCAGCCTCGGTTTCCGCGAGGTGGTGGATATGAGCGGCGGCGCCGCGCGGTCCGCTGACGCCGATGCGAACGTGATCGGCGCCAAGGTGCTGCGGGTTCCCGACGCCAAAGGCGGACGCTCATTGATCCTCGGCGTTGGCGACGATCGGCACTGCAGTCATATTGACCTGATCCAATGGGACACGCCGCGGCCGCCGGAACGTCCTTACGCTCGGCTGAACCATTGCGGCATTGCGCGCGCGTGTTTCTATAGCGGCAACATCTGGAAGGACTACGAGGAGTTGAAGTCCAGGGGCATAAACCTCTATTCGGAGCCTGAGATCATGAAGTATCCGAATGGCGCCGGCGCCGCCGTGGTCTGCTTCGAGGATCCCGACGGCACGGTGCTGGAACTGGTGCAATACCAAAAGCGGGCAGTCAAGCCGCCCAAGCCGTGGTAGTATCACGGTGAGGTGACCGCGCTTTGACATTCGCGATTGCGCCTACCACGATCGTGTGCGCATTGTGCCAACGTGGTCATGGATACAATAGGCGATAAGCTTACCGATCCCGCGTTCTTCGCCGCCAACGACCCGCATCCCCTGTGGAAGCGGATGCGCGCCGAGGACCCGGTGCATTGGGCCACCGGCAACCTCAGTAAAGGCTTCTGGTCGATTACCAGATATGAAGACGCGCTGCGCGTGCTGCGCGATCCGATTACCTTCAGCTCCGAGGCGTTGGGCATGTCGATGCCGACTCGGGAGCTGGAGGATATCGACCGCAGCGATTTGGGCTGCGGCGCGATGATCATCGCGATGGATCCGCCGCGGCATAACCCGATGCGCAGGGCGCTCAGCGGAAATTTTCTGCGCAGCCACATTGGTCAATGGGAGGCGCGCTGCCGCCGTGTGGTAGCGGAATTAATCGACCGCGTCGCGCCGATAGGCCAGTGCGATTTCGTGCGCGATGTGGCGGAGCAACTCCCGATGCTGATGATTCTTGAAATGATGGAGATACCGCCCGAGGATCGCGCGACCCTGCTGCGCTGGGCGGCGATGACGGTGGGCAACGACGATCCGGAATTTCAGGTCGGATCGTCGCTGGACAGCAGGCGCCAGGGCAATTTCGCCATCTACGATTACAGCCGTCGGCTGGCGCTCAAACGCCGTGGCGGCGCCGGCAGCGATCTGCTGACCGCGATGGGCAACGCCATCGTGATGGGAGAGCACCTGACCGAGCACGAGCTGGGCTTTAACGGCGACATGTTCGTGCTGGCCGGAATCGAGACCACCCGCACCGCGCTGGCCGACGGGATGCTGGAAGTGCTGCGTAACCAGGCCGAGCGCCGCAAACTTCAGGAGCGGCCCGAGTTGCTGCCCAGCGCGATCGAGGAAATCCTGCGCTGGACCAGTCCGGTCGGACATATTCTAAGGGTTGCCACCGCCGACACGGAAATCCGTGGGCGCACGATTCGGGGCGGAGACAAGGTGGTCGTCTGGACGCCGTCGGCCAACCGCGATGAGACGGTCTTTGCCGACGCGGACCGCTTCGATATCGCGCGCAAACCCAACGAGCATATCGCCTTCGGTTACGGCGAGCACTTCTGCCTGGGCGCGCATCTGGCGCGTCTGGAACTGCGCACCATGCTGCAAAAGTTGTTGCGCCGTCTGCCCGACATCGAACTGGCCGGCCCGGTTGAGCGGTTGCATTCAATCCAGTTGTTCGGACCCAAGCACATGCCGGTCAAGTTCACGCCGGCGCCGGCACGTGCGTAGTGAGTTATTTTCCTTTGCCATGAAATGCGTGGTCGTAGCATATGAAGAACGCCAGTCACCCTCTCCCACAGAGAAGTGGGTGTTAGAGGTCAGTGAAAATGTCCGCCCTCTGAGGGAAAAGAGAGGGATGGACAAGATGAGCAGCAGACAGTGGAAGCGGTGGGATGCGGTGGAGGGGGTGAGGGTTGGATTGATGACCAACGCCGAGGCAGCGCTGGCGCTGGGCT
>DASZGF010000032.1:0-2953 GCA_035939115.1 Binataceae bacterium (SeqCode)
TCTCTGGGCTGCGATCCGCACACGGTCACCGCTTATGTCAGCCCCAACACGGGCAAGGCACTCGCAGTGATAGGTAACGGCGACGCCAGTTTCCTCGCCGTGATCGACCTTGAAGGGTTACTTAAGGCGCCGCGCACCGGAATCAAAGTGAACAACCCGCTTCCGGCCGGCCTCGTAACTTTCGTCGCGCAGTGAGGCCCGTCAATGGGGGGTTTTAGGGTCTGAAAGCAGGGCAGGCCATCGCTCGATGGCCTGCCCTCGCATTTTTGAGCCACCGCTCGCAACCCGAGTTGGTTGCTTGAAGTGTACCGTCACCTTCGCCCGGGGAGCGATCTTGCTTGCGCAAACTGGCTCTCTGGCCTCTCCCTTCTGCGGGCGGGCCAGACAGGAAATGAGCGCGGCGTTTTTTCTCTCCCCGCGTTGTTTCCGTAGCGCCGGCCTCCGTGCCGGCATTCTTTTCCACGTTCAGGTCGAATTAAGCTACCACGAAAGAAAAAGAACCGGCACGGAGGTCGGCGCTACGGGAAAGAGCGCTCGCTCCAACACGCCGAGCTCGCGCCGAACTCAGGCTTTGGGTTCAAAGAACCAGGGAACTCAGGCTTTTCTGGGCTAAATTCAACTGTTGCCGGGGTCCAGGCGGTCGCGCAGGTGGTCGCCCAGGAAGTTGAAGGACATCACGGCCGCGAAGATGAAAAGGCCGGGAATCAGGATCCATGGATAGCGCGCGAGGTTTTGCGGGTCTTCGGCCTGGCTCAGCAGGTTGCCCCAGCTCGCGGTTGGCTCCTGGATACCCAGGCCGAGTAGCGACAGGGCGCTCTCACCCAGGATAAAGCCGGGGATCGACAGCGTCGCCGCCACGATCGCGTAGCCGAGCACCGAAGGGATGACGTGGCGCGTGATGATGCGCCATCGCGAGCCGCCCAGCGCGCGTCCCGCCTCAACGTAGGGCCGTGAGCGAACCGAGGAAGCCATGCCGCGGATGACTCGCGCCAGGCCCGCCCAACTGATGAAACTCATGATCGCAACGATCAGTAAAAAGCGCTGCGCGGCGCTGATTCCGGGGGGGATTACCGCCGCGAGTGCGAGCAGGAAATAGAACGACGGCAGCGACATCTCGATTTCCGACCATCGCATGATCAGGTTGTCGGTCAGTCCGCCAACGTAGCCCGACAGCGCGCCGACGGTGATCCCGAGCGAGAAGGTGATCAGGACGCCGATCAGACCCACGCACATGCTGACGCGCGCGCCATAGACGATGCGCGAGAACAGGTCGCGGCCAAGACCGTCGCTGCCGAGCATGTACCAGGGGTTGTTCTCGGAGGCGGTGGTGAAAAGATGGCCGCCGGAAAACAGATGGATATAGGTGCGGCGCGCAAGATCGGGCGCGTAGGTTCGTTCTTCCGCGTCCACCAGGCGCATCGGATGCGTCCACCAAAGTCCGCGCGGCCAATCCGAAGGAGCGCTCAGATGCGGGCGCATCGGGGGACAATCGGGCATCGCGCGATTCTGATAGGCGGGATCGTAGGGCGCAAAAAACGGAGAAGCGGCCGCGAACAGATAAAAAATCGCCAGGCAGATCACGCACAGGCGCACCGTGCGCGACGCCAGCCGCCATTCGCGTGCCAGGCCGCCGCGAACCCGGATGGCGGCCGCGGCGGTCTCCAGGTGCGGCAAGGTGGTCGCGGGCGCGCTCATTGGGCCGCCATCGAGGAGAAGTCCACGCGCGGATCGACCGCGACCAGTGCGATGTCAGCCAGCAGATTGCCGGCCAGCAGCAGCACCGTGCCAATCAACACCGATCCCATCACCAGGTAGATGTCGAGCGAACGCACCGCGTCAAGCAGCAGCAATCCGAGGCCCTGCAGATTCATCACCGCTTCGACCAGGGCGGCGCCGCCGAGCAGGTCGCCCAGCGAATAACCCGCCATCGTGATGAACGGATTTAGCGCGTTGCGCAGCACATGCTTGTAGATCACGACACGCTCGGAAAGGCCCTTGGCGCGCGCCGTGCGCACGAACTCCGAATTCTTGATCTCCAGGATCTGCGAGCGCATCAGGCGAATCAAACCCGCCATCCCCGACACCCCAAGCACGAACACCGGCAGGATCAGGTGGTTGATACGATCGGCGACGCGGTTGATGAAATCCAGCGAAGTGTAATCGACCGAGAATGTCCCGCCTGGCGGCAGCCAGTCCTTGCCCATCCACATCGCGAAATAGACCATCAGAAACGCCAGAAAGAAATTTGGAATCGACATCCCCAGAAAGGCAAGAAACGACAGCAGCCGGTCCCAAATCGAGTTCTGCCTCACCGCGACGACGATTCCGATCGGAATCGCGAGCATCCACGCGAACACCATGCTGGCGGCCGCCAGGATCACCGTATTGAAGGCGCGCGCGGCGATCAGGCTGGTTACGCTGACGCGATACTTCAGCGAATAGCCGAAGTCCAGACGGAGTACGCCCCACAGCCACCTCACGTAACGCACCAGCAGCGGCTTATCGAGTCCGAACTGCGCCTGGAGTTGGTGAATAACCTCGGGCGATATTTTCGGATTCATCTTGAGGTTGGAAAGATAGTCGCCGGGCACCAGCGACATCGCCAAAAATGAAATGAAGGTGATCCCGATTATCAGCGGGATCATGTTCAGCAAGCGGCGGATTAGGAAACTAGTCATGAAGTCAGCTCTGCTACTTGAATTTTATCAGTCATTCTCTCCCACAAAGGAGTGGGAGAGGGAACAGAGATGGACGGATGTTTAATCCCTCTCCCACTTTTCTGTGGGAGAGGGTTAGGGAGAGGGTGACTGATGGTCCTGACCGGATACATAGGTGACATCTAGACCGGAGACATGGGTGACAGATTAACTACCCGGCAGGAGGTAAGCGAATGCCGTGGCGGGAGGTCTGTGTGGAAGAGCAAAGGGAAGAGATGGTGTTGGAGGCATTGGGC
>DASZGF010000033.1:0-1719 GCA_035939115.1 Binataceae bacterium (SeqCode)
ACTCGATCGAATACATCAAGGCGCGCCGGATGCGACTGCTCGCCGCGACAAGCGCTACGCTGAGCGAAAACGTTCCCGGCTACGTGGCCGGGCTTGTAGTGGGGCGTTGGCGCGCCCAAGCTCCCTTCCGAGCGTACATGCAAAGGGTGTAGCCTTACGCCAGAGCTTCCGACGGAAACGCGACAAAAAAGGAGGAGAGCATGAATTTGCAGTTGCGGGATTCCCTTTTGGTATTCACAGTTGCCGCAGCGGTTGCGACGCCCGCCTTCGGGCAAACGGCGGCGTCCACCGTTGGGGCAGTCAATAGCGGGAAGGAAAGCGCTGCGTCCATCCCGGATTTCTCTGGGATCTGGCTGCATTCTAACGGATATGAGCCGCTGCCGTCGGGTCCCACGTCGCTGGTCAACCGGTCGCGGCGGCGGGACGGCGCGGGCAACGGCCTCCAGCTTGTAGGCGACTACACCAATCCGATTTTGACGCCTGAGGCGGCAGAGATCGTCAAAAGGCACGGTGCAATCGCGCTAAAGGGCGTAGGCGATCCGACACCGCGCAACCAGTGTTGGCCCGGAGGGGTGCCGTTCGTTTTTCCGAGTGGCTCAACGCAGCTGATCCAACGGCCGGACAAGGTCACCATCCTTTACGGCTACGATCATCAAGTCCGTCACGTGCGCATGAATCAGTCTCATCCGGCGCAGGTGACGCCGTCCTGGTATGGCGATTCCGTGGGCCACTACGAAGGCGACGCGCTGGTCATAGACACCGTGGGGATCAAGGTCGGGCCGTTTGCCATGGTGGATTGGTATGGCACACCGCACACAGAAGCCCTGCACGTGGTCGAACGCTATCGGCTGCTTGATTACGAAGCCGCGAAAGAGGGTTTCGAACGGGACGCAAGAGAGCGTGTCGTCGCTGAGGGGATGAGGACCCCGAATCATGGAGGCAAGTACCTGCAACTCCAATTCACCGTCGAGGATAAAGGGGTCTTCACGACGCCGTGGACCGCGACCATGACTTATGGATTTGGCCCTCCCGAGTGGATGGAACAGGTTTGCGCCGAAAACATCCAGTGGTACTCGGGACAGGACGCCGAAGTCCCGCGGGCGGCCAAACCGGATTTCTGAGGGACGAGAACATATAAAGGAGAATTGGCAGCTGCACCCAGGCGCCGGATCGAGGCTCGGAAGACCGGGTCGCAGCTCCCTCAGCTCCGGAAGCGGGATGGTCAGGCCGGCGTAACCCGGCTCCGGGCCAATAGCTGCCTTCGGGTTCGGCTCACGATCGCCTCGTCGGCATTTCGTCCGCGCCGAGTAGCCGGCGCGGTTAGTAGCTTTGCCAAGGTCGCTTGGCCGGCGAGCCTCAGTTCGTGGTGAAGCGATGCACTCCCACCGCACGTTTCAATTTGGTAGGAATCGTGTCGGTCATGACGCGCCCCCTGTCGGTGTGTCGTGGCAAGTCCCGGCCCGTTGTTCGCGCGGCGGGCCGGGCGCTCACTGTTTGGCAAGGCGATTGCCTGTCGCATCGATTTAGTCAATGCTGACGCCTCCCGATCCAAGTAGCCCAATCGCGGAGGATCTTAGCCATGATTATTCGAAGGGGATGCACCGTCGTATCACTCGGCGCAATAATCCTGATATTCCTGATGGGCGTTCCGGCAGGTGCGGCCACCTTGCAACCGAACCGGATCGACGTGCAGTATGTCCCGCCAAAATCATCGGCTCA
>DASZGF010000034.1:0-5063 GCA_035939115.1 Binataceae bacterium (SeqCode)
TTGCGCCCGGAATGATTCCCGGGTTTCCCATGGCTGTCACCGGCGTTAACTATAATTTTCGTTGTGAAGCGGTTACGACCTGCCAGGTGGGAACGGTTGAGCTGAACACCCTCATTGAGATTTCCCTTGGGATCGCATCGGCGGACTTTAAGCGGATGGCTGCCAATTATGTTGGGCGGTGGGATTTGGTGCATCTGCGTTGCTCGAACTTCATGAGCTGTACGCTTGCAGAGCGTTTGGCGATCACCCTGCTCGAATTGAGCGAGAACTTTGGGACTCCCGATCGTCGTGGCGTGCGGCTGACAGTGCCGGCGCGGCACAAGGATCTTGCCGACCTGGTTGGCGCTTCGCGGCCGCGGGTAACAGAGTATCTGATCGCGTTCGAGCTCGGACACATGATTGTCCGCAACGACGGGCGCATGGTGGTAAATCGCGAGCGGTTGGAAAGCTTCCTGGCGGGAGCCCACCCGGCGCGCCTTCTGACACCCAGCGTCAAACAAGCCGCCTGAATCCGCCAGGGTTTGCTGCCAATCTCGTACACATTGTCGGCGCAGGGGGAGGGTTCTGAATCTCCGGGTCGGGTCGCCCAACACGGATCTTACGGCTGCTTGCGCCCGGCGCATCAATATATTTCCTATGTTCTGCATTACCGGTAAAGGGCGGAAGTAGTGCTTCGCGCTCGCGAATGACACCGCAGCGGAGGTGGGCCTGCACCGAGCCCTCGGCCGTGGAGGCCCTGCTTGGCGCGCATCCATGGTGCGTTAGTATCTCATCGGGAAAATTACACCCGCACGCATCGATCGGCAACGGCGCCCTGTCGCACAACGTTCGACGTGTCGACGACAGAGTGGGGCGCCGACATCAGGCGGGTCAGGAGACGGCGAGATCCTGATAAAGAATGCTCAGCCCATCCATAATGAAGGGCACGCTAATGAAGGGCACGCTACAACCACTCCACCCTCGATTTCAAACCGCTACGCAGGGGCCACTTTTTCGCAGCCCCGTCTGCGAAAAGCGTAGATACTTACGATTGCGGTCCCGGCTTTTCATTGCAGAGCTGGCTGGTCGGCTCGTCGCCGTATTGATCCAGAATCGCCACGATCCTGAATTTCCAGCCCGCTGAATCGCGGTAAATGCTGGGATGTTCCAGGAGCGCTCGGTTGCTGGCCAGCTCCGCCACGCCCTTGTAGGAGAGATTCCCATCGGCCAGAGACGTGGACTTGCTCTGAGCCTCAGAACAATACGCGTCAAGGGCAAACTTGTTGACCAAGGCTTGACTTGCAGGCGCAGAGGAGGCGGCTGCAGTCGTAGTTATCAAAAGTGACCCGGCAAATGCCGCCTTCCAGCAACATCGGCGAAGTTGGGCAAGCGGAAAATAGCTTTTACGCTGATTTTTGTTGTTCCTCATCTTCCTCACCTCGTCACTAAAACAGCTCTGGCGAAAGGTAGCAAACATGCCATTTTCATTTTGCGTAATCAGGATTTAAGTTGAAACCTGGCGCCGCTATATGTTGGCCGCCGGGTTCGGTGAGCTTACTCACTTTTACCGCCCTGCCGGCTTTCCGCGATTAGAATCATGCTCCTATCCCTTTGAGGTTACGCATCTCGCTTCTTTCAACGCGTCCCGCTGAAGGGTTCAGCCTCTGGTCGGCTATCGAGACGCGGGCGTAGCCGACTTTTGCATAGGGATGCGTGGAGGATCTCATGGGATATGCGCTGCCTCTAAGCGGCTGCTTGTCCCGGAAATCAAGGAGGATTTGGTAAATATACAGGCGGGCCGATTTACGCCGCCCAGGTAGAGAGTTTTATCTGCGCTCTCGCGCAACCGGGCGTGTCGGCGATCGGACCGCGGGCAGGGCGGACGGCAGGACGCGGGCGCGTGTACCCAATCAGAGTCATAGTGAATGCGGGTTGCAGGTGTGGGGGTGCTTCTAGGCATTGAAAGAACGTCCGCAATTTAACTCTTTATTCATAGGTCTGTGTTAGGTTCATTTAGGGGCCACCCTTCAGCCCTGCCGCTGATGGGTAGCAATTTAGGGTGAGGCAACCGGCAACGTCCTGGTAACAAAAATCGTGAGTCAATGCGCCGGCGGAAATAATTGACGCGGCGCAGGCGTGATCCGACATCAAACGCCGTGATTCCGAGCTTGTCACAACCTCGCGCCAACACTACCCCATCTCCACCGCGTGCGGGCGGCGGCGCGGTAGTCATCACGCCAGGCCCTCGTCAAGGTCGTAGCCTCGGTGTCACGACGGTATCGCTGCGGAGTAGCGGGTTAAAAGATCGACGGCATGCGGATATTGGATGCCGGAAGTGATAGAGTCCTCGAACTAGCGCTGGCCAGGGCATTTCACGGTCGATCCCGATCCGCGCGCAGAGAGACTGGCTGCCGACGGAGGATTCCTAATGCATAAGCAGGATCAAAGCGGCGCTGCCCACTTTACTCCGGAGGCGGGAAATAGTGAACAGCACGGCCACAATACCCACGTCGAGCGAAGCCGGCACGCCTGAGCGTCTTTCGTCGACAACCAAGCTCCTTTACGGAGCCCCCGCCTTGGCCGGCGGCGCGATGGTTATCCCGCTGCTCATAAACATGCCGAAGTTCTATGCCGACGTGGTGGCCGTGCCCCTGGGCTACCTGGCGGTCGCTATCGCGGTCACGCGCTGCCTCGATGCGATTATCGACCCGTCGATCGGATTGATCTCCGACCACACCCACAGCCGCTGGGGCCGCAGGCGTCCTTACATTTTTATCGGCGCACCCTTGGGCGGCCTCGCATTTTGGGCGCTAATGAGCCCGCCTGCCCACCTGACCGGGTTCGGCGGGGTCGTGTGGTTCAGCGCATTCAGCATCCTGTGTTCCCTCTTCCTTACCATCGCGTTGCTACCACATCACGCGCTGGGCGCCGAACTCTCGATGGACTACAACGAACGTAACAGCCTGTTCGGGGCACGCGAATCCTTCGGCGTTTTAGGGACAATCATCGCGGCTGCGGCGCCGGGCTTTCTGATGCACCGCTTCAAATGGGGCGAGCGCGAGGTTTTCTCCCGACTGGCGCTTGCATTCACAATGGCGCTGGTGGCGTTGTGCTGGCTCATGGTGGCCTTTGTCCGCGAGCGGCCGGACTTTGTCGCGCGCCAATCCAATCCGCTGGTGCCCGGCATCCGCCGGGCACTTAGAAACCGGCCCTTCATAATTCTGCTTTCAAGTTACGTCGCAGCCAGCGTTGGCGGAGGCATCGCGCCGATCCTGATGCCTTTTTTCATCGCCTACGTATTGCAGCCGGTCCAGCCCATGCTGTGGCTTTCGATCGTAATGTTGGTATTCTTCGGGACTGGCCTCCTTTTCATTCCGTTTGGAGTGGTCTTGGCCCGCCACTTCGGCAAGCTGCCGACTTTGATCGCGTGCTATGTTGCGGGTATTTCCGGCGGAATCATGACATTTTCGTTCGTGGGCAAGGGCGACACCACGCTTCTTCTGATCCTGGTCGGTTTCGGCGCAACGTCATACGGCGCGAGTGTGTTTTTGCCCGCTTCGATGCAGGCTGAGGTCATCGACTATGACGAGCTCCACACCGGACTGAGGCGCGAAGCGCAGTACGCCGGGTTCTGGAGCATTCTGCCCAAGCTGGCCGCGATACCCGCCGCCGCAATCCCGCTTGCCCTGCTCGCCACGCTAGGATATGCCCCCAACGGGGTCCAGACTCCCCAAGTGATCTCTACGATTCGTCTCCTATACACGCTGGGTCCGTGTTTCACGGCTCTTGTGTCGCTCGCCATCGTCTGCTGGTTCCCGATAAACCGGGTAAATCACGCCGCGATCCTTGACGGTGTGCAACGCCATAAACGTGGCCTGAACGCGACCGACCCGCTCACCGGGCGCGATATTCCACCGCCGGGCGCCCGCGGCGCCGACGAAGCGACCGGGTGGTTCCTGGACAATTTCTCCCAGCGCGAACTCAGGCGCTTCCTCGCCCGGGGTTCGCAGACGCCGCCATGGGGTGTGCGGCGCGCGGCAACATTCTGGATCGCGGTATGTGTGATCGCAGGATGGTTCGCGCTGCGGCGAATGGGCGCAATTAACGCCGATCCGGGAGCAGCCGCCTCGCTGGCCGTGGTGCTTTCGGGCTTCGCGCTGGCACTCTTTTTGTTCCATCTAACGCGCATCGGACCGGCCCGTCGCCTCGCCTCGGGCGTGATTTCGAACGCAGTGGTGCGCGCCCACATGGCTGATTGCCGCCAGGGTTCGATCTGATGCTTTCCGTAATGCCTGTGTATAAAGCCCCGCGGCCATCTCAAAATGGCCGCACTTAGAAAAGGCGCAAGCAACTCAACACGGAGACTTCCCGATTACAGTAAAATTACTGCCCATGGTAGTTGAGGGCCCACGTCTCCGCTGAGCTGGATGGGCCCACACGATGTTGGGTTCACGTTACGGCACAGACAATCCCAGGACAGCTGTGTTCTGCATCGAGCACGCTAGCCGCTTCCGAGCCTCTGCGTGCGATGCGCGAGCAATTTCCTCACAAGGCGATGATTGTTCTCGCGGTGCGCGGCTCCGCTACCCACTCCCCCGCAGCGATGCCAATCGTTGAACTCGCCTCCCCGTTGGAGGCGCCATCTGAGCGTGTGGGCGAGCGCAAGACGTTGATCGGGTGTTGCCGACATCAAGGGTTCCTGCCCAGACCTTGGTGCAAAGGCCGGTTCGCACGGTAGGGTGGAGAAGAGACGGGCCGCGGGCAATCGGAGAACTCGACCGCGCATATCCTGTTAATGACCCATTTCGTCGAGCAATGCTTTGGCATCCTTGAGGTCGGCCGTATCGAAACCTTCGGTGAACCAGCCGTAGATGTCGGCCAATATCGTGCGGGCTTCGGCGCGGCGGCCCTGTTTGTCAAGCAGCTGCGCGAGGCTCATCGTTATTTGGAGTTCCGGCGCTTTCGCGTCCATATTGCGCGCGACCTCGATAGCCTCGCGGAAGTCAGTCTCGGCCAGTTCTGTCTGTCCCTGTTTGAGTCGCAGTTCGCCGCGTAGCATGAGAGCCCCGGTCCGATTCATAAGT